>JAFQNL010000025.1 GCA_017395935.1 Oscillospiraceae bacterium
CTTCAGCAAGGACTTCACGAAAAACGAATTCGCACAACATTGCGAGCCGTCGTATATTGGCAAGAGCGTGATTTCCTCGTAATCCCACATGGCGATCTTCTGGATGTCGTGGGAGGTACGGAAACCGTCGAAGAAGTTCAGGAAGGGAACGCGGCCCTCGATGGCGGCCAGGTGAGCGACAGGAGCCAGGTCCATAACTTCCTGGGGGTTGGACTCAGCCAGCATGGCAAAGCCGGTCTGACGGCAGGCCATAACGTCTTCGTGATCGCCGAAGATGTTCAGAGCGTGGGTGGTCAGAGCACGGGCGGCAACATGGAGGACGCCGGGCAGCAGCTCGCCGGCGATCTTGTACATGTTGGGGATCATCAGCAGCAGGCCCTGAGAAGCGGTGAAGGTGGTGGTCAGAGCACCGGCGGCCAGAGAGCCGTGGACGGTACCGGCGGCGCCAGCCTCGGACTGCATCTCGATAACCTTGACGGTGTTGCCGAAGATGTTCTTCTGACCCTGAGCGGACCACTGATCGACGTAGTCAGCCATGGGGCTGGAAGGGGTGATGGGGTAGATACCAGCAACTTCAGTAAATGCATAGGATACCCATGCGGCTGCGTTGTTAGCATCCATGGACTTCTGTTTTCTAACAACCATGATTTGGACTCCTCCTTGAAAAGATGATTCCTTATTTCGGCGCCCCGCAAACGGCCCGTTCTGCCCGCGTTCTCCCTCTCAAGACATGAAGAGACATCCTGTATACCTTACCGGCAGACAGGATGAGGCGGAACAGACCCTCCGTGACACGCTATTTCACATTGCAATCATACCAGTTCTTCGATAGTTTGTAAACAGATAATTTGTGCTTTTCGCCCTGAAAAAGGCCAAAATGGCGGGTTAGATAAGGCTAACCGCAACAAAAAGACCATAATTTATCTCCGGCGTTGCATTTTGGGAAACCTTCAGCTATGATTAGAAAAAGGATGTAATTTCAGGAAGGGGAGGAGAGAAAATGGTAGTCAGCGTGCGCTCACTGGCATTGCAGGGGATCTCTGGATACGAGGTAAAGGTGGAGTGCGATCTCAGCCGGGGGATGCCCGGTTTTGAGGTGGTGGGTCTGCCCGACGCGGCTGTCCGGGAGGCCCGGGACCGGGTCCGTTCGGCAGCCCGGAACCGGGGCTTTGTCTTTCCGGTGGGACGGATTACCGTCAATCTTGCCCCGGCCGACCGGAGGAAGGAGGGCACAGTTTACGACCTGCCCATTCTGGTGGGCATTCTTTCCGCCAGCGGCCAGCTCATGACCGATCTGGAGGACAAGGCTTTTCTGGGCGAGATCTCCCTGTCCGGCCAGCTCCGCCCGGTTCGAGGAGTGCTGCCCATGGCGCTGGCAGCCCGGCGCGTGGGAATCAGAGAGCTCTATCTGCCCCGGGCCAATGCCCCTGAGGCCACGCTGGCCGAGGGTCTTACTGTCTACGGTGTGGATCAGCTGGACGAGCTGGTGGACCATCTGGCCGGCCGGAGCCTTCTGAAGCCGGAGACCAAGTGGGAGCCCGGGGAGGAGAAGGGTTCCGGCCCCGATTTTTCCGATATCAAAGGCCAGGAACAGGCCAAGCGGGCAGCGGAGATCGCCGCCGCCGGCGGCCACCATATGATGATGGTGGGACCTCCCGGCTCGGGCAAGAGCATGCTGGCAAAGCGGATCCCGTCCATTCTGCCCGACATGACCCGGGAGGAGGCGCTGGAGGTCACTGAGCTCATGAGCGTGGCCGGGCTGCTGTCTCCCGACTATCCCATGGCTACCCAACGGCCCTTCCGCTCCCCGCATCATACCGTCTCCGCTCCCGCTCTCTCCGGCGGCAGTCAGCTTCGGCCGGGAGAGATCTCTCTGGCCCATCATGGCGTCCTCTTTCTGGACGAGATGCCCGAGTTCAGCCGGGACACGCTGGAGGTCCTCCGCCAGCCGCTGGAGGACGGTAAGGTTCAGATCTCCCGGGTGGCCGGAACGGTGGTCTACCCCAGCCGATTCATGCTGGTCTGCGCCATGAATCCCTGCAAGTGCGGCTGGTACGGTTATGACAGTGGGCGCTGCAAGTGCTCCACCGCCGAGGTGCGCCGCTACCTCTCCCGGCTCTCCGGCCCCCTGCTGGATCGGATTGACCTGCAGGTGGATGTGCCTGCTCTGAACTTTCAGGAGCTGAGCAGCCGGACGGAAGGGGAGTCCTCTGCCCAGATCAAGGCCCGGGTGGAACAGGCCCGGGAGATCCAGCGCCGGCGCTACGCCGGGACCGACGTGGACTGCAACGCCCACATGGGCCAGAGCGAGCTGCGCCGCTGGTGCCGACTGGACAGCCGGTCGGAACAGATTATGGAGCAGGCCTACCGGCGCCTGGGCCTTACAGCCCGAAGCTATGACCGGATCCTCCGGGTGGCCCGGACCATTGCCGATCTGGCCGGCAGCGAGGACATTGCCCCCAACCATCTGGCCGAAGCCATCAGCTATCGGACCAGTAAGAATCTGAAATAAGCGAAAAACGCGTGTGCCGCTGTTTGGCACACGCGTTTTTTTAATTAGTCTTCTTTCGATTGCTCCGGTCTCCCGAACGAAACCAGGGCAATAGCCAGCAGGAGCAAGGTAACGGCCAGAGCGGCGGCAAAGAGCGTTCCCTCCGGACGGCGGAACAGGATGTACTTCTCCGGCCGGTCCGACCAGCGGCGGCTCAGATCCGCTGTGGCCTGAACGAAGTGGACTACCCCTGTCAGGGAATATCGATACCAACCGGTGGTCAGATAAGGCAGCAGCAGCCCCTCTCCTGCCAGCAACAGCGTCCCCAGACCGCCCCGGAGACTTTTCTTTTTTGCCGAGACCCCGCCGGTCAGCAGGAACGCCGCCAGAACCAGCGCCAACCACAGCTTATCCTGATTTAGGAACAGCGCTTTGGGTAACCCTGTCTCTTCCGGCAGCAGCCAGAGAAGCCAGAACGCGGCCAGCAGCAGGCTGCAGAGCGCGGGGAGCAGCGCCGAAAGGGATGGACGCCGGACACGCGGTCTGATTTCAAATGCCTCCCGGCCAAACCCCACCCGCTCTACCAGCAGCAGGGTGGTAACGGTCAGTCCCGCTGCCGCTGCTATGCCCAGTCCAATGCAGAGGGGCAGGTGGCTGTGATACCAGTAGAGAAGCTCCGCTCCGAAGGTGCCTGCGCTGCTGCCGTCGGTAACCAGGGTAAAGGGGAGGGCGTGGAGCAGTAATCCGGTCTCCAAGACCAGAGAGACGTTGACAAAGGCGTTCATCACGCCGTTGGCGATGCGGAACCAGCGGTTCTTATCGCTGTAGTATCGTTGGAGGTAGACTCCATAGGCCATGCAGGCCAGATAGCCCAGATAGCACAAAAGGATGGGCATGAACTGGTTGAGCAGATAAAACAGCGCTCCGCCGCCCAGAACAAATACAAAGGAGAGCAGGCTCTGCAGATCGGTCTTTGACAGGGAACGGATGGGCTTTTCCTCATTGAGCAGATCGTCTGTCGTCACTCCCAGCGCCTTTGCCAGTGGCACCAGCAGAGGGACATCCGGGTAGCCGCCGTCGCTCTCCCAACGGGAGACCGTCTTGTTGCTCACCCCCAGCAGGTCAGCCAGCTCCTGCTGAGTCATATTCCTCCCCTTCCGGTAGGCTTTCAGCCTTGCGCCGAAGGTCTTCTCCATGGCTCTCACGCTCCTTCCCGGTTTGGTTATGTGCCTTCATTATATCGTCAATGTTGTCTCCCGTCCATCCCGGAGACCGGGAATCTCCTCCCGGAGAGCAGGATAGACAAAAATAGCCCCGAAGCGGTAGCTTCGGGGCTCTGTAAATTTGGAATGGGGATTTACTTGCTGAAGAAGCTGATCAGACCGGCCACGAAGATGACCAGAACGATGGCGGGCAGGACGTAGGTCACATAGGGACGGAGCCACTCGGCCACCTTCAGACCCTTGCCCTCGTTGGCCTCTGCCCGGAACTTCTCCCAACCCCAGCCGTAGCGGGAGGTGCAGAAGAGAACGTAGATCAGACTGCCGATGGGCAGCAGCAGGTTGGACACCAGGAAGTCCTCCAGATCCATGAAGCTGGTGCCGGCGCCCAGAGGCTGGATGCCGCTGAGGACGTTGAAGCCCAGTCCGCAGGGGAGGGAGAGGACGATCAGAGCGGCGCAGTTGACCCAGGCGGCCTTTTTCCGGCTCCAGCCGAAGAGATCCTGGCAGCAAGCCATAATATTCTCAAACACGGCCAGTACGGTGGAGAAAGCGGCGAAGGTCATGAAGATGAAGAACAGGCTGCCCCAGAGACGGCCCAGAGCCATGTTGTTGAAGATGTTGGGCAGGGTGACAAAGATCAGGTTGGGACCACTGTCAGGGCTGACGCCGTAGGCGAAGCAGGCGGGGAAGATGATCAGACCGGCAGTCAGAGCCACAAAGGTATCCAGAACGGCCACGTTGACGGCCTCACCCATAAGGGCCCGCTCCTTGCCGATATAGCTGCCAAAGATGGCCATGGAGCCAATACCCAGGCTCAGAGTGAAGAAGGCCTGGTTCATGGCGCCTACCATCACGTCCACTACACCGTTTTCAGCCAGACGGCCGAAGTCGGGGACCAGATAGAACTTCAGGCCCTCGGCGCCGCCGGGGGTCATAATGCTGTTGATGGCCAGAGCTACCATAATGACCAGCAGGGCGATCATCATCACCTTGGTCACCCGCTCCAGGCCGTTCTGCAGGCCCTGAGCGCAGATAAAGAAGCCCAGCACCACGATGGGGATCATGAAGCCTACCTGAGCCACGGGATCGCCCATCATTTCACCGAAGAGGACGCCTACCTGAGTGGGATCCGCTCCCTCAAAGCGGCCGGTAGCCATGCCCACAAAGTAGTTGAGCATCCAGCCGGCTACGGTGGTATAGAACATCATCAGCAGATAGTTGGCAATCATGGCCAGATAGCCGTGAACGTGCCACTTGCTGCCGGCGGGCTCCAGCTTGTCATAGAGCTTAACCGGGCTCTTCTGGCTGGCGCGGCCCATGGCAAACTCCATGGTCATAACAGGCACACCCAGAGCGATCAGGAAGATAATATAAAACAGCACGAAGGCGCCGCCGCCATACTGTCCGGTCATCCAGGGGAATTTCCATACGTTGCCCACGCCAATGGCACAGCCGGCGCTGAGCAGAATAAAGCCAAGTCGGCTTCCCAAACGTTCTCTCTGCATTGTTTCAAATCCTTTCTCTTGTGATAGTTCACACGCCTTTGCATTATAGCAGAGAGAATCAGGAAAAGCGAGAGGAAATATTCAAATTCTGCGGAAAATTTTCCATTTTTCCTCTGCAATGGTGTTAAATTGTTGATAGTTTGCCGAAAAGATTGACAAAATGAAAGAGGGGACGGGAAAAGTCCTTTTTTTGGGACTTTGGCTGTGTTATACTGGAAAAAACCAACCTGAGGAGGTCTGTGACTATGGCAAAATCATCCAGCCAGAAGGGCAAGCTGATTAAGCTGCTGGGGATTCTCTTTCGCCAGAGCGACGAGGAGCATCCGATTGCCGTTCCCCGGCTGATCCAGCTGCTGGAGGCCGAGGGAATCCCGGCCGAGCGCAAGAGCGTCTATGACGATATCGAGGTGCTGCGGAGCCTGGACTACGATATCCAGCTTCAGCGGACCCGGGGGTACTTTCTGGGTGAGCGGCTGTTCCAGCTGGCCGAGCTGAAGCTGCTGGTGGATGCCGTCCAGTCCTCCAAGTTTATTACCGCCAAAAAGAGCAACCAGCTCATTGAGAAGCTGGAAAAGCTGACCTCCCGCCATCAGGGGCAAGAGCTCCAGCGTCAGGTCTTTGTGGCCGGCCGGATCAAGAGCATGAACGAGAGTGTCTACTATACCATCGACGCCATCCATCAGGCCATCAGCGAGAACCGGCAGATTACCTTCCAGTACTTCCGCTACGCTCCTGACCGGCAGAAGGTGCTGCGCCACGACGGAAAGGTCTATCAGGTCAGCCCCTACGCCCTGCTGCGCAGCGACGAGAACTACTATCTGGTGGCCTATGACCCGGCCAGCGACCAGATTCGCCACTACCGGGTGGACAAGATGGTCTCCATCCAGCGCAGCGAGCATCGCCGGGAGGGTATGGAGGTCTACCAGTCCTTTGATCTGGGCCGGTACGCCCGGCTCCACTTCGGAATGTTCCGGGGTCAGGAGGCCGCGGTCCGGCTCCGCTGTGAAAACCGGATGGCTGACGTGATCATCGACCGCTTCGGCGATCAGGTGGCTCTCATTCCCGACGGACCGGATCACTTTCTCTGCTCGGTGGAGCTGGCTGTCAGTCCCCAGTTTTTCGGCTGGCTTTTCGGCCTGGGAGCCTCGGTGGTGATTCAGGGTCCCGACTGGGTTCGGGAGGCCATGGAGGCTCAGCTGGCCGAGGTGGCCGGCGGCTACGGAAAAGTATGACACTTTTTTTCAAATGACCCTTCTGCCCTTCCTGTCATCTCTTGTCCTCCCGCTGCTTTTTCTGCTATAATGGCAGAGGATAAGCAAAGACCCTGTTTCCAAAGGAGGAATGTGCCATGGCCTTTCTGCGATGGCTGAACCGATACAAAGTTCCCGTCTCGATTGTTCTCTTTATTCCCTTCGTTCTCTGGTCCCTGACCCCTCTTTTCTCCCGGCTGACCATTGACTGTTTCGCCTGGCCGACAGGCACACCCGGCGAGGCCTTTTCCGCTCTGACGACCACCGACCTGATGGAAAAGCAGCTGCTGGGCGTGGATGGAGAAGGACTGTATTTTGCGGACCTGCGGGAAGAGGAAGAGGGACAGATCTGCCGGATGGATCTTATGACCGGCGAAGGCCAGGTGCTGGGCCGCCTGCCCGCGGGCAGCCGTCTGGCAGGCAATGCCGGAAGATGGGAGGATACGCTCTATCTCCCCCTTCAGACCGGAGATACGCCGGTTGCCCTCTGGGCTGTGGACTCTGATGCCGGAGAGGCGGCTCAGGTCTGGCAGAGCGAAGAGGAACTGACCGGAGACCTGACTCTCTTGGCAGAGGAGGAGGGACTGCTCCTTTACGGACGGCAGGAGGAGGGCTACTGGGCCCGGTTCTATGATCCCCACTCCGTCGCCGCCGCTCCGGTGGAGGAGACGGCTGAGTTTTCCCTCTTTGGATTCGGCGAGGATACCCTGCCCGCGCTGCTGCCGCTGCTGGCTGAGGATGTGGCGCAGGTGGTGGAGATGACCGAGCTGGAGCAGGCCATTTATCTCCGGACGGCGGAGGGCGAGGGCCTGCTGGTGGGACTGGGCGAGAATGCCTTCCGGCTCATTGGCCGGGGTCAGGGACTGACACTGGCCGACTCGGTGGATGGAGAAGACCGGCTCCCCCTGTTCTACTACCCGGGCAGCCGGAGCTGTCTGCTGCTGCGGGAGGGAACCCTGCTGGAGCTGGAGACAGGACTGGAAGAGGGCTACCAGATCTGTCAGGTTGTAGTGGGCAAAGATGTAGCCGGTATTCTGGCCGTTCATGAAAAGACCGGCCTGCTGGACCGGACAGAGAGCCGTCTCTGCCTGTACCGGGCAGCGGATCTGACGGACAACTGAAAACGAGACAAAAAGAGCCGCCGGCATCAGCCGGCGGCATTTGTTTTTGGGGGGACGCTTCAGACGATGAGCGCGGAAGCCACGCCAAAGTAGATCAGCAGGGACAGTGCGTCCACAATGGTGGTAATGAACGGGCTCGCCATAACAGCCGGGTCCAGACCCAGTCTATCTGCCAGCATGGGCAGAACGGCGCCCACCGTTTTGGCGCAGACTACGGTAAAGAACAGAGTGCAGCAGACCACGCCGGCCACCAGCGGAGTGACAGCCGGATTGCCAAAGAGCATCCGGTCAACCAGCATCATCTTGCCGAAGTTGACCACAGCCAGCGAGAGGCCGCAGACCACAGCTACCCGGATCTCCTTCCAGATGACCACCAGAATATCGCTGAACCGGATCTCACGCAGGGAGAGGGCACGAATGACAGCCACCGAGGTCTGAGAGCCCGAGTTGCCGCCGGTACCGCTGAGCATAGTGATAAAGGAGGTCAGGATCATGCAGGAGGCCAGCGCGCTTTCAAATCTGGTGATAATCAGACTGGTAAAGGTGGCCGACAGCATCAGCAGCATCAGCCAGGGGATACGGCTCTTCCAGGTCTCCCAGATACTGGCGCGAAGATAGGGTTTGTCAGAGGGCAGCATAGCGGCCATCTTCTCCATGTCCTCGGTAGCCTCTTCCTGAATAACGTCCATGACGTCGTCGGCGGTAATAATGCCCACCAGACGGCCTTCCGTATCCACGACGGGCATGGCCAGAAAGTCGTACCGGCCAAACCGCTCGGCGACCGACTCCTGGTCATCCAGGGTGGAGGCGGAGATCAGATTGGTATCCATGATCTGACCGATCTCGTCCTCGTAGTCGGCCAGAAACAGATCCCGGATAGTCACATAGCCCAGCAGTGTCCGGTTCTTGTCCACCACATAGCAGACGTTGATGGTCTCCACGTCGCTGGCGTTTCGGCGAATCCGCTTAAAGCAGTCCTCAACCGTCATATCCCGCTTCAGGTCGATGAACTCGGTGGTCATAATGGAGCCGGCCGAGTCCTCGGGATACTTGAGCATCTCGTTGATGCTCTTTCTCATTTCGGGCTCGGAATGGGCCAGAATACGCCGGACCACATTGGCCGGCATCTCCTCGATAATATCCACCGCGTCGTCCAGATACAGCTCATCCAGCACCTCTTTCAGCTCGGCGTTGGTAAAGCCCTTGATCAGCTGCTCCTGATGCTCCGGCTCCAGCTCGACAAATACCTCGGCTGCCAGCTCCTTGGGCAGAAGGCGGAAGAGGATAGGGATGCTGGTTCCCGGAAGCTCATCCATCAGCAGGGCGATATCTGCTGACTCCATAGGCAGCAGCAGGCCCTTGAGCTGGGCATACTGTTTTCGTTCCAGCAGTCCTCCGATGATGTTGACCAGTTTCGCCATCTTCTTCTCGAAATCAGCCATCTTCCGTCACCCCTTTCTGCGGCAAACGCCAGATAAAACATAAAAACACCCAATACCATCCGGCATCAGGTGTACACCAAAACGTGCCTCTCCCTGTCGGGAGAGACCTTCCCACCGTTCAAGCTTTAGCATCACAAGGCGGTGAAGTTGCGTTAGATGATACCTTAAGGGTTCGATATCACCTGCTCAGACCAACGGATCGTGTCTCCACGACTTTGCGGCAGCAACCCATATCCTTGTGGTAGCCTTACCTACCGGATCGTATTTACATTTACTTATATAATAGTATGCCTTTTAAGTATCTTTGTCAACCCCGCTGACGGTAACTTGGGCGGAATTTGGCAGAGAATTCTTGTCTTTCCTTTCCCGGTCTGATATAATAAACTGATTCAGAAAAATTGCCTACAGGAGGACTCTTTTATGACCTATAAAGAAGAATTTATTACCTTTATGGTACGTTCCGGCGTTCTGACTTTCGGTGACTTTACGACCAAGAGCGGACGGAAGACTCCTTACTTTGTCAATACCGGCAACTATAAGACCGGCGCTCAGGCTGCCCAGCTGGGCGATTACTATGCCGCCTGCATTCAGGACAATCTCCCCGAGGGTATTACCGCCCTGTTCGGCCCTGCCTATAAGGGCATTCCTCTGGCTGTTACCGCCGCTGCCTCCCTCTACCGCAACTATGGCCGGGATCTGCCCTACTGCTTTAACCGCAAAGAGGCCAAGGACCACGGTGAAGGCGGCTCCATGGTAGGCTATAAGCCTCAGGACGGAGACGATATCGCCATTATCGAGGACGTCGTCACCGCCGGCACCGCCGTTCGGGAGTCTATCGCCCTCTTTGAGCACGTGGCCAAGGTAAATATGAAGGCCCTCTTCGTCTCCGTGGACCGGATGGAGCGAGGCACCCGTGACTGCTCTACTCTGGACGAGCTGCGTCAGGATTACGGTATTGCCGTCTATCCCATTGTCACCGTCAAGGAAGTAATTGCCTTCCTCCACAATAACCCCATCGACGGCAAGGTCTATATCGACGATGAGATGAAGGCCAAGATGGAAGCTTATCTTGCCACCTATGGTGCCCGCTGATCAGACAGTTCCCGCCTCTGAGGCGCGGCCTGACCGGACTCCGGAGGACGAAGGCGGCCAAAAGGAGGAAAAGCGGGAGACCAATATCCACAGCGGACACCGGGAGCGGGTCAAGCGCCGCTTTCTGGAGCATGGCGCCGCCGCTCTGGAGGACCACCAGCTGCTGGAGCTCATTCTCTTCTACTCCCGGCCTCAGGGGGATGTGAATCCGCTTGCCCACCGGCTGATCAACCGCTTCGGGAATCTGAAGGCGGTTCTGGACGCCAATCCCGATGAACTCAAGGAGATTGTCGGCGTCACCGACCATACGGCCACCCTCTTTAAGCTCTTTACCGAGGTCATGTCCCGCTATCAGCAGGCAACGGCCGCCCCCGGAGTGGCGGTCAACTCGGTAGAGGACGCCGGTGAGCTGCTTCGGGGCTGCTTTGTGGGCGCCCAGAACGAGAAGGTCTACCTGCTCAGTGTGGACGCCAAGGGCCGGATGCTGGCCATCGACACAATCTCCAGCGGCTCGGCCGACGCCGTTCTGCTGGACCAGCGGCGGATCGTTCAGACCGCCCTCCGGCGCAGAGCCAGCCAGGTCTTTCTGGCCCACTGCCATGTGAGCGGTTTGGCTGTTCCCTCTGACGAGGATATCTGGGCCACCCAGCGCCTCAGAATGACGTTGGAAATGCTCCATATCCGGCTGACTGACCATCTGGTCTTTGCCGACGACGATTACCTCTCCATGGCCCAGTCGGGACTGATGGAAAATGGCTCCGGAGAGAATTGACATCGAACATTTGTTCTGTTATGATACCCTCAGGGGATCGGCGCAATCCGGTCCCCGGGGGTATTGTTTTTTGTAGACGCAGGACAGAGACAGGAGGTCAGGCAGATGGCGCAGTTTCAGGTGGTAAGTGAATATTCCCCCTCCGGCGATCAGCCTCAGGCCATTGCCGCTCTGGCTCAGGGCGTGGAGATGGGTCTGGACGAGCAGACCCTGCTGGGCGTTACCGGATCGGGCAAGACCTATACTATGGCCAAGGTCATCGAAGCCACCCAGCGGCCCACGCTGGTACTGGCCCATAATAAGACGCTGGCCGCCCAGCTCTGCAGCGAGTTCCGGGAGTTCTTCCCCCACAACGCGGTGGAGTATTTTGTGTCCTACTACGACTACTATCAGCCGGAGGCCTATATCCCCCATACAGACACTTTTATTGAAAAGGACGCCTCCATCAACGACGAGATTGAGCGGCTTCGCCACAGCGCTACCGCCGCCCTGTTTGAGCGCCGGGACGTGATCGTGGTGGCTTCGGTCTCCTGTATCTACGGCCTGGGCGACCCGATCGACTATAAAAACATGGTCATCTCTCTGCGAAACGGCATGGAGAAGCGGCCGGAAGAACTGATCGCCAAGCTTATTGAGATCCGCTACGAGAGAAACGATATCGCCTTTGAACGAAATACCTTCCGGGTCCGGGGGGATACCATAGATATCTTCCCGGTTTACTCCAAGGACAAAGCCATCCGGGTGGAGTTTTGGGGAGACGAGGTAGAGCGGATCTCGGAGATTCAGGTAGTGACCGGCACCCCCACCCGGATCCTGAACCATGTGGCAATCTATCCGGCCAGCCACTATGTGACCACGCAGGAGAAGATGGAGCGGGCCATCCGGGAGATCGAAGAGGAGCTGGAGGAGCGGGTGAGCTTCTTCCAGCAGGAGGAGAAGGCGGTGGAGGCCCAGCGTATCCGCCAGCGGGTGGAGTATGATATCGAGATGATGCGGGAGCTGGGCTACTGTAACGGAATTGAGAACTACTCCCGGGTTATCTCCGGTCGGCCGGTGGGCTCTCCCCCCATGACCCTGCCGGACTATTTCCCTGAGGACTTCCTCCTCTTTGTGGACGAGAGCCACGTCACCCTCCCTCAGGTCCGGGCCATGTACAACGGCGACCGGGCCAGAAAAACAACGTTGGTAGACTACGGCTTCCGGCTGCCCTGTGCCTTTGACAACCGGCCGCTGAAGTTCGACGAGTTTGAAGACCGGCTCAATCAGGTTATCTATGTCTCTGCCACCCCTGCCGAGTATGAGCGCAGCCGCTCCGGCCAGATCGTGGAGCAGGTCATCCGGCCCACCGGTCTGCTGGATCCGCTGGTGGAGATCCGACCCATTGACGGCCAGATTGACGACCTGACGGGAGAGATCAACCTGAGAATCCAGAACAACGAGCGGGTGCTGGTCACTACGCTGACGATAAAAATGGCAGAGGACCTCACCGCCTACCTCCAGAAGGCCGGCTTTAAGGTCCGCTATATGCACCATAGCGTCAAGACACTGGAACGGACGGAGATCATTCGGGATCTTCGTATGGGCAAGATCGACGTGCTGGTAGGAATCAATCTGCTCCGCGAAGGTCTGGATATGCCGGAGGTCTCTCTGGTAGCCATTCTGGACGCGGACAAAGAGGGCTTCCTGCGCAGTGAGACCGCCCTGATCCAGACCATCGGCCGGGCTGCCAGAAACGCCGGGGGCAAGGTCATTCTCTACGCCGATACCGTAACCCCCTCCATGGACCGGGCCATGACCGAGACTGCCCGCCGCCGGGAGATTCAGGACGGATATAATAAGGCCCACGGCATTGTCCCACGGACGGTGATCAAATCGGTCCGGGAGCTGCTGGAGGTGTCCAGAGCGGTGGAGGAGACGGAGAAGCGGAAGCGTGCCGGACGCCGCCTTACCCCGGAGGAGACGGCCGGGCAGATTGCCCAGCTGGAAAAGCAGATGAAGGAGGCCGCCGCCCGGCTGGAATTCGAACTGGCCGCCGCGCTGCGGGACCAGATCATCGAGCTGCGGGGCATGAAATAATACCGCTGCCGTTGGGGCAGCGCCGCCGGTCCCATACCATGGGAAGAAGATCGTTATAACAGAGGATAATCTATGCACACCCACATCTATGTAAAAGGCGCACGCGTCAATAACTTAAAAAATATCGACGTCACCATCCCCCGGGACAAGCTGGTGGTGGTCACCGGCCTCTCCGGCTCCGGCAAGAGTTCGCTGGCCTTCGACACTATCTACGCCGAGGGACAGCGGCGGTATGTGGAGAGCCTGTCCTCCTATGCCCGGATGTTTTTGGGCCAGATGGAGAAGCCGGACGTGGACTATATTGACGGCCTGTCCCCGGCCATCTCTATTGACCAGAAGACCACCTCTAAAAATCCCCGCTCCACCGTGGGCACAGTGACCGAGATCTATGACTATCTCCGCCTGCTCTGGGCCCGGATCGGTACGCCTCACTGCCCCAAGTGCGGCAAGGAAATCCGGCAGCAGACCATTGACCAGATTGTGGATCAGGTCATGACCCTCCCGGTCTCCACCCGGATCCAGATTCTGGCACCCGTTGTCCGGGGCCGGAAGGGCGAGCACCAGAAGATTTTTGAGGATGCCCGGAAATCGGGCTATGTCCGTGTCCGGGTGGACGGCAACCTGTACGAGCTGTCTGAGGAGATTGCGCTGGACCGGAACAAAAAGCACTCCATCGAGGTGGTGGTAGACCGTCTGGTCATCCGGGAGGATATTCACCAGCGGCTTACTGACTCCATTGAGACAGCCTCCGGCCTCTCCGGAGGACTGGTTGTCGTCAACCTGCCCCGGGAAGGGGAGGATCTGGCCTTTTCCCAGAACTATGCCTGCGAGGACTGCGGGATCTCTATCGAGGAACTGACCCCCCGGATGTTCTCCTTCAATAACCCCTACGGCGCCTGCCCCACCTGCTCCGGTCTGGGCAGCCAGCTCAAGGTGGATCCAGCCCTCATCGTCCCCAACGGAAAACTCACCCTGCTGGGGGGCGCGCTGGCCGCCAGCGGCTGGAATAATATTAAGGGTGACGGGATTAGCCGGATGTACTTTGACGCGCTGAGTGAGAAGTACGGCTTTTCTCTGGACCAGCCCTTCAACAGCCTGCCGGAAGAGGTGAAGCAGATCATCTTCTATGGAACCAAAGGGGAAAAGCTGGAGCTCCACTACGACCAGCCCAGGGGCAAAGGTATCCTGTACCAGCCCTTTGAGGGTGTAGTGAACAATCTGGAGCGGCGGTACCGGGAGACCACTTCCGAGTCGGTTAAGAGCGAACTGGAGAGCTGCATGGGCGAGTGTCCCTGCCCGGACTGCCATGGCCGCCGGCTGAGAAAAGAGGCTCTGGCCGTCACCGTGGGTGATATCGCGATTGATGCCCTGTGTGCGAAGCCGGTGGATGAGGCGCTGGAGTTTGTGGACCGGCTGGAACTGAGCGAGCAGAAGATGCTCATTGCCGAGCGGATTCTGAAGGAGATCCGGACCCGGCTGGGCTTCCTGCGCAGCGTGGGGCTCCAGTATCTGACGCTGGACCGGAAGTCGGGCTCCCTCTCCGGCGGCGAAAGCCAGCGGATCCGGCTAGCCACTCAGATTGGCTCTGCTCTGATGGGCGTGCTGTATATTCTCGACGAGCCCTCGATCGGCCTGCATCAGCGGGACAACGATATGCTGCTGGCCACGCTGAAGGAGCTTCGGGATCTTGGAAATACTCTGATCGTGGTTGAGCACGACGAGGATACCATGCGCGCGGCCGACTACCTGATCGACGTGGGACCCGGCGCCGGTATCCATGGCGGCCGGATCGTGGCCGCCGGCACGGCGGAAGAGGTCATGAATACCCCCGGCTCCATTACCGGCGACTATCTCTCCGGCCGGAAGCAGATCCCTGTCCCTGCCGTACGCAGAACGGGCTCCGGCAAATATCTCACCGTCCGGGGTGCCCGGGAGAACAACCTGAAAAAGATCGACGTCTCAATTCCTCTGGGCACGCTTACCGCCGTTACCGGCGTCTCCGGCTCCGGCAAGAGCTCACTGGTCAATGAGATCATTCATAAGCGGCTGGCTGCCGACCTGAACCGGGCCAAAACCCGGTCAGGCAAGCATGACAGTCTGGAGGGCGAGGAGCATCTGGACAAGGTCATCTGTATCGACCAGTCGCCCATCGGCCGGACGCCCCGATCCAATCCGGCCACCTATACCGGCCTCTTCTCCGATATCCGGGACCTCTTCGCCTCCACCCCCGACGCCAAGGCCCGGGGCTATAATGCGGGCCGCTTTTCCTTTAATGTCCGGGGCGGCCGGTGCGAGGCCTGCGGCGGTGATGGTCTGGTCAAGATTGAGATGCACTTCCTGCCGGATATCTATGTTCCCTGCGAGGTCTGCAAGGGGAAGCGCTACAACCGGGAGACGCTGGAAGTGCGCTACAAGGGGAAGAACATTTGGGAAGTTTTAGACATGACAGTGGAGGAAGGACTGGAATTTTTCCAACATCTTCCCAAGCTTTACAACCGACTGAAAACCCTGTATGATGTTGGCTTGGGATATATCCGGCTGGGTCAACCCTCTACCACCCTTTCCGGCGGTGAGGCTCAGCGGGTTAAGCTGGCAACCGAGCTGTCCAAGGCTTCTACCGGCAAGACCTTCTATATTCTGGATGAACCCACAACCGGTCTCCACGCCGCCGACGTCCACCGTCTGGTGGAGGTGCTCCAGCGGCTGACTGAGGCGGGCAATACCGTTCTGGTCATCGAGCATAATCTGGACGTGATCAAGACGGCCGATCATGTGATCGACCTTGGCCCTGAAGGCGGTGCCGGCGGCGGAACAGTAGTCTGCACCGGAACCCCGGAAGAAATAGCCGCCTGCCCCGGCTCCTATACCGGAAAGTATCTGAAACCCCTTTTAGAGCGGCCCTGAGGGCCCTCAACGCGGCATTGCAGGAGGAATTGTCCATTGTTTAGCTGGCTTACCGGTACCTTCGCCGGAAAAATCATCGCAACCATTTTTGTCTCCATGGTCCCGCTCATCGAGCTGCGGGGCGCTATCCCCATCGGCGTTGGTCTGGGTCTGGATCTGGTCCCCACTATTTTGCTGTGCATTCTGGGCAATATGATTCCCGTTCCCTTTATTATCCTTTTCATTCGTAAGATCTTTGCCCTCATGCGCCGGCTCAGCCCCAAGCTGGACGGCATTGTGGTCAAGATGGAGAACAAGGCCTACAGCAAGAAGGAGATCCTGGATAAATATAAGGCCCTCGGCCTGTACATTCTGGTGGCCATCCCCCTGCCGGGCACCGGTGCCTGGACAGGCTCTCTGGTGGCGGCGCTCTTTGATATCCGGCTGAAGACCGCCTTTCCGATTATCTTTGCCGGTGTCGCCACTGCCGGCCTGATCATCGGCCTGATCACCGGCGGAGTGGTGGCGCTGATCTAAATCAATAGCAGAAGCAACCGATAAGTAAGGGCATTGACAAACTCAATGCCCTTATTTTAACATGAACAGTAAGACGACACAGACTCCGGCTCCGTTCCGGAGTGGGAAGGGGGGTAAGGACATGGAAGAGAGCTATCTGACTGCCGACAATGGCCGGGAGGTGGTGGAGGTGACCGCTGAGGCGGTAATCTTTCAGAATCCGGACAACGGCTATACCGTCCTCCGGGTCTCCGGGGCGGCTGACAGCTTTACCGCCGTAGGTATTATGCCCCACGTAGGCCCCGGCGAGTTGCTGACCCTGGAGGGCAGCTGGATGACCCATCCCTCCTTCGGCGAGCAGTTCAAGGCCGACTCTGTTCAGGTCCGGCTCCCCGAGGGCACTCAGGCCATCTACCGCTATCTGGCCTCCGGAGTGATCCGGGGGATTGGCGAGAAGATGGCCAGGCGGATTGTGGACAAGTTTGGCGCCGACACCTTTCAGGTGCTGGAATTTGAGCCGGAGAAGCTGGCGTCCATCAAAGGCATTACGAGCAAAAAAGCTCGGGCCATTCAGATGGAGTTCATCCAGAAAGCGGGGATGCGCTCTCTGCTGGAGTTTTTGGCCAGCCATGACCTGCCTGTGGAGCTGGGCCCCCGGCTCTGGAAGGTCTACGGACCGGGCACCATGGATGTGCTCCATGTCAACCCCTATGTGCTGCTGGGCGGCGATCTGGGGGTAGATTTCGCCACTGCCGACCGGCTGGCCTACGCCGCCGGAATCCGTCCCGACGACAGCCAGCGGCTGGAGGCCGGTGTGCTCTATACCCTGAGTCACAATCTGGATAACGGCCACGTCTTTCTCCCGGAGGACAAGCTGCTTCAGGCCTCCGGCCGGCTGCTCAATACAGATCCGGAGCTGCCCATCAGCGGAGAAGCGTTGGAAGAGGCGCTGAGCCGACTGGAGGTTCGGGCGCAGGTAGTCCGGGAAGAGGTGCTTGGCCTTCGGGCGGTCTATCGGGCCGACCTGTATGAGGCCGAGTGCTATATCGCCCAGCGGCTGGAGGAGATGGCGGCCAACGAGCTCTATGTCCCCGACCGGCTGGACCATCTGGTAGATCGGGTGGAGCGGGAGGCCGGGATTGTCTATGCCGGCCAGCAGCGCAGAGCGGTGGAACTGGCCGCCCGGCGGCAGGTTATCCTGCTTACCGGCGGACCGGGTACCGGCAAGACCACCACTCTCAAGAGCATCCTCGCCTGTTTTGAGGCCATGGGTCTGGAGACCTCTCTGGCCGCCCCCACCGGCCGGGCTGCCAAACGGCTGGGAGAGCTGTGTGGGGAGGAGGCCTATACGATCCATCGTCTGCTGGAGGCGGGCTACGATCAGGAGACGGGCCATCTGGCCTTCAGCCATGACGAGGACGATCCGCTTCCGGCTAAGGCCATTATCGTTGACGAGATGAGTATGGTGGACGTGCCGCTCATGGACGCCCTGCTCCGGGCAGTGGCCGGCGACTGCCGGCTGGTGCTGGTGGGCGACCCGGACCAGCTGCCCAGCGTAGGTCCCGGCCAGCTCTTCGACCATCTGATCCGCAGCGGCGTCATCCCCACCGTCCGGCTTACCGAGATCTTTCGTCAGGCCCAGCAGTCGGCCATTATTATGGGCGCCCATCAGGTCAATCAGGGCATCCTGCCGCCGCTGATCAATCAGGGTAAAAGCAAGGACTTCTTCTTCCTCCGCCGACTGCAGGGGGAGCAGGCGGTGCAGACCATTGTAGAGCTTTGCAAGACCAGACTACCCAACAATATGGGCATTCCTCCCGAGCAGATTCAGGTCCTGAGCCCCACCCGGCGCTATATTACCGGCACAGCCAACCTGAACAAGGCCCTTCAGCAGGCCCTCAATCCTCCCCAGGAGGGGAAGGAGGAAGTCAAATACGGGTCCGTCGTATTCCGCCCCGGCGACCGGGTCATGCAGATCCGGAACAATTACGATATCATGTGGCGGGAGCAGGACGGTCTTAAGGGAGGTATGGGCGTCTTCAACGGCGATATCGGTATTGTCCTCTCCGCCGACAGCCGTGACCGGGTGGTCACCGTCAGCTTTGACGGCAGAGTGGTGGAGTATACGGCCGACCTGCTCTCTGAGCTGGAGCTGGCCTATGCCATGACCGTCCATAAAAGTCAGGGCAGCGAGTACCGGGCGGTCATTCTGGCCGCTGTCAGCGGCGCGCCCATGCTGCTGACCCGGGGAGTCCTCTACACCGGCATAACCCGGGCCCGGGACCTGTTTATTGCCGTAGGAGATGAGCAGATTCTCGCCCGTATGGTAGAAAATAACCGCCAGACCCGGCGCTACAGCGGCCTTCGGGGCCGACTGACCGGTGAGGTAAAGGGGCCGGAGGAGGAGAACCTCCCCTTTTAATCCGGAGACAGACCGAATACAGTCAACACCCGGCGTCAGAACAGACTGACGCCGGGTATTTTTCAGCCGCAAATCTCAGTGCCCGGATAGTAGTGGGCCAGAATTTGCCGGTAGTCTGAGCCCTGTTTGGCCAGCACGTTGGCCCCGTACTGGCTCATACCAACGCCATGGCCGTAGCCGGTGACCTGAAAGGTGACCGTCCCGTCCTGACAGCTGACCTCGAAGCTGGCCGACCGGAGAGCGCAAAGGGTTCGAAGCTCCTGAGCCGTTACCCGGACGCCGCCTACCTGAAGGGAGGAGAGTCCGCCCCCCTCCTCCCGCTCCGGAGCGGAGAACCAGCCGCCGCAGTCCCCGCTGAGATCGGCCTCCGGCCAGAGGGACAGAAAGAGGGCGGCAAACTCCTCCGCCGGATAGGAGACGGTAGAGTAATAGTTGGGCGCGTCCTGCTCTCCCTCGGGACTGGATACTGAGACCAGATAGGGCAGCTGCTGACCCCAGACCGACTGGGCCGACCGGGTAGCGCCGTCGGAGGAGGCGTGAAAGACGGCCAGCGCCGGCAGCGACTCCCAGACCAGATATTCCCCGGCAGTGGCTGCGATGGCATCGGAGATCTTTCCGGCGTAGCCCTCCCCCTCCTCGCCCCAGCGCTCCATCCGCTCCTCCCGGCTCATCCAGGCCTGACAGCAGCCAAAGTCAGCGCAGACGTTGGCCTCCGGATGCCGGTCGCTGCCCTCCAGCAGCCGGCAGGCAGTATAGCTTCTGGCGGCTACCGCCTGAGCCTTCAGGGCCTCGGGGTGAAAGGAGGCGGGCATTTCCGCTGCCACTACGCCCCAGAGATAATCCTCCAGCGTCATGGTCTCCGGCGTTCCATCCGGCCGAAGCAGGGTGATCTCTCCGGGGAGAAGCCCGGCCGCTGTGTCCGCTTCCGGTGAGGCAGCCTGTCCGGCCGCGGAGAGGGCTTCCTCCGGCGGCCCCTCCTCTGGAACAGGAGCCTCCTCCTCGACGGGGGCGGGCTCCGCCTCTGTCGGCGGCAGGACGCTCCGCTCCAGCAGCACCGAGGCCGGAAGGGGCGCCGTCAAAGGCAGCAGGAGCAGAAAAAGGGTCAACAAGACAGAGGTAAAAGCGACTCGATGCAGCATAGACTTCTTCTCCTTGCAAAACTCATTGGCACACTGTGGGAAAAATGGGGAAAAAACGGGAAAAATGGCACATGATTTAATTCAATTTGACGGAACCTTTTTTGCTCTTTCATTCCGGGCAGGAATTTCGTTGACTTCCCAATCTGATTCCTGTATACTGTCAATATCCTTCCCATAAGGAGACCTCTTCCTTACGGGGCTAAATTTGGAAAAGGAGCTGGCGGATATGAGCAACAACCTGTCTCTTGAATCCACCCACTATCTGCACAGCCTGAGCGAACAGCTCCGGGGCAGCAACCGGCTGCCTGCCGAGCTTTACGATAAGTATCAAGTCCGCCGGGGCCTGCGAAATCCTGACGGTACCGGCGTTATGGCCGGTCTGACTCAGGTAGGCAGCGTTATGGGCTACTATATGGAGGACGGCGAAAAGGTCCCCGCTGAGGGCCGTCTGATTTACCGGGGCATCAACGTGAAGGACCTGATCCGGGGCTGTGTCCGGGAAAACCGCTACGGCTTCGAAGAGGCAGCCTATCTGCTGCTGACCGGAAAACTGCCCGACAAGACTGAGCTGGCCGGTTTTCAGGCCGCGCTGGAGGAGATGCGTCCTCTGCCCAATATGTTTACAGAGGATATGATCCTCAAGGCGCCCAGTCAGGACGTGATGAACAAGCTGGCCAGAAGCGTGCTCACCCTCTATTCTTATGACAACGACCCGGAGACTATGACGCTGGAAAACCAGCTCCGCCTGTCCATGCAGCTCATTGCCCGGACGCCTATGATCGTGGCCCACGCTTATGCGGCCAAGCGCTGCTACTTTGATCACGGCTCCCTCTATCTCCACCGGGCCCAGCCCGGAAAGGGCACCGCGGAAAACTTCCTTGCCGCTGCCCGGGACAATCAGCAGTATACCGAGGAGGAGGCCCGTCTGCTGGACCTGTGCCTGATCCTCCACGCCGAGCACGGCGGCGGTAATAACTCTACATTTACCTGCCGGGTTATCTCCTCTTCCCATACGGATATCTACTCTACCATTGCTGCTGCCATCGGCTCGCTCAAAGGCCCCCGCCACGGCGGCGCCAATATTCGCTGTAAGCAGATGGTGGACTTTATCGCCGATAATGTCCGCGATTGGAAGGACGATGACGAGGTAGCCGCCTGCCTGACCCGGATTCTGCTCCGGGAGGGCTTTGACCACAGCGGCCTGATCTACGGTATGGGCCACGCCATCTATACCCTCTCTGACCCCCGGGCCAAGATGCTCAAGCATTTCAGCCGGGATCTGGCCGAGAAGAAGGGCATGACCGACCGTCTGGAGCTCATTGAGAGCGTGGAGCGGCTGACCCCCGGCGTTTTCTCCCGGGTTACCGGCAAGAAGAAGGTCATGTGCGCCAACGTGGACCTCTATTCCGGCTTCGTCTACGATATGCTCAATATCCCCGAGGAGCTCTATACCCCCCTCTTTGCTACGGCCCGAATGGTAGGCTGGTGCGCCCACCGGCTGGAGGAAGTCTTCTCCAACGGCCGTATTATCCGTCCGGCTTACAAGGCAATTACTCCTGCGGCCTCCTTTGTCCCTCTTGAAGACAGGTAATACTTGTGATAAAATAGGCTTGACAGTCTTATTTGGGCATAAAATGTAGGATAAACAGCAGACTGTCACTGACAGTCTGCTGTTTTTGGTTTGGAAAGGAGCAACCACCATGGAGCCACGCAATGCCAGAAAGCAGGAACTGCGCCGGGCCAGAGCCGGGCTGATTCTGAATATTGTCTGTACCTTTGTTATTCTTGTCTGCTTTGTCGTGGGCGGCTTCCAGTTCCTTGTGGAGCAAGGCTATGCCCGGGAGCAGGCTGCTCAGCAGGCCAAGGAACAGGCCGAGCGGGAGGAGCAGCAGCGGTTGCAGGAGGCGGAGAACGCCCGTCTGGAGGCTGCCGCCTATGACTTCACCATCGCCATGATGGGTGACGTGAATCTGGACGACGGCTGGTATACCATGCAGTATATGAACCGTCAGGAGAACGGAATCCGGGACTGCATCGGCGAGAGCCTGCTGACCAAGATGCAGGAAGCTGACCTCTTCTGCCTCAACAGTGAGTTCACATTCACCGACGGCGGCGCCCCTCTGGACGGAAAGAGCTATACCTTCCGTTCCAAGCCGTCCAACGTCTCCGTCTATCAGACTATGGGCGTGGATCTGGTTACGCTGGCCAACAACCATGTCTATGACTACGGCCCCGAAGGCCTGACCGACACGCTGACTACCCTGAGTCAGAAGAAGATCGCCTATGTGGGCGCCGGCGAGAACATTGACGAGGCTGCCGCACCCCGCTATATGGAGATTGAGGGCTATACCGTGGCCTTTGTCAACGCCTCCAACGCCGAGGTCTACCGCCATACCCCCGAGGCTACCGCCGACAGCTCCGGTATTCTGCTCTGCTATGACAGCCAGCGCTTCCTCCAGTCTGTCCGGGTAGCCAAACAGAACGCGGACTTCGTTATTGCCTGTGTCCACTGGGGGACCGACTATATCTACGAGACCAGCGATGAGCAGCGAGCACTGGGTCAGGACCTGATCACTGCCGGCGCAGATGTGGTGGTGGGCACCCACTCCCACTGCCTCCAGGGCATCGAGTATTACAATGACAAGCCCATTTTCTGCGGTCTGGGCTCCTGCTGGTTCAATGAAAAGACGCTGGAGACCTTCATGCTGGAACTCCACTTTGAGGGCAACGCCCTCCACGGCGGCACTGTGGACATCTCTATTACGCCTGCCATCCAGACTGGCTGCACGGTTCGTCTGACCGAGGACGAGAGCGAGTGGAACCGGGTGGTGGATCTGATCCTCCAGTACTCTGATAATGTCTATATCACTGCCGACGGTCAGGTAGGCCAGGGCGAGGCCCCTGCCGAGACGCCGGCAGAGGAGGCTCCCGCCGAGGGAGAGGCACCTGCTGAGGGTGAAACCTCTGACGAAACGCCCAACGCCGAAGAGGCCAAGGGCTGAGAAGAATGAAGAGGACCCTGCGCAGCGCTGCACAGGGTCTTCTTTCTGAGCTGGGATGACTTGACCGGAAGAAACAAGAAAGGGAGGTACGGTGCAATGAAAAAGGGACAGACAAAGCTCTATAACGTTCTCTTTCCTATCTGGATGTTCTATTTTCTCCCTACAGTGGTCTGGCTGATCCTTCTGCCGGGCAACTTTCTGATCGACTCGCTGGTGCTGCTGGCGGCGATGAAGGTGTTCGGTATAGCCGGAAAGCTGGCTATCTGGAAGCGGAGCATCCTGAAAGTCTGGCTCTTTGGCTTTGCCGCCGACTTTGCCGGCGGCGGAGTGGTCTTTGCTCTGATGCTGCTGCTGGAGCGGCTGGCGCCCAGGCTCAATACTTTCCTGATCCCCGGCGGGCAGATAATTGTCCTGCCCGGTATCGCGCTGGCCGGCTGGCTGATCTATCTGCTCAACAAAACGTTCTCCTTCCGGGGTACCGGCCTTGCCGAAGGGGAGATCCGCCGGCTGTCTCTGTCGCTGGCCCTCTGGACGGCGCCGTATACCATGTTGATCCCGGTAGAGTGGATTTACTGAGAAAAGAGAGTGTGTAAGAAGTATGAAAGTGATCAATCTGCTGATCCGCAAAGGTAGCTTTTTGCTGTGGATTGTCCTGTTCGCTCTGGGCTATATCGGATTTGCCTATTATACCACCCATGTGGTTATGAGTGACGCCTATGTGAACTATCTTGCCAACAGTGTTGGACTGGTCAATTACGGTGTAGTGACCTATCTGATGGACAACTTCCGCTTTTTTACGATTTTCCTCTTTGCGGTCTCCGGCGTCATGGGCCTTCTGCTCTGGCTTATGCGACAGGGGCTGATCCGAATTTCCGACCGGCTGGATGACCGGCAGAATCTGGCCCGCTTTTCCACCCTGTCCAGCCTGCTGATGGACTTTTTGATCGCCGTCGGCTTTGTCTTTCTCATGGGCATCAAGGATAACTTCTTTGAGATGTACTACGTTCTGTTTGAAAGCGGCCTGACCGAGGTGGATATCGCCGTTCACCGGATGGCCTATGATATTGAAATGAACTGGATCTTCTGTCAGTTGCTGATTTTGAAGATGGCCTTTGACTTTATTTTCCGGGAGAGTTCGGTGGAGGCCGCTTTCCGGCGACTGAAGGAGAAGAAGGCCAGCGCAGCTGCCGCCGTGTCCACCGGGGATCCGGAGCTGTAAAACAGGCCGCCGGCATACATAAAATGGTAACCGCCCGTTCCTTTTGGAACGGGCGGTTTGTGTTTTGTGATTAGGAGAAGGATTACTTTGCGTACTCCACGGCCTTGGTCTCGCGGACCAGATTAACCTTGATCTGACCGGGGTACTCCAGAGACTCCTCGATCTGCCGGGCGATGTCCCGGGCCAGAATGACCATCTGATCTTCGCTGATGATCTCGGGCTTGACCATGACGCGGATCTCTCGGCCGGCCTGAATGGCGAAGGCCTTATCCACGCCCCGGAAGGAAGAGGTCAGCTCTTCCAGCCGCTCCAGACGCTTGACATAGTTCTCCACGTTTTCACGGCGGGCGCCGGGACGGGCGGCGGAGATGGCGTCAGCAGCCTGAACCAGGCAGGCTACGATGGTCTGAGGCTCCACATCGTTGTGATGGGCGGCGATTGCGTGGACGATCTGATCATTCTCTTTGTAGCGGCGGGCCAGATCCACGCCGATCTGGACGTGGGAGCCCTCGATCTCGTGGTCAACGCTCTTGCCCAGGTCATGGAGCAGACCTGCCCGCTTGGCCTGAGCTACGTCGGCGCCGATCTCGGCGGCCAGCAGGCCGGCCAGATGGGAGACTTCGATACAGTGGTTGAGTACGTTCTGACCGTAGCTGGTACGGTAATGGAGCCGGCCCATAAGACGGATCAGCTCGGGATGGAGAGAGTGAATATTGGTCTCAAAGATAGCCCGTTCACCCTCTGCCTTGATAATGGACTCCACCTCACGGGTGGCCTTTTCCACCATCTCTTCGATACGGGCGGGATGGATCCGGCCGTCGGCAATGAGCCGTTCCAGAGCGATCCGGGTGATCTCCCGGCGGACGGGGTCAAAGCAGGAAATGGTAATTGCCTCGGGGGTATCGTCGATAATGAGCTCCGCACCGGTGAGGGTTTCCAGCGTGCGGATATTACGGCCTTCCCGGCCAATGATGCGGCCCTTGATCTCGTCGTTGGGCAGGGGGACGACGGAGACAGCAACCTCGGCCACCTGATCAGCGGCGCAGCGCTGAATGGCCAGAGAGATCATCTCCCGGGCATAGGTCTCGGCCTCGTCCTTGAACTTGGCCTTGATCTCCTTGATTTTGACAGCTTCCTCATGGGTGACCTCGTCCTGAACCTGCTGGAGCAGGTAGTTCTTGGCCTCGTCGGTAGTAAAACCGGAGATCCGCTCCAGAGTTTCCAGCTGGGTCTGCTTCAAAGCTTCGGCTTCTTCGCGGGTACGGTCGGCAGCGGCCAGCTTATTCTGGAGCCGCTCCTCCTTCTTCTCGATCTGGTCGGTCTTGCGGTCCAGATTGTCCTCCTTGGACTGAAGGCGGCGCTCCTGCTTCTGCAGCTCGGCGCGCTGTTCCTTGACCTCACGCTCGTAGGCGTTGCGCTCCTTGTGGATCTCTTCGCGAGCCTCCGCAAGGGCCTCACGCTTCTTGCTCTCAGCTTCCTTAATGGCAACGTTAACGATCCGGGTGGCTTCCTCCTCAGCAGAGCCGATCTCCTTTTCCGCTACGTTCTTGCGGTAGAGAAAACCGATAGCGATACCAAGGACCAGGCACACCAGACCGGAAATAATTGCGGGAATCATGATGGAATGTTACACCTCCTTGTTACAATATTTGATTGTCTTTTGGGAAAGACCTTGCTTTCCGAAAATGTGCAAAAAGAGGCAGACGGCATAGTCTTTGCCGCCTGCGGAAAAGACGTTGAAAAACAGCCCTCTATCAAACCGGCCGGAACGGTCGGCTTCCGTTCTTCAAATTAATCCATTCATATTTTACTTTGCTTTGCTCACAATGTCAAGATATTCCCTTGTAAAGTGAAAGCTGCCCAAGGGAATGGGTTGGGGTCTGAAAGAGCCCGCCGAGGCATATACTTTCTCCGACCATGCCATGCCGGCGCGGGGACAAAGGACAGGAGGCAGAGGGCCATGAGGGAACGGAAAAACCGGAGAAAGGGGGCGGTCCGGCCGGCAGCGGCCGCTCTGCTGCTGATTTTGTCGCTGGTTGTCAGCGGCGCACTTCCGGAGGGTGAGCTTTCTACCAAACTGCTGGCGCGTATTCTGGACCCGGGCAGTCAGAGCGAGGGTTTGCCTGCCCCGGAGACCGGAGAAGAGGAGCAGCCCCTTCCTCCGGCGGAAGAGATTCCCGCCCCGCCGGAGGAGCACGCGCCGGCCTTTCCCGCCCTGTCCCTCTTCGGCCTGCTGGAGGCGCCGGAGGAATAGCAGCCGAACCGGCCGGAGCAATGGTCGCCGGTCCGCTATGAGATCCGGGGGGAGGATCTGGAGCTGAAGAACGATACAAACCTGCGGCTCTCTCTGGCCGACTATCTCCGGGAAATCAGCCTGCCTCTGGCCGACGATGGTCCTCAGATTCTCATCATTCACACCCACGGCACCGAGGCCTACACCATGGAGGGTGAGGACCGCTACACGCCTACCGATCTGGCCCGGACCACCGATCCCAACTGCAATATGATCCGGGTAGGGGAGGAGATGAAAATGGTCTTTGAGCAGATGGGACTCTCTGTCCTCCACGATACCGCTCTTTACGACTATCCCAGCTATACCGGCTCATATGCCCGCTCTCTGGAGGGGATCCGGAAGGCGCTGGAGGAGCATCCGACCATCTCGGTGGTGCTGGATGTCCATCGGGACGCCCTGACTGACAGCGCCGGCAACTCCATCCCGATGACCACCCTGCTGGACGGGGAGCAGACGGCTCAGGTCATGCTGGTGCTGGGCAGTCAGGAGAGCGGCCTGAGCCATCCGAACTGGGAGGAGAATCTGTCCCTGGCCGCCGCCATCCAGCAGCGGCTCATGGCGCTGGAGCCCGACTTTCCCCGGCCGCTGAATCTGCGGGGGCAGCGGTTTAATCAGCATATGACGACCGGCTCCCTGCTGGTGGAGGTGGGGACTCATGGCAATACCCTCCAGCAGGCGCTTCGGGGCGCCCGGGCCTTTGCCGCGGCTGCCGGCTCAGTGCTGCTGGAGCAGGGAGGAGAATAGAAAGACAGCCCCGGCACAGCGGTGCCGGGGCTTGAGAGGCGCGGGGAGAAATCAGTTGATCGACTTGAAGTATTCGTCTACCGTTTCCAGCAGCTGGCGGATGGGCAGATGCTGGGGACACATGGCCTCGCACTGGCCGCACTTGATGCAGTCGTCACACTTGCCGAAGCGGGTGGCCAGATGCTCAAAGTAACCGCAGTGGCCGTTCCAGGTCCGGTCCACATTGATCTTGTAGTCGGCGTTGTAAAGGGAGAAGTACTGAGGAATGGCGATATTTTTGGGGCACTTGACGGTGCAGTAGCTGCAGCCGGTGCAGGGGATGGTGATATCAGCGTTGATGATCTCGGCGGCCTTGATGCACAAAGCCACTTCCTCCTCCGTCAGCGGCTGGAAGTCCTGCATATAGCTGGTATTGTCCAGCATATGCTCCATAGTTGTCATACCACTGAGGACCATAACTACGTTCTTCAGACTGGCGGCAAAGCGGACAGCCCAGGAGGAAATGCTCCGTTCGGGGGCGTGTTCTTTGAACATCCGGGCCGCTTCCTCGGGCACGTTAGCCAGCGTACCGCCCTTGATCGGCTCCATAACGATGACCTGCTTGCCGTGCTTTTCAGCGACCTCATAGCAGGCCCGGGACTGGATGGCAGGGCTCTCCCAGTCCAGATAGTTGATCTGGAGCTGAACCACATCGAACTCAGGGTGCTCAGTGAGCAGCTCGTCCAGCAGCTCGGGGCCATCATGGTAGGAGAAGCCGATCTTCTTTACGGCGCCCTGTGCCTTCTTGTCCTTGATCCAGCGGAAGCAGTCGTACTTTTTGAAGTTGACCAGCGAGTTGGAGTTGACGTCGTGGAGCAGATAGTAGTCGAAGTAGCCGGCGCCTGTTTTGCGAAGCTGCTCGTTGAAGAGCCAATCCCGGTCGGCCTCGCTCTTAAGCATATAGGCCGGCAGCTTGGTGGTGATGGTATAGTTTTCCCGGGGGTGACGGTCGGTCAGGCAGATCTTGACAGCCTCTTCGCTCCGGTGGCCGCAATACATCCAAGCGGTGTCGAAATAGGTAAAGCCCCGCTCCAAATACAGGTCCACCATCTTTTTGGTCAGTTCAAAATCAATGCTGCCCTCGTCGTTGGGATCGGTTCGATACAGACGCATCATGCCAAAACCCAGTTTCTTAGCGCTCATGAGTATGCCTCCTGTCAATATGTTTCTTAAGCTCATCATACCACCGTCGGAAGACGGGCGCAAGAGCGGAGCGGGAAGAAACTTCTCTCCCCCGACCGTCGGCTTTTTCCCTGAAAGACTTGCGAATCATCCCCGGAGCAAGTATAATTAAGGATTGAACATGACCGCCCGCTTCGGACGAAAGGAAGATAGACTGATGAAATTAGGTATCGTGGGTCTGCCCAACGTGGGCAAGAGCACCCTCTTCAACGCCATTACCAACGCCGGTGCCGAGTGCGCCAACTACCCCTTCTGCACCATTGAGCCCAACGTGGGTACCGTAGCAGTGCCGGATAGCCGGCTGGACTGGCTGACCGATCTCTACCATCCCAAGAAGACCACGCCTGCCGTTATCGAGTTCGTGGATATCGCCGGTCTGGTCAAGGGCGCCAGCCGGGGCGAGGGTCTGGGCAATAAGTTCCTGTCCAATATCCGGGGAACCGAGGCCATTGTCCATGTGGTCCGCTGCTTCGACGACGAGAACGTGATCCACGTAGAGGGCAGCACCGACCCCATCCGGGATATCGGCACCATCGACCTGGAGCTGATCATGGCCGACGTGGAGATGGCCGACCGGCGGATTGATAAGGCCAGAAAGGCCGCTAAGGGAGACAAGAAGTTTCTGGAAGAGGTCCGGGTCTTTGAAGGCCTCCGGGACTGGCTCAATGACGGAAACTCTGCCCGGAGCTATGACTGCACCCCCGAGGAGCGGGAGCTGATTGGGACCAGCGACCTGCTCAGCCTGAAGCCGATTATTTATGCCGCCAATCTGGACGAGGACACCTTTGCCGGCGGCGGCTACGAGGAAAACCCCTACTATCTGCAGGTAAAAGAACTGGCCGAGAAGGAAGGGGCTCAGGTTATCCCCGTTTGCGCCAAGCTGGAAGAAGAGCTGAGCCAGATGGAGGGGGAGGAGCTGGAGATGTTCATGGAAGAACTGGGCATCTCCGAGTCCGGTCTGGACCGGCTGATCAAGGCCAGCTATACCCTGCTGGGCCTCATCTCCTTCCTGACTTCCGGCGAGGACGAGTGCCGGGCATGGACCATTACCAAGGGCACCAAGGCTCCTCAGGCCGCCGGTAAGATCCACTCTGACTTCGAGCGGGGCTTTATCCGGGCCGAGGTCATCGCTTACGAGGACATGGTAGCCTGCGGCAGCGAGAAGGTGGCCAAGGAAAAGGGCCTCATGCGCTCTGAAGGCAAGGAGTATGTTGTGGCCGACGGTGATATTATCCTGTTCCGATTCAACGTATAATTGAAGCGCTATTACCCCCGGCCGTTGGGCTGGGGGTATGGTCTTTTTCGGGCAGACGCCTTGGGACCGGAAATTTTCCGCGGCCTCCTGTAACGAATGGCCGCTCAAAAGCATAAACAGACAAAGACCGGAAAGGGGGGAGAAGAGATGCAGTCCATGGAAGAGGTCTATCGGGACCACAGTCAGACAGTATACCGCTATCTCCTCTCCCTGACCCGGGAGGAGCAGCTGGCCGAGGAGCTGACTCAGGAGACCTTCTATCAGGCGGTCAGAAGTATACACCGCTATGACGGATCCTGCAAAATGACCACCTGGCTCTGCTCCATCGCAAAGCATCAGCTGGCCGCCTACCGCCGGAAACACCCGGCTCAGACAGAGGAGCGGGATTGGGCGCTTGCCGGCCCCTCGGCGGAGCATACCGCGCTGGACAAGCTGGAGCGGGTGCGGCTGCTGCGTCGGCTCCATGCGCTGCCGGAGCCGGGCCGTGAGGTGGCCTACCTTCGGATCTTCGGAGACCTCTCCTTCCGGGAGATCGGTCAGGTGCTGAACAAAACGGAAAACTGGGCTCGGGTCACCTATTACCGGGCCAAAGAGCGACTGCGAAAGGAGCTGGAAGCAGATGAAGAATAATCTGAGCTGCGAGATCGTCCGGGATCTGCTCCCTTCTTATGTGGAAGGGCTGGCCAGTCAGACCACCAATGAGGCGGTGGAGGCCCATCTGGCCGAGTGCACGGACTGCAGCGATATGGCAATGCGGATGAAAAGTCCGGAGCCCGAGCCGGAGCAGCAGCGCCGGAGAGCGGAGATAGACTACCTGAAAGGAATCAAGCGCCATAACTGGGCCCGGATCGCCGAGACCGCTGTGCTGGTAGCTGTGCTGGTCTTCGCCCTCTTTTGGATTCGGAGCCATCTGGTGGGTCGGGAGGCTGATGACCGGTTTATCTCCTGCGGAGCGTCGCTGGTGGACGAGACGGTGGTGCTCTCCGGACAGTTTCTGACCGACGGCATGGCCTTCGGCGGCGTGAGCTGGACGGAGGAGGCAGGGATTGTCACCGCCCGGGTCAAATGGGTGGAGCCCAGTGTTCTCTTTTTCAGTGCCCGGGAGATCAACGCCCGCTACACCCCTCAGGGTGACGTCCGTCAGATCCGGTTGGGTAACCGGATCCTCTGGGAGGAGGGCGTGTCCATCAATCCGTCCATCTCCCGGATCTACGAGACGGCCCATGCCTATGTGGGCGATGTTACAGCCGACGTAGCGCTGGCCAATGCGCTGGGGATCGGGGATCGGCTGGGCCCCTTTACCAATGAGCTCCAGACCACAGAGGAGCCCTATGGCTGGACCATCTGTCTGGAGGAGGAATATCCCCTGGCCCGGAAGGAGCAGATCCGTCCCTATCTGGAGGGCTATTCCTGTGCCATGCTGGCACTGGTGGACAATCTGGGCTATGTGAGCTGGGAGTATGACTCCGGCCAGCAGACTGAGGTCTATACCGTCACCGCCCAGATGGCCGGAGAGCTTACCGGCGCCGATATTAAGAGCTGGGGAGGGAGCGCCACAGCCTTTCAGGAGCTGGTGCAGCTGTTGGATCTGGGCAACACGGTCACTCAGGGCCATCAGCTCCCCATGAACGGAGATACCCGGATTGAGATCATCTCGGAGAGCCGGCGACCTGTTCTGGCTGTTGAAATCTGTTACCGCTATACCCCTGACGGTGAGATATTCCAGTCCGGCGGTGTCTGCAACGCCGACGGGGAGAGCGACCTCTTCGGAACGGAGAAGCAGGTCACCTTTGACCTCCGGACGGAAGACCTGGAACAGCTCTCCTCCCCGGTGGATATGGCTCAGATTTCCTTTGACCTCTATGTGACCGACATGGAGGGAAAGGAGCATCTGGCGGCAGAGAACATCTGTCCCCAGCTTCAGCCGGGCTGGAGCTGCAGCTATACCCTGATTGACGAGGGAGATGGGTTCGCCCTCCGCTAAAAGAGAACCGCTGGCCTGTCGGGCTCACGAATACGGGAGCCCGTTGCTCTCTCTTGGCATATATAGACGATCGAGGAGCTGGCCTGCCGGTCGGACCATACGTATCAGCTCAAAGCGGGTTCCTCTGTCCGCCGCTCCACAGTCTGGATGGCTCTGCCGCGGCGGCGCTCCGGCAGCGAGTCTCCGGCTGAAGGACCGGATCAAAGGGAAAGCTCCCTCTTTGAGGGAGCCTTTTCGCATCTCAACTCAGCAGCAGCTCAATATCTTCCAGCTCCAGCCCCTCCTGAAGGCCCAGATCCAGCCCGAAGCCGATGAGCTTGGCCAGATCGGTGATCTGGCTGTCGATATCCTTGGAGGTGACCAGAACGGAGGACAGAGACCGGTCCCGGAGCTGGCCTCCGGTCAGATCGGCGGCCAGCGTCTGCCCATCCACCACGGTGGGCACCCCAACTGCCAGTACCGGAAGCCCCAGCGTGGCCCGACTCAGCTCCCGGCGGCTGTTTCCAATACCGGAGCCGGGGATAATGCCGGTATCGGCCATTTGAAGGGTGGTGCACAGCCGGTGAACTGACCGGGCTGCCAGCGCGTCAATGGCGATCAGGCAGGCCGGTCGGAGATCCCGGACCAGCGCGGCCAGCAGATCTCCTGTCTCCACGCCGGTGGTCCCCAGCACTCCGGGGGAGAGGGCGGCCACCGGCCGGAACAGGTCGAAGCGGCCGGGGGACTGGGAGAGAAGATGGCGGGTGACCAGTACATGATCACAGCTTCTGGGCCCTACGGCGTCAGGGGTGACCATTCGGTTGCCCAGCCCCACCACCAGCGCTTCTCCCTTTTGGCCCATGCCGGCAGGCAGCAGCTCCCGCAGCAGCTGAGCGACAGCCCGGGCGCCCCGGGAGAAGGCTTCCGGCTCCCGCCGGAAGAGCGGACCCAGCTCCAGAGTCAGATAACGGCCCTCCGGTTTTCCCACCAGACGGGCGCCCTCAGCCGAAGTGACCGAGACCCGGGTCAGCCGGTAGCCCAGCAGCTCTTCCTCCCGGCTCTCCACCCCGGGAAGGGGTTTTTCCGGGCTGTGACCCATGATCTGGGCCGATTCCAGTGCAAGATCGGTACGAAACGCGCCTCCCATAGCCGCCTCCTTGGCAAGTGTGCTACAATATTTTGTGGTGATGTCTGCTTCCTCCACTATTTTCCGCCCCAAGAAGCCAGTTATTCAGAAAGTTCAAAAAAATTTGAAAAAACAGTTGATTTTTCCTGAGCAAGGTGCTAGAATACATAAATGCACGGGGACATTCTGTGCAAAATGCTATTAGAGGAGGTGTCTGGTTTGCCGAATATTAAGTCTGCCAAGAAGCGTGTTCTGGTGACTGAGACCAAGACCGCGCTGAACAAGTCTGCGAAATCTGCTGTTAAGACTTCCCTGAAGAAATTTGATGCCGCAGTGGCTGAGGGCAACCGCAGCGAGGCTGATAGCGCCTACAAAGTGGCTGTTCAGGCTGTCGACAAGGCTGCTGCCAAGGGCTTGATTCATAAGAACAAGGCTGCTAACAAGAAGAGCCAGCTGACCATCAAGCTGAACTCTATCGAGGGCTGAGCCTAAAGGGTATTGCATTTAACCGTCTGTTGATCAGGCGGTTTTTGCATTTTTCCCGGCAGCTCCCCCCTTCTGCCGGATCGGAGGACAATATGAAGCGTCTGGAACAGATCCCGGGCCTGGCCTTTGTCATCAAGGTCGTCCGGCTCTATTTTGACAAGCGTATCTCCCGGGCCAGTGCCCAGCTGGCCTACTATCTGGCCATGTGCCTTTTTCCCATGCTGATCGTGATCTCTGCTGCCGTGGGTATGATCCCGCTGGAGGACCAGCTGGTGCTGGACCAGTTCATCGCCCTGCTGCCTGAAGCGGCCAAAAGTCTGGTCTCCGATTACCTGGGCTATGTCCAGTCCAACCAGAGTCTGACACTGCTGGTAGGTGGTATCATTATGACCTTTCTGGCCTCCTCTGCCGCCTTTCAGGGTCTGATCGACATCTTTTACGAAATCTTTGGTCAGCGGCAGAGAAAGACGCTCTGGACGGCTCTGTTTACTCTGGCTCTGTCCCTGCTGCTGCCGCTGATGATCTATGGCGCCCTGCTGATTGTGCTGCTGGGAGACTGGCTGCTGGGCTTTGTGAAGTTTCTGCTGGATGTGCCGGTGCTCCATTACGGCTGGCGTCTGGCCCAGTGGATGCTCCCGCTGCTGGCCACCTTTCTGGTGCTGGCCCTGCTCTACCGGCTGACGGTGCCCAGCCGGAACTGCCCGAGACTGATTCTGCCGGGAGCGCTGGTGGGCGCGGTGACGCTGGTGGGCGCGACCAGAATCTTCTCCCTGTTTATGAGCTTGTCTACCCGCTATACGGTTATCTACGGCTCCCTGGCTTCGGTGATTATCCTACTGCTCTGGCTCTTTCTCTGCAGCAATATCATTATTCTGGGCAATGTATTCAACTGCCTCTGGAGCCGGAGAGACAAATGAAAGAAAAGATCCGCCTGATCTGAGAGTGGAATCAGGCGGATCTCTTTTTTTGGTTTCCGGCAGATGCCGGCTTATTCTCTCCAGAGAGAGCCGAAGACAGTATCGCAGATCTCCTGACAGTAGGCCAGAGAGAACTTGCTGTCCTTTGCGCTCATGGCATTTTCCGCAGCCAGCGCTTCGGTGTAGTCTTCGATGGCATAGACGGTGGGATTGCCCGAGCCCTCTTTCATATGGGCGATCAGAGGCGTAACGCCGTAGTCGGCGATGGAGACCTGACCTTCGTCAATGGAGAGGGTGACCTCTGCCATGGCGCCTACAGCCCGCTGCCGGACCCCGTCGCCGCTGTCGCTGGTAAAGTTGATAAAGTTGCCCAGCGACCAATAGACCAGCATCCGGTTGCCCGCCTCGTCCTCCAGCCACTCCACCGGCTGGATTACATGAGAGTGGGTACCGAGGACCAGATCCACGCCGTTTTCCAGAAACAGATCGGCCCAGGTCCGGACACTGTCCGGAGGCGTATGGGTGTATTCCGAGCCCCAGTGGGGAGCGACCACAATAAAGTCGGCCTTTTCATTGGCCTCGGCCAGATCGGCCAGTACCAGATCTTCCTCCAGCATATCCACCATGTAGGGCATCGGCAGACCGATCTCGTTGGTGCCGTAGGTATAGTTTAAAAAGGCGATGGTAGCCCCTTCAGCTTCATAGTAGCAGATCCGGCTCTCCTCCTTGTCGTGGATGCCCAGCACATGGATCTGAGGATAGACGCTCTCCCAGAAGCTGATACAGTTGAGCAGACCGCGCTCACCTTTGTCCAGAGCGTGGTTGGTGGCATGGAGCACCATGTCAAAGCCGGCCTTCACCAGTGCGTCGCCTACCTCATAGGCGCCGTTAAAGGCGGGGTAACCGGAGAGACCCAGATCCTTGCCGCCCAGAATGACCTCCTGATTGACCAGCGCCAGGTCGGCCTGAGAGATCAGCTGTTTGGTATGGGCAAAAAAGTGGTCGTAATTGTAGCTGCCGTCGGCCATAAGACCGCTCTCCTGCAGCGGGTCATGGAGCAGAACGTCGCCTACCATGACCAGAGAGAGCTGGACCGGGCCCTCCTCCTCTTTCGGAAGGGGGTTGTCCGCCTCGTCAGGCAGCTGCTGGGGCTCCTGAGCGGCGGGGGGCGTCTGAGGTTCCTCCTCGCCGCCGGTGACCAGCCCCACCAGAGCGGCACAGCCCTTGAAGAGCAGGACCAGAATGGCGATCAGTACCAGCAGAACGGCCAGACGGGTCAGTTCAAATTTCCAGCGCTTGGCGCTCCAATGGAGGATGCCCTTTTTGCGCCGTCTCCGGCGGCGGGGCGGCTGGGGACGATATTCTTCCGGCATGGCGGTCGCCTCTCTTTCTATGGCGGGTGGGTGGAAAAGGGAACATGGTTAGAGAAGTTGGGCCCAGCCCTCGAAGTACTCCCGGGTCTGCTGGGCATTGCGCAGCACTTCCTGCTGCAGCGCCTCCAGACTGTGGAACTTCCTCTCCTCCCGGAGCTTTCGGAAGAAGAGGAGCCGTACCCGCTGCCCGTAGAGGTTGCCCTCGTAGCCCAGAATATAGGCCTCGGCATTGGGAGTCTCGTCGTCGTCCACTGTGGGACGGACGCCGATATTGGTCACCGCCATACGGAAGGAGCCGTCTTCCAGCTGGACCATGGTGGCGTAGACGCCGAAGGAGGGGATGACTAGCCCGGGCTGGAAACGGAGGTTGACGGTGGGGAAGCCCAGTGTCCGGCCCAGACGCTTGCCCGGCGCGACCAACTGGCTGAGCACATGGGGATGGCCCAGAAAACGCTCGGCCCGCTCCATATCGCCCTGAGCGATGACAGAACGGATATAGGTGGAGGAGACGGTGATGCCCTCCAGCTCGATCCGGCTGATTACATCGCAGCCGATGCCCAGTTCCCGGCAGCGCTGCTGGAGCAGCTGGGGCGTTCCCTCGCCCCGGTGCCCGAAGCGGAAGTCATGGCCGCAGACCACATGGACAGCGCCTTGCTCCCGGATCAGATACCGGGAGATAAACTCCTCCCAGCTCAGCTCCATCATGGCCTCAAAGGAGGCCAGCAAGACCTCCTGAATGCCGTAGAAATACTCCATCAGCCAGGCCCGGTCCTCTACCGAGTTGAGCAGAGGGGTGGACTGGCCGGTGAGTCGGGAGGAGGGGTGGGTGTCGAAGGTAAAGGCGCAGGGCCGGGCCTCCAGCTCCCGGGCCCGTTCCACTGCCCGGGACAGCAGGGCCCCGTGGGCCTGATGGACGCCGTCAAAGAAGCCTAAAGCGATGACCCGGCGAACGGGATGGGTAATAGCAGAAGTTGGCATGGTTTATTTGACCTCAAAAAAACTCTTAATGGTCCGGATGCGGCCCTGTTCGGCCCTGCCAAGCAGGAGAAACTCCCCCTCGGCGCTGAAAACCCGACAGGTGCCCTCCGGCGCCCGGGCATAGAATTCGTTGCCGTTTCTGGCCCGGCGTTCGGATTCGCCGGTGATGGTAACGGCGGGATAGTCGCGGAAATATTCCTCCACCGGCAGCAGCAGCTCGGCGGCCCGGCCCTCTTCGGCGGCCTGAATGACGGTTTCCAGCGTGACAGAATGGGACAGATGGAAGCCGGCAGCCATGGTCCGGCGAAGGGAGGACATACAGCCGCCGCAGCCCAGAGCCTGACCCAGATCATGGCAGAGGGTGCGGACATAGGTGCCTTTGGAGCAGAGGACCCGGAGGAGATACTCGTTCTCCGCCAGCTGCTCGCCCAGCTCCAGCTCGTAGATGGTGATAGGCCGGGGCGGACGCTCTACCGTCTTGCCCTTCCGGGCCAGATTGCACAGCTTCTGGCCATTGATCTTCAGCGCCGAGTACATGGGCGGGACCTGCAGGATCTCGCCCCGGAACTGATCCAGAGCGGCCTCAATGACCGCCCGGCCGGGGATGGAATCCGACTGGGAGAGGGGGTGGCCGGTGGTGTCCTGAGTGTCGGTGACCAGACCCAGCCGGAGCCCGGCCAGATACTCCTTGGCGCCCTGCTCGGCAAATTCCACCGCCCGGGTGGCTCTGCCCACAAAGACGGGCAGAACGCCGGTGGCCATGGGGTCCAGTGTGCCGGCGTGGCCCACTCTCCGTTCACCCATGAGCCGGCGGAGCTTGCCGCAGACGTCCATGCTGGTCCAGTCTGTAGGTTTGTCGATAATAATAATGCCGCTGGGCATAGGGAACTCCTTTCCGGTGGCGGGAGGACATAAAAGGGCGGCTTAGAGGAGCTTCTTCCGGATACACGCCAGCACCAGCTCCCGCATCTCCTGCTGGGAGAGTCCGGACTGACGTGCGCCGGAGGCGGCCTTGTGCCCGCCGCCGCCCATCAGGGCGCAGGTCTCGGTGGCGTTAAGATAGTCCGGATCGGTCCGAAGGCTCAGCTTCCAGCTGCCGTCGGCCAGCTCCCGAAGGGTGGCAGCGGCCTGGACTCCCTCGATCTGCCGGAGCAGAGAGGAGAGCTCCTCCGCGTCAGCTTCGGAGGCGGCGACCTGAGCCATGTCGGAACGGGTGACGGCGCCAATGACCACCCGACCGTCTTCAAAGTACTCTGCCGACTGGAGCAGCCGGCTCTCCAGCTCCATTCGTTTCCGGCTTCGGGTCTGGAAGCAGCGCTTATTGATCTGCCGGTAAAAGTCGCCGTAGGTCATGAGCGCTCCGGCGATCCGGTGGGTCTCGGGGGTGGTATTGTCATAGACGAAGCAGCCGCAGTCGGTGGAGACAGCCAGATAGAGAGCCCGGGCGATCTCCTTGTTCATGACCTTCAGGCCGTCGACGCAGATTCGGTAGAGAATCTCGCCGCAGGCGGCAGCCGAGGCGTCCAGACAGAGACTGTGGGCATAGCCCTCGTTGGAGGGATGGTGGTCGATACAAAGAGCCACGCTGCCCTTATAGGCGGCAAACTCGGGAGGAAAGAGGTTCTCAGTAGCGATATCCACGGCCACAATGTGCTCCGGCGCATAGTCTGCGGGGGCAAAATAGTCTTGAATATCGGCCAGATAGGTGGAGGTGACTCCTTTGTTCTCTGCCGCCCAGCAGGTCTTGCCTACCGCCCTCAGGGCAGCGCAGAGACCGGCGGCGCAGCCCAGAGTATCGCCGTCAGGGCGAATATGGGTGAGAACGAGAAAGTTGTCTCGCTCCAGCAGCCAGCGGGCAGCCTCATTCTCCGTCAGTCTTGCTGCCATTATACTTTTCCTCCAGATCGTTCATCAGCTTGAGGATACGGGTGCCCTCAGTGATGGAGTCGTCCAGAATAAAGATGAGCTCGGGGGTGTGGCGCAGATTCAGCGCCCGGCTCAGCTCCTTGCGCAGATAGCCGGAGGCGGAGCGGAGGCCCCGGCGGATCTCCTTCTCGTCGCCCTTGTCCAGACAACTGATATAGATCTTACAGGAGCCCAGGTCGCTGGCAGTGTCCACCCGGACGATGGACAGCATATGGGCGCTGACACGGGGATCCTTGACGGTCCGCAGCAGGACAGAGAGCTCTCTCTGAATGTCCTCGTTGGTGCGGCCAAGACGATAACTAGGCATAAACAGTTCTCCTTATCGTAAAAAGAGCGCGCAGGAGACAGGAGGCACGATGGGTGCCCGCTGCCTCCTGCACGGTAGGGTTGTATGGGATTATCAGGCCTGGATCTGCTCCATCTGGAAGACTTCGAAGATATCGCCCACCTTGATATCGCTGAACTTCTCCAGCGTAATACCGCATTCGTAGCTGGTGGCAACTTCCTTCACGTCGTCCTTGAAGCGGCGGAGGGAGGCGATAGAGCCTTCGTGGATAACCACGCCGTCACGGACCAGACGCAGCTGGGCGTTGCGGATGACCTTGCCCTCCTTGACGTAGCAGCCGGCAACGGCGCCCACGCCGGTGATCTTATAGACCTCACGGACCTCGACACGGCCCAGCTCCACTTCCTTGAACTTGGGAGCCAGCATACCCTTCATGGCGGCTTCGATCTCTTCGATGCAGTCATAGATGACCCGGTAGAGACGGACGTCCACCTTGTCCCGTTCGATCATGCCCCGGGCCACGTTGTCGGGACGGACGGAGAAGCCAACGATAATGGCGTTGGAGGTGGAGGCCAGCATGACGTCGCTCTCGTTGATGGCGCCCACGCCGGAGTGGATAACACGGACCCGAACTTCCTCGTTGGTCAGCTTCTCCAGATTCTGGCGGACGGCTTCGGCGGAGCCCTGAACGTCGGCCTTGACGATGACCTTCAGTTCCTTCATATCGCCCACCTGAATCTGGCTGAACAGGTCATCCAGACTGACCTTCTTGGCGGTGGGGGCGTTCATAGCGTCCTTCTTCTCCTGCTTGCGCTGCTCGGCCAGCTCACGGGCCATACGCTCATCGGCAACCGCGTAGAAGTCGTCGCCGGCGGAGGGGACTTCGGCCATACCGGTAATCTCCACGGGGACGGAGGGGCCGGCGGCCTTGACGGGCTTGCCCCGGTAGTCGGTCATGGCACGGACACGGCCCACGGCGGTGCCGGCGATAATGATATCGCCCTGCTTCAGGGTACCGTTCTGGACCAGCAGAGTGGCCACGGGGCCGCGGCCCTTGTCCAGACGGGCTTCCACCACGGCGCCCCGGGCGGAGCGGTCGGGATTGGCCTTGAGCTCGCGCATTTCGGCCACCAGCAGCACGTTCTCCAGCAGGTCGTCAATACCCATGCCGGTCTTGGCAGAGATGGGGCAGATAATGGTGTCGCCGCCCCAATCCTCGCTGACCAGACCGTACTGAGTCAGCTGCTGCATGATCCGGTCGGGGTTGGCGTTGGGCAGGTCCATCTTGTTGATGGCCACCACGATGGGGATCTCGGCAGCCTTGGCGTGGTTGATGGCTTCCACCGTCTGGGGCATGATGCCGTCGTCGGCGGCGACCACCAGAATGGCGATATCGGTGACCATGGCGCCGCGGGCACGCATGGCGGTAAAGGCCTCATGGCCGGGGGTGTCCAGGAAGGTAACAACCTTGTCGTCGCCCACCTTGACCTGATAGGCGCCGATGGCCTGAGTGATGCCGCCGGCCTCGCCTGCGGTGACGTTGGCCGAGCGGATATGGTCCAGCAGAGAGGTCTTGCCGTGGTCGACGTGGCCCATAACTACGATAACGGGGGCGCGCTCCACCAGATCCTCTTCTCTGTCCTCGGCGGTGTCAATCAGCTTCTCCTCGATGGTGACCACGACTTCCTTAACCACCACGCAGCCCATCTCCTCGGCGATGAGGGCGGCGGTATCGAAGTCAATGATCTCGCTGAGAGAGGCCATAATACCGTTCTTCATCAGCTCCTTGACCACGGAAGCGCCGGTCTTCTTCATCCGGCTGGCCAGCTCGCCGACAGAGATTTCCTCGGGGATCTCTACCTTGACGGGGGCTTTCTTGGCCACTTCCTGCTGCAGACGGCGCATCTGCTGCTTCTGCTCTTCCTGACGGCGCTTGGCGCTCTGAGCGCCCTTGCGCTTCTGCTGGCTGCGATTGCTCTTGAGCTTCTGCTTGCCCTGCTCCATGCGCTCGGCGCGGTCGGGAGTCAGCTCATCCAGACGGGCGTCATACCGGTCCAGATTGACGTCGGCGCTCTTTCTGGTGTTGACCACCGTCTTCTTGGGCACCCGGCTGGCGTTGTCGTCCTGAGCGGCGGACTCCTCCTGATGGGGAGCGGGGGCAGGGGCAGCCTGCTGCTGGCCCTTGGCCTGCTGCTTGCCGGCGGGGGCGGGGGCAGCCTGCTTCTGGACGGGCTTTGCCTGAGCGGGGGCGGGAGTCTTGCCGGGAACGGCGAGGACATCCTTTAGGTCAGCGACCTGATTGTGCTGGGTGATATGGTCAAAGAGCAGAGACAGCTCCATCTCGCTGAGCACAGCCATATGGCTGGAGGGGGCAGCGGCGTACTTGGTCAGCAGCTCGGTGACCACCTTGGAGCCGATGGGCTTGCCCTTGACCTTAAAGTCCTTTGCTACTTCGTGAACGCGATACTTCACATCAATACTCAAATCGGACACCTCCTGATACTGAAGGCCTGTGCCAACGGGAAAAGCCCGTATTCGCGGGAGCTTCCCGCTGGCACAAACGATAATTAACAAACTTACAGTGGTCCGCTCTGGCCGGCCGGAGCCAGAGGGGAGGGAGAGAGATCAGCGCTTGCGGGGCTTTTTGGCCTTGCGCAGAGCGATCTTCTCCTGCTTTTCAGACAGGGCGTCAGCGGCTGTCTGATGCCGGGGGTCGGCCTGGGCCATCTTTTTGGCAAAGGCCAGAGCCATGTCGATATCGGTGATAGCGGCAACAGCGCAGGCGCCCCAGCCCAGAGCGCAGCCCAGAGCGGCCTTGTCGCTTTCCAGATAGAGGATGGGCAGCTTGCCCTCCGAACGGAACTCGGTCCGGCGGACCGTCTTCTCTCCGGCGTCGGCGGCCAGCAGAAGCAGGCGGACCTTGCCCTCTGCCAGCGCGGCCAGAACGGCGTCCTCACCGGCGCACAGCTTACCTGCCCGCTTGGTCAGGCCTAAAAATCCAAGTGCTTCACTCATTGTTCTGCTCCTGCTTCATCTGGGCCTCGAGGGCCTCATATACCTCCGGGGGGATGGCCATGGAGAAGGCCCGTTCCAGGCCCTTGCTCTTTCTGGCCTTGGCCAGACACTGGCTGTCGGGGCAGACGTAGGCGCCCCGGCCGGGCTTCTTGCCCCGGAAATCCAGAGAGATCTCGCCCTCGGGGCTCTTAACGGCCCGGATCAGTTCCCGCTTGGGCTTCATCTCACGGCAGCCCAGGCACTGGCGCAGGGGGATCTTTTTCGGCATGTTCCCAGCCTCCTTTCAAGCTTCTCCTGATGGAGGAGAGGATTATTCCATCTCCTCGGCGACATCGGCAGCCGGCTCGTCCTGAGCGGCGCCGGAGACGCTCTTGATGTCGATCTTGTAGCCGGTGAGCTTGGCGGCCAGACGGGCGTTCTGGCCTTCCTTGCCGATGGCCAGACTCAGCTGGTCATCGGGGACGATGACCCGGCAGCTCTTGCCCTCGTCGGTGGTCTCCACGCTGATTACGTCGGCGGGAGACAGAGCGGCGGCCACGTATTCCACGGGGTCTTCGCTGTATTTGATGATATCCACCTTTTCGCCCTTGAGCTCGTCAACGATGGCGTTGACACGGGCGCCCCGGGTACCGACGCAGGCGCCGATGGGATCGACCTCGGGGTTGTTGGACCAGACGGCCATCTTGGTGCGGCTGCCGGCCTCACGGGCGATGGACTTGATCTCCACGGTGCCGTCGAAGATCTCAGGCACTTCCAGCTCGAACAGGCGCTTGACCAGACCGAAGTGGGTTCGGGAGATGAGCACCTTGGTGCCCCGGGTGTCCTTGCGCACTTCCACCACATAGACGCGGATCCGGTCGCCTTCCTTGTAGCGCTCGCCCTTGACCTGCTCGCCGGCGGTGAGCAGAGCGTCGGTAAACTCGTGGCCGGAGGTAATACGGACATGGAGAGCGCCGGTATTGGGATCAATCCGGGTGACGGTACCGGTCAGCAGCTCCTGAGTCTTGGTGGTAAACTCGTCGTAGACCATGTTGCGCTCGGCCTCGCGGATGCCCTGAATAATGACCTGACGGGCGGTCTGGGCAGCGATCCGGCCAAAGTTCTTGGTCTTGACCTCGCTGGAGACCACGTCGCCCAGCTGGACCTTGGGCAGGGCCTTTCTGGCCTCTTCCAGAGAAATTTCGGTGTAGGGGTTATCGACCACTTCTACGACGTCCCGGCGGATAATCATCCGCAGCAGGTTCTTTTCGGCGTCAGCCTGAATGACGATGTTCTCCTCAGCGCCCTCGTGATCCCGCTTGTAGGCGGAGATGAGAGCCTGGGTGATCTTTTCCAGCATATATTCCTTCTTGATGCCGCGCTCCTTCTCCAGCAGATCCAGAGCGAGGAAAAACTCCTGGGCATCTTCCTCGGGAGTGGGGCCCTTCTTCTTGGACATTCTCTTTGCCATAGTGCATCCTCCTTATGTGTCAGACGGACTTGATTTCCGGTGTGGGCGGATCGGGGTGGGTAATCAGAAGGCGACGTAGAGCCGAACCAGAGCGATTTCCTTTTTCATAAAGGTGTGTTCGCCCTTCCCGGCCAGATCCATGGTGACGTCGCCGTTATCGTAGGCCAGCAGCTTGCCGTGGAACTCCTTGCTGCCGTCCATGGGACGGTAAAGCCGCAGCTCCACTTCGTGGCCCAGAAAGGCCTGGAAATGCTCCGGCTTTTTTAGGGGCCGGTCAGCGCCGGCGGAGGAGACCTCCAGTACATAGCTGCCCTCGATGGGGTCGGCTACATCCAGCGCGTCGCTGAGGGGACGGCTGACGGCCTCGCACTGGTTGATGTTCACGCCGCCCTGGCAGTCAATATAGACCCGGAGGAACCAGGTGCCCGCCTCGCGGACATATTCCACGTCCCAGAGGGTGCAGCCGGCCTCCTGAATGAAGGGCAGCGCCAACTCCGCGGCTACTTCAGTCACTTTTTTCATGGTGTACACCTCAAAAAATGCTAAAAGAAAGAGCGGGGCAAGCCCCACTCTTCAGGTTGATACTATCTAACTACAATGAAAGTATATCACTCCGGTGACTGAAATGCAAGTTAAATTTCCGGCTTTCCTTCGTCAGAATGCCCAATTTTTATGGCGAGAGGGGGTTTTTGTCCTCTTTTTAGCTTCTAGCATATATTGGGAGGGAAGGAGGAGTGGAAGATGAGCGAATATATCATACCCACCGGCGGGCCGGAGGATCCCTTTTACCGCCTCTGGCAGCGGGTCCGGGGCAGGCAACCGGAGCCGGAGAAGGAGTATCGTCAGCGGGAAGAGGACAGGGGCGGGGAAGAGACGCTGATCCGGAGTCTTCTGGAGCAGGTCCGGCGTCGGCGGAGACTTTGCTGCGGCCATCCGGAGCTTCGGCGCTGGGCCTGTTTTTGCCGGAAGGAGGAGGAGATTCTGTCGGCCGCCCTCTTTCTCCGGACGGGAGGGAGAGAGAAAGGGCCGGAGAGGGAGGAGCGGGCCGGCCCTTTGGCTGACCGGCTCCGCCGCCTTACGCTGCTCTTTCAGCAGAGCGGCCGGGACTATGCCCGACTGATCCGGGAGACGGAGGACGGAGCCTTTGCCGGCCGGCTCCGGGAGCTGGAGCAGGGCTGCCGCTGTCGGGGGGAAGAGACTGAGCGTCTGCTGGGCCGGCTGCTGGTGGGCTGAACGGGAAACGGAGAAAACAAGCCCGGAGAGGAGCGATCCTCTCCGGGCGTCAGAGAAAGGTTACTCCCCCTCCAAAGCGGGGGCTTCGTCGGGGAGCTCAAAGGGCTGTTCTCCGGCGGCAAAGAAGGCGTCGATCCCATTGGCCATACCCAGAGCCAGCTTGCTTTGGTAGTCGGCGGTAGCCATGAGCCGATCCTCCTCGGGATTGGTCATATAACCCATCTCCACAATGGTGACCGGAGTCTGGCACCAGTTGATGCCGGTCATGGTATCCGTCTCCCAGACACCGTCGTTCTGGGCGCCTGTCTCCTGACACAGGGCGTCAATGACGCAGTCGGACAGCAGGCGGGACTGGTCATAGAGGTGGGCGTTGTAGGGGTTGTCCGGCGTCATGCAGATGGTCATGGCACCATGGGCCGAGGCGCTCTCCGAGCCGTTGGCGTGAATACGGATAAAGGCGTCGGCACCGGCCTCGTTGGCCACCTGACTGCGCTGGACGTTGCTGATATCCACCTCATGCTCGGTCCGGACCATAACTACCTCATAGCCACGGGCCTCCAGCTCGGCCTGAAGTAGCAAGGCGACCTCCAGTACCAGCTCGTATTCATACAACCCGGTGGTGGTGCCCCGGGTACCGCCGGTGACCTTGGCCTTCATCTTGGACGAGCCGGGCCCGTTAGGCTCCTTGTCCGAGTTGCCCCGAATCTGATGACCGGCGTCAATACAGATGAGAGGAGGATCTTCCTCCGGTGCCTGAGGAGGCAGAGGCTCCAGGTCGGAAGGAAGCTGCTCGTCGGAGGGCGCGTTCTCTTCCGTAAGCGGACTGTCCTCTCCAGCCTCCTCCTGGCCTTCCTCCGGGAGCGTGCCGGGTTCTTCTGCCGGCTGCCCGGCAGTCTGATCCGGTGAAATAGAAGGATCAGACTCGTTTTCGTTTGTAACTTTTTCCTGGCTGGGGGCGCAGCAGCCGCAGCAAAACGCCAGCGCCAGCGCCAGAAGCAGAGAGAGAATCCGTTTCATACAGTTGTCTCCTTGTTGTGGGAACGGGGATAAATGGACGGGAAAACATTTTAGCACGTCAGAAGGGCTTCTGCAAGAAAATACTGGTAAATTCTGTCAAAATTCGAAATATTAAGCTTTCTTAATTCCAAAATCTTTCCCTTTAAAAGAGATGAAAACAGGCGTTATGTTCATTGCAATTTACAGGAGGATGCGGTATACTTATGATGTATCTATATCTGCCTGTTGCGGATACAAAATGTTACAGATTGGATGATACCATGCTGTTTGACACCCATGCCCACTATGACAGCCGGGCCTTCGCCAGCGACCGGGATCAACTGCTGGCCTCGCTTCCGGCCAATGGAGTGGCGCTGGCCCTGAACCCGGGCTGTGAGCTGGAGAGCTCCCGGGAGGCGGTGGAATATGCCCGCCGGTTCGATCATATCTATGCCGCAGTGGGATTCCATCCCTCTGATATTGAAAAAATGGACGAGGCTGCCCTCTGCCAGCTGGAAGAACTGGCCCGGGAACCCAAAGTGAAGGCCATCGGAGAGATCGGCTTGGACTACTACTGGGAGGACTACGCCGACCGAAGGACCCAGAACGAAGGTCTGGACCGGCAAATGGAGCTGGCCCGAAAGCTGAATCTGCCCGTTATTTTCCACGACCGGGAGGCCCATGCCGATTCCATGGCCGCCGTCCGGCGCCATCCGGAGGTCACCGGCGTTTTCCACTGCTACTCCGGCAGCGTGGAGCAGGCTCTTGAGCTGGCAGACCGGGGCTGGATGATCTCCTTTACCGGAGCGCTCACCTTCCCTAATGCAAAGAAACCGGTGGAGGTGGCCGCTGCCCTCCCCATCGAGTGTCTGATGATTGAGACAGACGCTCCCTACATGATCCCCTACCCCCGCACTCCTGAAGATAAAAAGTTCCGCCGGAACTCTTCACTCCGAGTGTACCAGGTGGCTGCCCGGCTGGCTGAGATCAAAGGGCTCAGTCTGGAAGAGGTGGCCCGCATTACCACCGAAAATGGGAAACGGTTCTTCCGGATCCCGTGACCTTGCCTTGAGGCATGAGAGACTATTGATGACAAGGAGTGACCTGAGTGAACTATTCTTGGTTTAAGAGAGTAACCTGCTTCCTGCTGGCTCTGCTCTGTGTGCTGTCCATTCCGGCCGGCACGATGATTCAGGCGGCAGCCATTGAAGAGATGAATGAACAAGAACTGGAGGGGGATCCCTTCGCTCTGGAAGAGACTGCTCTGGAGGAAGAGGCCGATCTGCCCGATGCCGGCGAGAGCGAGCTGATTCAGCAGCCCCTTCAGGAGGAGCCTGAGACCGAAGGCTCCGGTGAAGTCCCTGCCGCCGTGGAGGAAGAGACTTCCTGGCTGGATATCGACGGCAACTTTATCGCCCCCGAGACCCTGACGGTCTATGTGCTCTCCACTCTGGCTGACGGCAAGATTGAACAGCCGGAGTTTGACGACAAGTACACCGGCATGGTCGCCTTCTATGACTATGAAGGCGATATGGCCCGGGAAGTGCCCTTCTTCTTCTACTACGAAGAAGGCGTCCTGAAGAGCGAGGAGGAAGGATTCGTTTTTGCCAAGGGCTATCTGGATCTGGTTAATCCCGCTGTTTCCTCTGACGTGCTGATCCCCGACACCCTGCTGGCGGAGAAGGTCTATGCCGGCGAGGAGGTCTTTGTCAACGAAGAGACCGAGGCGGAATACCTCTTTGGCGTTAACCTGTCCGAGGTGGAAAACGGCCTGTATTCCGGCAGCTATAACGATGTGGTCTATCAGGACGGCCTTGCTGTCGAAGAGATCCCGCCTGAGCCCATTGATCGCCTTACTCCCGAGACCGACGCCGTCTCCAAGGCCGGCGGTCCTGTGGTGAGCTGGAATGTGGACGAGACCGCTACCGGCTACCGAATCTTCCGGAAGGAAGCGAAGGACGAAAACTGGGAGATTCTGGCCGATGTCTCCGACCCCGCTCAGGGCTCCTATGTGGACGCCTCTGCCCTGTCCAACAAGACCTACATCTACGCTGTCCGATCCTTCTTTGGCACCGAGATGGGAGTGCTTCCTGACTATGAGAGCAACGACTGGAGCGACTATCTCCAGTCCGCCGAGATCTTCTATCTGGAAGCGCCTGTTATCTCCAAGGTGGACAACGTCTCCGGCGGCCTGAAGCTGACTTGGGGCAAGGTCACGGGAGCTGCCAAATACCGTGTCTACCGCAAGACCACCGAAGCCACCGCATGGAGCAATCTGGGCGACGTGACCGGCACCAGCTTTACCGACAAGACGGTGGAGCAGGGCGTCCGCTACCTCTACACCGTCCGTGCCTTTACCGCCGGCGGCGCCAAGAGCGACTACTACGACTATACCGGCCAGACCAATCGCTATGTCAGTCTGCATACCATTCCCACCGTTACTACCAAGAGTGTTACCGAAGGGACTGAGTGCGGTATCCGGGTGGACTGGACTGCCGACGCGGCCGCTGTCAGCTACCGGATCTTCCGCAAGGTGGGCGACGGCAGCTGGGTGACGGTCTACAACACCCCCGACGCCAGCAGCACCACCTGGTTTGACAACGATGTTGTCTCTGATACCACTTATTACTACACCGTCCGTACCTTCTACGGCACCGACAGCCTGATGGCCCAGTGGAGCTCCTTCACCTCCTCCGCTGCCCGCTATCATCTGGAGGCTCCCGTTATCACCTCTGTCACCTCCACCACCACCGGCATGGAGATCAAGTGGGACGCGGTGCCCGGCGCGGAGTCCTACATCGTCTACCGCAAGACCGCCGCGGCTACCGGCTGGTCCAAGCTGGGCACGGTCACCGGCGCCAAGAACACCAAGTATCTGGATAAGCCCACCGGCGGTGACGAGATCTACTTCTATACCGTCCGGGCCAAGAACAGCAAGCTGACCAGCGTTTACTTTACCCCCGAGACCGGCACCCTCTATCGTGCCCCCCATACCGTTAAGCTGGAGAACCGCCGGACCGACGAGGGGACCGATGTCATTGACATCTCCTGGACCCGCTCCATCGACGCTGTCAGCTACCGGATCTACCGCCGTGAGTTCGGCGAGACCTCCTGGCAGACGCTGGTCGATATCCCTGAGGATCCCGCTGTCTCCACCACTGCCCGCAGCTATCGGGACACCAATGTGGAGGCAGGCGTCACCTATGAGTACGCCGTCCGGTCCAAGTATCCTGACGGCAAGTGGAACGGCTACAGTGCCTTCCGCAGAATGCACCTGAGCTCTCCCGTTGTTACCGAGGTCAGCAACGCTGCCGATGGCATCAAGGTCAAGTGGACTACCACACCTCACGCCACCAGCTACGTCATCTACCGCAGAACGGAGGACACCGGCTGGGGCAAGGTGGGCGAGGTCGTCGGCCAGGCCAAGAGCCAGTATGTGGATACTACTGCGGCCAACGCCACCAAGTATTACTACACCGTCTGCGCCAAGGCCCAGGACAGCAAGAAAGCCAACCATATGAGCGGCTTCCTTGGCTATGAGAAGCCCATTGTCTATCATGCGCCTCCCGCTGTTACCGTCTCCGTCTGCAGCGAGGGTCTCCAGCTCAAGTGGGCCACCGAGAGTACCATTACCAGCTTCCGTCTCTTCCGGAAGCTGCCCGGCCAGACCTCCTGGGAAGTGATCGCCAATCTGGATCCCAGTGTGGTTAACTATGTGGACGCCACCCCCTCCAGCGGCGACGTGGTCAGCTATGCCCTGCGCTCGCTCCACGACGACGGCATCTGGTCCCATTATATCCCCGTCAGCTACACCTATCTGCCCGCCGCTCAGCTGAGCAGCCCTGTGGCAGCCAATACCAGCAACGGTGTCAAGGTCACCTGGAGCATGGTTACCGGCGCTGCCAGCTACCGGATCTATCGCAAGACCGAGGATACCGGCTGGAGCAAGATCGGCGAAGTAAAGGGTGAGAATACGCTGGTCTACACCGACGGCTCCAAGATGACTGCCGGTACGGTCTATTACTACACCGTCCGTCCCATGGGCGCCGACGGATCTATGGGTGAATATGACCGTGTGGGTATGGCCGCCCTCTATCTGCCCGCTCCCAACAACCTCTTTGTTGACTCGCCTGTCAAGACTGAGGGTACCAGTATCAGCTGGAACGCGGTGGCTGGTGCCGAGGAATATCAGATCTGGCGTAAGCCCATGAAGGGCAGCTGGGTCAAGGTGGACACGGTTACCGATACCTCCTACGTGGACGTGGATGTCAGAGATAAGAGCGTTATCTACTACTACGCCATTAAGGCCGTGGGCACACTGACGCTGGGCGATACGAAGTACACCATCGCCGGCGCTTACGACACCACCGGCGTTACCTTCGCCATCAAGTGGTCCGGCAGTGAGCGCAACGCCTGGGTGAACAAGGACGGCAAGCAGTACTACGTGGATAAGAACGGCTACTGCTATATCGGCTGGCACTACATCAACCGCAACGGCCGGAACAATAAGTATTACTTCGATCTGGAGACCGGCGTGCTGTGCACCAACCTGTATCAGGAGTTCGGCAAGAGCTACCGGGATCTGAAGTGTATGTACGTTGTCTGTATCAACTCCAACAGCTCCAACCCCAGTACTACAACCATCTACCTCTATGACTCGGAGACCAAGTCCTATTGTATCCCGGCTGTCTCTGTCCGCTGCGTGGGCAGTATGGAGTTTACCAGAGCAACCTCCTCGGCCTATCTGAGAAAGGCCACCGGCCAGCGCTGGCTGACCAATGAGGAGCTGGAAGGCGCCGCCTTTGAACAGTACGCTGTCTTTATCCGCGGTACCAGCAGCTGGCTCCACTCCGCTCTCTACAGCAGCAAGAGCCACAAGAGCTTTATGAGCTTTACTTATAACTCTCTGCGCAGCAATAAGAACAACTCTCTGGGTTGTATCCGCCATCAGTGCATCTACGCCTTCCTCTTCTGCGATATCCAGCGCAATGGTTACGGCGTGAGGAACAATATTCCCGTGACGATTTACCGGAACTACTCCAAGAAGCCTCCCTTCGGCGTTCCCTACATGAACAAGATCGGCAGCCGAAACACCGACCCCACCGATCCCGTCGTTACCGGCAAGTTCTTCTATCCCACCACCACCTTCGGTATCTCCACCAAGGGCGGCGCCAGCACCTGGCTCTACTACTAAGAGAGACCCGGCCAGCAAAAAGCATCAGGATCCCGGCACCTGTGGGTGCCGGGATCTTTCACAGACAGGACGAAAGGAAGAAGGAGCCCTATGAAGTATACCGATCTGGTCTTTGACCTCTACGGCACGCTGGTAGACATCCACACCGAGGAGGACGAAGGGGTATGGGAAAAGACTGCCCTCTATTTTGGATTCTATGGCGCGCATTTCAGCCCTTCAGAGCTGGCCTCCGCCTTTCAGAAGGCGATGGCAGACCGGCAGGCCGAGGCGGGCCAGAGCTACGAATGCTTCCCGGATATCCCCTTCCAGCAGGTCTTTGCCCAGCTCTTCCGGGCCAAAGGGGTGGAAGAGGCAGAGACGCTGGCAATCAATGCAGCTCAGCTCTTCCGGATCGCATCTATCGACTATATCCGCCTCTATCCCGGTGTAAAGCAGGCACTAGCCCAGCTGCGAAGGGCCGGATTCCGGCTCTGGCTGCTGAGCAATGCCCAGCAGGTCTTTACCGCCTATGAACTGCGCCATCTGGAGCTGGAAGACTGCTTTGACGGCATTCTGCTCTCCTCCGACTACGGCTGCAGAAAGCCGGACAGCCGCTTCTACCGGGCTCTGATAGAGAAGTACAGCCTGGAGCCTTCCCGGTGTCTGATGATCGGAAACGACCGGGAAACGGATATTGCCGGTGGAGCGGAGGCTGGCATGGATACCCTCTATCTCCATACCCGGCTTACCCCATGGCATCAGCCGGCTGCCGATCCGGGGCTCCATCCCGACCGGGCCGGAAGAGACGCTCACCGCTATGAGTATGAGGAAGAGGAGAACTGGAGCTGGCTGGAGCTGGCCCGGCATATCGAGGCGCTGTAACGGCAGCGCGCCCGATCGACAGATGAAAAAACCCTCTTGCGCTTTTGCGCAAGAGGGTTTTGTGCGTTTTAGTGCCTTCAGGCGGCCTTGAATACCATCATGCTGAACAGACCCAGGCCCAACAGAACGACCGGGTAGGACAGATAGTTGACCATACGGTTGTCCGCGCCCTTGTCTCCGTTGTAGAAATGGACGACCACCATACCCATGGGGGCGGCCAGGAAGAGGGGAGAGATCAGACTGCAGGCCACCGAGGCCAGACCGCCGGCCAGATTCTGGTAGATGGGATTTCTCCGGAAGATCCAGAGCACACACATGACCAGAACGATACAGGCGCCGAACTCCACGCGAAGCATCTGAGCCCAGACCAGCGCGGCCAGAGAGACCAGAATCTTAACGAGCACAGACTTGAGGTTCTTTCCGCTGTAGTGGCGGTAGAAGAAGAGGACGGCCAGACCGATCACCAGACCAAATACCGGGTTACGGGTGTTCAGATCGAGGAGAGAGGCGCTCATGGCGATATTGAAGGGGATCTCGCTGAGCAGGGCGACACCGGCTACCCGCAGCAGGTACATGGGGTAGTTGGAGGTGTGCTCAAAGCCCTCAACGGCCAGAAAGGCATAGATGGGTACGGCGCAGGTCTCAATGATCTGACAGACCAGAGCCATAGTGGCGATGGTCATCACATCGTTGGAGGCGTTCATAGCATCCAGCAGCTCTCCGGTGGACAGGGTGCCCACACCAAGGATCTGGCGCTGAAGGGCGCTGCGGCCTACGATACCGATGATCATAAGGAACAGGCCCCAGACCCGAAGGCCGTTGCCGTTGATGGAGAAGCGTTTCTTCTTGAGTCTCGCCATGGGGGAGTCTCCTTTCAGGGTTTAAGATGGTGCTCAGGCGCCGGGCAGCAGCACTGCCGTGCCAAAGGCGGGAAGGCTGAGGTCGGTGCCGGTGAGGGTGATGGGGGCGCCGTCGGCAGAGAGGGAGGCGGCCAGCGTCCAGTCGGCATAGGCGGAGAGATCGACCTGAGCGGCCTCGGTGCTGATATTCATGAGAATAATGCAGCTCTCGTCGTTCCAGCTCTTGCGCTGGGCGCTGACACAGCCCACATTCAGAGCGGTCTCAGCAGTAGTGATGCCATGAGAAATGACGGGCAATGCCTGCCGAATGGCGATGGCCTGCCGGTAGTAGTTGTAAACCGAGCTGTCGTCCGGCTTCTGCTCCTCCAGAGAGCCCATGGGGTACTCGTCGGGCAGAGTGCAGCCGGGAGGGGGCTGAGTCGTGCCTTCGTCCCGGTCGGCGTTCCAGTACATGGGAGCACGGTAGGAGGGGTCGTCCAGCGCGCCGCAAATCATGCCCAGTTCCTCGCCGTAGTAGATAAAGACGCTGCCGCTCATGAAAATATTCATGGCGCCGGCCATCTTGGTCTTCAGCACGTCACGGGTGACAAAGCCGGCGGCTCTTCCCACGTCGTGGTTGGTCAGGAAGGGGGCGTCAATGTAGTCGGGATTGCTGCCCCGGTAGGCAGTGTCAGCCTTCTCCAGCGCCTGAGCATAGCTCTCCACCCGGGCAGGGTTGCCGGCGCCCCGGAGGACTTCGACGATCTTGCCGTCGCCGCTGCCGAAGGGATAGTCAAAGATGCTGGTCAGACCACTGGTATAGTAGTCGGTAATTGCGCCAAAGCCGTCCCAGACCTCGGCCACCAGATAGCAGTCGGGTTTGAGGGAGGTGGCGGTCTGCTGGATCCAGCTCAGAACCTGAATATTCTTGGGAGTATCACCGGAATAGAACTCTTTGGCCGCGTCCAGACGGAAGCCGGCCACGCCCTTGTCGATCCAGAAGGACATGATATCGGTGATATCGCTCAGCAGTGCCTCGTTTTCCAGATTCAGGTCGGGCATTTCATAGCTGAACCGGCCTTCATAGAACCAGTCGGCAGTGCCGGCCACCGGGCAGTAGCCCACAGGGCAGCTCTCAGCCTGCTGGAAATAGTAGTAATCTACATACTTGCACTGGGCAGGATCCGGCTGCTGACCGGGCGTCAGAGACTGAATATGAGAGACGGCCTCCTTGAACCAGGGATGCTCGCTGCCGGAATGATTGAGGACCAGATCAATAATTACATGGATATCCCGCTCCTGGCACTCGGCCATGAGAGCCTCAAAGTCGGCCATGGTTCCATAGTCGGGGTCAATCTCGTAGTAGTCGTTTACATTATACTTGTGATAGCTGGTGCTGGGATGAATGGGCATCAGCCAGATGCCGTTGACGCCCAGCGCCTCCAGCTCGTCCAGCTTGGAGATTACGCCCTGCAAGTCGCCAATCCCGTCGCCGTCGGAGTCACAGTAGGAATAGACAAAGATCTCGTACCAGGTACGATAGTTGTCGTCAGGACTTTCGCCCAGAGTCGCGATCTGGGCAAGTGCCTTCTCGGTCAGCTCGGCAGTCTGGGGAGCCTCGGTCGGAGAATCCACAACCGCCCCCGACGAATCGGGGGCGGCAGCATTTGGATCCTCAGACTCTGCAGGGGCACAGCCCACCAGAAGCAGGATGCTGAGAAGAAGGCACAGCAATTTTACAGCCGTGCGCTTCATCGCTAATTAGCCCTTCACGGCGCCGCTCATAGCTTCCTGATAGAAGCGCTGAGTGATCATGAACAGGATAGAGATGGGGATGGCAACCAGAACTGCGCCGGCGCAGAAACGGGTGAACCAGCCGCCGATGTACTCCATTTCCAGCATCTTCCACAGACCGATGGAAACGGTGTAGTACTGAGCCTCGGCACGGACAATGATCTTGGCGAAGATGAAGTCCATCCAGGGGCCCATGAAGGAGGTGATGACCTGATAAACGATCATGGGCTTGCACAGAGGCAGAGTGATCTTAGTGAAGGTCTGCCATCTGGTAGCGCCGTCGATGTAAGCGGCCTCGTCCAGAGCCTTGGGAATGGTGTCCATGTAGCCCTTCATGACGTGGAAGCCAGCACCGGCACCGGCGGAGAAGCAGATGACCAGAGCGATGGGGATACGGTCGCCTTCAGTCAGGCCCATAGCCTTCAGCAGGAAGTAGATAGCCACCATGGACATGAAGCCGGGGAACAGGTTAATGATCATAGCCATGTTCATATAGGGCCGGCGCATGGTCCACTTCACGCGGGACAGGCTGTAGGAGACAGCCAGTACGAAGAAGGTGGAGATCAGGCAGCAGAAGATGGAGATGATGAAGGTGTTCATGAACATCCGGGGGAAGTTCATGGTCTTGATATCGGTGAACAGGCCGATGTAGTTGTCGAGAGTGTACTCCTTGGGGAAGAAGGTGGAGCAGAACATACCGGTGCTTTCGCCACGGAAGCTGTGGGCAATGATCCAGACGAAGGGGATCAGCCAGACGATAGCCACGATGACAAGGAACAGGTGGACAACGATATCGGTGACCATCTTAGTGGTCTTAACAGAAGCAGGTTTCTTAGCCATTACTTAAAGCCCTCCTCATCCTTGTAAGAGCCGGAGCTCCGGTAGGTGACCAGTGCCACCACGGCCAGAACAACGAAGGTGAAGATACCGATAACCGCGCCCATGTTGTACTGCTGCTTGTCGATGGACAACTTGTACAACCAGGTGACCAACAGATCCGTCTGACCAGCAGAGTCGCCGACGTAGGTGGGGCCGCCGCCGGTGAGCAGGTAGATAATGTTGAAGTTGTTGATGTTACCGGTGAACTGGGTGATGATGTAGGGAGTCATGACGAAAATCATGTAGGGCAGAGTCACATAGCGGAACTGCTGAGCTACATTAGCACCGTCAATACGGGCAGCCTCATACTGCTCGGCGGGGATGTTCTGGAGAATACCGGTGACCTGCATGACGGTATAGGGGATACCAACCCACAGGTTAACCACGATCAGCAGCACACGAGCCCAGGTAGCGTCGGTCATGAAGGGGAGCACCTCGCCCTGACCCAGGAAGCCCAGGTTCTGCAGCAGGGTGTTGACGGCGCCGTTGTCCTTGAACATGTTGCGGATGATCATCAGGGACACGAACTGAGGTACGGCGATGGTCAGAGACAGGATGCTTCTCCACAGACCCTTGAGGCGGGTGGAGGGGCGCTGAATGATCATAGCCATAAAGGTGCCCAGGAAGAAGTTCAGGAAGGTAGCGAAGAATGCCCAGACCAGAGTCCAGAGCAGAACACTACCAAACTGTCTGCCGATAGCAGAAGTAGAGTCGAAGATAGCAGCGAAGTTCTGCAGACCAACCCAGTCGAAGAGGATCAGATGGTCATTAAGAGCAGAGTAGTTGGTGAAGGCCATCAGCATCATGTACACCAGGGGGATCATGGTGAAGATAGCCAGCATCATGAAGGGAGGAGCCATCAGCAGCTTGTGAATGTTCTCGTTGAACAGAGCGATGATGTCGTCCTTCATGGTGGGGACCTTGCCGCCGGAGCGCTTGACGGACAGGGCCAGGTAACCGCTGCGGACGGAAGCGCGCCAGAAGATAACAAAGAAAACAATGACGGCCATGGTAGCAACGGCGTACAGCAGAATCTGCTGAGAGTTGTCGCCGATCACATACTCATAGACGCCGAGGTCATCGTTCCAGACCTCTTCAGTTGCGGTGTCACCCAGGCTGGGGAGCATCCACAGCCAGTAAGCGCCGCCGTGAGGAATCACCATATAAGCGATAAAGGCGATCTCGATAGCCAGGAACAGAATACCCTTAATAAACTGACCGGCCAGAATATTACCAAGACCCATGATCAGGCAGGAGAGCCAGATCATAGGACCGCCATTCTTCAGCGCGGTCAACAGACCATTGGGTCCGACCTTGCTGTAGGCGGGGATCAGCTTGGTGGTTTCTTTCATTGCCACGTTTCTGTCTCCCTTCTTTCATTTGGGACAAATGTAGTGAAATAAAGGCGGCGGCCGGAGGATTCCGGCCGCCGCCCCGTCATTTAGGAACTAATGGATCAGCTCTAAATTACAGACCGTTGCTGTTGAGCAGTTCCATGGTGGCATCCAGCATTTCCTCGACGTTGTCGTAGGTGATGGAGCCGTTCAGGATGTTCAGGCCGAAGTTCTTGACGGGATCCCAGAAAGCGGACATCTCAGCGATGGTGGGCTGAGCGATGGTAGCGGTAGCCATCTCGGCGCTCTCGGTGACGACGACGAAGTTGGACTTGACAGCCTCATCCTCGGCGCAAGCGGTAGCGGCGGGGGTGATGGCGCTCAGCTCATAGCGAGCCAGCTGAGCCTCGGGAGTGGCCAGGAAAGCGGCCAGCTGCATAGCAGCCTTGGGGTTGGAAGCGTTGGGGTTAACGCCGATGGCCTTGGAGCCAGCGAAGGACTTCATCTGATAGTCGGTGCCATTCATGGTGAAGGTGGGCAGGACGACGCAGCCCAGGTTCTCACCCAGAGAGGCTTCCAGCTCGGGACGATCCCAGGGACCGGAGAACATAGCGTGGATGGTGCCTTCCTTCATGCCAGCAACGCCAGTGCCGTCAACGTCGTTGACGAAGTTGGGGTTGGCAGCCAGGTCGATCATGAACTTAGCAGCCTCGATGCACAGATCGGAGCTGAAGTCGATGCCAGCAGCGGCGTCGATGCCCTGGGGGCCAAAGACGGTGCCGCCAACGCCGAAGAAGAAGGAAGCGGTGTACCAGGAGTTATCCATGGGGAAGGAGACGATGCCCTTTTCGAGCATGGTGTTCAGGTTCTTGACGTCATCTTCGGTGAAGATTTCCTTGTTGTACCACATGAACCAGGTGTTGGGAGCCATGGGGAAGCCATAGACGCCACCATCGGTGTAGGTAACGGTGTCAACATAGGTCTGAGCAACGTCGTTCTGGACCTGCTCCAGATAAGCGCCGCCCAGCTTGGCCAGAGCGCCGGCCTCGATCAGGGTGCCCATCTGGTCGTTAGCATACAGGAAAATGTCAGCAGCAGCAGCGGGGTCGTTCTTAACGATACCGGCAGCGTCGCCCTCACCGCAGACACCGATGTCCCAGGTGATGACGTACTCGGGATGAGCGGCCTCGAACTGAGGCAGCATGACGTTCAGCCAGCTGTTTTCGTCGACCTGGTCAGCCTGGGGAGCCCAGACCTTCAGGGTGATAGCTTCGGGCTCAGCAGGGGTCTCGGCCTCTTCTGCGGGCTCCTCGGCGGCGGGCTCCTCGGCGGGCTCTTCAGCGGGCTCTTCAGCGGCGCCGCAGGCGACCAGAGACAGAACCATGATGAGAGCCAGCAGCATTGCGAGCAGTTTCTTCATGTTGTTTCCTCCTAAAATTTTGAAATATGCAATCACAGCTTTCCTCGCTGTAAGAGCCAAGAATAACGTTCCCGGCACCCGGGAAGTAAATTGGGGCATCTGCCCCAATTTACTGATAACGTTTCCATACACTCTATATATAACACCAAAAGAACCCCAACGTCAACTTGGCATTCGGCCAAATAAATGGAGGGTAAATTTGTTGGTTTTTCACAATAGAGAGGATGGAGGGTCAGATTTAAGCTTTTTTCAGAGCCTTGAGCGCGTCCCAATTGGCCCGGGCGTAGCGCTTGGACATGGCCAGCAGCCGCTGGCCGGCCTCGTCGGTGACCTGGCCGGGAGCCAGACGCCAGCGCCAGTTCTTACCCACGGTGCCGGGCTGGTTCATACGGCAGTCGTTACCGAGACCCAGTACGTCCTGAATGGGAATGATGGAAGTCTGGGCGCTGCTGCGCATGGCCAGAGAGATAAAGCGGAGATACATCTCCTCGTCGGGGGTGGAGTGGTCATCCACGTAGTCCCGGACCTGCTGCTTCATCTCCTCGGACAGACCGGTAAACCAGCCGGCAATGGTCTCATTGTCATGGGTACCGGTGTAGACGACGCAGTTGCGGGCGTAGTGATGAGGCAGATACTCGTTGGAGCCGCCGATATCGCCCTGGTCGAAGGCGAACTGAACGACCTTCATGTTGGGGAAGCCGCTGTCACGAACCAGCTGGCGGACGCCGTCGGTGAGCAGACCCAGGTCTTCGGCGATGACGCTGCACTGACCCAGCTGCTGACGCAGGCGGTGGAAGAGCTCCATGCCGGGGCCCTTTTCCCAGTGGCCGTTCTTGGCAGAATCCTCTCCGGCGGGGATGCAGAAGTACTCGTCAAAGCCGCGGAAATGGTCGATTCGGACCACGTCGTAGAGCTTCAGACTATACCACATACGGGTGACCCACCAGTTGTAGCCGGTGCTGCGGTGGTAGTCCCAGCGGTAGAGGGGGTTGCCCCAAACCTGACCGTCGGCGGCAAAGGCATCGGGAGGACAGCCGGCCACTTGAGTGGGACGGTTCTTTTCGTCCAGCTGGAACATCTCGGGATGGGCCCAGACGTCGGCAGAGTCAGGGGAGACGTAGATGGGGATATCTCCCACGATCTGGATATGTTTGGCGTTGGCATAGTTCTTGAGTCTGGTCCACTGCTGGGTAAACTTGAACTGCATGTACTTCTGGAACTCAATCTCGAAGTAGAGTTCTCTCCGGTAGTAGTCCAGAGCGAAGCCCCAGTGCATCCGGATATCCTCAGGCCACTGGGTCCAGGGCTGCTCGCCGAAGAAGTTCTTGAGGGCCATAAACAGAGCGTAGTCGTCCAGCCACCAGAAGTTCTCCCGGATAAAGCGCTGATACTCGCCGTCCTTGCTGATATCGCTGCGCTCATAAGCCTTGCGCAGCAGCTTCAGCCGGTTGGCAAAGAGCTGGTCATAGTCCACCTGAGTGGGAACGGTGCCAAAGTTAAGATTACCGCATTCCTCTTCCGTCAGCACACCTTCGTCAATCAGCGCGTCCAGGCTGATAAAATAGGGGTTGCCGCCGAAGGCGGAATAGGCCTGATAGGGGGAGTCGTCAGAGCCTCCGTGGCTGGTGGTGCCCAGAGGGAGGATCTGCCAGTAGCGCTGGCCGGACTTTTCCAGCCAGTCGACAAAGTCGTAAGCGGCCTTGTCAAAGCAGCCGATGCCGTACTTGGAGGGCAGACTGGAGACAGAGAGCAGTACGCCGGTGTATCGGTTCATTCGTGGTCCACTCCTTATTTTTTTGTTTTCTTTTCTATGGCTTGGATGGCTTCGAAGACCCGAAGCATTTCGCCTACGCTCCAGGCTTGAGCAAAGCATCCTTTTCCATCACAGGGGTTGCTGCCGTCATAGATCTCCGGCAGCTGGCCGACACAGCCCTCCCGCATCATGGGCAGCAGAGCTTCCAGATCCTCCAGAAGGAGCTGGGCGGCTTCAGGCGTCCGGCCGTGCACCTTGAGCCAGGCCAGATAGTAGGCGCCCATGGGGAAGACCCATGTGGTGCCCTGATGATAGGCCATGTCCCGTTCCAGCTGAGGACCACCGTAATGGGGGTGATACTCCGGGTCGGAGGGAGACAGGGTGCGCAGGCCGCAGGGGGTGTGAAGGTGTCGGAGAACGGTTTCCACTACCTCCGCTTCCTGACGGGGGGAGAGCATGGTGAAGGACATGGAGACCGCCCAGATCTGGTTGCAGCGAAGCTGCTCGTCGGCCTTTGTCCCCGAGATCACATCCCGGAGATAGCCCTTGTCCTCCATATAGAAGGCCTTTACAAAGCTGTCAGCTACCAGCGCCGCCAGCTGACCGTAGTCCCGGCCGTCCTCGGCCAGCTCCTGTGCCAGAGCCTCCATGACCCGCAGGGCGTTGTACCAGTAGGCGTTGATCTCCACCGGCTTGCCGTGGCGGGGGGTGGGCAGGATGCCCTGAACGCAGACATCCATCCAGGTTACCTGATCCAAACCGCCGCCGGCGTAGATCAGACCGTCGGCATCTATGCCGATAGAGTGGTGGGTGCCCGCTCGATAGCAGGCGATAATGCGCTCCATCACCGGCCAGGCTTCCCGGGCAAAGTCCAGATCCCCGGTCCGCCGGATATACTGCCAGACGCAGTCAATGAGCAGCAGAGCGGCATCCACCGTATTATACATGGGCTGGGCCTCGCCCTCGGGGAAGAGGTTGGGAACCAGACCGTCCTTTTCGTAGGCCAGGAAGGTGCGCAGGATGCTCCGGGCCTCTTCGTACCGGCCGGTGGCCAGCACGCAGCCGGGCAGCGCAATCATGGTGTCCCGGCCCCAGTCGCTGAAGAGAGGATAGCCGGCCAGAATGGTCTTGCCGCCGGTGGAGTCCCGGCGGGCAATATAAGCATCGGCGCTGACCGCCAGCTGCCGGGCCACGGGATGGTCAAAGCCGCAGCTCTTTTCCAGCTGGAAGAGGCGGTTTTGCGCGTGTTCCCAGATCTCCTGCGCCGGCAGAGCGGTCTCGTGAAGGGTGAAGACCACTTCCAGTCGGCACTGCTGTCCGGGCTGAACGGTCCGGCAGATCCGCAGACAGCTGCCCGCCACGCCCTTGTCCGGACGGCCGTCCTTGGCGTCCTCGGAGTAATCGAGGATCTCCCATTCACTCTCCAGTCCTTCCAGCGCTCCGTCGGTAAGGATCCGAAGGGCATAGCCGTTGGCCGAGACCAGAGTGCCCTGATGGGTCATCTCGTGGCCGGTGGTCAGAGCCTTTTCCTTGGTATCAAACTTGAAGAGGGGGCGAAGGGTCAGCGTGCAGGGGAGCTTCGCGTGATTTTCAATGGAATAGAGGATGGCGGAGGTGTTCTCACCGTAGGCCATGGCGCAGCGCCGGGTAACGGTCACTCCGCCGGCCTGATAGCGCCAGCAGGGCAGATGCTCATAGGTGAAGCTGCTCAGATGCCGCCAGCCGTCCTCGGCGGCTCTGCCGTCGGCAAACGCCTGAGAGGAGAGCCAGAACCGGTCCTGTCCCACTGTCAGCTGTTCGCTCATTCGGTGAACCAGCGAAACGCGCTCGTTGGGCGCCTTCACTGCCGCTACCAGCAGGCCCTGATCGGCCCGGGGAGCAGAGTAAGAAACTGTCTGGGAGAGATAGCCGCCCAGACCGTTGGTCAGCAAAAAGCAGCTCTCCTGCGCCCGCTCCAGAGAGCGCAAGTCCTGCTTGCCGTATAAAAACTTCATACGATCCTCATCCTTAATACGGCCGTCCGAAGCCCGGGGCTCCGGCGGATCCGATGAAATCAGTGGCAGACTTTCGCTATTTTCATTTGGAAAAGTAGCGCCAGTTAAGAGTATAGTCTATTTCAGGCCGGCCGTCAATAAACAAGAAGTGAGAAAAACGGTCAACTTGTTCCGGAATAACGGTTTCGGTAACGCTATATGGGCTAAAAAGTGGGAAAACGACAGGAAAAGGCCCGGACAGCTCCCCTTTCGGGAGCAGTCCGGGCTGAAAAAGGTCATTTGTTCTGGCCAGACAGTTTGCCCAGAATGAGGCAGGAACCGGCGGGAATCTCGGTCTTGCCGGTGAGCACGCGCGCCTGCTTCCAGAGGAAGCTGGACTGGCCGTCAGCCAGCGTCTGCCACTGGCCTTCAGGGAGATTGGCCTCGCGGCGCTGGTCGGATACATTATAAATCAGGATCAGCTCATCCCATCTGCTCTCTCCGCCCCGGTTATCCAGCAGCAGAGCGGCGCAGCCCGGCGCCAGATCCTTGGCCAGACGCAGGCGGCAATGGGCGGAGGGAGACTTGTCCTTCAGACCGGGCAGCTGCTTGCGCAGGGCGATCAGGCCACGGTAATAGTCGGCCAGAGGCTGGTTGGTCCAGGCCCGGTGCCAGTCAATCTTGTTGATCTCGGGAGAGGAGCGATAGCTGTTCTTCTCGCCCAACTTCGTCCGACCGAACTCCTCGCCGGAGAGGAAGAAGACTCTGCCCTGGCAGCAGAAGTTGATAGCGGCGGCCAGACGGCTGGCAGTCAGCACCGACTCCTTCCGGGCGGCAAAGTCCCGGTCAGGGTCCAGGGTAAAGACCAGCTTATCCCAAAGGGTCCAATCGTCGTGGCAGGAGAGATAGGTGATGGTCTGGGAGGGCGCCTGGAAGACATCCCCTTCCTGTCCGGCCCAGCCGGTGACGCATTTGGCCAGCGCGCCGGCGGAGAAGTGGCCGCCGTTGACAAAGCCTACGGCTTCGGGGCCGGAGAGACCGCCCTTGACCAGATCACGGGTGGAGTCACAGAAGGCGCCGATCCGCCGATCCAGCTTCTTCAGATTCTCCTTGGTGCCCAGCAGGGTGCCGGGGCGGCAATCGGTGGCTCCGGCGGACCAGGGCTCACCGTAGAGCAGCTTTTCGCCCACACCGAAGCGGGCGTCCAGATCGGCCTGAATATCGTTGAGCAGCTTGGTGTCCATAAGGCCCATCAGATCGAACCGGAAGCCGTCCATATGATACTCCTCGCACCAGTAGAGGACGGACTGGCGGATATAGTGGCTGCACATGCTCCGCTCGGTAGCCACGTCGTTGCCGCAGGCGGAGCCGTTGGAGGGGCTGCCGTCGGCCTTCTGGCGATGGAAGTACCAAGGGGCGGAGAGCCACAGGGGGGTATCCAGATCGAAGGTGTGGTTATAGACCACGTCCATGATCACCCGGAAGCCGTTTTTATGCAGGGAGGCAATGGCCTGCTTCAGTTCCCGGATCCGGACCTCGCCGTGATAGGGGTCGGAGGAGTAGGAACCCTCGGGCACGTTGTAGTTTACCGGGTCATAGCCCCAGTTATACTGCTCCCGGGGACCGGCCTCGTCGGTGAAGCCGAAATCGTAGACGGGCATGAGCTGGATATGGGTGACGCCCAGAGACTTAAGGTAGTCGATGCCGGTGGGATGGAGACCGTCGTTATCCAGCGTGGTCCCCTCCCGGCAGAAGGCGGTGTAGCGGCCCCGGTCCTCCTCGGCAAAGCCGCCGCGGGGATCCCAGGAGAAGTCCTTGACGCTGGTCTCGCAGATAATCTGCTCATCGGCCAGAGGGGGAGCCTTGTCCTCCTGCCAGCCTGCCGGATCGGTGGAGGCAAGGTCGATCACCATGCTCCGCAGCCCGTTGACGCCGGCTGCCCGGGCCCAGGGGTCGCCGGAGGCCCGCTCCACGCCGTCGGCGGCGGTGACCAGATAGTCATAGTAGCGGCCGCTGAGATTCTCCTCGGTCTCCCAGACCCAAAGGCCCCGGTCCGACATGGTCAGCGGAATCTGCCGCAGAGGCTGACCGCCGTTGCCGGCGGCAAAAATACGGAGGGTGACGGCGCTGGCCGCAGGGGACCAAAGCCGGAAGACGGTGCCCTGAGGAGAGGGGAAGGCGCCCAGAGGCTCATCGCAGAAGAACTGCCGGTCAAATTCGGCCGAGTCGAACCATTGTTTCTGTTTCAGTAAATCCATATCCAGATACCTGCCATAAATAGTATTGTGGTAGCCTGATCAGTGTAGCACACAGAAGGATGAAAATCCAGATGAAAAACGATTCCGGTGAGAATTTTTTTCACTTCTCAGATGGAAACGGAGTCGGGGAGAAAAAGAGAGCGGGAGCCCGGCCATGAACAGCCGAACTCCCGCTGGGGGATTTTGAAGCGATAGAAGGTTCAAAGTGGGAGATGGGTCAATTTTCTGCCTTTTTTCTGGCGAAATAGTCCCGAGTCTCCTTGCCTACGATGCCGGACAGGGCCAGCAGGGCGATAATATTGGGGAACGCCATGAGGCCGTTGAAGATATCGGCGATACACCAGACCACGGAGACGGTCAGGTAGGGGCCCACAAAGACGGCGGCGATATAGATCCAGCGATAGATCTTGACAGCCTTCATATTCCGGTCAGACAGGTACTCCAGGCAGCGCTCGGCGTAGTAGTCCCAGCCCAGAATGGTAGTGAAGGCAAAGAACATCAGGCAGATCATCAGCAGGAAGGAGCTGACGGCCTGAGGGAAGGGCAGCGCGTTCTGGAAGGCGTACATGGTAATGGCGGCGCCCTCCAGACCCAGCTCGGGAGCCCATGCGCCGGAGATGATGATGGCCAGACCGGTCATGGTGCAGACGATGATGGTGTCGATAAAGGTGCCGGTCATGGTGACCAGACCCTGACGGACGGGATCCTTGGTCTGAGCGGCGGCAGCGGCGATAGGAGCGGAGCCCAGGCCGGCCTCGTTGGAGAAGATACCCCGGGCGACGCCCTTCTGGATGGCCACCTTCACGGTGATACCGACGATACCGCCGGCTACGGCCTTGGGATCAAAGGCGCCCACGAAGATCTGATAGAAGGCGCCGGGAACAGCCTCCAGATTGGTGAGGATAATGGTCAGGCCGCAGAGGATATAGATGACGGCCATGAAGGGGACAACAACCTCGGAGACCTTGGCGATCCGCTTAATGCCGCCGATAATAACCAGAGCGGCGGCCACGGTGACCACGAGACCGACGATAACGGTGGTCAGAGTGATGGCCAGCGCGTCTTCACCGGAGCCGATGGTGAACAGGACATTGGACTTGTTGGGGTCAAAGAAATTCTCAGCGGCGGAGGTGATGCCGTTGATCTGGGTGATGGTGCCGATACCCAGGGCGCCGGCCAGAACAGCGAACAGGGCAAACAGCTTGCCCAGCCACTTCCAGTTCTTGCCCATGCCCTTCTCGATATAGTAGAAGGGGCCGCCCAGCGTATGGCCGTCGGCGTCGATCTCACGGTACTTGACGGCCAGCATACCCTCGGCGTACTTGGTGGCCATACCGAAGAAGGCGGCTACCTCCATCCACAGCAGAGCGCCGGGGCCGCCGGCGGCGATGGCAGAGGCAACGCCGACGATGTTGCCGGTACCGATGGTAGCCGAGAGGGCGGTGCACAGGGCACCGAAGGAGGTGACCTCACCTACGCCGTCCTCCTCGTTCTGGAACATATACTTCAGGGCCTTGCCCAGATGAAACACCTGCACGAAACCGGTCCGGATCGTCAGCCAGACGCCGCAGGCGATGATCAATACGATCAGAGGGACGCCCCAGACCAGATCGTCAATCTGGGTCATCAAATTGCTGAATGCTTCCATATTGTGTTTTCTTCCTTTCTCCTCATCTCTCTGGCTGGAAAAAGCACACTTTTCCAAATCAGATTAACAGATATTTTAGTAATAAAGGTATATAATGTCAATGAAAGGCCCTTTGTTCCGTAATTTTTGCGGAAGATTTCAGCGTAGTTGACGGAAAAAACAGACGGGAGCTCGCTTTTGTTGGTGAAAGTGACATGGAGGACGCCATAAAATTTTGAATTCTGAGCGCGGATTGCCTTAAAAAATTCGGACTTGTCGGGAAAAATCTCCCTTCCTTTCTCCAGAGGAAAAAGGAGCAGTTGCGCTCGGGGGAAAAAGTGTATACTATAGGGGAGCAAACCGAAAGAAGAAGGTACCTGTCATGAAAAAGACTCCCTTTGTCACCCTCGCTCAGCTCCGGGCCATTCAGGAGCGCTATCCCACCCCCTTCCATCTCTATGACGAGGCCGGAATCCGCCGGACCGCCCGGTCGCTGCACAAAGCGTTTGACTGGAATCCGGGGTTCCGCGAATACTTCGCCGTCAAGGCGACGCCTACGCCGGCCATTCTCAAACTGCTCAAGCAGGAAGGCTGCGGCGTGGACTGCTCCAGTCTGACCGAGCTGATGATGGCAGAGCGCTGCGGTTTTTCCGGCCGGCAGATCATGTTCTCGGCCAACGAGACCCCCGCGGAGGAATATCTGCTGGCTGCCAGACTGGGGGCCACCATCAATCTGGACGATTTCACCCATATTGACTTTCTCCGCCAGACCATCGGCTATATTCCCCGGCGGATCTCCTGCCGCTACAATCCCGGCGGCACCTTCCGGCTGGGTCGGAGCAAGGAAGGGTTTCAGGTCATGGGCAACCCCGGTCAGAGCAAGTATGGCTTTACCCGGGATCAGCTCTTTGAGGGCTTCCGGAAACTGAAGGGAATGGGGGCGGAGGAGTTTGGACTCCACGCGTTTCTGGCCTCCAACACTGTCTCCAATGAGTACTATCCCGCTCTGGCCCGGGAACTGTTTACGCTGGCTGTCCAGCTTCAGACGGAGACCGGCTGCCGGATCAGCTTTATCAACCTCTCCGGAGGAGTGGGTGTAGACTACCGGCCGGAGGAGCCGGCCAACGATATCGCCCAGATCGGACAGGGGGTCCGGCAGGCCTACGAAGAGGTGTTGGTTCCCGCCGGCATGGGAGATGTGGATATCTTCACCGAGCTGGGCCGCTTCATGCTGGCGCCCAACGGACATCTGGTCACCACCGCGATCCACGAGAAGCATACCTATAAGGAGTATATCGGCGTGGACGCCTGCGCGGCCAATCTGATGCGGCCTGCCATGTACGGGGCCTATCACCATATTACCGTGTCCGGTAAGGAGGAGGCGCCCTGCGATCATATGTACGATGTGGTGGGCGCTCTGTGTGAAAACAACGATAAATTTGCCATCGACCGGATGCTTCCGGAAATTGAAAAGGGAGATCTTTTGGTCATCCATGACACCGGTGCCCACGGATTTTCCATGGGATATAATTATAATGGCCGTCTCCGCTCGGCAGAACTACTGCTGAGAGAGGATGGCAGCGTGGAGCAGATCCGCCGGGCCGAAACCCCTGAGGATTATTTTGCCACGTTGGTCTGGTAAGAAAAAAGAAAACGGCGGAAAGGCTCTCCTTTCCGCCGTTTTTGCGCTGTTTTTACACGGTGATTTCAATCTGATTGTCTTCCGGACCGAGAACGCAGCTCTCGTAGTAGCCGTCGCCGGTGGTTCGGGGGCCGCTGAGCACCCGGTAGCCGTCCGCCCGGAGCCGGTCGGTCAGCTCGTCCACTTCCCGGGCGCTGCCCACGCTGAAGGCCAGATGGATATAGCCGGTCCGGGCGGGGCCTTTTTCCGGATCGGTCATGTCCGGCCGATTCATCACCTCCAGCCGGGCGCCGGAATCGAAGGAGAGAAAATAGGAGCGGAAGCCGGTCCGGGGATTGCGATAGAGCGGCCCGCTGTGGGCGCCGAAATAGCGCAGGAAGAAGTCCCGAACGGTTTCCGGATCTCTGGCGTAAAGGGCGATATGTTCAATCTTCATGGGAAAGAGATGCCTCCTCTCAAAGGGCCGGCGGAGCCAGCTCCTCCTTGTCCAGCTCCAGCGTTATGTGCTCGGAGACGCCGCTCCGGTCCAGACTCAGCTCCAGAGAGAAGGACTCCAGCTCCTTCAGACCGTGGATATCCAGCTCGGCCAGCTCCATCCAGTCCATCTCCAGAGACATGACGCTCCGGGAGCCCGGATCCAGCCAGACCGAGGACCAGAGGGTGAGATAGGTCTGCTGGCCGTTGATGACCGGAGAGGACTCGTCGGCGTACAGGGAGAGATAGCGATCCCCCGTGTTTTCCACGGCCAGATCAATGACCAGACCGTAGTCGGTCTCCCGGGTGTCCAGAAGAGAGATCAGATAACCGGGATCCTCCAGCAGAGGGAGCAGCTCCGGCTCCTGAGCCTGAGCGGGATCCCGGAGCTCCAGGCTGGCTTCAAATTCGTGGTAGCCGTCATCGCCGGTGGTGGCGCAGGAGAGCTCCAGATCCATCCGGCAGACCGGGCCGGCCGCCTGGGGATAGTCTGACTTATACAATACCACATCGGCGTCCACCACACCGCCGGGACAGACCTGCTCGTAGAGCGAGCCCATCACCGACCAGCGGTCAATGGTGCAGGAGCCGCAGTGGAAGGAATACCAGTCCTGACTGTTGTTTTCCAGCCGGAGGGCTACCCGGTAGTCGTCTGGGGTTTCGTGGACGCCCAGCAGAGTGACCGTGACCTGATCGGCGGTATAGAGCTGGAAGGGCTCCAGCCGGCTGCCGTCGTTCAGAGCGTAGTTAAAGCTGTCGATGGAGGGGGCCTCTTTGGCGTAATCCAGCTGGCTGCGCATGAGCTGACGCTCCTCCGGGGAGCGCAGGCCGCAGCCGGAGCAGGCCAGTGCCAGACAGAGGGCCAGAAGGAGAGAGAGGATCCGTTTCATAGGGCAGAGCTTCCTTTCCGGGAGGAGATATTCTAAGGAAAGTATACTGATTTGTCCGAATCGGGTCAACAGAGTTGCCCAAGGTTTTAGAACGTGTTAAAATAACTTTTAATGAATTTTTACTTTTCCCTACAGGAGGGATCGCCCAATGGACTATCTGGCAGGAAGATTTGATATTGCCGTCATTGGCGCCGGCCATGCCGGTATCGAGGCGGCGCTGGCCGCCGCCCGCATGGGGCTTCGGACGGTCTGCTTTACCGTCAATCTGGATGCAGTGGGCAATATGCCCTGCAATCCGGCCATCGGCGGAACCGGCAAGGGACATCTGGTCCGGGAGCTGGACGCACTGGGTGGAGAGATGGCCCGCGCGGCGGACAAGGCCTGTATCCAGTATCGGCTGCTTAACCGGGGCAAGGGCCCTTCGGTCTGGTCCCTGCGGGCGCAGGCCGACCGGAGAAAATATCAGGAGGTCATGAAGCATACGCTGGAGCTTCAGGAGAATCTCTCCCTCCGTCAGGCGGAGATCACTGATATTCTTACCGAAGAGGACCGGGTCACCGGTGTCCGGACCCGGAGCGGCGCCATCTATGAAGTGCGGGCGGCCATCGTGGCCACCGGCACCTTCCTGGGCGGCCGGACCATCGTGGGCGAGGTGGATCAGGTCAGCGGCCCCGACGGTCTGCAGGCTGCGCTGCCGCTGACCGACAGTCTGCTGAAGCTGGGCCTTTCCATCCGCCGCTTCAAGACGGGCACGCCTCCCCGAGTCAACCGGAGGAGCGTGGACTTCTCCAAAATGGAGATCCAGCGGGGAGACGAGGACCGGGTTCCCTTCTCCTTCCAGACGGAAGAGGCGCCGGAGAATCAGGCGGTCTGCTACCTGACCTATACGAATGAAAAGACCCATGACGTGATCCGGGCCAATCTCCACCGCTCCCCCCTCTTTTCCGGCGTCATCCATGGTGTAGGACCCCGCTATTGCCCCTCCATTGAGGATAAGGTGGTCCGCTTCGCAGACAAGGACCGGCATCAGATCTTTGTCGAGCCCATGGGGCTCAATACGGAGGAGCTGTATATCCAGGGCTTTTCCTCCTCGCTGCCTGAGGACGTGCAGATCCAGATGCTCCATACCCTGCCCGGTCTGGAGCAGGCGGAGATGACCCGGGTGGCCTATGCGATTGAGTATGACTGCGTGGATCCCACCGAACTGCTGCCCACACTGGAGACCAAGAAGATCCGGGGCCTTTATGGCGCCGGCCAGTTCAACGGCTCCTCCGGCTATGAGGAGGCGGCGGTGCAGGGCTTTGTGGCCGGCGTCAACGCCGCCCTTAAGCTGCAGGGCAGAGCGCCTCTGATCCTCTCCCGGGATCAGGGCTATATCGGCGTACTGATCGACGACCTTGTGACCAAAGGGACCAACGAGCCCTACCGGATGATGACCTCCCGAACGGAGTACCGGCTCATCCAGCGTCAGGACAACGCCGACCAGCGCCTGACCGGAATCGGCTACGAGCTGGGATTGGTCTCCAGAGCGCGCTATGAGCAGGTGCAGGCCAAGTATGAGGCGGTGGAGCGGGAGCTGGAGCGGCTGGAACATACCGGCGCCTCGCCCAGTCCGGCTCTGCGGGAGTTTATGCAGTCCAAAGGGGAAGCCTTTCCGGCCAACGGAGCCCGGCTTTCGGCGCTGATCCGGCGGCCCCGGATCAGCTATGACGACCTGGCACCCTTTGACCCGGAGCGTCCCACGCTGGACCGGCTGGTCCGGGAGCAGGTGGAGATCCGACTGAAATATGACGGCTATATCCAGCGTCAGACCCGGCAGATCCGGGAATTTCAGCGGATGGAGGAGCGGCGCCTGCCGGAAGGGGCAGACTATCTCTCCATTGCCTCCATTCGTCTGGAGGCCCGGCAGAAGCTGGATAAGATCCGTCCCCTCAATCTGGGACAGGCGTCCCGGATCTCCGGCGTCAGCCCGGCCGACCTTGCCGCTCTCATTTTCTGGCTGGAGCGGGAGGGAAGCGCCGGCATGAATGAAACTTGACCGCCGCGTCCGGAGAAAATACATGACGCAAACGGGACCGGCCGCCCGATTCGGCCGGAGGAGGAAGATATGCGGATCCTCATTGTAGAAGACGAGCCTATCCTGGCGCAGACCATCGCCGATCTGGTCCAGCTGCAGGGTGACGAGCCGGCAGTTGCCCACGATGGGCTCAGCGGCCTTGCTCTGGCCGAGCGGGGCGGCTTTGATGTGATTGTTCTGGATGTAATGCTGCCCGGACTGGACGGGATCTCGCTGCTCCGGAGTCTGCGGGGGCGGGGGGTGAATACCCCTGTTCTGCTGCTGACCGCTCTGAGCAGCGTGGACGACAAGGTGTCCGGACTGGACAGCGGAGCTGACTACTATCTGACCAAGCCCTTTTCTAATCGGGAGTTGCTGGCCTGCCTGCGGGCGCTGAGCCGCCGACAGGACCGGCAGCAGCCTGAAGGGCTCCAGTGGGCGGACTTGTCCTTCCGGCCGGAGACGGGGACCTTGCTCTGCGGGGCCAGATCGGTCCGGCTGAGCCGGAAGGAGGGTGAGCTGATGACACTTCTCCTTCGCTGGGGAGATCAGCCCCTTTCCAAGGAGGAGATCCTGCGCCTTCTCTGGCCCGGTGAAGGGGAGGAGAACAATGTGGAGGTCTACATCTCCTTCCTGCGGAAAAAACTTGCCTACCTGTCCAGCACGGTCGCTATCCGGACCCTGCGGACGGTGGGCTATCGACTGGAGGTAAAGGGATGATTAAAAAGCTGCGCTGGAAATTTGTTCTGATCTCCATGCTGCTGGCGGCCCTTGTCCTCGTTACTGTAACCGGCTTTTTTATCGCTACCACCCGGGACGCGCTGGCGGAGGACAGCATCTCTGTACTCCGGCGGGTCATAGACCGGGAGGAGACGCCCGGCTGGGAGATGGGCAGTCAGGAGGTTACACTGCCCTACTTTGCCGTGCTCATCCGGCCGGACGGAGGTGCCGAGCTGACAGACAGCCTGTTCTACGATATGAACGATCGGGATCTGCTGCTCAAGGCCATCAACGCCGCTCTGGATCAGCCGGGAGAGCAGGGGCTTTTGGAGGAGTTCAGCTTCCGCTATCTGAAGCGGGCCTGCCCCGAGGGCTGGCGGCTGGCCTTTGTAGATGTCTCTTATGAGCGCAGTACCCTGCATCAGGCTGTGGCCAATGCCCTTCTGGTGGGAGGAGGAGTGCTGATTGTCTTCTTCTTTGCCGCGATGGCACTGGCCGGCTGGGCGGTAGCCCCCGTCCAGCGGGCGTGGGAGCAGCAGCGCCGGTTCGTCTCTGACGCCTCCCACGAGCTCAAGACTCCCCTGACCGTTATTCTGTCCAATGCCGAACTGATGGAGCGAAACAGCCGGGATCTCCCCCTCCGGGACCAGCGGTGGCTGGCCAATATCCGCGCCGGCGGAGAGCAGATGCGCCAGCTCACCGAGCAGCTGCTGACGCTGGCCCGGAGCGAGGACGAAGAGCGCCGGGAGGCTCCCTTCCGGGAGCTGGACTTCTCTGATCTGGTCCAGACGGAGGCGCTCATGTTCGAAGCGGCCGCCTTTGAGGCGGGATTGACGCTGGACTGCTCTCAGGTTGTTCCGGGACAAAAGCTCTGGGGCGAGGAAGGAAAACTGCGTCATTTGCTGGACATCCTGCTGGATAACGGTGTAAAATATGCTCAAACAGGCGGGACGATTACACTCAGGCTGTCCTATGAGGGGAGGTACCTTCGGCTGGAGGTGACCAATCCCGGTCAGCCCATTCCGGAACAGGAACTGGACCGGATCTTTGACCGCTTCTACCGCTCTGACAGCGCCCGCTCCAGCGAGGGCTTCGGTCTGGGCCTTGCTATCGCCCGGGCCATTGCCGAAGAGCACCGGGGCAAACTCTGGGCCCGGTCGGACCCGGAGGGGTGGAATACCTTTATCCTTACCCTGCCGGTCAAGAGCCGGCAGCGGGAGAGCCAATAACAGGAGGAATGCCGTCATGGCCAATATCCAACTGATCCATCAGCGGACGAAAGAAGTCCATCTGAGAAACGAGACCAGATCGCTGGGCCAGCTCCAGCTCAAGAGCAATTTCAACTTCAGCGTCCGCTTTGCCCCCGACGGCAAGCGCTGCGTGGCCACTGTCTATCAGAGCTTTGAGGACAAGAGCGAGCAGCAGGCCTTCTCTGCCTCGGTGACGCTGGAGGGCGCCTTTGCCTGCCGGGATGTGCTGAGCGACGAGGATAAGAAAGAAGTCCATGTAGCCGCCTACGACGCCCTGTATCCCTACCTGAATACCGCCGTCAACCAGCTCTTCTCGGCCTCCGGCATCCCCGGCTTTATGGTCCGGAAGATGGAACTGAAGCAGACCAACGTGGTCCTGGGCAAGAAGTCCAAGGACCCCACGCTCCCCATTGTGTGAATGCTATGATCTATTTTCTCGAAGATGATGCCAATATCCGGGAATTGGTGGTCTATACCCTCAACCGCTCCGATCTGACCGCCCGGGGTCTAAGTCTGCCCTGTGAGCTGTGGAGCGCGCTGACGGAGCAATGGCCCGATCTGATCCTGCTGGATATTATGCTCCCGGAGGAGAGCGGGCTTGATATCCTCCGAAAGCTCCGCGCCGACGAGCGGACTGCTTCCATCCCTGTTATGATGCTCACCGCAAAGGACAGCGAGTATGACAAAGTGGTTGGACTGGATCTGGGCGCCGACGACTATCTGACCAAGCCTTTTGGTATGATGGAACTGACCGCCCGGGTCCGGGCTCTGCTTCGGCGGAGTGTGCCCCGCAGTCAGGAGAACTGCCTCCGGGCCGGCGAGATCAGCCTCTGGCCGGACAAGCGGCTGGTTCTGTCAGCCGGAGAAGAGGTGACGCTGACCCGGAAGGAGTTTGAACTGCTCTGGCTGCTCATGAAGAAGAAGGGGCAGGTAATCGCCCGGGACAGCCTGATTCAGGAGGTCTGGGGCTACGCCTTCCAGGGAGAGAGCCGGACACTGGATGTGCATATCCGCACCCTCCGGCAGAAACTGGGCCAGTCGGGTGAGGAAATCGAGACTGTCCGGGGCGTCGGCTATCGGATCCGGAGAGAAAGAGATGAAACGTAAACTCTTTCTGCGGATTCTGGCCTGCGCGCTGATCGTCTTTATCGCCTGCTTTTCCGTAACGCTGTCCGCCCTTCAGACCTATCTGGACGGGCAGGTACAGAAGCAGCTGGAGCAGGAGGGCAAATATCTGAGCCGGGCGGTGGAGGAGTACGGAGTCGACTTTCTTCAGGGCACCGACAAGGATAAGTACCATCGGGTCACCTGGATCGCCGAGGATGGCACCGTTCTCTATGACAGTCAGGTGGACGCCGCGACGATGGAAAACCATAACCAGCGGCAGGAGGTCCTTCAAGCCCGGGAACGGGGCTGGGGCATGACCAGCCGCTACTCGGACACGCTGTCGACCAATACGCTCAACTATGCCCTGTTGCTGGAGGACGGGACCGTTCTCCGTCTGTCCAATACGGTGGCTACAGCGGTGAATCTGGTCTGGGACCTGCGCTGGGAGATTGGAATTATTATGCTGCTGGCGTTGGCTCTCTCTCTGGGCCTTGCCTGGACCATGAGTATCCGTCTGGTCAGACCGCTGGACACCATTGACCTGGACCATCCGGACGACGGCAAAATCTATCCCGAGCTCCGGCCGCTGGTTCAGCGAATCAATGCCCAGAACCGGCAGCTTCAGCATCAGATGGATCTGCTGATCCACGAGCATGAGCGTCAGGACCGGCTTCAGCGGGAGTTTACCGCCAACGTCTCCCATGAGCTCAAAACCCCACTTACCTCCATCTCCGGCTACGCCGAGATCATCCGGGAGGATATTGCCCGACCTGAGGATGTGAAACGCTTTGCCGGCACCATCTACGACGAGGCTCAGCGGCTGCAGCGGCTGGTGGGCGATATTATCCAGCTCTCCCAGCTGGAGGACTACAACGCCCAGCTGGATCAGGAGCCGGTGGACCTCTACCAGCTCTCTGTGGACGTACTCCAGCGCCTCAGGCCGCAGGCCGGGCGGATGGACGTGGATCTGGAGCTCCGGGGAGAACGACTGATCGTCCGGTGCAGCCAGCGTCTGGTCCGGGAGATCATCCTGAACCTCTGTGACAATGCCATCAAGTACAACCGCCGGGGAGGCAGCGTCCGTGTCCTGCTGGACCGAATGGGCGGTCTGACCCGGCTGACCGTCTCCGACACCGGTATTGGAATTCCCAAAGAGGATCAGAGCCGGGTCTTTGAGCGCTTCTACCGGGTGGACAAGAGCCACTCCAAGTCCATCGGCGGTACCGGCCTTGGCCTGTCTATTGTAAAGAACGCCGCCGCCCGCCAGAAGATCGAAATCCGCCTGAGCAGTGAGCTGGGCGTAGGTACCGAGGTGGAGCTGCTCTTCCGGGGCGAACAGGAAGACGGCTGAACAGAAAACAGTCCAATAGACCGGGTCCCTAGCCCAGCGGAGCAGAGGACCCGGCCTTTTGTTCGAAGGAAATAGAACATTTGTTTGAAAAGTCCGTTTTTTGGGACTGAGCATCTGTTATACTCCAGTCAACCTAGACGTTCGAAGGAGGAACAGATCATGACCAGACCGTACGCAGCCAAGAGACAGGAACTTTATTACCTCGACGACCCTCAGTCCAGACCCGACGTGATCCACTTCCCGATCTGCCAGGCAAAGGCAGACCCGCTGGAAAAGCACCGCAGAAAGCGCCGCCAGAAGCGGGAATACGGCGCGGCCAACCTGCTGCCCGATCTGGCCGCCGCCCTGTCCATGATCGGCCTGAGCTGCGCCTTCTGGCTGCAGATGGTGCTGCTGTAAGGAAGGGGCGCCGCTGTGGACCGGATCGCTGAAATCCTCCGGATGCGCCGCTGGCGGTCGGAAAAGGTGCGGGCCTATCTTCCGCTGGGCAGTACCATTGTGGACGCGGGAGTGGACCCCTACCGGGGAGCGGTAGTGGCCGGAGCCCGGCATCATGAGGCTGCCGGCTGGTTTCTTCGCCAGCTGGAGGGGATCAGTCAACCCTCCGGCCGGCTTCAGGCGGCCATCCGGGCCGCCGGCCGGTGCGAGGATCTCTATGATGTCTGCCTGATCCGCCGGGGAACAGCGGACCACCCGGAGAAAAGAAAAAGCAAAAGCGCCTGAGCCATGCACTCAGACGCTTTGATAGAGAAGGGAACTCGTTGTTGGAGACGCGGCTGCGAATCCGGAGCTCCTGTCCCTGAAGATATTTTATGCCAGAAAAAAAGAAATTGCAAGAAAAATCGAAAACGATTCCATAACAAATTATTTACAAAATTTTGGGATCGGGATCGACGAAATGCACAAATATCTTTCGGAGACCGGGAAATAGCCCGGTCTTTCGTTTTAGAGGGAGAAAAAAGTGAAAAAAGGGGAAAAGATCCTCTTTACAGCGGGGAGAAAGTATGATAAAGTAATCTGGCGCGTGAATGCGCATCCCGCAGGCTTAGTTTCGGGACACACGGAGCAACGCTCCGGATTCACCGGCCTGTCACTCAGCTGCAGGGAAATGAATTTGAAAGGTGGAAATTACCATGATCCGTAAGGAAGACAAGACTGCCGTTATCGAGGCTAACCGCACCCATGAAAGCGACACCGGTTCCCCCGAGGTCCAGATCGCTATCCTGACCGCCCGCATCAAGGAGCTCACCGAGCACCTGAAGGTCCACAAGAAGGACAACCACTCCCGTCGTGGCCTGCTGAAGATGGTCGGTAAGCGCCGCCGTCTGCTGGACTATCTGGCCAAGAAGGACATCGAGCGCTATCGTGCTATCATTGCCAAGCTGGGTATCCGTAAGTAAGTTTTTCCTGAAAGGGTGGCGTCCCGAGACGCCACCCTTTTTCCGGGTATGGTAAAATCCGTCCCAGACAGAGGATTATCCTCTTTTAGCAGTTGAATCTGCCCTCCGGCACAGCTGGGCGGGAGCGTGGATTCAAGTGCTAAAAAGAGTCCTCTGTCAACAAATAAAATCAAAAAGGAGGACAAACAACCATGTCTACCATCATTAAGCATCGCCAGTTCCCCAACTATAAGTGCTACGAGATGGACCTGTGCGGCCGCCCCCTGAAGCTGGAAGTGGGTAAGGTGGCTGAGCTGGCCAACGCCGCTGTCGTCGTCACCTATGGCGAGACCACCGTTCTGGTCACCGCTACCGCCGCCTCCCGTCCTCGTGACGGCATCGACTTCTTCCCTCTGAGCGTTGACTTTGAGGAGAAGCTGTACGCTGTGGGCCGCATCCCCGGCTCCTTCATGCGCCGTGAGGGCCGTCCCAGCCTGCCTGCCGTTCTGGCCGGCCGCTGCATTGACCGCCCCATCCGTCCCCTCTTCCCCTCTGACTTCCGCAACGACGTGGCCATCACCGCTACCGTCCTGTCCGTTGACCGTGACTGCTCCAGCGAAGTGGCCGCTACCATCGGCACCTCTGCCGCTCTGGCTATCTCCGACATTCCCTGGAATGGCCCCGTGGGCTGCCTGAACGTGGGCTATGTGGACGGCGAGATCGTCTTTAACCCCACTCAGGAGCAGAGCCACAAGACCCAGATGGCTACCACCGTGGTGGCTACTGAGAAGAAGATCGTCATGATCGAGGCCGGCGCCGACCAGATCCCCGACGAGATCATGTTTGAGGGTATTGCCAAGGCCTTTACCGAGATCCAGAAGCAGATCAAGCTGATCAACCAGATGGTGGCCGAGATCGGCAAGGAGAAGTTTGACTATCCCCATGCTGACTTCGATCAGGAGCTGTTTGACAAGATCGTCGAGGCTACCATGGACGAGGCCAAGGCCGCTATGGACACCGATGACAAGAACGTCCGCGAGGCCCGTTGGGACAAGCTGATTGACCACTGGCACGAGCTCTTCCTGGAAGAGTATCCCGAGATGGACAAGTATCTGGAAGAGATCACCTACAAGTTCCAGAAGAAGATCGTCAAGGCCTGGCTGCTGGAAGGCCATCGTGTGGACGGCCGCGCCCAGAACGAGATCCGTCCTCTGGCCGCTGAGGTGGCTGTTCTGCCCAAGGTCCACGGCTCCGGCCTGTTCACCCGCGGTCAGACTCAGGTTCTGTCCATCTGCACCCTGAACACTCTGGCTGCCTGCCAGAAGCTGGATACCATCTGGGAAGAGGACACCAAGCGCTATATGCACCACTACAACTTCCCCGCCTACTCCACCGGCGAGGCCCGTGCCGCCCGCTCCACCAACTGCCGCGAGAAGGGTCACGGCGCTTTGGCCGAGCGCGCTCTTGAGCCTGTGATCCCCAGCGTGGAAGAGTTCCCCTACTCCATCCGCGTTGTCTCCGAGGTCGTTTCCTCCAAC
>JAFQNL010000002.1 GCA_017395935.1 Oscillospiraceae bacterium
AGCGTCTGCTCACGCTCGTCGTGGCCGCCGCCCAGACCGGTACCTCTCTGGCGGCCCACAGCGTCAATCTCGTCAATAAAGACAATGGCGGGAGCGCTCTTCTTGGCCTGCTCGAAGAGATCCCGGACACGGCTGGCGCCTACACCGACGTAGAGTTCTACAAAGTCGGAGCCGGAGATGGACAGGAAGAGCACGTCTGCCTCGCCGGCCACCGCTTTGGCCAGCAGGGTCTTGCCCGTACCGGGAGGGCCCACCAGCAGGATGCCCTTGGGAATCCGGGCGCCCAGCCGGTTGAACTTATTGGGATCTTTCAGGAAATCTACCACTTCCTGCAGCTCTTCCTTCTCCTCGTCGGCGCCGGCCACATCCTTAAAGGTGACCTTTTTGGCTCCGGGATCGGCGTTGGAGGTGGTCTTTGCCTTGCCGAACTGTCCGGCAGGGCCGCCCTGACCTCCCTGCTGACGCATCATCATGCTGAAAACAAAGATGATCATCAGGCCAGTGAGCAGCGAGGGCGCCAGAGTGACCCACCACGGATCCTCGCTGTCAGGGTAGAGATTATAGTTTTTCAGAATACCGGCTGCCCGCTGCTGCTCAATGAGCTGGCCCAGATCTTTGTGGAAGAGCTCCACGTCATGGATCATGCAGGCTACCTTCTTGCTGTCGCTGTCATCAATGGGCTCCTTCAGCTCCATCGTCACCTGATCGTCCCGAACGGAGAAGGCGTCTACCTGCTCGTCCTGAAAGAGCTGGACCATACGGCTGTAGCTCACCTGAGGAGCTGCGGTCAGAATGTCCTGAATAGCGCTGAAGAGGGAGAAGAGGATCAGTCCCATCAGCAGATAGGAGAAGATATTCCGGCGGTTATTGTTTTTGCTGGCAGTCATTGCGTCACTTCCTTCGGTTTCCCCGTCCGCGGGCGGGGCGCTGGGTAAAAAGCATACAGCGCGCAGCAGCAGCCGCCGCGCGCTTGTCGGCCGGTGGTTGTTCGATCAGGAGTAGATCTCAGGCTTAAGCACGCCAATATAGGGGAGGTTACGATACTTTTCCGCATAATCCAGACCGTATCCCACCACGAACTCGTCAGGAACCACAAAGCCGCAGTAGTCGGCAGAGACGGCCTTGACCCGGCGGGAAGGCTTGTCCAGCAGGGTGCAGATCTTAATGGAGGCGGCGTTACGGAACTCCAGAATCTTGCTCAGATAGGCAAGGGTATTGCCCGAGTCCAGAATGTCCTCCACGATAATTACGTGGGCGCCGTCGATGGTCTCGGACAGGTCCTTCTTGATCTGGATCTGGCCGCTGGAGCTGGTACCCTTGCCGTAGGAGGAGAGGGCCATAAAGTCGACCTGACAGGGCAGCGTGATACAACGGGTCAGGTCAGCCATAAAGATATAGCTGCCCCGGAGGATACCAACGACGATAATGTTATCTTTATCGGCGTAGTCCCGGGAGATCTCAGCGCCGAGCTCAGCTACCCGCTGTTTGAGCTGCTGCTCCGTGTAGAGCACTTTTGCGATATCGCGATCCATAGACATAGTCAATCCCTTCTCTTTCTTTGCTCTTTGAATATGATCTGCCGGGCGCGTTCTCCGGCTTTGGGTATATATTGATCACTGACGCCAAGACCGGCCACTGCTGCAACTTCTCCGCCGCAGATCAGGACCGGAATCCGTTCCCGCAGCTCTCTGGGGATCTTCTTCTCGATCATCAGCTTCTTCAGCCGTTTTTCCGGCCGTCCCGGGAGCCGGATCCGGTCTCCCTCCTGTCTGGGTCGGATCATCAGCTCGCTCCAGCCGCCGCTCAGCCAGATTCCTTCCCGCTCCTTCGGGCAGATCTCCTCCCGACAGCTGACAGTCAGGGCAAGCTCAGGGATCTCACAGCTCTCTCCGGCGGTCAGAACCACCGGGGAAAATGATCCGGCCTCCTGCTCCTCCCGTCTAATCCAGAGCTCATCATAGCTCCGGCCTCCGGTCAGGCCGCCGGACAGGCTGTACCGCCCTGCCGGGTCCTCGCTCTCTGCCAGCCAAAGCAGCCGCTCCCGCTGCCGGGCAGTCAGGACCACGTCGGACAGCTCCGCTGCCATCCGTTCCAGCAGCCGGAGGCTGACAGCGGGATGGAGCTCCAGCAGCCTTGCGCGGCTGACAACGCAGCCCTCTTTCTCTCTCCGGACCAGCTCATGAAAGGCTCTGTCCACTGTCTGGCAGAAGAAATCCTCATCCCGGCGCAGGCTCTGCGCCGTCCGGGCCAGGCCGGCAGTAAGGCTGGGGTTCTTTTCCCGAAGCAGGGGCATGACCTGATGGCGGATATAGTTTCTGGTATATTCCAGATCAGCATTGCTCGCGTCCTCCACGTGGGGGATCCGACGCTCCAGACAGTAGATCTGAATCTCTGCCCGGGTAAAGGGCAGCAGCGGCCGGATGATCTCCTCCCGTTTGGGTGGAATTCCGCCCAGGCCCTTTCCTCCTGTCCCCCGGAGCAGACGCAGCAGCATGGTCTCCGCCTGATCGTCGGCGTTATGTCCGGTCGCAATATAGCGGCAGTCCAGTCGCTCAGCGCTCTGGCGCAGGAAGCGGTAGCGCAATTCCCGGCCTGCCTCTTCCAGCGTCAGCCCCCGCTGCTTCGCCCAGCCGGGGACATCGCCTCTGCCGGTAACGCAGGGGATCTGCCTTGCCCGGCACCAGTCCTCCACAAAGGCGGCGTCAGCCCCGCCCTCAGCCCGGATACCATGGTCATAGCTGGCAGCCGCTACCGGACAGCCCAGCTCATGCAGACAGTGGAGCAGCGCCATGGAGTCCATTCCGCCGGAGACGGCGCAGAGGATCCGGTCCTCTCCGTTCAGCGGAAAGCCTGCCTCCCGACAGTAGTCCCGGACCCGGAGCGGCAGGTTCATTCCGTGTACCTCCGCTCCAGATTGGCAAAGGTGGTAAACTCGGGCAGCCACTGGACCATAACCTTTCCCGTCTCGCCGTGACGGTTTTTGGCGATAATAATCTCGGCCTGATTCTTGGCCTCGCTGTTTTCCTTGTAATAGTCGTCCCGGTAGATGAACAGGACCTCGTCGGCGTCCTGCTCGATGGCGCCCGACTCTCGCAGGTCGGAGAGCATAGGCCGTTTGTCGGCCCGGTTCTCGCTGGCTCGGGAGAGCTGACTCAGACAGAGCACCGGCACATTGAGTTCCTTGGCCATAATCTTCAGGGACCGGGAGATATCCGAGACCACCTGCTGGCGGTTCTCGTTGGCGTAATTCTGCTTGCCGGAGGAGGTCATAAGCTGGAGGTAGTCGATGACCACCAGACCCAGGTTATCCACTCTGCGGCATTTGGCGTTCATGTCTGCCACCGACAGGGACGGATTGTCGTCGATAAGGATGCTGGTAGCGTTCAGCGACCGGCAGGCCAGCGTCAGCTTTTCCCAATCCTCATTTTCCAGCTGGCCGGTGAGCAGCTTTTTGTTGTCAATAAAGGACTCGTTGGAGATCAGGCGCATCACCAGCTGCTCCCGGCTCATTTCCAGCGAGAAGAAGACCACACTCTTGCCGGAATACTTACCCGCATGGAGCAGAATATTCAGAGCCAGAGAGGTCTTGCCCATGCCGGGACGGGCGGCCAGCAGGACCAGATCCGAGTTGCCCAGACCGGAAAGAGCCCGGTCCAGATCAATCAGGCCGGTAGAGAGGCCGGGGAACTCATTGCCCGAGTCAGCCAGCTCACCAATCCGCGCATAGACGTCGGCGGTAATGGCGGAGATTGGGGTCAGGCCCTGAGCGCCCTTGCCCTGACGGATGGCATAGATCCGCTGCTCGGCAGCCTCCAGAACGTCGCCGCCGGTGCTGGTGCCCTCCTGTACCATGGCGGAGATATCCCCCGCCGTCTCAGCCACCCGGCGCAGCAGCGCCTTGTCTTTGACAATCTCAACATACTCCATCACGTTGGCCGCCGTGGGGGTAACCTCCATGAGCTGGAGCAGGAAGGGTCGGGTGACATTCTCCACGTAGGTGCCGTCCTGACGCATCTGCTCCTGAACAGTGACAGGGTCAATCCGCTTGGACAGGGCAAACATGGAGTAAATGGCCTCAAAGACTTCAATATGCTGTTTTGTGTAGAGGTCCTCAGGGCGCAGATGCTCCACCACCTGAGGGATACAACGGCTGTCAATGAGCATTGCGCCCAGAACAGCCTGCTCTGCCGCATCGGAATGGGGCATCTGTTTGTTCAGCAGTTCGTCCAGTTCGGCCACGACGGTTCACGCTCCCGGTCAGAAATAGTCTTTGAATAGAGTTCGGATCAGAGTTCTTCCACCACTACAGTGAGCATAGCGGAGATCTCATAGCCCAGCTTGGCCTTGACCTGATAGGTGCCAAAGGCCTTGATGGGATCGGACTGGAGGGATGCCTTGGGAATATCTACACCGTACTGCTCCTTGAGGGCGACGGAGATTTCCTTGGTGGTGACGCTGCCGAAGAGGCGGCCGCCGGCGCCGCTCTTAGCCTTGACCTTGACAGGCATCTCCTTTACACGGGCTGCCAGAGCCAGAGCGGCCTCCTTCTCCCGGGCCTCCCGCTCGCGGCGTGCCTTTTCCTGCATATTCATGGTATTCACATTCTCGGCGGTGGCCACCACTGCCAGCTTCTTGGGCAGGAGGAAATTACGGGCGTAGCCGTCAGAGACCTCGATCATCTGGCCCTTCTTGCCCTGACCGCGTACATCTTTCTGGAGAATGACTTTCATCTTCGATTACCTTCCTTTCACAGCCTCCTCTAGGGGGAGGAGGTCTGAGCTGAATGTTTGTCTAACTGCTCAGTCGCAGTTCTTTTCAATGGCCTGAAGCAGACGGCGCAGAGTATCCTGCAGGGTGCTGTTGGGCACCTGAGCCCCGGCCGCCGCCGCGTTTCCGCCGCCGCCAAGGCTTTCGAGAATGTACTGCACATTTACGTCGCCAACGCTTCGGCCGCAGATAATAACCGTGCCGCTGTCGGCCGAGAGGACAAAGGAGGCGTCCGCCCCGGCAATATTCAGCAGCTCATCTGCCGCCTGAGCGGCAATAACCCGATTCACCGGCTTGTCCACGGCAGAGATGGCAATATTGCCCCGGATCATTTTGGCCTCCCGGATCACGTCGTACTTGGCAATGGTGTCCTCCAGATTGTTCTGGAAGAGGCGCTTGACCTCGGTCGTATCAGCGCCGCGGCGCCGGAGGAAGGCCGCCGCCTCAAAGGTACGTCCGCCGGTCCGGAGGGTAAAGTTCTTGGTATCCAGCACGATACCGGCCAGCAGCGCCTCGGCCTCGGCCCGAAGCAGGTCGTTGGGCTCGATGAGATACTGGATAATCTCGGTGACCAGCTCACTGGCAGAGGAGGCGTAGGGTTCGTGGAAATTCAGGGCGGCGTTGCTGATATAGTCGGCTGCCCGGAGATGGTGGTCGATAACGGCCACCCGGCCGGCGTGATCCAGCACCTCTCTGGCGCCCACCTGGTCGGGCCGGTTGGTATCCACCACCACGACCAGCGTCTTCGCGTCCATTCTGCTCAGCGCGTCCTGCTGGCTGATAAAGCGGCCCTCGTACTCTCCTCTGGCCTTAAGCCCCTTGGCAACCACCGAGCCAGGATAGTAATGAGTCTCCTCCACGATATAGGCAGGAACGCCCCGCGTCCGGGCCACAGCACAGATACCGGCGGCTGCGCCCACGCTGTCGGCGTCGGCGTAGCGATGGCCCATGACCAGAACGCTGCTGGAGCCGGCGATGAGCTCGTTCAGGGCGTTGGACATAACCCGGCTCTTGACCTTGGTATGCCGCTCGGCCTCCTTAGCCCGGCCGCCGTAGAACTCGAAATTAAACCGGTTCTTGATCACCGCCTGATCGCCGCCCCGGGAGAGGGCCATCTCAATGGCCAGCGTGGCAAAGTCCAGCATCTCGCCGAACTCGGCGTCCACGCCCATACCGATCGACAGCGTGGCGGAGACGCCATTGGGGCTGACAATCTTGTGCACGGCGTCCAGCAGTTCAAATTTGCTCTGCTGGAAGGGGAGCAGATACTGCTCTTCAAAGATACAGATATACCGATCCCGGTCAAAGCGCTGAAGCAGACCGTTGGTCGGCGCCAGCCACTTCTCGATCTCCTCCTCAATGGCAGAGCGGAGAGAGCTGCGGCTCTTATCGTTGACGGCACGGATCATGTCCTCATAGTTGTCGATGAGGATAATAGCCACCACAGGCCGGGTAGCAAAGAACTGCTCCCGGATCCGGGCCAGACTGGAGATATCCACCCAGTAGGTGGTAGCCAGCATACTCTGGCTGTCCTTGCCCACCCGGGCCACATGGCCGTAGACCATATAGTTCTTGCCGTCAATCTCATATTCGTTGGGACACTGACTCTTGCCGTCCAGCAGCCACTTGGTGGAAAATCCGGGCACCGCCGCGTCGATCTTGGTGTCAAAGAGATGCTCTCTGCCGCCGGTGATCTTCAAAAAGCGGTCGTTGGTCCAGATCACGTCGCCGGTATCCGGCTGGAAGATAACCATAGGCAGGGGGGAATTGACCATGGTATCCTTGCTGGCAGCGTCGATATTGCTGGTAATGCCGGCAATGTACTTGGCTGTCTCCTTCCGGCGGCGGCTGCGGGTGAACAGATAAAACACAAACAGCAATCCCACGAGGATCAGCTCGGCTAATCCCACGTAGCTGTTGAGTACACAGGTAATGACGGCAAAGATGAGCAGGACTACCAGATAGATCTTCACTCTCGGCTCCAACATTCGGTTGAGCTTCTGGTTCATGCCGCAAACCTCCTTTCTCACAGGCCCGGTCTTTTCAGGCCATACCACTCCACAGTAATATGTTCAAATTATGGCACAATGGCATCCAAAAAGCAAGTATAACCGCTTCTCCGGCGGCAGTTCCGGGAAATTTCCTGTGAAAAGAGGAGTTTTTCCCTTCCCCGGCTTGCGCCGGGCTGTCAACTGGAGTAGAATAGCGGTGCAAATCATTTCCATACGAGAGGGATCTGTTCATGAACATCTATCTGGACCTGTTTCTGACCTTTGCCAGAGTGGGTGTCTGCACCTTTGGCGGCGGCTATGCCATGCTCCCCATCCTCCAGCGGGAAGTCGTGGAGAAGAAGGGCTGGGCCACCGACGAGGAGCTCACCGACTACTACGCCATCGGCCAGTGTACCCCCGGCATTATCGCTGTCAATACCGCCACTTTCATCGGCCAGAAGAAGGCCGGCATTCCCGGTGGTCTGATGACTACGCTGGGTGTTGTCTTCCCCAGCATCGTTATTATTACCGTCATCGCCGCCTTCCTGCAGAACTTTGCCGATCATCCCTATGTGATCCATGCCTTCAACGGCATTCGCTCCTGCGTCTGCGTGCTCATTCTCAACGCGGTGCTCAAGCTGCGCAAGAGCTCGGTCATCGACACCTTCAGCTCGGCGGTTTTTGTCTCCGTCTTTCTCATCTCCGCTCTGTTTGGCGTCTCCCCTGCCATTCTGGTGGTCACCTGCGGCGTCCTGGGGCTGGCTCTGAAGCTGATGAGCGAGAGAAAGGAGGGGCAGGCATGATCTATCTCCAGCTGTTTATTGAGTTCTTCAAAACCGGTCTCTTCGCGGTCGGCGGCGGCCTTGCCACAGTACCGTTTCTGGTGACCATGGCTGAGACCACCGGCTGGTTCACTCAGGCTGAACTGACCAATATGATCGCCATCTCTGAGTCCACCCCCGGTCCTCTTGGCGTAAATATGGCCACCTATGTCGGTTTTGAGACGGCCGGGCCTCTGGGCGCGGTCATCGCCTCCATGGGGCTGATCGCTCCTTCGATCATCGTTATCCTCATCGTGGCCGCCTTCCTCCAGCGTTTTCGCAGCAGCAAGTACGTCCAGTACGTCTTCTACGGTCTTCGCCCCGCCTCTACCGGTCTGGTGGCTGCCGCCTGCTGGAGCGTAATCAGCATCTCCATGCTGACCTTCCTGCCCATGGGCGACTCGCTGCTCTCCATTGTGCTCAACTGGAAGCTTCTGCTTCTGGCCGTCATCCTCTATTTCTGCACCAACCACGCCAAGCTGAAGAAGCTCCATCCTGTCGTCTGGATCGCCCTGTCGGCAGTGGCGGGTATCCTCTTCCAGCTCTGAGAAAGGCGGTCCGGGGATGGTCTCTGATTTCTTTTTTGCTCTTCTCTTTCTGGCAGTGGGACTCTTCTGTCTCCTGCGTGTCCGCAAAGCTCTTTCTACCGGCAGACTGGAGCCGATCCGCTTTCTGCTCCTCCGGAGTCTGGACCTGTCAGACTGTCTGGACAGCCCGGCCTTTCTGGCTGAGATTCGGCTGCCTATGGTGTTGTCCTTTCTGCTTCTGGCCGTCAATGGTCTGCTCTCGCTGATGATCTGCCTGAATGTCCCTGTCCCCGCTGTTCTGGATATGGTCGTCTTTGGCGGCGTCATCCTCTGCTTCTTCTGGTTCATCTCCCGGCAGATGAAGGTCTACCGGGACTACTGGCCGGAAAACAAACTCTGAGCCGTTGTATCCACAACAAAGGCGCGCATCCCGCGATGCGCGCCTTCTTTTTTGTCTGATCCTTCAGATCACCACTTATTGTGGACTTTTTCAGCAAAGCCCAGAAAATCCTCCAGAAAGATAGCCGTCCCATCGTCCAGAATCATCTTCCCGGTAAAGCGGCCGAAAATCTGGTGCTGGTCGCTCTTGATCAGCTTGACGTCGGTGCAGCTGGCCCGGTCTATAATGGGAGCAAAGTCCATCTCAAACCGGCCGTCGGTGGAGGTAAAGGTCCACGGCTTCAGGAAGTCATCCTTTCCGTCGGCGGTCTGGGGGATATTGAAAGTGACACCCTCCAGTTTATGAGCCTTGCCGTCAACGAAGATCATATTTTCGCTGGCAGCCGAGGTATCGCCGAAGCCATAGCCGATATTGAAGCCCACCACATGGCCCTCTACCAGACCATGGCCGGCACCCCAATACCAGGTATTTTCATACGTCCAGACGCCCCGGCCCCAGTCCAGCATGCCAAAGCTGTCCGAGGGATCGAAGCGATACTGCTCCCCGGCCACGTTCACCCAGCCAGAAGCCCGCATACCTACGATCTTCTGGTTATAGTAAAAGGCTTTGGGAGCGCCGGGGAAGGGAGTGGCGATAACCATAGAATCCCGGGGCTCTTCGGTAAGAGTAATATCCGCCTCAAAGGGCGCACCGTCCTTGAAGTTATCCAGATGGCAGACCAGATGCCGGATCCCGTTCTTGACGGTAACGGTAAACTCCGAGGGGCCCAGCGTCAGATGGCTGACGCCGGAGGCGCTGGAGGGTGGCAGGTCGGTCTTGCCCAGCGGCAGAAGGCCCATGGGGCTGACCGTCCGCTCCGTGGCCCGGTCAAAGTCCAGAAAAGAGGCCGAGAGCATACTCATGTAGGCGTTGTCATCCAGTGTGAGCGCGACACCAAAATGGTCGTTATAGATCAGATAATAGTCCCATTCCTTGATCCGAAGCGGATTTGCCTTAATATCCTTCCGGTCGTAGGTCCGGACCAGACTGGTGGCGTAGCCGGCCTGACGGAGATGGCCCTTTTCGTCCAGCAGTCGGCCGGAAGAAAGTTTTTGCTGCATAAGATTCCCTCCCGTTTTTCTTTCAGGGTATCACAGCGCTTTTCTTTTGGCAAGAGTCTTTCCAAAATCCAAAGTCCCGGAACGGTAAGAATTCATATTTCTTCAACATTACATCATCAGTTCCGAAACGACCGCCGGATAAACTGGGCCGAAATCAATCAGAAAGAAGGAACCGACTATGACCCAAATTGATCCGCAGGCTGTGGCCCGAAAGATCCGCAGCCAGTACACCACCCCCTCCAACCCCCAGCTGGACGCCCTGCGCGCTCTGGACCGGAAGGTTAAGCGTCCCACGCTCATTCTGGGCACCGTTCTGGGCATATTCAGCGCCCTGACCATGGGAGCCGGCATGAGCCTCATCATGACAGACATTGGCAGCTATTTTGGCCTTGCCAATCCCCTGCTCCCCGGCGTTGCCATCGGCGCCGCCGGCCTGATCCTCGCTCTCGTCAACCTCGTCCTCTCCCGGGCCATACTCAAGACCAGAAAGGCCCGCTACGCCGGGGAGATCGTCGCCCTCAGCCAGGAGCTGATCGGCGAGTGATTCTTCCGCTCCCGGAGGCCCGGTCGGGTCTCCACTTTTTTACCAGATTCAGGCGCCGCAAACATTCTGTTAACATTTCCATGTTAGAGTGACGCAAAGGATTTTGGGAGGTGTTTTCATGTTCAGAATCCTGGTAGTAGAGGACGACAGCGCCCTCAACCGCAGTGTCTGCGCCTTTCTGCGGTCCTGCGGATATCAGGTCACCGGCTGCCTCGGGGCAGAAGAAGCCTTTGACGCCATGTATGAGAATGTTTTTGATCTGCTGATCTCGGACATTATGATGCCCAATGTAGACGGCTACGCCTTTGCCGCCGCCGTTCGGGCCATCAACGAGACCGTACCCATTCTCTTTATCTCCGCCCGGGACGATCTGGCCTCCAAGCAGCGGGGTTATCTGGCCGGTATAGACGACTATATGGTAAAGCCCATTGATCTGGAAGAGCTGCGCCTGCGGATCGGCGCCCTACTGCGCCGGGCCCGGATCGCCTCCAGCCGCCGTTTGGAAGTGGGCAGCTTTCTGATGGACGCCGATGAGCGCACCGCCTGTCTGGCCGGCGAGGAGATTCCCCTCACCGCCCGGGAGTTCGACCTGCTCTACAAGCTGCTCAGTTATCCCAGAAAGACCTTCACCCGGGCGCAGCTCATGGATGAGTTCTGGAGCGTGGACACCACCTCCAGCCCCCGGACGGTGGACGTCTATATGACCAAGCTGCGCAGCAAGCTGGCCAATTGCCATGACTTCGAGTTGGTTACCGTCCACGGTCTGGGCTATAAGGCGGTGTTAAAATGAGCCGGAGAACCAGACGGTCCCAATTTCTGCTCACCTTTCTGGTCTTCTTCGCGCTGGTGGCCTTTGTAGTCAGCTGCTGCGTCATGGTCTTTGTTGCCTTTCTGACCCGGGAGTATGCCCTTGTGCTGGACGAGGCCCATATTCAGCTGGCAGCCAAGCTTACACTGGTCAATATCCTCTTTCTGACTCTGAGCTTTACCGTCATTGACCTTCTCCGTAGACGGCGGACAGTGGAAGCGCCCGTCCGGCAGATTCTGGAAGGGACCCGAAAAATCACCGGCGGCGACTTCTCCTGTACCATTCCCCTCCTTACCGGTCGGGATGACTATGGCTTTAATCTGATCATCCGGGATCTGAATCAGATGGCCCGGGAGCTGGGCAGTATTGAGGCCCTTCGATCCGACTTCGTCTCCACCATATCCCACGAACTAAAGACTCCTCTGGCCATTATCTCTAACTATGCCTCCATGCTTGACCAGCCCGGACTGAGCCGACAGGAACAGACAGAGTACGTCACCGCCATCGGAAAAGCCGTCGGTGAGTTGTCCGATCTGGTGAGCAATATTCTGAAGCTGAGCCGGCTGGAGCATCAGACCATTTTCCCCCAGCAGCAGCTCTTTGATCTTTCCGATCAGCTCTGCCAGTGTCTGCTGGCCTTTGAGTCCGTCTGGAGCGAGAAGAAGCTAGAGCTGGAAACCGATCTGCCCGACCGGCTGATGATCCGGTCAGACCCCGAACTGCTGGCGCTGGTCTGGAACAACCTGCTCTCCAACGCTATGAAATTCACCCCTGCGGGAGGCCGGATTTCGGTCCTGTTGAGAGAGGAGGAAGGGTGCGTGTCGGTAACTGTCTCTGATACCGGCTGCGGCATAGCGTCTGAGGCGGCCCGGCATATTTTTGAGAAGTTCTATCAGGCCGACAGCTCCCATTCTACCGAAGGCAACGGGCTGGGACTGGCGCTGGTCCGGCAGGTAGTAGATATTCTGGGCGCCTCCATTACCGTAGGCAGTTCCCCCGGCAAAGGCAGCAGCTTTACCGTCCGCCTCTGAGCAAGAAAGAAGGTCCCCCTATGCAGCATGAATATGAATACACCTACTCGGCCCGGCATCATGAGGAGGCCAAAGCGATCCGGGATAAGTATCTCCCCCGGGAGCAGGACGCGTTGGAGCGAATGAAGCAATTGGACCGGAACGTTTCCCGCCGGGCCCTGGGCCGCTCACTTGCACTGGGCATCTCCATGGCGCTGCTCTTCGGATCCGGTCTCAGCTGCTGTCTGGTCTGGACAGACCGGCTGCTGGTACCGGGAATCGTCTTTGGACTGGTCGGCCTGCTGGGCTCTCTGCTGGCCTTTCCCTTCTACCGCCGGCAGCTGGAACGGGAGCGGGCGCGAACTGCCCCGGAGATTCTCCGGCTGTCAAAAGAGATCCTGGGCTGAATCAGGGCAAGAAAGAACCCCATCCGAAAGGATGGGGTTCTTTGTTTATTGGGGAGATTAGCCACCGAAGACGGCCAGCAGGAAGCCGGCAGCAACAGCGGAGCCGATAACGCCGGCCACGTTGGGGCCCATGGCGTGCATCAGCAGGAAGTTAGAGGGGTTGCACTTCTGGCCGACGGTCTGAGAGACACGGGCGGCCATAGGCACGGCGGAAACACCGGCAGAACCGATGAGGGGATTGATCTTGCCGCCGGTGACCAGATACATGACCTTGCCGATCAGCAGGCCGCCCACGGTAGCGAAGGCGAAGGCGATCAGGCCCAGGATAATGATCTTGACGGTATCCAGCTTCAGGAACTGGTCATAGGTAGCGGTAGCGCCGACAGAGATGCCCAGGAAGATGGTGACGATGTTCATCAGAGCGTTCTGGACGGTGTCGGACAGACGGTCGGTCACGCCGCACTCCTTGAACAGGTTACCCAGCATCAGGCAGCCCAGCAGGGGAGCCACGGAGGGCAGAACCAGGCAGCAGAAGATGGTAACCATGATGGGGAAGACGATCTTCTCGGTCTGGGAGACGGGACGCAGCTGCTCCATCTTGACCTCGCGCTCCTTCTTGGTGGTCAGAGCCATCATGATGGGGGGCTGGATCAGGGGGATCAGAGCCATGTAGGAATAAGCGGCAATAGCGATGGGGCCCAGCAGGTGGGGGGCCAGAGTCTTGGTCAGCCAGATAGCGGTGGGGCCGTCAGCGCCGCCGATAATGGCGATAGAGGCAGCCTCAGAGCCCTTGAAGCCCAGAGCAACAGCCATAACCAGAGCCACGTACACGCCGAACTGAGCGGCAGCGCCCAGCAGCATGGACTTGGGGTTGGCCATCATGGGGCCGAAGTCGGTCATAGCGCCGACGCCCATGAAGATCAGAGAGGGATAGATGCCCAGCTTGACGCCCAGATAGAGCAGGTCAAGCAGGCCGCCGTCATGGAGCACGGCGCTCCAATTGACGTCCGCGCTGCCCGAGGCATACCAGAGCTCAGGATGATAGACACCGGAGCCGGGCAGGTTGGTCAGCAGCATACCGAAAGCGATACCCACCAGCAGCAGGGGCTCGAACTTCTTGACGATGCCCAGATACAGCAGCACGCAGGCCAGCAGGATCATGATCACCTGACGGAAGTCAGTGAAGTAGGCAAAGCCGGTCTGTGCAGCCAGGTTGGAAAAGATGGTTCCGATAAATTCCATGTCAGAACCTCCTTATGCCAGAACGACCAGAGGATCACCAGTCTTGACGGCTGCGCCCTGAGCGGCAACAACCTGAGCCACGGTGCCGTCCTTGGGAGCCAGCACTTCGTTCTCCATCTTCATAGCCTCGATAACAGCCAGGATCTCGCCGCTCTTGACAGCCTGACCGGCGGTAACCTTAACAGCAACCACGGTGCCGGGCAGAGGAGCGGTGACGGGCTCGCCGGCGGCGATGGGGCCAGCAGCGGGAGCGGGAGCGGCAGCAGGAGCAGCAGCGGGAGCAGCGGCAGGAGCGGCAGCGGGAGCGGGAGCAGCGGGGGCCAGAGCCTCATACTCGTCAGCCAGGATGGCCTGGCCCTTTTCTACGACGACCTCATAGACGCGGCCGTTGAGAGTGATCTTATACTTCATCTTACTTTACCTCCTGAATGGAAATAAACCGCAGCTCATTGAGCGGAGTCTTCAGTTCGTCAGCAACGATCGCCATAATCATGGCAGCGGTAGCGTCGGGCACATCGTGGAGCATGACACCGCCGCAGGAGCCCTTGGCCAGTTTGGCAGGGGCGGCAGCGGGAGCGGGAGCGGCAGGCAGGGTGTTGTCAGGCTTGACCTCAGCCTTCTTGCCCCGGCCTTCCAGCTTGGCGATGACCACGTTCTGAACGGCGATGGCACCCATCAGCACGATCAGGACCACGAACACCACAGAGACACCCAGAATAGCGACGCCCAGGCTTTCGATAATAGTGATGTTTTCCATTGATGGACCTCCAATCAGTCGATGGCTTCCATGGTGTACTTGCAGGTACGCTCCTCCTTCTCCTTGCGGGCCTTCAGATAGTCCTCAGCCTGCTTGGGGAAGCAAATGTAGCTCATGACGTCTTCTTCAGTCTTGGCCAGCTCACCCAGAGCGGCCTTGGCAGCCTCGAAGTCCTCGCCGGTACGCTTGGAGTCTTCGATACGGCAGTCAACAGGAGCAGCCATGCCGGCGTCGTCCAGGATGCGCTTTTCCAGAGCAGCGTCAACGGGAGCGGGAGCAATACCGTACTCGCCCTTGAAGTAGTTCTGAACGTCCTTGGAGATAACCTTGTAGCGCTCGCCCATGAGCACGTTGGTGACAGCCTGGCTGCCCACCATCTGGCTCAGAGGAGTGACCAGGGGAGGATAACCCATGTCGGCGCGGACAGCGGGGATCTCGGCCAGAGCGGCGTCGAACTTGTCCATAGCGTCCATATCCTTCAGGTTGGCGATCATGTTGGAGAGCATACCGCCGGGGACCTTGTAAACCAGAGCCTGAGCGTCGGTAGCCATGCTCTTGGGATTCAGGGTGCCGTCGTCAACGTACTTCTGCTTGATGGGCTTGAAGAAGTCATTGACCTCGTTGATAACCTTCTCGTTCAGGCCGGTCTCGATACCATACTGGCTCAGAGCGTAGTACATGGTCTCGGTAGCGGGCTGAGAGGTGCCGTTGGAGAAGCAGGAGGTGGCGGTGTCGATAACGTCGATGCCGGAGTCGATGGCCTTGGTCAGGGTCTGATAGGCCATGCCGGTGGTGCAGTGGGTGTGCAGGATGAGAGGCATATCGCCCACGGCGTCCTTGATGCCCTTGATCAGGTGCTCGGCCTCGTAGGGGCTCATAGTGCCGGCCATATCCTTCAGGCAGATGGTGTCGAAGCCCATGGCCTGGAGTTCCTTGCACATCTCAACGTACTTGGAGACGGTATGGACGGGAGACTGGGTGTAAGAAATGCAGCCGGAAGCGATGGTGTTGGCAGTGCCATACTTCTTGGTGGCTTCCAGAGCGGTCTTAATGTTGCGGAAGTCGTTCAGAGCGTCGAAGATACGCAGAATGTCGATGCCGTTCTTGATGGACAGCTCAACAAACTTCTCCACGACGTCGTCATGGTAGTGCTTGTAGCCAAGCAGGTTCTGGCCGCGCAGCAGCATCTGCAGCTTGGTATTGGGCATGTTCTTGCGGATGTTGCGCAGACGCTCCCAGGGATCTTCGCCCAGATAGCGCAGGCAGGAGTCAAAAGTGGCGCCGCCCCAGCACTCTACGGAATAGTAGCCAGCCTTGTCCATGGTGGACAGAACGGGCTCAAAGTCAGCGTAGGGAAGGCGGGTAGCCATCAGGGACTGGTTTGCATCACGCAGTACGGTTTCAGTAAATTGAACTCGCATACGTTACACCTCCGTTGATTTAAGCTATTATCAGCATTTTAGATGCAGATTTTGACGTTTACTAGTATAAGCAAAACTTGACCGATTGTAAATGAATTTTCCGCATCTCATCTCCATTTTTGGCGAAATATCCAATTCACCCCCTGCGACCGTTCATTCTTTGTTCATTATTCTTGCCTCCCTGTCTCCCTCGTTGCCCACTAAAAAGCACCTGTCCAAACCCGGAGTAACGCTCCGGTGGACAGGTGCTCAAAGTGGTATGAAATGGTTTCTTTTAGGTCTTTTCTGTCACCCGAATGGGACTGTGTTTCCGGATCAGCTCGGCAAAGTCCACATCGGGGGCCTTCAGGGTGGAGAAGCTGAAAACGCCAGACTTCTTCCGGCTCTCTTCCCCGGCCAGCGTCTGGGTATAGCCTTTGGTCTGGAGGGTGACCCGGAGGCGGCGGTAGGAGAAAATGCAGCCGGTCACATCCTTGTAGAGGATCTCGGTGGTCATAGCCGGCTCGTCTTCCCGCCAGAGGCTGGGGTGTCGATCATGGGAGAGAATGAGCCGGTCCCGGTAAAAGGCCAGTTTCAGCTCTACCTCCTCTTCCCGGATACTCTTGAAGATACCCATGCCGGAGAGGATAAGCAGTCCGGCCAGCGCCAGACGGGGAATCCAGGGAAGCTCATTGAGATTGAATCCGGTAATCTCCGCCCAGATAACACCGCCTACGGCCACAAGGCCGATCAGGGTAAGCAGAAGGATCGAGAGACGGAGAACGAGACCTCTTCCGGGTCTGATACAGACCAGGGGCTCACGGATGGTAGCAGTGTAATCGGGAAATCGCATGCGAAACGCTCACTTTCAGAGAAAAATGGAGGCAGAAAGCTGCCTCCATATATTATACGGGTTTTTCCTCCGCCTGTAAAGCTCAGCGGATCAGCCGGACGTAGTTCTCTTCCGGCGCCACCTTGCCCACTACCGACAGAGAGGCCTGATCCCAGCGGAAGGTCTCCCGGGCCAGCGTCCGGAGCTCCTCCAGCGTGACGGCGTCATAGGCGGCGATGATCTCCTCCGGCGAGAGGATGCTGCCGGACTGGATAATAGAGCGGGCCATATGATTCATGTGGGCGGTGGTAGACTCCAGCCCCATGAGCACATTGGCCTTGGAGAGCTCTCTGGCCCGATCCAGCTCCTCCTGAGAAGCGCCGTCGGTCAAAAATTCGTCAATGACCCGGCGAATACTGGAGATGGCCTGCTCTTCCGTCTCGTGGCTCTGGGCGGTGGCGATACAGAAAAGGCCCACGTCGGCGTAGCTGGAGCCGTAGGTGTAAATAGAGTAGCAGAGTCCCTGCTTCTCCCGAACCTCCTGAAAAAGGCGGGAGGACATACCGCCGCCCAGAATGGAGCTGAGCAGCTGCATCCCAAAGCGCTTGTTCTCTCCGGCGGTAATGGAGGGGAAGGCCAGAATGAGCTGGTTCTGCTCGGTGGCTTTGCGCTTGAGGGTGATGGCGGGGGTGTAGGAAGCCTTCTTCGTCCGGGGGCTTTTTCCCGGCTCCATCCGGGAAAAGCGGCGCCGAATCTCTTCCACCACACCCTCGTCATAGGAGCCTGCCAGGGAGATAATCACCCGGTCAGGCCGGTAGTGGCTGTGCATATACTCTTTCAGCCACTGTCCCGTCATTCTCTCCAGCGTAGCCTTTTTGCCCAGAATGGGCCGGGCCAGAGAGGTGCCCTTGAAGACAGCCTCACTCAGCCGCTCATTACAGACGTCAGCCGGGTCATCCCGGTACATTCCGATCTCTTCCAGCACCACGCCCCGCTCCGTCTTCACATCCTCCTCGTCAAAGTTGGAGTTGAAAAACATATCGCTGAGGATATCCAGTCCCTCCATCAGGTGGCTGTCCAGAGCGTGGACATAGAAGCAGGTACACTCCTTGGTGGTAAAAGCGTTGAGCTGCCCGCCGATGGCGTCCATCCGCCCGGCCAGCTGGGCGGCGGTATTGTCGGCAGTGCCCTTAAAGAGCATATGCTCAATAAAATGGGCCGCGCCCGACTCGGCCGCTTTTTCATCCCGGGAGCCGGTGGTGACCCAGAGGCCCAGAGCGGCCGAGCGGATAACAGGAATCTTCTCGGTAAGGATACGAACGCCGTTTTCCAGCGTTTCCAGTTGGTATGCCATGGGGAGTCGTCCTTTCTGGGAGAATATGAGAAAAGGCCGGAGGGATCCCTCCGGCCTTTATTATTGGCAATTCTGCCGTCAATTACCCGGGCTTACTGCTCCTTGCGGGCCTTGATCTCCCGCAGGGCGTCGATATGGCTCAGGTTGACACGGCCCTTCTCGTCGATATCAGTGACCTTGACCCAGATCATATCGCCGATGTTGACCACGTCTTCCACGGTGGCAACGCGGTGGTTGGCCAGCTTGGAGATGTGGACCATGCCGTCCTTGCCGGGAGCCAGCTCAACGAAGGCGCCGAACTTCAGGATACGGACCACCTTGCCGAAGTAGAGGGAGCCCACCTCGGGAACAAAAACGATGGCGTCGATGGCCTTCTTGGCAGCCTCCACCACGGCGGAATTCTCGCCGGAGATATAGATGGTGCCGTCGTCTTCCACGTCCACCTTGGCGCCGGAGTCGGCCTGGATCTTCTGGATGACCTTGCCGCCGGAGCCGATGACGTCGCGGATATTCTCCACGGCGATCTTCATCTTGATCAGCTTGGGAGCGTTGGGGGACAGCTCGGGACGGGGCTGGGCGATGCAGGGCAGCATGATCTGGTCCAGAATCTCAAAGCGGGCGTCCTTGGTAATCTCCAGAGCGTTCTTAACGATCTCCAGAGTCAGGCCGTCGTTCTTCAGGTCCATCTGAATAGCGGTAATACCGGCCTTGGTGCCGGCCACCTTGAAGTCCATCTCGCCGTGGAAGTCTTCCACGCCCTGAATGTCGATGAAGGTGGTGAAGCCGCCGTCGTCGTCCTGAATCAGGCCGCAGGAAATGCCGGCAACAGGAGCCTTGATGGGCACGCCGGCATCCATCAGAGCCAGAGTA
>JAFQNL010000026.1 GCA_017395935.1 Oscillospiraceae bacterium
ATGCTCTGGACACGGTGGGTATGCTGGAAAACTGCTCCTTCCGCTTCTCCCAGTGGGATCCCGCCAACCCCAAGAACAAGTACGAGGGTACTCCCCAGCAGTGGGAAGAGGCTCAGCGGGTTATGGGCCAGATTCTGGACAATCTGGGCGTGGAGTACGAAGTGGGCATCGACGAGGCTGCCTTCTACGGCCCCAAGCTGGATATCCAGTATAAGAACGTCTTCGGTAAGGAGGACACCATCGTTACCATCCAGATTGATATGCTGCTGGCCGAGAAGTTCGGCATGGAGTATACCGACAAGGACGGCGAGAAGAAGCGCCCCTATATTATCCACCGTACCTCTCTGGGCTGCTACGAGCGGACGCTGGCCTATCTGATCGAGCGCTACGCCGGCGCTCTGCCCACCTGGATGAGCCCCGAGCAGGTCCGGATTCTGCCCATCACCGACCGGGCAGCCGACTACTGCGCCGACTACGCCGCCCGGCTCAAGGCTCAGGGCTTCCGGGTGGAGGTGGACTACAGCTCCAACACCCTGCGCTATAAGATCCGCAATGCCCAGACCGAGAAGGTCCCGTACATGGTGGTCGTGGGCGACAAGGACATGGAGAACGGTACCGTCTCCATCCGTCACCGCTCCGGCAAGGATCTGGGCGCCATGAGTCAGGAAGCCTTCATCGACCTGCTCCATCAGGTGGTGGACAGCAAGGCCAAGGACTGAGAAACGATAAAAAGGCAAATGGAAAGAGTGTGCTGAGGGTTCAGCACACTCTTTTTTCTTCCTTGAAAAGGAGCCCGGTTCTCAGAGCAGGTCCTTCACGCCGGCATAGATCCGCTTGGCCACGTCGGCGTTGTTCATGGCGTAGATATGGATTCCGTCGGCGCCGCCGTCGATCAGGTCCCGGATCTGCCCGATGGCGTAGTCGATGCCTGCCTGATAGAGGCCCTCCGGGTCGTCCTGCCACCGGTCCAGCATGGACTGGAAGGCGGGAGGTACGCTGGCGTCGGAGAGGGCCAGTGTCCGATCAATCTGGCTCTTGCGGACGATGGGCATAATACCGGCGGAAACGGGCAGGTCGATGCCCTCCTTCCGGATCAGGGTCATATAGCGGTAGAAATGGTAGTTGTCAAAGAACATCTGGGTGGCCAGATGGGTGGCGCCGGACTCCTGCTTGATCCGGAGGTTACGTACATCCTCCAGCAGACTGGCGCTCTCCGGATGCTTCTCCGGATAGCAGGCCCCGGAGATACCGAAGGCGCCGTAATGGCCCCGGACAAAGGCGGCCAGATCGCTGGCATGGCTGAAGTCCCGGAACTGCTGGACGTTGGGGTTCCGGTCCCCGCGGAGGACCATCAGGTTCCGGACGCCGACGGCAAAGAGCTGGTCCAGACTGGCCTCGATACCGGCCCGGTCGGCGCCGATACAGGTCAGATGGGCCAGAGGCTCGATATCCAGCTGGTTCTTCAGATAGGAGGCCACCTCCCAGGTGTTGACGCCGCCTACGCCGGAGCCGCCGGCAGAGCAGGTCACGCTGACAAAGTCGGGATGGATCTCCTGAACGGCCTGGAGGGTCTTCTGGAGGTTGGGCCAGTTGAGCTGCTGCTTGGGAGGGAAGAACTCCAGCGAAAAGACACAGCGCTTTTGGGCGAAAAGCTTTCGAATGTACATAAGGAACACCTCTGTCAGTGAATTAACGTGGAAAAGAAGATAACTCAGTATACCTCCACTTTCCCCAAATGGCAAGAAGGAGGGGAGCAAAAGTTGAAAGGCGGAAAAAGTCCTTGCTATTTTCGGCCGAATGTAGTAAACTATATGAGCCTTGTAAAGGTCAAGACGGCTCATGGAAAGCCGCACCTGTCCGGGAAGGAGTGCTTCCCGACCTTTGCTATGTTGTCTGAAGCGGCATTCGGTGTTGACAGCCGGTCCTGCGCAATGTCAGCCCGTGAACCATGTCAGGCGGGGAACCGAGCAGCATTAAGCGGAACCTGGTGTGTGCCGCAGCCCGCCGGCTCGAGCTGTTTGCCGTTTCAGAGAGCAGAGCAACTGCGTGCGGAGATCCATGAGCTTTTTTCTGTTTGGAAGGGAGTGACCCAGTTTGTATCTGGCATTATACCGCAAATGGCGGCCCCAGCGCTTTGAGGACGTGGTGGGTCAGTCCCATATTACCGAGACCCTCCGGACTCAGGTGGACGCGGGGCGGCTTTCCCACGCCTACCTCTTTACCGGTACCCGGGGTACCGGCAAGACCACCTGCGCCAAGATTCTGGCCAAGGCGGTCAACTGCCAGCAGCCGGTAGGGGGCGACCCCTGTAACTGCTGCCCCACCTGCCGGGGAATTGACGACGGGACGATTATGGAGGTACTGGAGATGGACGCCGCCTCCAACAACGGCGTGGACTATATCCGTGCTCTCCGGGAGGAGGCGGTCTACTCTCCGGCCAACTGCAAAAAGCGGGTCTATATTGTAGACGAGGTCCATATGCTCTCCAGCGGCGCCTTCAACGCCCTGCTTAAGACGCTGGAGGAGCCTCCGGCCCATCTCATGTTTATTCTGGCCACCACCGAGCTGCATAAGGTGCCGGCCACCATTCTCTCCCGCTGCCAGCGCTTCTCCTTCCGGCGGATTACCGTGGAGGACATTCAGGGCCGACTCCAGTATGTGGCCGACCGGGAAGGCCTCCGGCTCATGCCCGACGGGGCGGCGCTGCTGGCCCGGCTGGCTGACGGCGCCCTCCGGGACGGACTGTCCCTGCTGGATCAGTGCGCCGCCGACGGAGGTACCATCGACCGGGAGAGCGTACTCAAGACACTGGGTATGGTGGGTAATCTCCGGATCGCCCATCTCATGAATCATATCCGAAAGGGCCATACCGATCAGGCGCTGGCCGAGCTGGCCGACCTCTATAACGCCGGCAAAGGCATTGCCTCCATCCTGTCCGAGCTGTCCGACCTGGTTCGGGATCTGCTGATCCGGAAGGTGGCGCCCAAGGGGGGCAGCGGCCTGATGAACGGCGGCTACGACGAAGAGACGCTGGAGTTGCTGGGTAAGGGCGTCAGCGCCCAGCGGCTGGTACAGATGCTCAACCGGCTGAAAGAGACCCAGGCCGGTCTCCGGACCAGCGCCAACCAGCGCAGCGACGCCGAGCTCTGTCTGATCCGGATGTGCGTGCTTACGCTGGACGGCTCGCTGGAGAGCCTGTCAGCCCGGATCGACCAGCTGGAAGCCATGCTGGCGGGGGAACTCCCCCGACCCGTCCCCGGCCCGGCCCGGGAGGAACGGACGCCGCAGCTGCCGGCGGAGAGCGCCAAGGCCCCGGCGGCAGAGGACCGGAAAAGGGAAGCGGACCTGCCCCCATGGGAGCAGGAGACAGCCGGGCCCGGGGCAGAGCCGCCGGTCCGGCAGGAGCGGCCGGGCAGCAAGCCCCAGCCGGCGCCGGAGCAGCCCAGACAGGAGCAGCCCGGAACTCCGGCCTCCGGAGAGGAGGGGGAGCAGCCGGCGGCCGTGCCTGTGGCCGGGGGAGAGAGTTTCTGGACGGGACTGCTTCCTCTGCTGAGCAAGAAGCTCAAGCCGTGGGACTATATGCCTCTGACTGACAAGGCGACGGTGACCGGGCGGCTGGAGAACGAGACGGTAGTCATCTACGCCGCCGACCAGTTTGCCTATCGGACAATCAATAAGCCTCAGATTCTGCAGACGGTGGCCGCCGTGGCCTCCGGGAAGGTGGGGCGGACGGTGAACTGTCTGGCAAAGCAGGGAAAGCCCCCTGCCCGCGGGACGGGAGCTGCCGGACCCAGACCGGGCAAGCCAGGTAAAACAGGAAAACAGGAGGAGCTCTTTCAGGAGCTGATCCGAAAGAGTCGGGCGCTGGGCGCCGAGATCGACTGAACAGAGCCCCCGATCACAATAGAAAAGGAGAAATACGACAATGGCAAAGGGTTACAACAATCGCGGTATGCGCGGTATGGGCGGTATGGGCAGCATGGGCAATATGAGCAGCATGATCCGTCAGGCACAGAAGATGCAGGCCGATATGGAGAAGATGCAGAGCGAGCTGGAGCAGAAGGTCTATTCTGCCAAGGCCGGCGGCGGCATGGTGGAGGCAGTGGTCTCCGGCAAAAAGACGCTGACCAAGCTGAGCATCAATCCCGAGGTCATGGACCCTGAGGATCCCGGTATGCTGGAAGATCTGGTGCTGCTGGCCGTCAACGAGGCCATGCGTCTGGCCAACGAGGACGCCGCCAGCAATATGGGCAAGATCACCGGCGGCCTGAACATGGGTGGTCTCGGCTTCTGATTGAGAATACAGGGCTGCCGCGGAGATTTTGCCGCGGCGGCCCTGTCATGTTTTTTTGAGCCGGATACGTGAAAGGAGATGGACTGATGAGGAGAGTTCTTTCCCTGCTGCTGATACTGATTCTCTGTCTCTGCCTGGCCGGCTGCCGGGATGGAGAGGCGCCTGAGCTGCCGGAGACCGCCAGAGAAGAGACGCAGATCCAGCCGGAAGAACCGGAAGAGCCGGAAGAAACGGAAGAACCGGAGCCGCTGGCGCGGATTCAGCTGGAGAGCCTGCTGACCGCTGAGGGGTTGTATGACCTGTCGTTGGCCGAAGAGATCAGACAGTGTCAGCTGGTGGATGCCGAGATGATGAGCCGGAGCGAGGTGCTGCTGCTGTGCGGACAGATGGGAGATCAGCTGCTTCGGCTGGATCTGGAGACGGGAGAGCTCTGGGAGTTTGCCCGGCTGGAGATCCAGCTGGCAGAGGGCCAGAATTGGGCCAATACCGAGATCGACTGCGTTGACCCCATTGTCATCTCCGACTATTATCACGAGCGCTTTTATTTCTACTCGCCGGAAGGAGAGCTGGAGTACGTTCAGGAGGGCGTCTACTGGCTCTACGGCCATGACTTTGCCCTCCGGGTGGAGGACGAGGCGTACTGCTGGAAGCTGGATCTGACCACCGGAGAGGAGACTGTAGTCTTCCAGCTGCCCATCGACTACCGGGCCTGCTATCTCCGGGGGCTCTCGGCCGACGAGAGCCGGCTCTATCTGGAGACTACCGCCCTCTATCAGCAGATGCCGGTGACGCTGGAGGTGGATCTGGCCAGCGGCGAGATTTTGAGGGCCTATGAGGGAGAAGAGGCGTATCGGCAGCTGACCGGACGGGCAGAGTTCCGGGCGGTGGACGACAGTCCGGAAGGGGACAGCATCCTGACCTCCTCCTATAGACTCAGCGTCCGCAAAGGAAACCAGCTCTGGAGCCGGCAGCTGGATCTTCAGAATCTGGTGGAGCGGGAAGGGCTCACCCCCGAGTGGGTCTGGCTGCAGGGCATGAGCAGCAGCGGCTTTGACGGCAGAGCCCTCTGCCTGCTCTGGGACGGGACCATTAACCGGCCGCTGATCTGGGACTACAGCGACCAGAGTCCGGAGGAGGCGGAGAGCCAGCTGGTGACCTATGAGCCCCCGGTCTTTGAGCGGGGGGATGCCGGGCTCCGGGCAGAGGAGCTGGCCGGGCAATACGGCGTGGAGATCTTTCTGGGTGAGCAGGTGCTCAGCGCCCCTTATCCCGACTACACACTGTCGGTCTGGGAGAACGAGAGCGACCTGAACAAGGCGCTGGACGTGCTGGAGGAGGCCTTTGCCCTCTATCCCGAGGGCTATCTGGCCCAGCTGGGAGGAGAGAGCACCCGGGCCATTTGCTTCTACCTGTCCGGTCCCATGACGCCTGTGGACCCGTCGGTAAGCATTGAAAATCCCGCCGGCCTCGCCTGCCGGATAGACGGCGTGGAGATGATCGCCCTGAACGCCGCTGGCTGGATCACTGTTCAGAACGTGGTTCACGAGCTGAGCCATATTATGGACCACTGGCTGGCCGAGGAGGGTGTACTGGACGAGGAGCGCTGGAAGAGCTATAATCCGGAGGACTTTGACTACTACTACGCCTATGTGGACGAAAACGGCCAGAGCTACGAGTTCTCCGGCCGGACGACCTATACCGCCTGGGACGAGACCTACTACGAGGGCCAGCTGGATACGGTGGCCTTTGTAGACCCCTATTCCACCACCTGGCCCACCGAGGACCGGGCCCGGCTGATGGAGAATCTCTTTGGCGAGATGGATCTGGATCCCCCTGACTTTTTCGCCAGTCAGATCATTCAGCAAAAACTCAGCTACTATTTTGACTGTATCCGCGCCGTCTGCGATACCGACGGCTGGCCGGAGCAGACCGTCTGGGAGTCCCGGCTGGTCGCTGCCGGCGCCAGAGGATAAGACGGGGATATAAAGGAGGAAGAACGATGCTCAATGAACAGATGGTAGGCTACGGAACGGCCCGTTCGGTCATCCGGGAGCTCTTTGAATACGGCAATCAGCGGGCCAAGGTGGTGGGCCGGGAGAATATCTATGACTTTTCGCTGGGCAACCCCAGTGTGGCCCCGCCCAAGGAGGTCAACGAGACCATCCGGCGGCTGACCGATGAGATGGACCCCTGCCTGCTCCACGGCTATACCAGCGCCCCCGGAGATCCCGAGGCCCGGGAGCGGATCGCCCAGTCTATCCGGCGCCGCTTTGGCATGGAGGCTTCCGCCGGTGAGCTGTATATGACGGTAGGTGCCGCGGCCGGACTGTGCTGCTGTCTGCGGGGTCTGTGCAATCCGGGAGACGAGGTGATCACCTTTGCCCCCTTCTTCCCCGAGTACGGCGTCTTTATCGCCTCGGCGCTGGCCCAGATGAAGGTCTGTCCCCCCCGGCCGGAGGACTTCCAGATTGACTTCGACGCGCTGGAAGGGCTGATCGGCCCGGCCACCAAGGCGCTGATCATCAACTCCCCCAACAACCCCTCCGGTGCCGTCTATACCGCCGACACCCTCCGCCGGCTGGCCCGGCTGCTGGAGGAGAAGAGCCGGCGCTATGGCCATCCCATCTACCTGATCAGCGACGAACCCTACCGGGAGATCGTCTTTTCCGGCGTAGAGGTGCCCTATGTGCCCAAATTCTACGCCAATACTCTGGTTTGCTACTCCTGGTCCAAGTCTCTGTCCCTGCCCGGGGAACGGATCGGCTATGTCTTCGTTCCCGGCCAGGTGGAGGATCAGAGCCGGGTCTACGGCGCGGTGGCCGGAGCGGGCCGGGCGCTGGGCTATGTCTGCGCCCCCAGTCTGATGCAGCGGGTGGCGGCGGCCTGCTGTGAGCTGACGGCCGACCTCTCCGTTTACGAGGCCAACGCCCGTCTGCTTACCCGGGAGCTCACGGCCATGGGCTACTCCTGCGTGGCGCCGGGAGGCACCTTCTACCTCTTCCCCCGGACGCTGGAGGCGGACGACGTGGCCTTCTGCCAGAAGGCGCGGGAGCTGGATCTGCTGGTGGTGCCGGGCAGCGGCTTTGCCTGCCCCGGCCATATGCGTATCTCCTACTGCGTCCCCACCGAGCGAATCCTCCGGTCCCTGCCGGTCTTCCGGCAGCTGGCACAGCTCTACAAGTGACAAAAGAGAGCAAGTGTTCAGTTGACAAGATCGGTCCGGTTGTATATACTTAAGACAACCGATTCCACCAAAGTCGTTCTGAAAGGAAAATTGCCATGCGTCTGCTGAAGTTTGATAAGGATGCCTTTACCCCTGCCAATATGCTCAAGGCCGTTGGCGTGGTCATCGCCGCCTATGCCCTGACTGAGTTCATCTCTCAGTTCATGTAAGGACGGGGCCTGTCGGTGCAGGGCAGGCAGTCAAAAAGAACAGAAGAAAGGCCGTGTATTCATCCCGATGCGCGGCCTTTTTGCGTGCGCTGCCCGGCGGAGGCAGAAAGAGAAAAAACGCCCCGGACGCTTTTTCTGCGTCCGGGGCGTTTGGCACTTCGGGGGAGGGGGCCGCTTACCAGCGGATCAGACTGGCAATACAGGACAGGCCGCCGCCGAAGGCAGCCACAACCATCAGATCGCCCCGCTTGAACATTCCCTTCTTGTTGCACTCGTCCAGCAGCAGGGGAATGGTGGCAGCGGTGGTATTGCCATGGTCGGCAATATTGCTCAGGAACTTCTCGGGAGCGATACCCTTGAGCCGGCGGGCCACGGCGTCGATAATACGCTGGTTGGCCTGATGGCAGACCACCCAGTCAATCTCCGACTGCTGGGTGCCGGTCTGCTCCAGCAGAGCCAGAATTTCCTGAGGAACGGTACGGGTGGCGAACTTATAGGTCTCGCCGCCGTTCATATTGACGGTGTCCCGGGGACGCTCCAGCGTCCAGTAGGGGGAGTTGCCCACGTTGGTGGGCAGGTTGAGCACTTCCTCGCCGCCCATAAAGACCATATGGCTGCCCAGGTAGTTCTCGCCCGGCTCCAGCACCACAGCGCCGGCGCCGTCACCGAAGAGGATACAGGTGGACCGGTCGGTCCAGTCCAGAACACGGCTCATCTGCTCGGTACCTACCAGAAGAATCCGGCGGTAGCGGCCGGTAGCCAGATAGGCGGCGGCTGTCTCCATCATGACCAGAAAGGCGGAGCAGGCCGAGCTCATATCAAAGGCGGGGCAGTGGGCGCCGATGGCCCGCTGGATCAGACAGGCCATGGAGGGGACGATATATTCGCCGCTGACGGTGGCGCAGAGGATCAGATCCAGCTCGTCGGCCTGAATACCCGCGTCCTTCAGCGCCTCCAGCGCGGCCTTGGCGCCCATCTCCGAGGCGGTCTCGTCGGTGGCCACATGGCGGGAGCGGATACCCGTTCGGGTGGAAATCCACTCGTCGTTGGTGTCTACATACTTGGCGATATCGTCGTTAGTGACGGACAGGGGGGGCAGATAGCTGCCGGTGCCCATGATACGAAAGCTCATATAATGTTCCTTTCCGGTAAAGAGCCTGAGAACTCTGTTGAAGTCTGCAATCTAAGACATTATAGCAAAGGGAACGGAAGCTGTCAAATACTGTTACAGATTTTCAAATTTGTCCAAAATGACGGTGCACTTCCCTGCAACTTGGCATTGGAATAGGCGATAAAGTATGCTACAATACAAAAAAGGCGTTGACATAATATGAAGCGCCGATGAATATACTGACACAGAATCATCTCGCACGGATCTATGGAAAGAGGATGGATCTTTATGGGTAAATATTTTGGTACCGACGGCTTCCGGGGAGAGGCCAATGTAGACCTGACGGCCGAGCATGCCTACCGGGTGGGCCTGTTTCTGGGCTGGCACTTTAACCGGAAGCGGACTGACGGCCAGCGGGCCCGGATTGTGGTGGGCAAGGACACCCGCCGGTCCAGCTATATGCTGGAGTTTGCCATCTGCGCCGGCGTAGTGGCCTCCGGCGCCGACGTCTACCTCCTCCGGGTGACCACCACGCCCAGCGTGGCCTATCTGACCAAGGTGGACAGCTTTGACTGCGGCGTTATGATTTCGGCCAGCCATAACCCCTTCTATGACAACGGGATCAAGCTGATCAACGATCAGGGAGAGAAGATGGATCAGGCCACCATTGATCTGGTGGAGGCCTATCTGGACGGCCGGGGACCGGAGGTCCCTCTGGCCCGCCGGGAAGACGTAGGCGCCGCCTTCGACTACGACGCCGGACGCCATCGCTATATCGCCTATCTGATCTCGCTGGCCCTCCACTCCTTCCGGGGCAAGAAGGTGGGTCTGGACTGCGCCAACGGAGCGGCCTGGTCTATTGGCAAGGTAGTCTTTGAGGCTCTGGGAGCCAAGGTCTATGTGATGGGCAATACCCCGGACGGCACCAATATCAACCGGGACTGCGGCTCGACCCATCTGGAAGGTTTGCGCCGGTTTGTGGTGGAGAAGGGCCTGGACGTGGGCTTTGCCTATGACGGAGACGCCGACCGGTGTCTGGCAGTGGACGAGAAGGGCAACGTGGTCAGCGGCGACCAGATTATGTATGTCTACGGCAAGTACATGAAGGAGCGGGGTAAGCTGGTGACCAATACGGTGGTTACCACGGTCATGAGCAACTTCGGCCTCTACAAGGCCTTCGATCAGGCGGGTATCGACTACGTCAAGACCGCTGTAGGCGACAAGTATGTATACGAGTATATGTCCCAGCACGGCAACCGGCTGGGAGGCGAGCAGTCGGGCCATATTATCTTCAGCAAGTACGCCACCACCGGCGACGGCATCCTCACCTCCATCAAGGTCATGGAGGTCATGCAGTCTACCCGGCTGCCGCTGAGCCAGCTCTGCGAGAGCATGACGGTCTATCCTCAGCTGCTGGTCAACGTGAAGGTGGGCGACAAGCAGGCCGCTCAGGCCGACCCCGACGTGATCCGGGCCATTGGCGACGTGGAGAAGGCGCTGGGCAACAGCGGCCGGATTCTGGTCCGGGAGTCGGGTACCGAGCCGCTGGTTCGGGTAATGGTAGAGGCGGAGACGCAGGAGCTCTGTCAGGAATACGTCTATCATGTGGTCAATGTGATCAAGGCAAAGGGACACGAGGTGAAATAAGCCTCCGAGTCTGCTGGGAAAAAGCGCCCTGCGGGGCGCTTTTTTATTCCCCGGAGGAACTTAACACTTTCTTAATCTTATCCCACTTGCACTTTAATCTCCGTTTGCTATTCTGTCAGTGAAACAGAGGGAGGAAGCTGACTATGAACCGAATTATGATCGTAGACGACGACAGAGATATTTTAGCCGCCCTTGAGATCTATCTGACTACCTCTGGCTATCAGGTCATCCGGGCCGAAAACGGCCGGGAGGCAGTCCGGCGGATGGAGGAGGAGCCGGCGGATCTGATTCTGATGGACGTGATGATGCCCCAGATGGATGGAATCGCCGCCACCCGGATCATCCGGGAGAAGAGCAACGTGCCCATTCTCTTTCTGACGGCCAAGAGCGAGGACGTGGATCTGATCCACGGGCTCAACGTGGGGGCGGACGACTATATTACCAAGCCCTTTAAGCCGATGGAGGTGCTGGCCCGGATTCGGTCCCATCTCCGGCGCTTTACCCAGCTGGGCGGTCAGCCCCGCCGGGACAATGTCCTCACGGTAGGCCCGGTCCAGCTGGAGGATGAGAGCAAGCGGGTGACGGTGGACGGAGAGCCGGTGAATCTGACGCCGCTGGAGTACAATATCCTCCGGCTGCTCATGTCCCGGCCCGGACAGGTCTATTCCAGCGCTCAGATCTATGAGCAGGTCTGGAACGACCCCTTTCTGGGCAGCGAGAATACCGTAGCCGTACATATCCGCCATCTCCGGGAGAAGATTGAGATCGACCCGGCCCATCCCCGGTATCTGAAGGTGGTCTGGGGTCTGGGCTATAAGATGGAGCAGTGAGCGGAAGAAGAGAGGAGTGATCTGACGTGAGCGAGCGTACCACGCGCCTTCGGGGCAGCTTCTGGCTCCGGGCGGCCGCCTTTGTCCTGGCCTGGATTTCCGGCGTAACTCTCTGCATGGGGGCCGGCGGCCTCTTCTATCTGGCAGACAGCTTCCGGTATAACGGGGCCTTTCTGGACAGCCCCACCTATTATTCCATGCGCCATGATATGGACAGTCTTCTGGAGGAATATCTCTTCCTCTCCTCCCACTCCGGAGCCCTCACCCCGGCGGGCAGGGAGCGGCTGGGCCAGCTGATGGACCGGTTCCGCCGGCAGGAGACCAACTACCGCTTTTTGATTCTGGACGAGCGGGGCGAGCGGTATCTCTATAACGCCGGGGAGGAGGAATGGGAAGCGGGGATTGAAAACGGCCAGGAGACAGCCAGCAGCTCGGATTGGCAGGTCTCTGCCTACGGTATCTCGGCCCAGCGGAATATCGGCTACTATCTGGATCTGAGCAGGACGGAGGACTGGACGGCCTGTCTGGGCAGCAGTCAGGACTTTGCCCGGACCGAGTTTGCCTCCGGATACTGCTATAATATCGGCGACTATCTGGATATGCTGGAGGAGGCCGCCCTCGGCGAGCTGGAGGGACTGGATCGGGAGACGGCTGCCGGGATGCCGGCGGTGATGGATACGTCTGAAAACAGTCCGGCCACCCAGCAGGTTGGGCGGGAGTCGGATTCGGTTGAGGAGCCGGTGGATGAGACGGAGACGATCGTTGTTGACGGCGCCGTTGGGGAGGAGACGGACTGGCTGCTCACCCTCTTCCCTCAGGTCCACTATGACAGCATTACCCAGCAGTACTACCTGCTGGACGAGGAGCGGGAGAGCTATGAGGCGCTGGGGGATAACCACTTTGTCTACTACCGCTTCGACCCGGACCGGGAGGAGAGCTATCACCTCTGGAGCTGGCTGGACACCGACTTCCCGGTGGAGGACCAGTTTGCCTCCAACGCCCGGTACTATGCCGTTCGGCAGGCGGAGGCCCGGGAATGGATTCAGCCGGTTATAATCTGCGCCCTGAGCTCGCTGGCGGTCTTTTTGCCGCTGCTGGCGCTGCTCACCTGGGGCGCCGGCTGGAACCGGAAGGGAGAACTGGCCCTCCGGGGTCTGAATCGGATGGGGCTGGAGCTGCTCTGCCTGGTACTGCTGGTCGGAGTGGGACTGCTCCTGCTGGGGGTACAGCTGGCCGACTGGCTCTATGACGGGCCGTTTTTCCTGGGCAGTCAGGCTCCGGCCATCTATGAGTATCTGCTCTTCTTCGGGATTGCCGGTCTGGTGTGCGTCCCCTTCTGCCTGATGGCGTGGACGGTACTCACTGCCCAGATCAAGACCCGCCAGCTGCTGAAGCGGAGCTTCTGTATCCGGCTCTGCCTCCGGGCCTGGAAGGGAATAACTGGCCTGCTGAGCCGGCTGCTGGCAGTACTGAAGGAGCTGGTCCAGAACCGGCCCCTCTATCAGAAGGTCCTGCTCTGGTCGGCGGGCTATATGGTTCTGATGCTGTTCTGGTATCTGGGCATTGCCCGGGATATCGTGCTCAACAGCTGGAACCCGCTGGTCCGATCTTTTATGGTCCTGCTGCCGGCGGTGCCGGTGGTTCTGCTGCTGTGCAAGTGGGCTATGGACTACAACCGGATGCGCCGTCAGGTCCAGCGGCTGATTGAGGGGGACTTTGATACCAAGCTGGAGACCGGCCGGATGCTCCCCGACCTGCGCAGCCACGGAGAGGATCTCAATAACCTCTCTGCCGGCCTGTCCCGGGCGGTGGAGGAGCGGGTGAAGAGCCAGCGGTTTAAGACCGAGCTGATCACCAACGTCTCCCACGACCTGAAGACCCCTCTGACCTCCATTATCAACTATGTGGATCTGCTCAAGAAGGCGGATATCGCAGACGAGACCGTCCGAGGCTATATCGAGGTGCTGGACCGGAAGAGCCAGCGACTCAAGACGCTGACGGAGGATCTGCTGGAGGCCTCCAAGGCGGCCAGCGGCACCATTGGTGTCCAGCTGGAGGCGCTGGATGTAACCGAGCTGTGCGAGCAGGCGGTGGGGGAGTATGACGAGCGGCTGAAGCAGGCCGCCCTCTCCGTCCATATCAAGAGGCCGGAGCAGCCTCTGAAGGTGATGGCCGACGGCCGGCATCTCTGGCGGATTCTGGATAATCTCCTTGCCAACTGCACCAAATACGCCATGGCCGGCACCCGGGTCTATCTGGATATCAGCCGGAAGGGGAAAATGGCCGTGCTGGAGATGAAGAATATCTCCGCCGAGGCGCTGAATGTGCCGGCAGACGAGCTGATGAAGCGCTTTGTCCGGGGAGACAGCGCCCGCTCCACCGAGGGCAGCGGGCTGGGCCTGTCCATCGCCCGGAACCTGACCAACGCCCAGAAGGGAGAATTCGGTCTGGTGGTGGATGGAGATCTGTTCAAGGCGGTGATCAGTCTGCCGCTGGCGGAAGAGCGGGAGTAAGACTCCCAAAGGCAAAGAAAGAGCGCCTTCCTCTGTTGATAGAGGGGGCGCTTCTTTGCTATAATGGGGAAAACCCATCCGGCAGGAGCCGGAGAGACGGAAAGGAAGAGGATGGCCATGGAACGGATCTTTGCCTATGCCTGCGGGCCGGAGGAGGTAGAGCGCTACGAGCGCTTTTCCGCCCAGTTTGGCGTGGAGGTGACCTGCTGCGCCCAGCGGCCGCTGCCGGAGAATACCCATCTGGCCCGGGGCTACGACTGCGTGACGCTGGCTGCCGCCCGGGCGGTGACTGCCCAGATGATTGACGACTATCAGGCAGGCGGCGTCCGGCTGCTGGCGGCCCGGGTAATCGGTGTGGATAATATCGACCTTGCCCATGCAAAGCGGGTAGGGATGCCGGTCCTGCGCAATACCTATTCCGCCGCCAGCGTGGCCGACTACGCCCTGATGCTGGCGCTCATGGTCACCCGTCATACCAAGGCGGCCCTGCTGCGCAATCAGGGTCAGGACTTCAACTTCGGACCCTACCGGGGCAGAGAGCTGCATACCATGACGGTGGGCATTCTGGGCACCGGCAATATCGGCGCCCTCACCGCCCGGCGCTTTGCCGCCTTTGGCAGCCGGGTACTGGCCTGGAGCCGGAACCGGAAGCCGGAGCTGGAGGGCGTGGTCACCTATGTGGATCTGCCCCAGCTGCTGGCCGAGAGCGACCTGATCTCTCTTCATCTGACCTCCAACCCCCAGACCTACCATTTTATGGACCGGGAGGCCCTCTTTGCCATGAAGAAGGGAGCCTTTCTGGTCAATACCGCCCGGGGAGATCTGGTGGACTCGGAGGGGCTGATTGACGCGCTGGAGGCGGGCCATCTGGCCGGCGCGGCGCTGGACGTCTTTGAGGGGGACCGGGCCATCCACTATCTGGATCACGGCTACAAGGTGCTCCCCCACCGGCAGCGGGCCATTCTGGAGGCCATGCCCAACGTGATTATGACCCCCCATCTGGCCTTCTGGACAGATACGGTGGCCGACGATATGGTACGAAACTCGCTGATCGGGGTCCGGGACTTTTTTGACGGAAAAGAGACGCCCATGCGGGTGGTATAATCCCAGAGAAAGAAAAAACACACCCCGGAGGTATCCTCCGGGGTGTCGGTCTGTTATCGGGCGGTGCGGATCTCGTTGATATTATAAGGTGTGGTCTGATAGACGTAGTAGTTGAGCCAGTTGGTATACAGAAGCTGGCCGGCGCTGCGCCAGGAGACAACAGGCTCTCTGGTGGGGTCGTCGCCGGGGAAATAGTTTCTGGGCACATGGATGTCCAGACCCCGCTTCACGTCCCGCTGGTATTCCAGATTCAGCGTCTCCTTGTCGTATTCCGGATGACCCAGGACGAAGAGATGGCGGTTATCCTCGCTCTTGATGGCGAAAATGCCCGCCTCGTCGCTGACGGCGTAGACCTTCAGCTGAGGGACCTTGGCCACGTCCTCGGGCCGGATGGTGGTATAGCGGGAATGGGGCGCGTAAAAGATATCGTCAAAGCCCCGGAACCAGGGGGAATCCTTCTTGACCACCTGATGGGGATAGATGCCGAAGAGCTTTTCGTTGAGAGAATATTTGGGTACGCCGTAGTGATAATACAGGCCGGCCTGAGCGCCCCAGCAGATATGGAGGGTGGAGTGGACGTTGGTCTTGCTCCACTCCATAATTTCACACAGCTCGTCCCAATAGTCCACCTGAGAGAAGTCCAGATTCTCCACAGGCGCGCCGGTAATGATCATACCGTCATAGGTCCGGTCCCGAACCTGATCGAAGGTTCGGTAGAAGGATTCCAGATGGTCGGTATCCACGTGCTGAGCCACATGGCTGGCCGTCTGGAGCAGCTCGACCTCGATCTGAAGAGGAGTATTGGACAGCTTGCGCAGGATCTGGGTCTCAGTGACAATCTTGGTGGGCATCAGATTCAGAATCAGCAGACTCAGCGGCCGGATATCCTGATGGATGGCCCGGTATTCGGTCATGACAAAGATATTCTCACTGCCCAGCGTCTCAACGGCCGGCAGAGCGTCAGGGATCTTGATGGGCATATCCTTGCTCCTTTGCAAAAGGGTAATATACTGTCTCTCACGGAGGGACACCTCTAATATACGATAAATCCGCCGGGAAAGCAAGGGAAAGGGCGGAGAAGCCGGCAAAAAGAAACACACGGCTCCGAGGGAAGAAAAGAGAAAAAAGGCGGAAAAGGCGGTTGACAAGGGAAGGGGAGAGTGATATAGTTGCAAAAGTCAGTTCGCTGGCCGGTATATAGATTCATCTCCCAATGGCCCGTCAAAACTTTTTCCCAAAAAAGAGAAAAAAGAGCTTGACAAGCGGGGAGAGTGCTGATATACTAAATAAGCTGTCCACCGCGAGGGAGACAGCGGTCTGTATCTTGTAAATTAAACAACGTGAAACAAACGAAGCACCAGATAAGGATTTTTCTTACTTGAATTCGTGAACTTAAACGAACTCAAGTCATTTCTTTGATGCTAGAAGATAGCTTCAATAATTGATTTGACCGGCTCGAAAGAGTCGATTAGATACCATTTATTGAGAGTTTGATC
>JAFQNL010000027.1 GCA_017395935.1 Oscillospiraceae bacterium
GATGATCTCGGCCGGGTGGTCATTCCCAAGGAAATCCGGCGAACGCTTCGTATCCGTGAAGGTGACCCACTGGAGATCTATACAGACAAAGACGGAGAGGTTATCTTCAAAAAGTATTCCCTGTTGGGCGATCTTCAGGAGGTAGCAGGGCATATCTGCGAGACAGTAGCCAAAGCTTTGAATTGCCCGGTTCTGGTCACCGATCGTGACACGGTAATCGCTGCGGCCGGGGCAGGAAAACGTGAGCTGTTGGATCATCGGGTTTCTTCTCATCTGGAAAACGTGATGAACGGGCGCCGGACTTATCAGCTCCGGCAGGGAGAGCGGCCTTCCCCTGTCACCGACGATGCCCTTTCCTCTCAGTCAACAGCACTGGCTGCCCCAATTCTGTCTGAAGGAGATGTGATGGGCTGCGTCGTTTTCGCCTGCCGGGAAGCCGGTCAGCCTTTGGGCGAGACAGAACATCGGCTGGCTCAGATTGTGGCCGCCTTTTTGGGTAAGCACATGGAGAATTGATACAGGGATACCGCCTGCTCTGTCGAGTCAGGCGGTTTTCTGCTGAATTTTTCATTAAGTTTTCGCCTGCACTCTTTCAAACCCTGTCTGGTTGTGCTATACTGTATGCTGAGTTAAATTGGAGAGAAGGTCTTTCATATGCTCAAAATCGGCTTTGACAATCAGAAATATCTCGTTACCCAGTCTGAACAGATCCAGAAGCGGATCGCTCAGTTTGGCGGAAAGCTCTATCTGGAGTTCGGCGGCAAGCTGTTTGACGACTTCCACGCCTCCCGGGTACTGCCTGGCTTCCAGCCGGACAGCAAGATGCGTATGCTGCAGCAGCTTAAGGACGATGTGGAAGTAGTAATCGCTATTAACGCTTCGGACATTGAGAAGAATAAAATTCGAGGCGATCTGGGCATCACCTACGACGATGATGTTCTCCGTCTGATTGATACCTTCCGGGCACTGGGTCTGTATGTGGGCAGTGTAGTACTCACCCGCTATAACGGCCAGGCCTCTGCCAACGCCTTTCTTAAGCGGCTGACCCTGCTGGGCATCCGCTGCTACCGCCACTACCCCATTGCCGGATATCCTTCCGATATCCCCCATATCGTCAGCGACGAGGGTCTGGGGCAGAATGAGTATATTGAGACCAGCCGTCCTCTGGTAGTAGTAACCGCTCCCGGACCCGGCAGCGGCAAAATGGCCACCTGTCTGAGCCAGCTCTATCATGACCATAAGCGGGGAATCACGTCCGGTTACGCCAAGTTTGAGACCTTCCCCGTCTGGAACCTGCCTCTGAAGCATCCGGTAAATCTGGCTTACGAGGCAGCTACCGCCGATCTGGATGACGTGAATATGATTGATCCCTATCATCTGGATGCTTACGGCACCACTGCTGTCAACTATAACCGGGACGTAGAGATCTTCCCTGTTCTCAATACCATCTTCGAGCGGATCTACGGTTCCTCCCCTTATCAGTCTCCCACGGATATGGGCGTCAACATGGTCGGAAACTGTATTATTGACGACGAAGCCTGCCGGGAAGCATCCCGGTTGGAAATCCTTCGCCGGTATTATACCGCCTGCGTGGAAAAAGTTCAGGGCAAGAATGACGGCGAACCCATCCGCCGTCTGGAGCTGCTCATGCGCAAGGCCTCGGTAACGCCGGATATCTGTCCCGCTGTCTCCGCAGCGCTGCTCAAGGCCGAGACTACCGGCGCCCCTGCCGGTGCAATGGTGCTCAACGACGGCCGGGTCGTCCTGGGTCGGACCTCTGACACTCTGGGCGCCGCCTCGGCAATGCTGCTCAATGCGCTCAAGGCTCTTGGCGGCATTGAAGATCACTATAAGCTCATCTCCGCTCAGGTACTGGAGCCCATCTGCGATCTGAAGACCCAGTATCTCTGCCACAGAAATCCCCGGCTTCATACCGACGAGGTGTTGCTGGCTCTGACCATCTCTGCACTGACCAATCCCCTGGCCGAGATGGCAAAGAAGCAGCTGCCTAATCTGAAAGGCTGTGAGGCACACTTTACCGTCATTCTCAGCGAGGAAGATCTGAAGCTGCTTCGGCGACTGGGCATCAATGTCAGCTGCCAGCCTCATTATGAGACCAAAAAGCTCTTCCACAAATAAACTGTCAGATTATAAATGACCCCGGATAATTGTCCGGGGTCGTTTTGATCTCATTTCCTGCCTCTTTCGCTTAAAAAGACCGGCGCACCTGTCAGTGCGCCGGTCTTTAAGAAACGGAGATGGAGAGATTCGAACTCTCGCGTGCTTTTTAGGCACCTACCGCATTTCGAGTGCGGACCCTTCAACCACTTGGGTACATCTCCCTACAGACTGGATGATTTCAGCTTAAATATTATGCCATAACCGGCCAGAGAATGCAATAGGATATTTTTCATCTCTTCTACGGGCTATGTTGGCACTTCTGCGCATTCCTGATGATTTTATTCACAGCAAACTGTGTAAACATACGAATCTGCTGAAAGACTATGCAAAAATACCCTTGTCACTTGCATTGAGAAGAGGAAGACTGTATAATGGAGCAGCCTGAAAAAGGCGTACTTCCAACTTGATTTAGGAGTGAATGAAGATGAAGAAACTGTTTGCGCTGCTGCTGGCTCTGGTTATGTGCCTGACTCTGGTTGCCTGCGGCACTGCCGAAGAGCCTGCCTCCGAGGGCGAAGCTGCTCTGACCATTACCGAAGGCGTTCTGACCATGGGTACCAACGCCGCCTTCCCCCCCTATGAATTCTACGATGGCGAAGAGATCGTGGGCATTGACGCTGAGATCGCTGCTGCTCTGGCTGAGAAGCTGGGCATGAGCCTGGAGATCATTGATATGGACTTCAGCTCCATCGTTACCTCCGTCCAGACCGGTAAGGTCGACGTTGGTATCGCTGGCATGACCGTCACTGAGGACCGTCTGGAGAACGTCAACTTCACCGAGTCTTATGCCACCGGCATTCAGGTTGTTATCGTTCCCGAGGGCTCTGACATCACCTCCGTTGATGACATCAGCACCAAGCTGGCCAATGGCGAGCAGGTTCTGGTTGGCGTTCAGGAGTCCACCACCGGCCACATCTACGCCGCTTCCTCCGTGGAAGATGGCGGCTACGGTGAGGAGAACGTTATTGCCTACACCAACGGCGCTACCGCTGTTGAGGCTCTGAACCAGGGCAAGGTCGACTGCGTTATCATCGACAACGAGCCTGCCAAGGCTTTCGTCGCTGCCAACGAGGGTCTGAAGATTCTGGACACCGAGTATGTGGTCGAGGACTACGCCATTGCCGTTGCCAAGGAGAACAGCGCTCTGCTGGACGCTCTGAACACCGCTATGGCTGAGCTGACCGAGGACGGCACCATCCAGAACATTCTGGACAAGTACATCCCCGCTGAGTAATCAAACGCTTAGGCTGCCCCTGCCGGACTGAATTTTGGTCCGGCAGGGACTTGTCTCTCTAATGACAGCCCCTGCAGGGTCGGGCGGTGGATATCCTCTGACGGGTGTCCAGCGCCCGCTCCTGCAAGAATATCTATTTTCAGTCATTTACGAAAGGAGGCCGGAAGAAACGTGGAAAAGTTTATTGCAAATCTGCAACACGGTATTTACCAAACGTTTATTCTGGACAACAACTACAAATATTTCCTGAACGGTATCGGTATCACCCTGAAGGTAACGGTAGCTGCTCTGCTTATCGGTCTGGTTCTGGGTGTCATCGTCGCAATTATCCGCTCTGCTCACGACCAGCAGAATCCGGGCAAGAAGAACCCCGTTCTCGGCTTCTTCAACGCCATCTGCCAAGCTTATCTGACCGTTATCCGGGGTACCCCCATGATGGTCCAGCTGCTGATCATGTGGTTCGTCATTTGGGCCTCTGCCCGGTCTACCGACGAGAATCTGATCCGCTGCGCCATTCTCTCCTTCGGTATCAACTCCGGCGCTTATATCGCCGAGATTGTCCGTTCCGGTATCATGTCCATCGACAAAGGTCAGATGGAGGCCGGCCGTTCTCTGGGTCTTAACTATACCCAGACCATGCGTTTTATTATCATTCCTCAGGCATTCAAGAACATTCTGCCCGCTCTGGGCAACGAGCTGATCACCCTGCTCAAGGAAACCTCCATCGTCACCGTTATTGGCTTGAAGGACCTGACCAAGGGAGCTATGATCATTCAGGGCAAAACCTACCAGGCTCTGGTTCCCTTCCTGGCCATCGCCGCAATCTATCTGGTACTGGTTCTGGGGCTGTCCTGGCTCATGGGTAAACTGGAAAGGAGGATGAGAGAAAGTGATCTTCGCTAACAACCTCTGTAAGGCATTCGGAGACAACAAGGTGCTCCAGAACGTATCGGAACATATTGAGCCCGGCGAGAAGGTAGTCATTATCGGCCCCTCCGGCTCCGGCAAGTCCACCTTCCTCCGCTGCCTGAATCTGCTGGAACAGCCTACCAGCGGTTCTATTACCTTTGACGGCACGGTGATTACCGATCCCAAAGTGGACATCAATCAGGTCCGTGCCCAGATGGGTATGGTCTTCCAGCACTTCAATCTCTTTGCCAATCTGACGGTAAAAAAGAACATCACTCTGGCTCCCGTCCAGCTCAAGCTGATGACTCAGGCTGAAGCTGATCAGGAGGCCGAGCGTCTGCTGGAGCGTGTCGGTCTGCCCGACAAAGCTGATGCCTATCCTGCTCAGCTCTCCGGCGGCCA
>JAFQNL010000003.1 GCA_017395935.1 Oscillospiraceae bacterium
GCTCGGAGGTACCGATCAGATAGAGATCCTCACCCTCCATCTTGTACATCATGGCGTCCATCTCGGGGGCGGACATGACGCCCTCTACCACGCTGCCGGGGCGCAGGACGGGGGGCATGACAGAGGTGAAGCCCTTGTCAATCATAAAGTCACGGGCATAGGCCAGAACGCCCTCGTGGAGCCGGGCCACGTCGCCCAGCAGATAGTAAAAGCCGTTGCCGGAGACGCGGCGGGCGGAGTCCAGATCCAGACCGTTGAGAGACTCGATAATATCGGTATGATAGGGAATCTCAAAGTCGGGGGTGGTGGGCTCACCGAACCGGGCTACCTCTACGTTGTGGCTGTCGTCGGGACCGATGGGTACGGAGGGGTCGATGATATTGGGGATCTGCATGAGAATGGCCCGGACCTTGCCGTTGAGCTCGTCGGCCTTCTTTTCCAGCGTCACCCGCTCCTCAGCCTCGGCGTTGACCTGAGCGGAGATGGCTTCGATCTGAGCCTCGCACTCGGCGGCCTTTTCCGGGTTCTTCTTGGCCTGACCCTTGAGCATTCCGATCTGCTTGGACAGGGCGTTCCGGTTGGCCTGGAGGGCTTCGGCCTGCTTCTTGGCGTTCAGAGCCTCTTCATAGAGGGCGATTACTTCGTCCACCAGAGGGAGCTTCTGATCCTGAAACTTGTTTTTGATGTTCTGCTTGACGATCTCGGGATTGTCCCGGACAAACTTGATGTCTAACATGGTTGGCTACTCCTTTGTAAACGGATGGATCTTCCGCTGTTGTTCTGATCGTTTGATTTACTGTCTTTTGGGCAGACGCTGGAGAGCTTCCAGCAGGTCGTTCAGGTCGTCCACGCCGTAGTATTCCAGCTCCAGACGGCCCTTGCGCTTGCCGGAGATGATCTTGACCTTTCGGCCAAGGCTGTCTGCCAGCTCCCGGGCGGCCACGGCGGCATAGTCCACAGCCATGGGGTCCTGTTTCTGCTCTTTGGCCTCCCGCTTGGCCTGCTTTTTCAGCTGCTTGACCAGCTCCTCAGTCTGGCGGACGGAGAGCTGGCGCTGAGCCACCTTATCGGCAGCTGCCTTCATTTCCGCCCGGTCTTCCAGACCCAGCAGGGCCCTGCCATGGCCGGCGGAGAGGATATCTGCCTCCACGTACTGGATCAGCTCTTCTGGCAGAGCCAACAGACGGACGGCGTTGGCCACGGCGGGCCGGCTTTTGCCCACCTGACGGGCCACTTCTTCCTGTGTCAGGCCGTATTCCTTCATCAGCGTCTGGTAACCTCTGGCCTCTTCCATGGGGTTGAGGTCCTCCCGCTGCAGGTTTTCAATCAGGCCCAGCTCCATCACCTTTCGGTCATCGGCCTCGATCACGATGACCGGAACCTGATCCAGACCGGCCTCCCGGGCGGCCCGCCAGCGGCGCTCGCCGGAGATAATCTGGTAATAGCCAGAGGAGAGGAGGCGGACGGTAATGGGCTGGAGAATACCGTGGATTCGGATGCTCTCGGCCAGATCGGCCAGCGCTTCCGGAGAGAACTGCTTTCTGGGCTGATCCTGATTGGGGGCCACCTTTTCAATGGGCAGATGGGTCACGCCCTCGTGCTCCGTCTGGGTGACCGCGTCCCCCAGCAGAGCGCCCAGTCCCCGGCCAAGGCCGGAGGATGTATTTCGCTTTGCCATAGTCTCTTGTTTCACCTCGGTTCGGAGGGGTATGGGAGATACCTATTATAATAAGGTATCCGTTCACTGGTTGCTGAGAAACTCCTCGGCCAGCTTTTTGTAGCTCTGGGCGCCGGTAGAGTACTTGTCATAGGCAAGGACGGGGACGCCATGGCTGGGAGCCTCGGAGAGACGGACGTTTCTGGGGATGACGGTGGCATAGACCTGACCGGGGAAGTGACGCTTGACCTCCTCGGCAACCTGCAGAGAGAGGTTGGTCCGGCCGTCAAACATGGTCAGCAGCACCCCTTCCAGCCCGATGGACCGGTTCAGCTTCCGCTTGACAATCCGGATGGTGGACAGCAGGTCGCTGAGTCCTTCCAGCGCGTAGTATTCGCACTGGACCGGCACCAGAACACTGTGGGCGGCGCAGAGGCCGTTCAGAGTGAGCAGCTCCAGAGAGGGCGGGCAGTCGATAATGATATAGTCATATCTGTCGTCCACCTGCTCCAGCGCCTGACGGAGCAGATGCTCCCGGTCCTCCAGACCGATCATCTCTACTCCCGCTCCGGCCAGCGCCTTATTGCTGGGCAGCACATCCCCCCACTTGGTGGAGACGATGGCCCGTTCAGTGTCAACTCCGTCAATCAGCACGTCATAAATATTGGGAGAGACGGCGTTTTTGTCCACGCCGAAGCCCGAAGTGGCGTTGGCCTGAGGGTCAAAGTCGCAGAGCAGCACCTGTTTGCCTGCCTCGTGGAGCGCGGCGGCCAGATTGACAGCCGTTGTGGTCTTGCCCACGCCTCCTTTTTGGTTTGCAATGACAACTCGTTTCGCCACGAAAACACCACCTACAGAAATTTGCTATTCTATTATAAACGATCACTTTCTCTTTTTCAATTCCCTGCGGTGGAAATTCGCTGATTTTTGTGTTTCACGTGAAACGTCCTCCGGGAAAGAGAAAGAAGGGCTGTTTCATGTGAAACAGCCGGCCTACCGGACCACCTTGGGGATGGTAATGGTGAGGACGATCTGCTCTTCGGTTTCCTCCCGGCCGCAGGAGGCGGAGATACCGGAGCGCTTCATGACGTCCATGCTGTGGTCAATGGTATTGAGAAAGAGACGGATGTCCCGGACCAGCAGCCGGGGTCGGGGCCTCCGGGCCGGGGCCGGGCGCTCTTCCGTCGGGGCGGCTGCCTGGGGAGGGGGTGGATTGAGCAGCAGCTCCACCAGTTCCTCCGTCTTGGCTACCGTCAGACGCTCCTCCACCACGGCGGAGAGGACCTTCTCCCTCAGGTGGGGCGGAATCCGGAGAAGGGCTCTGCCGTGGCGCTCGGTGAGGCCGTTGGCCCGAAGGGCCTCCAGAATGGGCGGGGAGAGTTTCAGAATACGCAGCTTATTGGCCACCGCCGACTGGCTCTTGCCGATCCGGCGGGCGCATTCCTCCTGACTGAGTCCGTAGGAGGAGATCAGCTGGTCCAGTGCCAGCGCCTCGTCCACAAAGTCCAGATCCCGGCGCTGGAGGTTTTCGATCAGCGCCAGCAGAGAGGACTCCAGCTCGTCGGCCCGACGGACCAGACAGGGTACATGGGTGAGGCCGGCCATCCGGGCGGCCCGGAGCCGGCGCTCTCCGGCGATGAGCTCAAAGGTGCCCTCGCTGGACAGAGGCCGGACGGTGAGGGGCTGGAGGATGCCCAGCTGACAGATGGACTGGCTCAGCTCCTCCAGACCCTCCCGGTCAAAGAGGGTGCGGGGCTGGTTGGGGTTGGGACGGATCCGGTCGATGGGCAGACGGAGGACGCTGCCCAGCTCCAGAGGGGCTCGCTTTCGTGCAAATGGCATATTTCCCATCACGACCTTTCCAAAAAGTGGGGTTGCATTGAGCTTAACAGGAAAAGGGAACGAATGGATGGGAAGCCGGTCGCAGGGAAATAAAAATCCCGCCATCGGAGCGATGGCGGGAGAAGGGCGGAGGGAAAGAGAAGGTTCAGAGCAGCTGGGTCAGCGTATCCAGAAAGGCGGACTCACCCAGCGTATTGATCTTGGTAAAGATGGCCTGACTGCCGCCGGAGGTGATGGCTGAAAGGTGGATGGGCTGGTCAGGCGCGGCCTGAAAGAGGGTGAGGCTGAGACTGACCCGGTTGCCGCCAACCCAACTGTAACGCTCGAAGACCCGGACGGCGCAGCGGGCCGTGCCATCGTGAAAGTCGCTGGCATCTTCCAGTGTAGCCGAGGTGCTGGCGTCCAGAATACCCGAGGTCAGGTGGTGGAGGGTGGAATAGAGATCACCCGTAAGGATACGTTCCAGTTTTGCCATAGGAAATACCTCCTAATTGAGAAAGAAAGGGTTTGCCGGGAGGATCAGAACATATGATCCCCGCGGTCCTTCTTCTGCTTGCGGATGTCCTCGCCGTAGAACAGGACATGGGTATAATCGCCGTTGATCCGGGAGGCAATAGAGGGATTGTACCGGCTCTCCAGCTCGGTGGGAGAGAGATTGGAGGAGATGACGGTGGACCGGTTCATGACCAGCCGGGTATTGATCAGCTGGTAGAGGGCGGCCAAAGCGAAGGGGGTATTGGTCTCGCTGCCCAGATCGTCCAGAATCATCAGATCGCAGGTCAGATAGCGCTCCACGTCGCTGTCAGCCCGGCTGTCCCGACCAAACTTCTGGGCGTCGAAGCGGTTAAAGACGTTGATTGCCGAGTCATAGACCACGCTGTAACCCTTTTCGCTGACCACCCGGGCGATGGAGGCCGAGAGGAAGGTTTTGCCCAGACCAGGCCCGCCGGTGAGAAAGAGATTTCGAACCTTGCTCTTGCCGAACTTATCGGCAAAGGCAAAGCAGATCGCCAGAGACAGCTCCATCCGAATCCGGGGGGAGCAGTCAATTTCGTGATCAAATATGGGGGAATAGTAGTCCAGATCGAAGGTGTCAAAGCTCTGGTCACCCAGATCCAGCATGGAGGACAGCTCCTTTACCTGCTCCTGAGCGCACAGCTCCTGAAGGCAGCGGCACATCTCGGCGCCCCGCCAGCCCTTGTCCTCGCACCAGCGGCACCGGGGCCGGTAGGTGAGATCTTCCTTCTGATAGCCGCCGGCGGCCAGCAGACTGTCCCGCCGGGCCTGAAGGGCCAGATTCTGCTCTTTGGCCCGCTGGATCACCGGGGCGGGATCCAGATCCTTGACCAGAGCGGTCTGAGCTGCCCGACGCACGGTCTGAGCCATCTGGCGCTCAATGGCGCTCAGCTCGGGAATCTGACGGTAGATCCGCTCCCGGCGCAGGTCGAACTGCTCCCGGTGCTGGCGGGCGTTCTCTTTCAGTTTGTCTGTGGCCCGCTGGACCACGTCGCTGTGATAAGCCATGATCGGTCAGCCTCCTTTCAGCCTTCCTGCTCCATCTGAGCCAGCATCCGCTGGAGCTGGAGCATATTCTGGCGGTTCATCTCCTTCTCCGTCTGTCCGCCGGAGGAAGAGGGACGGTTACCCGTCCCGTTCTGGCGATAGGCGGGTTTCTGGCCGGCTCCGGCGGAGCCGGGCTGCTGCTTCTGGGCAGCGGACTGGCGCTGGGCCTCCTCCACCGCCTGAAGGGTATGATGGCCAGCCTCATGCCAGCGCCGGAGAATGGCGTTGCAGTAGCGCCAATCCAGACGGCCGATAGAGGTGACGGTGAGATCAGCGGCCCGGGCGCAGACCTCGGGGCCAAAGCCCCAGTCCAGCCACTGGTTGATGTAGCGGCTCTCGGTGGCCGAGGGCTTTCTGCCGTAGACACCCAGAGCGGTGAGAATTCCACCCTCCCGGGTCCGGCGAAGTTCGTATTCCTTCAGATACTCGTCCACCGCGTCCATTGTGTCATAGCCCCGCTCCTTCCAGCGGTAGCCGGTGGACCGAACCTGAGTCATGGACAGCTTGCCTCCGGGGCCATACTTCTCCTTGCTACGGGCATAGACAAAGTTTACCATGGCCCAAAGCACGTCCAGAGGCAGGTCCACATGACTATATAACTCAAGTAAAATAGACAGCTGGCTGTTGGTCAGCTTCCGGCCGGCCAGTTCCTCCACCATGGTTACCAGATCGTTGAAGGACTCGTTGGCCTTCAGCTCCTCGGCGATATCCGAGGCGGAATAGCTGGGGGCCTGATCGGGGGTGGGAGGGGGCAGAGACTCCTGCTCCGGGGCGTAGCCGGCGGCAAGGCCAATCTCCTGCAGGCGGGCCATGGCCGTCTCTGTCTGGTTCCGGCTCCAGCCCATCAGACCGGCAGCCCGGACGGGGTCGTATTCTCCCTGATGACGGAGCAGATAGAGCCAGAGCAGCGCGGCATCTCCGTTGCCCAGCCGGAGCAGCCGGTCGGCGGAGGCGGCGTCCATGGAGATGGTCTGGATATTAAGTTGAATGTGCTGGCTGGCCATAGAGAGCCTCCTCCTCCATTGTAGTAAGTAGTCTCTATTTTACAACAAAAACCCACCCGGGACAATACAAGATCGGGGAAAAGAAAGAAATTCCGACTTCCGGGGGGCGAAAAAAGGCCGTGCCCGAAGGCACGGCCGAAACGGCGGGAATTGGAAGATCGGCCCGGCTCAGGGCCGGTCGGAGAGGGTGATCCGGAAGGAGCTTCTGTCTCCGCGGAAAAAGGAGCGGCTGAACTCGATGACCCGGCCGGTCTTGTCCCGGAAGGTGCATTCCATCATAATCAGCGCCACCCCGTCAGGCACGTCCAGCATCTTCCGGGTCTTGGACAGGCCCTGAATGATCTCCAGACTCTGACGCATACTGCACATCTCCACATCGTAGAAGGCGAACACGTCCCGCATGGGGAAGACGGAGGTATTAACCGCGTCCAGCTGGGGGCAGATATCCTGAGGGACGTAGATCTCCTCCATGCTGGCTGCCTCGCCGCCTACCAGATTGAGATGGCGGATAAAGTAGATGGGGTCCTCCGGCGCGATATCGAAGAGGTTGGCGAACTTGTCTCCGGCGGGCCGGAGGCTTTTGACCTGCTCCTTGGTACTGACGGTGGCCTTGCCGGAGGCCAGATTGGGGACAAAGCCGCCGTGCTCCTCCAGCACTTCCTCGTACTTATTGCCCAGCACGAAGACACCCTTGCCCTGAACCCGCTGGAGCATACCCTCGTTGACCAGCGCGTCCAGCGCGTTGCGCACGGTGATCCGATTGATACCGAAGGTCTCGGCCAGCTCGTTTTCCGAGGGAATGGCCATGCCGGGGAGATATTCGCCCTCCTCAATCCGGTTGCGGACGATCTCACGGAGCTGGAGGTAGATGGGGGTACGGTAGGTAATGACCGTATTGGCAGGCTTGACCTGCTTATTCTTGGCGTCCATAGCGTTCTCTCTCTCTTTGGCGGGATCAGTCCTTGCTGATCACGCTGACCATTTTGAAGATATCAGCCCGGAAGATGGACTGGTAAAATTCCAGGATCTGGCCCTTGTCGGTTTTGGTGAAGCCGGTGGTGAAGAAGGCGGGCTCGCCCTCTTTGGCGTCCATGAGCTGGGCCTCCTCGGCGCTGAGGTAGGTGACGGAGATATTTTCTTCGCCGGACTCCTGATTCAGGTGGTAGATGTTCTTATAGATATAGCCCATACTGGCCCGGTCGGAGTAGTATTTGTCAAAGTCGGGGCAGGTCTCGCAGTCCAGATAGAGGGTCTCAATAATACAGGGAATACTGTTGATATAGCGCAGACGGATACACTCGTAAACCTTCTTACCCAGAGTGGTCCGGAGCTTTTTGGCCACCTGCTTGGTAGCCTCGATCACACGCATGCTCAGAATTTTAGAAGTCAGAGCGATACCCTGCTGCTGCATCTCCATACTCATGGAGTTGACGCCAACGATATTACGAACCGTCTTGCTCTCGGCCACGTAGACGCCGGAGCCCCGGACCCGGTAAAGACGGCCGTACTCCACCAACGTATCTACGGCAAAGCGCAGGGTGGTTCTGTTAATCCCCCACATCTCGCACAGATCCCGCTCGGAGGGGATTCGGGTATGGGCGGTCAGACGATTGACGGCAATAAAATTTTCCAGCTTTTCCATCGCCTCGGTACGAGGCGCCACATGGTACTCCACAGCTTACTCCTGCCTTTCCTGTCCGGAGACAGCGATACATCCTGTCTATACGTTAAACTCTATTTTACATTGTGTCGAGGGGATTTGCAATCAAAATCAGGAAAATTTTTCTTTGTTTTGCAAAAGTTGAAAAATAAACTAAACCAGTTCCCGCGGGTCCGGAAAGCAGCTCCGCTCCCGGGCTTCAAAGGCCAGAGAGCGGAAAGAAAGCGAAGAATTAAGTTGTCGTCTGACTGATAAAGCCGGCCCGTTTGCGCCAGCTGCCCCGGAAATACCAGAGGTTGAGCAGCGCGCAGCGGGTAATATTGTCGGCTACCATGCAGATCCAGGCCCATTCCACACCGCCGCCCAGCAGGCCGATGGTGAGGACGGTGCCGCCGGTCCGGACGATCCAGACAGAGAGGGTGGCGATAATAACGGGGGCCTTGGTCTCGCCCAGACCCATAAAGACGCCCTCGGTGACGATCAGAACGGCAAAGAGGGGCTCACTGACGGCCACGATCCGAAGCAGGACGGAGCCCAACTCCACAATCCGCTGGTCAGGGGTAAAGATACTCAGCAGTACATGGGGGAAGAGGAAGAGGGCGACGGCCATGGCGCTCATGAGGGAGACAGAAGTGAGCAGAGAGGCTCTGCGGACCTGACGCAGCTCCTCTTCGTCCCGCTTGCCGACGGCGTTGCCGACGAGGGTGCTGGTAGCGGCCTGCATACCGTAGCCGGGGATATAGAAGGCCTGCTCTACAGTGAGGGAGATAGAGTGGGAGGCGGTGGCGATGGTGCCCAGACCGGCCACCTGAGCGGCGAAGATGACCTGACCCACGCTGACCACCAGCCGCTCCACTGCCAGCGGGGCGGCGATCTTGGCGCTGCGGCGGATCATAGGCAGATCGGGCCGGAGGCTGATGCCCTTGAGGGTGGTCTGGGGATTCTTCATAACGGCGTAGAACATGGCGCAGCCGCACCAGACGACGCTGAGGGTGGTAGCCAGAGCGGCGCCCCGGACGCCCCAGCCCATGCCGGGCACATAGAGGTCCAGACCGAAGAGGTGGAAGGTGGTGCCGTTGCCGATAAAGAGCTGGTTGAGGACAATATTGATCACGTTCATGGTCACATTGATGATCATGGGCGTCTTGCTGTCATGGTTGGCCCGGAGGACGTAGCCGAAGATAATCGAGGAGGAACGGAAGATCATGGGGGAGGAGACGATGGCAAAGTAGGCGCTGGCATCAGCGTACAACTCAGGATCGCCGTTCATCCAGGCCGGCAGATAGGGGCTGATGGAAAGGGCAAAGACCGTCTCCACCGTGCCCAGCACGATAACGGCCCACATGGCCTGAGCGGGAGCCTTGCGCACCGACTCCAGATCGCCGGCGCCGTGGGCCTGAGAGATTACGGCCAGCAGGGCCACGCTGACGGCGAAAAGGGGACCGAAGAGGAGCCAGAAGACATTGGAGGTCAGACCGACAGAAGCGCTGGCCTCGGCGCCAATCTGGCCGACCATGGCGGTATCAATATAAGAGACTGCGGTATGCATGGCCTCCTCCAGAATGGTGGGGAGACCAAGTACCCAAAGGGCGCGAAGTGTGCGGCCGGAAACAAAGGGTCGCTTTGAATTTTCAGTGAAAGACATGGAGCTGCCTCCTTTTCTGAAAGGCCCAAAGCAATGGGGCAAAAAGATCGATCTGCATGGTTCAATTTCACGGCAGGTTGTACCATTAGTCTATCACAGTCGGCAGCGGAAAGTCAATCGGGCTGAACAGTCTGCCGGAGAGAGAAAGGATAATTATTTCCGGTATTTTGAATATTTCAAAATGAAAAAGGGGCCGAAGGACCGCGTCCTGCGCGGCGAGCGGGAGCGATCCCCACTGCAAGCGGTCACCCGCTTGAAAAACAAATAGAAAAAACTAAATAGAAAAAAGAACCACCTGCTTTCGCAGGTGGTCTGCCAGTGGACGATAACGGATTTCAGCCGCTGACCCGACCCACTGCAAGCGGTCGCCCGCTTGAAAAGCTGAATGGCAAATGAATGGCAAAAAAGAACCACCTGCTTTCGCAGCCGGTCTGCCAGTGGACGATAACGGATTTCAGCCGCTGACCCGACCCACTGCAAGCGGTCGCCCGCTTGAAAAACAAATAGAAAAAACTAAATAGAAAAAAGAACCACCTGCTTTTGCAGCCGGTCTGCCAGTGGACGATAACGGATTTCAGCCGCTGACCC
>JAFQNL010000028.1 GCA_017395935.1 Oscillospiraceae bacterium
CAAAATGAGGGTGCGTCTTACGGGTGTTTTCGCAACTTTTTTGCCCATTTTGTTCGTCAGCACCAGCGGCCGGAATAGAAATTATCGCGGGCATAATCACTGGAATGGGCCGCGAAAAAATCATGGGCATCCGCTTGATGCAGTAGTGTGATATGGCAGCATTCCCGTTCCTGGACCTTCGTGGAAAGCAGTGCAACAGCGAGGGTGTGCTGGTCATCATCCGGAACGACTCTGCCTTTGATGGCGTTGCTGACGGCCTTCCAACCCTTGTTGTCCTGATCGAAAATATGGCGGCCTTCTATGGCCGTATGCTCATCAATGACCAGCAGGGCCCGGCGGTAAAAGGGCAGCTCCTTTCCACACGCCACATACCCGTCCAGCAGGCGGCTGATGGTATCGGTAAGCCAGTTCGGATTTTGATAACGGCAATGGGGCAGCAGCGTATTGAGGGTAATATGAAGCCAGCCATAGCCGAACTCTTCCACGCTGCCGGTCACATCCATGGCAGGCAGCACACTCTTTTTTGAAAAGCCGCCTGTCCCCGGCGAATACTGCTCACACAGCCGGCGCAGCTCCAGCGCGGCGCTTTCAAAATGCTCCATGGTCTGCTCCAAAGTCTTTTGCAGTTTCTTGGGGTTCATGTGGCCGCCGTCGGACAGGGCTACCAGTGCGCCGGTCTGTCCGAAGGCGCTGCCTACCAGTTCCTGAATACGGATCATGTCCCGCTTCATCTCATTCATCTCTCGCCTCCGTTCGTTTTACACGCAGGTCTGTGGGCGATGTAGTGATGGCCTCATATTCCCGGGGCGTGGTGTGAAACGCCACAGGTACATGGTTATAACCGATGCAGAGCAGTCCCTCACCGCGCCGGAAGCGGGTGATCTGCCGCACCTCATCCTCGGACAGGTTGAGCTTATCCTGAATGAGTCGGGCCTCCTGTTCCTCCATCTGCATGACCAGCTTGATGCGGCTGGCGTCAAGGATGCCCTTGCCGTAGCTGCCGCCCTCAAGACCAAACAGGTCCTGCATTCCTTGTGTGCTTGTCACCGCGATACCACCAAGGCCGCGTATGGTCTTCACCATCTCCAGCACGAAGCCCGCCGCCTGTGGATTGGCCGTAGCTCCCACAAGGCTCCACAGCTCGTCTGCCAGCAGTGCGGAGAGGTCTGTCTCACAGTTCATAATCAGATCGTAAGCAATGCTGGTGGCCCAGAAAGTACCGTCCGCGATCATGTCATCAGGCATACCGGACAGGTCGAGGACGATGTATTTGTTGTCCAGATCAATGTCGTTCCGGGACGCCATAGCCGATGCAGAACCACTCACATAACGGGAGAGCACCACGGCCAGATGCCGGGTATCCGGGTCCTGATAGAGAACTTCGTACCAGTCTGAGATGATAGGCATTTTACGGAAATTGCCGTCCTCATCCACGATGGTACTGTTGTCAAAGGTGATGCCGTAGCGGCTGTAGACCTCCACCAGAGAGGAGTCCAGACGGCTCTTATCCTCTTCGCCCAGATCTTTTTTCTTCAATGAGAACCAGATGATAAGCTGAGCGATCTTGTCAGCCAGCACAGAATCGTCACGGGCGGCGATGTTTTTGAGCTTGGCGTAGGAGTCCAGAGACTTTCTCCGAATGGCCATGAGGTTGGGACAGTCCTTGGAGGACGGGGACATTCTCAGATACAGGCCGCCCAGCTTTTCACACAGGGGACGGAACTCATGACCTTTTTTCGGAGCTATGATGATGACCCGCTTGCCCTGCTGCCGGAGCCGGCCACCAAGACACTGGAGCGTCACCGTCTTGCCCGCGCCGGTAGAGCCTCCGATCCACCAGTTTCCGTTGGTGTATTTGTAGTCATCATAGGGGTCCAGAAAGACCGGAGAGCGGTTGTAAAGGTTCAGGCCAAGGAAGATGCCGTTGTGGTCACTCAGCTCATAGGAGGCAAAGGGAAAGGCCGCGGCGACGCCCGAGGTCAGAGCATTGCGCCGGGCCTTGCGCTCTATGTCCGGATCAAGAGCCAGAATGGGCAGCGAAGAAAGGAATGCCTGCTCGTTTTTATAGTCACAGCGCCGCGCGATCATATCGACGGATACGCACAGCTTTTCTACCTCTGTGACCCGCTGTTCCAGCGTTTCCG
>JAFQNL010000004.1 GCA_017395935.1 Oscillospiraceae bacterium
TCGTGCTGAAGGAGCTGGGCGAGCCTATCGGTTCCATCAGTGTGGTTCGCCAGAATGACCGTGTGGAAGAAGCTGAGATTGGCTACTGTATAGGCTCTCGCTGGTGGCATAAGGGTATTATGACCGAGGCATTGACTGCTGTTATCGAGTATCTGTTTACCGAAGTCGGCATGAACCGTGTTGCCGCCAGACATGATCCCAATAATCCGAATTCCGGCCGAGTTATGCGAAAGTGCGGCATGAAATACGAAGGAACAACCCATGCTTCTGACAGAAACAACCAGGGTATTTGTAATGCCGACCATTATGCAATTTTGCGCAGTGATTGGGGTAAACCCAAACACTTTATGGAAGGCTATGCCGCAGAAAGCGACACTGCTCTCGTGCAGGAAATCTATCGTCGCAAAAGTGAAAATGACCGTTTGAACAAGTCGCAGGCAGCCAGAGTGGAATTCTTGACAACGGTTCGATATATCGAGAAATACTTAGCTCCCGGAGCGAAGATCCTCGATGTGGGTGCGGGTGCCGGTGAGTACAGTTTTTACTTTGCCCGCAAGGGATATTCTGTATCCGCCTTGGAACTTGCAGATGCGAACATTGCTGCTTTCCGGGCAAAGATGACAGAGCATGATTCCATCGACCTTGTTCAAGGTAATGCTCTCGATTTGAGCAGATATGACAGTGAATCCTTCGATGCTGTCCTTCTCTTTGGCCCGCTGTATCATCTACATGATGAAGCTGACAAGATGCGGTGCATTGAAGAGGCTAAGCGGGTATGCAAGAAAGACGGAAAGATATTCTTTGCTTTTATCTCCAATGACATGGTAATTCTAACTATGCAGCAGCTCCACTCGGACTATCTTATTTCCGGTGACTACAATAAGGAAACCTTCCGCCTGGATGATTTTCCCTTCGTATTCCATACCCCGGATCATTGCAGAGAGCTTCTTGGCAAAGCTGGAATTCATATCTGCCATGAGGTTGCGTCCGATGGTGCAAGTGAACTGTTGCAGGATCTCGTCAATGGTCTGGATAATGCTTCCTATCAGCAGTACCTACGCTATCACTTCTATATTTGTGAGAAACCCGAATTCCTGGGTATGAGCAACCATTTGCTATTTATTGGAAGCAAATAATATTCTAAGGTGCATAACAGACGAAAGATAGCGTATATAAGCAGTACAGTGGAAGGAACTCGAGACATCAAGTTTCGGCTCGGTCTAGCCCTCGCCGGCGGTGCCCGTCCGCACCGCGTTGAACTATTCGAGTCTCAGTTCCCCGAAAATACAAAAATCCAGATACCCTAATGGGTATCTGGATTTTGATACGGCAGAAGGGACTCGTTTGCATTTTTACCCTTGCGTGGAATGGGCAAAAATTATGGTAGACACCAGTTTTTGAACTGGTGCCTGCCATATGCCCCCGGCATATGGCGATTTATTCTTTCGAGCCCCTTCCTCAACATAAGAACAAAGGACGCAGCGGATCTTTCATCCACTGCGTCCTTTATTGATACGGCAGAAGGGACTCGAACCCCCGACCTTTTGGTTCGTAGCCAAACACTCTATCCAACTGAGCTACTGCCGCATACCGCAGCGAGGGGTTCTCGCTGACAGCTCAATTATAATAGCACATACAGTTTCAGAATGCAAGCCTTTTTTTGAAATTTTCCAAAATTTTTTCTATCTCGGCCACCGGGTCCTGAGTGACCTGATAGCGTGCCTTCAGGATGGGGTTGCCGGCCGGAGCCACATAGGCTTCACCGGCGGCAGCCAGCATGGCCTCGTCGTTGAGGTTATCTCCGAAGGCCACAGTATTGGCCGGGTCGATCCCCAGCAGCCGGCAGGCCGCCCGGAGGCCCTTGCCTTTATCGGCCACATTGAAGTCTACCCACATTCCGCCGGAGCGGGCCACCTTCACCTTATCTCCCCAGTTGGCCTTGGCCTGTGCCAGAAAGGCCTCTACCCGGTGGGGCAGGAAGCAGGCTACCTTGACCACTTCTCCTGTCACCTCGCTGAGCTGCCGGACCTGAGCGAAGTGGTAGCTTCTTACCTCCAGCTCATGGATCACTCCGTTCTCTCCCCGGTAGACCCAGCACTGGTCCGGCGTCTCCAGAATCACGTCGCAGCCCTGGAACTCTCCTGCCTCCCGGGCGATGGCCAGCGCTGTCTCCCGGGGCATCGGGTCCAGATACAGGCACTCGTCTCCCCGGCAGATACAGCCGCCATTGAGGGAGACGATCAGCGGCTCCTGCTCCAGTACCTGAAAGACCCGGCGGATACTGGCGTGTTGACGGCCGCTGGAGGCGGCAAAGGGAATTCCCTGCCGCTGGAGGCAGTCGATGGCCTCCACCAGCCGCTGGGGCAGATGGCTGGAGCCCTCGGGGACCAGTGTACCGTCCAGATCGGACATGACAAATTGGATCATCTGACTGCCTCCTTTGTTGCGTCTTCCGGATCAGACCTCGAAGGGAGGCAGATCCATATCCTCGGCAATGGTAAGCTGATCGGCCTGCTCACTCATGGTCCGGGCCTGATCGAAGAGGCCGGCCGCGGCCCCGCCCTTCATCTTGGCCTCGGCCCACTGCTCCTTGGTCATCAGAACTTCACGGGGCTTGCTGCCCTGGAAGGGGCCTACAACGCCCTTTTCCTCCATCTGGTCCACCAGGCGGGCAGCCCGGGCATAGCCCAGCTTGAGCCGACGCTGGAGCATGGAGACGGAGGCCATACCGGTCTCCACCACGATAGAGATAGCCTCATTGAGAACGGGGTCGCCGTCTTCGGGACTGGGGCCGTTGGGGGCTTCGGGAATGGTGCTGTCGGGGAGCGTGGAGCCGCCTTTCTTGCCGTTCTTGCCGGTCTGTTCGGCGTTGTGCTCCACTTCCTTCATAATACTGTCGTCATAGTCGCTCTCGGAATGCTGCTTGATGAACTCGGCCACAGCGGCCACTTCCTCGTCGGAGATAAAGCAGCCCTGAACCCGCTGGGGCTTGCCGGTGCCCACGGGGCTGAAGAGCATATCGCCGTTACCCACCAGCTTTTCGGCGCCCTGGGTGTCCAGAATGATCCGGGATTCCAGACCGGAGGCCACCGACAGCGCGATTCTGGAGGGGATATTGGCCTTCATGAGGCCGGTAATCACGTCGGTAGAGGGGCGCTGGGTGGCAATGATCAGGTGCATTCCCGAAGCACGGCCCATCTGGGCCAGACGGCAAATGGCTTCCTCTACCTCCTTAGAGGCCACCAGCATCAGGTCGGCCAGCTCGTCGATAAAGATAACAATCTGAGGCAGGGTCTTTTCCCCGCTCTCCGGGTCGGCTTCCACCTGCTGGTTATAGCTCTCCAGATCCCGGACATGGCGCTCGGAGAAGAGCCGGTAACGCTTGAGCATCTCGGTGACCGCCCACTGGAGAGAGCCGGCGGCCTTCTTGGGATCGGTGACCACAGGGATGAGCAGATGGGGGATGCCGTTATAGACGCTCAGTTCCACCATCTTGGGGTCGATCATAATTAGACGGACCTGCTCAGGGCTGGACTTGTAGAGCAGGGAGATAATAATCGAGTTGGTACAGACCGACTTACCGGAGCCGGTGGTGCCGGCGATCAGCATATGGGGGAGCTTTGCGATATTGCCCACCACGTTCTTGCCGGAGATATCCTTGCCCAGCGCAAAGGCCACGTTGGACTTATGGTTCTGGAACTCGTCGCCGCCGATAACCTCCCGGATGGGGACCGGGCTGACCAGACGGTTGGGCACTTCCACGCCCACCACCAGACTCTTGCCCGGGATAGGGGCGATCCGCACCGACTTGGCGCCCAGCGTCAGGGCGATATCGTCGGCCAGATTGGTTACCCGGCTGAGCTTGACGCCCCGCTCCAGCTCCAGCTCATAGCGGGTGACGGTGGGGCCACGGACAGCACCCACTACATGGGCGTCGATTCCAAAGGCCTGAATGGTATCGTCCAGACGGGCGCCAATCTCCTTCAGTTCGCCCTGAGCGGCGTCCATGGAGACGCCGGCAGCCTGACCCAGCAGCTCCAGAGGGGGATGGAGATAGGCTTCCAGCTTCTGCAGACCTTCCTCCAGCTCCTCAGCCACCTGAGCGGCAGCCAGCTCCCGCTCCTGCTTTTCCCGCTGGGCGGCAGCCTTCTTCTCGGACGGACTGACCGGAAGGAGCTGAGGCTCCTCCGGCTGGAGGGCAGCGGCCTCGGGCACCGGGGCAGCGGCCGGCTTATCCGGCGTCTTTTGGGGCCGGAAGAGGTCCATGGGATTCTCCGGCTCTGTCTCGGGCCGGGGGGTGGAGGCTGTCACAGCAGGCCGGTAGTCCCGGGCAGGCTCCTCCACCTCAGGCTCCCGGAAGAAGCGGTCAAAGAAGCGCTCCCCCTTCTTCTCCTCAAAGAAAGGCTTGTCCGAAGGCCGGAAGACCGACTCGGCGCCGGTGGGGGCAGAGGAGGGCAGCTGACTGGCCGGCTGATAGACGGTCTCCCCCGCCTCGTCCACCGGGATATCAATGGCCGGGCTGTGGTGTCCGGTCTTATGGACGGGATTCTGACGCAGGGGCAGGGGTTCCCGCTGCCGGCTGGCGGGCTGAGGCTGGTACTGGGCCTCCTCTTCTCGCTGTGCCTCCCGGAGGGCCTTCTTCTCCTGATGGCGCTCGCTGGCCGCCCGGTAGGCATGAGCCACGTCGGAGGGGGTCTTTCGGGTGATAATAAAGAAGGCCACCACCAGCAGCAGCAGGCAGACAGGGATAGCTCCCACTCTGCTCAGCGCGGTCACCAGCAGCGCGGCAAAGAGACCGCCCAGCAGACCACCGGAGGTCATCTCCAGACCGGTAGTCCACATAGTAGGGACAATGGACAGGCTCATCACATAGGGGTCCTCCCAGAGGAAGGACTGGACCAGAGCGCCCACCAGACCGGGGACCAGCAGGGCAAAGCTCACCCGGAGCTTGATCGGCATCCCCTTATGGAAGAGGAAGATAATACTGGTCCAGAGGAACATGATCGGGGTGACCCAGTAGCCGTAGCCTACCAGACCCCGCTCCAGATTTACCAGCAGGTCGATGAGTACCGCCTTGATTCCAAAGTAGCCAAAGGCGGAAAAGACAGCCAGAGCGAAAAAGACACAGCCGGCCACCACCCGATTGGTATAATCAGGCTTCTTCTGGCTGGCCGAGCGCTTGCCGGAGGCCCCTTTGGAGCCAGTTTTTCCGGCGGCGGCTCTGGACTTGGGGGTAGTTTTCTTCTTGGATTCTGCCATTTCAGTTTCCTTTCTTTCGTCGGCCCCGGGGGCCGGATCAGTACAATGGGAGCAAACCGTGTCCGACTGTCAGCCCGCTGGCAGGCAGACACCCTTTGCTCCCGTTCCGGAGCCGGAAGAGAAGGGGGAACAGACCCCTCCCCTTCCGGTACCCGGAGCTTCTTCAGCGATTGACCAGCATGGAGATCAGCGACAGGAGCAGCGTCAGAGCGCCCACGCCCCAGCAGTAGTAGGCAAACTTGCCGAAGCGGCCCTCGTCGGTCAGACGCTTGACCACGCCGATGGCAAAGTAGCCGGCCATAGCGGCCACGCAGACACCTACGATGTAGACCGGGATCATGCCCAGCTCGACACCGGCCTGGAAGGCATCGATCAGATTGAGCAGGTTGGCTCCCAGTACGGCGGGCAGGCTGAGCAGGAAGGAAAAGCGGACGGCAAACTTCCGGTCAAAGCCCAGCACCATACCGGCGGCGATGGTGCTGCCGGAGCGGGAGATACCGGGGAAGGTGGCAAAGGCCTGAGCCAGACCGACCAGAGCCACGTCCCGGATGGTAGCGCTGCGCTCGGTCTTTCTCCCCTTGGCCAGCCGGTCGGAGAGGAAGAGAATACAGCCGGTAACCAGCAGGGCAAAGCCGACAAACCAGGTATTGTCATACAGGGTCTCGATCTTGCTCTTGAAGGGAAGCACGATAATCAGCGGCAGGGTGGCCACGATAATCAGCAGCACCAGACGGCGGACAGACATGGCCTGCGCTGTGGGCCGGGAGGAACGCTTGCCGGCCAGTTCAAAGCACATGGCGATAAACTCGCTGACCATATCCCGGACGTCTTCCCAATAGTAGATAATCACAGCCACAAGGGTGCCCATATGCAGCAGCACGTCAAAGAAAAGGCTGGTGGCCTCGGCCGTCTGCAGGCCGAAGAAATGCTGGAAGAGGGAGAGGTGGCCCGAACTGGAGATGGGCAGGAACTCAGCCAGACCCTGTACCAGACCCAGAATAATGGCGCTCAGAAAATTCACAGAGAGTCCTCCTTTCAAACTTGACCTGTACCCCTCCCCTGCCGGCGGGCAGAGGAAGGGGGATCAGATCGGCAGATCAGCCCTCAAAAACGGCCTTCATGGCCAGATAGGTCATAAAGCAGTCCAGCTTGGAGGTCACTTCAAAGGGGGCGTGCATGGCAAGGACAGGGGTGCCGGCGTCCAGCGTATCAATATCCCGGTGGGCCATAAACTGGGCAACCGTGCCGCCGCCGCCCTCGTCCACCTTGCCCAGCTCGGCCATCTGCCAGAGGACGCCGGCTGCTTCCAGCTTCTGGCGGACCCAGGCCACCGTCTCGGCGTTGGCGTCGGAGCCGGCGCTCTTGCCCCGGGAGCCGGTATACTTGCACAGGCCAATGCCCTGATTGAGCATGGCCGAGTTGTTCTTCTCGTACACGTCGGCAAAGTTGGGGTCATAGCCGGCGGTCACGTCGGTGGACAGGCAGAAGGACTTGGCAAAGCAGTCCTGAAGGTGGGTGTTCTGGCTGTCGCAGAGCTTTCTCATGAACCAGTCGAAGGTACGGCCCTTGACGCCGGTGGTGCCCACGGAGCCCACCTCTTCCTTGTCGGCCAGTACGCAGACCATGGTCCGCTCGCCGGCAGCGTCGAAGAGGGCCTTTAGGGTGGCATAGGCGCAGACCCGGTCGTCCTGACCGTAGCCGCCGATCATGGACCGGTCCAGACCCACCTCACGGACGGGATGGATGGGAACGGCAGACAGCTCGGCAGAGAGCAGGTCGCTTTCCACAATCCCGTACTTCTCGTTGAGCAGCGCCATGACCATCAGCTTGATCCGGTCCTTGCCCTCGCCGGGATAGGGATGAGAGCCGGCCAGCAGGTTGAGCTGCTCGCCCTCGATACCGGAATGCAGCGGCTTCTGGCTCTGCCGTGCTGCCAGATGGGGCAGCAGGTCGGGAATGGTCAGAACAGGGTCACCGGGTTCCCGGCCGATCTCCACCTCTACCCGGCTTCCGTCGGCCTTGATGACCACGCCGCTGAGCATCAGGGGAATGGAGGCCCACTGGTACTTGCGGATGCCGCCGTAGTAATGGGTCTTCAGGAGGCAGAAGTCAGAGTTCTCCACCAGAGGGTAGGGCTTCAGATCCAGACGGGGGCTGTCGATATGGGAGGCGCCGATGACTACGCCCTCGCTGAGGGGGCGGCTGCCGATTACGGCCAGGAACACAGACTTGTCCCGGTTCACATGGTAGATCTTGTCGCCGGCCTTCAGGCTCTGGTTGGGCTCATAGGGAGTAAAGCCCTCCGCCTCGGCCAGGGCCACCGTTTCCCGGACGCACAGGCGCTCCGTGCGGCCCTTATCCAGATAGTCCATGTAGCCCTGGCAGTACGCTTCCATCTGCTGGCTGAGCTCCACAGAGATCACATCATAACCATTCTTGCGCTCCAGCAGCAGCGCTTCGCGCAGTTTCTTTGCGTCAGTCATAGTTGACTCCTCCAATTTCCAGAATTTTTATCGCTTCAGCAGGAGCCGGAACAGCGCCTCCGCCTTTTGGCGGAAGGCCTCCTCCGTGCTGTCGTTTACAAGGTGATAGTCGGTATGGGCGATGAACCACTCGTCGCTCTTCTGGGCTCGAATCCGGGCCATCGCGTAGTCCTCGCCAATGCCCTCCCGGGCCATAATCCGCTTTGCCCGGATCTGGGCGGGCGCGGTAACAGAGACGGTGGCGTGGCAGAGGGGTCCGATCCCCGCCTCAATAATGGCCACGCCGTCAATGGCGGCGCCGGGCAGGCCGGCCGCCTCCGCCGCACGGAGCTCCTGCTCCAGCGCGCGGCGGATAAACCGGTGAGTAATGGCATTCAGATCGGCCAGCGCCTCCGGGTCAGACCAGACCCGACTGCCCAGAGCCTTTCGGTCCAGTCCGTCGGGGCCGAAGAGGGGTCCGAACCGATCCTCCAGCGCTTGCCGGAGTTCGAGGTCCGTCTCCAACAGCCGGTGATAGACGGCGTCGCAGTCCAGAATGCGGACACCCATGGCCTCCAGTGTCCTCAGGGCGGTGGTCTTTCCGGCGCCGGTGGGGCCGGTAATACCCAGAACGGTCATCTCTCTCCCTCCAGTTCGATCACATGAAAGCCCGCCGCCTTTTTCAGCCGGTTGGCCACGGCAAGACCCAGCCCGGTACTCTCCGGACACTGGGCATAGATCTGATCCACCTGCCGCTCGTCAAAGCTGCGCAGGACGGAAAAGACGTTTCTGGCCTGCTGGGTCATATCGTGCAGGGGGCCAAGAACGGCCACCTGACTGGTGGGAAAGTGTCCGGCAAACTCCTCAAAGCAGATTACGCCGGTAGTAGGGCCACCCTGACGGGCGATATAGTCGGCCGTCTTTTCCGCCGCTCCCGTCACCACCGTTACCGGGGCCTTGGGGGCGTAGTGGCGGTACTTCATGCCCGGGGCCCGGGGCTGCTCGCTCCCGGACATCTGGCGCAGGGTGGCAGGGTCCCGCTGGATGGGGCCGCAGAGCGCTTCCAGCAGCTCCAGCGGCATTCCGCCCGGCCGAAGCAGACAGGGCGTCGGGCCGGTCAGGTCGATAATCGTGCTCTCCACTCCCACCCGGCAGTCTCCGCCGTCCACTACGGCGGCGATCCGGCCGCCTACATCCTCCAGCACTTCCGCCGCTCTGGTGCAGCTGGGCCGGCCGGAGGTATTGGCCGAGGGCGCGGCGATGGGCCGGTCGGCCCGGCGGATAATCTCCAGCGTCACCGGATGGTCCGGGCAGCGGATCCCCACCGTATCCAGCCCTCCGGTGGTCCGGTCGGGAACAATGGGGTCCCGCTTCAGGATCATGGTCAGCGGACCCGGCCAGAAGGCCTCGGCCAGCTCATAGGCCAGCTCAGGCACCTGACGGCAGTACCGGTCCAGCCAGCTCCTGTCATTGGGCACATGGATGATCAGCGGGTTATCCGACGGACGGCCCTTGGCCTGATAGATAGAGGCTACCGCCTCCGGGTCCAGCGCGTCGGCGCCCAGGCCGTAGACGGTCTCGGTGGGCAGGGCCACCAGCTGACCCGACCGGATCAGCTCTGCCGCCCGGTCCAGCTGGCTGTCATAGCCTTCGGTCTGGGGAATGGTCAGTAATAAGGTCTCCAAAGAGGATCTCTTCTTTCTCAAAGTGAAGACTGGTGGCCCAGTCTGGCCAGCTCCTCTGCCTGATGGGCAGAGGCGAGGGCGTCGATGAACTCGTCCAGTCCGCCGTCCAGAACGGCGTCGATCTGATAGAGGGTAAGGCCGATCCGGTGGTCGGTCACCCGTCCCTGAGGGAAATTATAGGTCCGGATCCGCTCATTGCGCATTCCCGAGCCCACCTGACTCCGCCGCTCCTGGGTGACGGCGTCGGCCTGCTGCTGGGCCTTCTGCTGCCAGAGGCGGGAACGGAGGATCTGCAGGGCCTTCTCCTTGTTCTGGAGCTGGCTGCGCTGGTCCTGACACTCGACCACCATGCCGGTGGGCAGATGGGTGATCCGGATGGCCGAGGAGGTTTTGTTGATATGCTGTCCCCCGGCACCCGAGGAACGGAAGGTGTCAATCCGCAGGTCTTTCCGGTCCAGCTCCAGCTCCACCTCGTCCACCTGAGGCAGGACGGCCACCGTGGCCGTGGAGGTATGGATCCGGCCGCCGGACTCGGTCTCGGGGACCCGCTGGACCCGATGGACACCGCTTTCAAACTTCATTCGGGAATAGGCGCCCGGGCTTTCAATGGCAAAGACCAGCTCCTTCACCCCGCCCAGCTCGGTCAGGCTGGAAGAGAGGATCTGGGTCTGCCAGCGGCGCTTATCGGCGTACATGGTGTACATCCGGTAGAGGGAGTGGGCAAAGAGGGCGGCCTCTTCCCCTCCTACGCCGGCCCGGATCTCCACGATTACGCTCTTTTCGTCGTTGGGGTCCCGGGGCAGCAGCAGGATGGTCAGTTGCCGATCCAGCGCCTCCAGCGCCTCTTTTCCGCCCCGGAGCTCCTCCCGGGCCAGCTCCCTCACTTCGGGGTCCGGGTCGCTGAGCATGAGCTGGGCAGCTTCCAGCTCCTCCGCCCGGGCCATCCGGCGGCGGTAGGCGGTAACAACCTCCTCCAGCTCGGCCAGCTCCCGGTTGAGCCGGGCCACCAGCCCGGCGTCGGAATAGGTCTCCGGGGCAGAGAGCTTGGCCTGAAGGACGCTGTAACGGTTATCCAGTTGGCGCAGTTTCTCTAACATATATTATCCGTCCAGCAGTAAGGATTTCACAAAGGCCGGTCCCTCCCGAAGGACAGACCAGAGCCAGGAGGAAAAGGTGGGCATGGGCGCTGCCAGTGTAGAGCAGTCCAGCCCGTAGCGCCCGGCGATCATACGCACCCGGGCCAGATGGAAGCCGTTGGAGACGATTGTCATATGCTCCCATTCAATGCCCCGCTCCTCCAGCAGAGCAAGGGTATTGGCAATATTGGTATCAGTACTGGTGGAGTCCTCCTCCAGCAAAATCCGCTGGGGATCGATCCCCTGTCCGGCCAGATAGTCGGCCATAGCCCGAGCCTCGCTGATGGGCTCGTCACTGCCTTTTCCGCCGCTGACCACGATCAGAGGATAGCTGCCCTGCTCCCGCTCCGCTTCCAGAAAGGCCAGCGCCCGGTCCAGCCGGGCCCGCAGGGCAGGAGAGGGCTCCTCGCCCCAGATCTTGCAGCCCAGTATCAGAACCAGATCGCTCTCTCCCCGGATCTCATCCCGGGCCGAGAGCAGAATATAACCCTCCAGTATCAGCAGCAGGCCCAGACAGAGGGCCAGCAGCCGGAGCATCACCGGTCGGCCTCCGCCAGCTGCTCGGAAAGTTCTTCCCATTTTTCATACGCCTCCGTCAGCTGCTCTTCCAGAGCGGTCTGGGCCTCGGTCAGCTCCTGCAGCTTCTGGTAGTCGGTGGCGGCCAGCGCCATCGCCTCTTCCAGAGCGGCCTGCTCCTCCTCCAGCCTGGTGATCCGCCGTTCGGCGGCCCGGAGGTCCTTTTCCAGCTGCTTGGTGCCTCCCTGAACCTTTTCCTTTTTCGGCTTCTTCTCCGGCTGGAACCGGGGCACGCCGCGCAGCTCTTCCTCTCTGGCCTTCTTCTTCAGCCAGGCCTGATAGTCGCCCCGGAAGTCGGTAATCCTGCCGTCCTCCAGAAACCAGATCCGGGTGGCGAAGCGGTCGATAAAGTATCGGTCGTGGGAGACGAAGAGCAGCGCCCCTTCAAAGTCCTCCACCGAGCTCTCGATCCATTCCCGGGAGGTAATATCCAGATGGTTGGTCGGTTCGTCCAGAATGAGCAGATTGATATTCTTTGCCATCAGCTGGCACAGCTTGAGCCGGGAGCGTTCGCCGCCGGAGAGGGTGGCGACCGGCTTGAATACATCCTCTCCACGGAAGCGGAAGGCGCCCAGCCGGTCTCTGGCCTCCTGCGCCGAGCAGTTGTCCTCCCAGAGCAGGGTCTCAAAGAGGTTACGCTCGGGATGGTCAAAGATGACGATCTGGGGCAGGTAGCCGTATTTCACCGTGGGACCGAAGCGGAACTTGCCCGTATCCGGCCGCTCCTCCTCCAGCAGCAGCTTGAGGAAGGTGGTCTTTCCGGTTCCGTTGTCGCCCAGAATGGCGATCCGTTCGCCCCCCAGCACCTCCAGCTCCACGCTGGAGAAGAGGCAGCGTCCCCCGTAGCTCTTGGAAATATTCTCGGCGGTAAAGAGCATATCGCCCTTGAATTCCTGCTGGCTGAAGCCCACCCGGATGGCCTTTTCCGGGCCTATGGGCTTATCCTGCGTCCGCATCCGCTCGATCCGCTTTTCCATAGAGAAGGCTCTCTTATAGGTTTTATCCATGCCCTTGAAGGCCCAGAGACGGAGCTTTTCCGCCGCCTCCTCCAGCTGGGCGATTTTGGCCTGTTCCTTTTCATACTGACGAAGCTGCTCCAGATAGCGCCGCTCCTTCTCCACAGTATAGAAGCTGTAATTGCCCGAGTAGAACTGCGCTTTGCCCCGTTCGATCTCAATGATCCGGCCCACCACCCGGTCCAGAAAATACCGGTCGTGGGAGATGGCCAACACAGTGCCCTTAAAATGGTCCAGATACTCCTCCAGCCACTCGGTCGCGTGGAGGTCCAGATGGTTGGTGGGCTCATCCAGCAGCAGGATATCCGTATCCTCCAGAATGAGCCGGGCCAGATTTACCCGGGTCTTTTCGCCGCCGGAAAGCTGGTCAAACTGCTGGGCCCGCATGGCCGGAGGGATTTCCAGACCATTGCACACTTTACCCAGCCGAACGGTGGTATCGTAGCCCCCCTCGGCCTCGAAGCTGTGGCTCAGACTGTCGTAGCGCTCCAGCACCCCCCGGGAACTGTCTCCGGCGGCCATCCTGGCTGCCAGCTCCTCCAGCTCCCGCTCCTTCTTATGGAGCCGGGCAAAGGCGGTATCCAGTACGTCCTCCACCGTATATCCCTCCGGATAGACGGGGATCTGGGAAATCAGGCCCAGCTTCTTGCCCGGAGCGATGGCCAGCTCTCCCTCATCGTAGTCGTATTCTCCGGTGAGGATCTTAAAGAGGGTGGTCTTGCCGCAGCCGTTCTTGCCCAGAATACCCACCCGCTCGCCGGAATCGACCTGAAAGGTCAGGCCGTCCAGCAGATTGTCGCCGATCTCAAAGCTCTTGATCAGATTTTTAACGCTAATGTCGATCATAACTGTTATGGTTCTTTCTCTCCGAGCCTGCCGTCGGCGGCCCGGTCATTTATCTTCGGTCACTCGCTTGATGTAATCCACGATCTCCTCAAAGCGCATTCCCCGGCTGGCTTTGCAGAGGAAGACAGAGCCAGGCTGGAGCACCTGATCCAGCACCACCTTGGCCTCCTCCTTGTCCGGACGCTCATAGACCTCGGTCATGCCCGCGTCCCGGGCTCCCCGGGCGATCGAGGCGCCCAGCTGGCCCACGGTAATCAGACAGTCAATTCCGCTGGCTCCTACAAAGCGGCCCACCGACTCGTGGAGCACGCTGCCCAGCTCTCCCAGCTCCAGCATATCGCCCAGAACGGCCACCCGCTGGGCGCCGGAATACTTGGCCAGCACATCCACGGCCGCCCGCATGGACTGGGGATTGGCGTTATAGGTATCGTTGAGAACGGTAACGCCCTGCTTGCAGCGCAGGATATCCATACGCATCTTGGTCGGGGTGAAATCGTTGATGCCGGCGGCAATCTCCTCATTGCTCAGGCCGAAATGGCTGCCCACAGCGGCGGCGGCCAGCGCGGCATGATAAAGATGGCGGCCCAGACAGTGGATCTCGGTCTCCAGCTGGCCGGCGGGGGTACAGGCCCGGAGAATCATATTGTCTCCCTTGCCCTCCCGGATATCCAGACAGCGGAAGTCGTCCTCTTCCCCCTCGCCGCACCAGAGGATGGGATGGATCAGCCGGTCTTCCAGCAGGCGCAGCAGAGGATCGTCCCCGTTGAGCACGGCGATACCGCCCTTCTTCAGTCCGTTGAAGATCTCGGCCTTGGCCTGCAGGGTATTCTGACGGCTGCCCAGATTTTCAATATGGGCATCGCCGATATTGGTGATCACCGCCACGTCGGGCCGGGCGATCCGGGTGAGGTAGTCGATTTCTCCCTCGTGGTTCATGCCCATCTCCACCACGGCAATCTGGTGGCTCCGGTCCAGCCGGAAGAGGGTCTTGGGCAGGCCAATATTATTATTAAAGTTGCCCTGTGTCTTGAGTACCCGGTACTTCCGGGCCAGGACGGAGGCAATCATATCCTTGGTGGTAGTCTTGCCTACGCTGCCGGTGACGCCTACTACCTGAAGATCAAACTTCATCCGGTAGGCCCGGGCCAGATCGCCCAGAGCGGTCATGGTGTCCCGGACAAGGATATAGAACCGGTCGGGCCGGAGGTTCTCCGGCTCCCGCTGGGTCAGGCAGCCCAGAGCGCCGGTATCCAGCGCCTGGTCCAGGTAACGATGGCCGTCAAAATTCTCCCCCACCAGAGGCACGAAGAGAGACTCCGGGTGCATAGCCCGGCTGTCGGTATCCACTTCGGTAACGGCAACTGAGAGCGGATAGTCCCCCAGCAGTCTGCCGCCGGTGGCCTGCAGAATCTCAGATACGGTCAATGCTTCCATATACGCTTATCCCTCTCTCGCTTTCAAAGACTCTTCAATAATCATTTCGCACAGTCTGCCATAGTCGATTCCTACGGCGGCCGCCTCCTGGGGCACCAGACTGGTGGGCGTCATACCGGGCAGGGTATTGATCTCCAGAAACCAGGGCGTTCCATCCTCGGTGAGGATAAAGTCGGCCCGGGAATAGACGGCCAGACCCAGAGTCCGGAAGACGGTATCGGTGGCCTTGGCAATGGCAGCCTCCCACTCCGGGGGAATGGGGGCGGGAGTGATCTCCACCGTAGCGCCCGGCTGGTATTTATTCTCGTAATCGTAAAAGCCCTCTTTGGGAATGATCTCAATGGAGGGCAGGGTCCGGCCGCAGAGCCATGCCATCTGGATCTCACGACCCTGGATATACTGCTCCAGCACCACTCTGCCGCCGTAATTCAGGCACTCCTCCAGTGCCCGCTCCAGCTCCTGCCGGGTATGGGCGATGGAGACGCCGATAGAGGAGCCCGAGTCCAGCGGCTTTACAACCACAGGAAGCCGGGTCTCGTCGCAGAGGGCGGGAATATTCCACTTCTGATAGACCACCTTGCGCCAGGCAGGGGTCTTAACGCCGGTATCCGCGATCAGCCGCTTGGTCAGATCCTTATCCATAGCAATGGCGCTGGGGAAGGAGCCGGAGCCGGTATAGGCGATACCCAGCAGGTCAAAGGCAGCCTGAAGGCTGCCGTTCTCGCCGCAGTCTCCGTGGAGGGCCAGATAGACGATATCCGCCGTCCGGCACAGCTCCAGCACCCGGGGGCCGAACTGGGACCGGCTCTGGTCCTTCCGGCTGGCCCGGATGAGGGCCAGATCAGGGGCCTTGGGGTCTACCCGCTTCCAATGCTGGGGGATGGGGGCCTGATAGCAGCTCTCCAGCGTACCTTCATAGTCCTCCAGGCCAAAAAACAGGTCTGTCAACGCCACCTGATGCCCTCTGGCCCGCAGCGCCTCGGCCACCATTACGCCGGAGGAGAGGGATACGTTCCGCTCGTTGGAAAGTCCGCCGGCCAAAACCACGATCTTCATGGATTTCCTCCTTACTAACGGCCCCTATGGGCCGGAAAACACCTAGTCATACAGTTTAGAGTATACCATACTTGCCCGGCGGGAACAAGGTCAATCTGCAACTTTTCAGACGCCGGGCCCCAAAATCCCCCGGCCCGCCCCCTTCCGGCCCCGGAGACGGGGGGAAAATCAGGGGCTGACCGTTTTGCAAGAAAGCGCTGTAAAGTATGCACTTTGTGTTTCTCCCAGCCACTCTTTTCCATCCACTGCGCACATCCACCGGATGCCCTTCCGGCTTTCCTTTGAATTTATGCAATTTTTTCCTTGCCAACTTGCAGGAAAACAGATATACTGTTGTAGTGATATTTCTGGACAGGAGGTAGCTCCCCTTGAAACCCATTTCCGCCATTGCATCCAACGTTCAGGCCTCCACCACTCTGGCTCTGGACAGCTTATATAAAGAGATGAAGGCCAGCGGTATCGACGTGATCGGTTTTGCCGCCGGCGAGCCTGACTTTGCCACCCCTGAGCATATCAAGTATGCCGCCATGGAGTCGGTGGTCAACAACAAGACCAAGTACACCCCCGCTTCGGGTACGCTGGAGCTGAAGAAGGCGGTCTGTCAGCGGCTGAAGGAGGATCTGGATCTGGACTACGCTCCCAACCAGATCGTCTGCTCCTCCGGCGCCAAACACTGCGTCTATGTGGCTCTGCGGACGCTGGTCAATCCCGGCGACGAGGTCATCGTCCCCGCCCCCTACTGGGTCAGCTATGTGGAACTGGTCAAGATGGTGGGTGGTATTCCCGTGACCGTCACCGCCACCGAGGAGGAGGACTTTAAGCTCACTCCGGAGAAGCTCCAGTCGGTTATTACCCCCAACACCAAGGCCATTATCCTCAACAACCCCTCCAATCCCACCGGTATGCTCTATACCCGCCGGGAGCTGGAGGCGCTGGCTCAGGTGATGGTGGACAATGACCTCTACGTGATCAGCGACGAGATCTACTACAAGCTGGTCTACGACGGACGGGAGTTTGTCTCTCTGGCCTCCCTGGGCGAGGAGATTAAAAAGCGCACTCTGATCATCAACGGCGTCTCCAAGAGCTACGCCATGACCGGCTGGCGCCTGGGCTATCTGGCCTGCGAGAGCTCCATTGCCAAGGCCGCCTCCAACTACCTCAGCCACTCCACCGGCAACCCCTCCTCCATCTCTCAGGCCGCCTCCGTGGTGGCTCTGCGGGAGAGTCAGGAGACGGTAGAGCAGATGCGTCAGGCCTTTGAGGCCCGGCGGAACTATATGGTAGAGCGGATGAACGCCATCGAGGGCGTCAGCTGTCTGAAGCCGGAGGGCGCGTTCTATGTGATGATGAACATTAAGAAGCTCATAGGTAAGACCATCTACGGCCGGGTCATCAACTCCTCCGACGACTTCAGCGACGTCTTCCTGAAGGAGGGTCTGGTCTGTATCGTCCCCTGCTCCGGCTTCGGTATGGAGGGCTTCCTCCGCTGGAGCTATGCCACCTCCATGGAGAATATCAAGGAGGGCATGGACCGTCTGGAGCGTTTTCTGGCCGAGGGTCTGGCCGAAGAGGGCTGAGCACTCCCCCCTTCCGGGCCGATCTCCGGACTGATCCGTTAACCGCGAACCCCCGTGGAACTTCCACGGGGGTTTTTTATTCCTGTCCGGGCCTGCCGGGAAAAGAAAGATCCCCGTCCATTTGCCAAAGCAAACAGCGGGGTTTTTTCTTTCAATGACCCGTCCGGGGCTCGAACCCGGGACACCCTGCTTAAAAGCTATGCACAGCAAATTGCTGGATCATAACTGACAACATCCAATCCTGTGAAAATCGACGTCAAAAATGGAAGTATCGCAACTATATCAATCACCTGTCAGCCAGTAGGTGCAACATAGATGCAACATATGGCCTATATTATACCACATCAATAGTAAAAAGGAATACCTTTAGCGGGAAAACAGCTTGCCCCTTGCCCTGACTACATCCGTCTGATGATGGCCGAGGCGTTGGGGATTATAACAAGATGATAAAAAAAGAGGGAGAGCCCGCAAGCTCTCCCTCTCCTCATTTCTGCTGCAAAAAAATTAAAAAATTGCGTTGCCTTTGAACGGATCCATGACAAGATCGTGGTGGGGGAGGGAGAGGCGAAATAAAAGCGTAACAGCGAGAACCGCAGACGTTCCCGCTGTTACATCTATGGATTATTTCACTTCAATACGAAAAGCTCGAAGGCCGTAATCCTTGGCATAGATACGCCGACCATCCTTGGTTGTAGTCCATGCTACGAAGATATATTTCTTCATTGCCAGCCCTCCTTTTTTTCGGAATTTGCATTGCCAACCGAAAAAGGAAGTGCTATAATTGAGTTGCTAAACATAATTATTGCCCTTCCCCGTACGGAAGGCAATGGGAGAGCCGAGCCGCTTGGTTCGGCTCTTTATCTATGTAAACAGGGTCTGCGCCTGGAGTCGTTTGACTCTATCGGTTGATGATCTTTTGCTGGACTCGGGCCGCAGCCGTGGATACGCCACAAGCTTGCGCGATTTCCTCTACTCGCTTCCCTCTCATAAGATGTGCGGGTATCAGCAACTCACCGGCGAATGCATCTGCCTGCCATTCAGGATCACAAAACACTTGAGTTTTACCTGTGCCAGTGCGAGCAAAGGATACCGATCTGGGTTGATGCATAAAATAGTGGCCTATTTCATGCGCCACCGTAAAACGGTCTCGTCCCCTTCCGTTACACGCCCCGTCGTAGATGTCCTCCCTCAACTTGATTTTATGTTCGGAAGGAGTCGTTAGCCCGTGGCAGCTCCCCATCTCATGCATATCACAGACTTCCAGGGTAAACTGGGGATCTATTTTGACCAGAGTTTGCTCTAAAAAGGGCATTACAGGAAAATAGACAGTCTCGTCTAAACCAGACCTCTGCCGAATCTGTGAGGCAAACCTACGAATAGCTAGGCGGGAACAAGGTGCGGCGACAGTAGTCATCACATGGCATCATCTCTCTTTCTTCGCAGAACGTTCATAATTTCATGGTACTCCCTCTCGTCCAGATCTCTAAACTTCCGGGCAAAGGCATAAGCTAGGGTTCGTGTACTTACAGGGGCATCTCCAAGATCAAGCTTGAGCTGTGTGACAGAGTGTACAGCCGCATCCGCAAGTCGTTCGCGCTCGTGATCACCTAACGCATACAGATCGGAAATCTTCTCGACCCAGCTGTCAGGGATATTACGTTTTCCAACTTCAACCGCAGACAGATATGACGACGTTACGCCAAGGCTCTCGGCCATGTCCTTCAACAGCTCACCTCGATCCATCCGAATGATCCTCAGTTCCCTGCCAAAAGCAGTAATCTTTCCAACCACCGAAGGGACCTCCTTTTACTTTCGATTTGCATTCTTATCTACCATGCATCGCTCTCGTTGTCAACTGCATTGTTGATTATTTTTCAATGGTGTCCATAAATCATCAAGCGGGGCCACCCCACGGTGGTCCCGCTCTCCTCATTTTACAGGCCCAGCGCCTTGCCCCAGCTGCACTTGCCTACCACGCCGTCAGCGGTAAGCCCCTGCTTACCCTGCCAGTCCCTGGTGCAGCGCTCTGTAGCGGCGCCGAAATCGCCGTCCACGGCGCAGCTATCGTAGCCGTAGCCCCGGAGGATCCGCTGCCAGGCTTTGACCTGGCTGCCCTCAGAGCCTCGTTTGAGTGTTTTGAGATCCACAGTAATTACCTCCTCGCAGGGCGTCAAAAACAGCGCCCTCTCCTCCGTCCGCCGCCGGGTGAGCCCGGCCAGCACCTTGCCATTTGCCTTGTTGTAGGCCAGCAGCTTGTCCGCGATCTCCTCCCGGCTGCGCTTGCCGGAGGCCGTCAGGCCGTTGATATTGCCCACGTTAAAGGCAAAGCTCACCAGGGCGTCAAATTCGTTCTGGTTCCAGCCGTAGCTGCTGTACTTGCTCACATGGGCCTCAAACCGGGCGCAGTCCTCCCGGAGCAGCTCTGTGGCCTTTGCGCTGGTGATTTTCATGCCCTTGGCAATCTTAACGCCGTCCACCGTACCGGTATGGCCCACGCCGATGGTCCAGACGCCGGCCGGGCACTTGTAGGCCGTCAGCCGGCAGCCCTCGTATTTGCGGATGAGGGCAAGGCCCTTGTCACTGATGTGCATCACTCAGTAACCTCAGGGAGGCCCGCCACGCTGGTCAGCAGGGACAGGATACCGGCCAGGACGGCAGCGCTGCCCACCATACCCCAGTTGACCTCGCCCATGACGGCGGCGGTGCCGATGGTAGCCACGGCGGTCTGAGCTACGGTCTTGACGGCGCGGACGCCTGCGGCCTTGATCCACTTCTTAGCGTAAGTATTCATCGTCAAACTTCCTTTCTGTGGTAGAGACTGTTTTCATGCTCAATATCCTCGATGCGGTGGTTGATAACTTTGATCTGTTCCTCCACCACCGGCATTCGCCGGGCGAAGTTGTTGTGATCCCGGACCTCCCGGGTTAGTTCGTCGATTTTGGTATCAGTCACCGCCTGAGAGACTTTTAGGTTCTGCTCCAGCGTCTCACTCAGCCGCCGGGAGTTTCGGGTGTTGGTGATGATCACACCGATCAGGCTGGCTGCGGCGGTGATGATGGCTGGGGCGATGGTTTCGATGGTCATTGGTAGTTCCTTTCTGGCCTTACACGGCCTCCACATAAACGCCGACTAAATCGGCCAGCGGGCTGTACACCGGGATGCCAGTATCCCGGGTACACAGGTAGATGGTGTAATCCTGGATGTAATACTTGCCGGATTCCAGGGCCATATTGCCGCTGTACGGGATGGGATCATCCAACGTACCGGCGTGAGTCTCGTTGATCTGCTCCCACAGGGACGCAGCGTTTTCGGGCTCCCATCCTGCTTGCGACGTGTGGGCCTGAATCACGCGCCACAGCTTGCCGCCCCGCTGGACTTTGAATCCTACGGAATAGGCCGTATCAGCCGCCCACTCAGGATAGAAACTCACCATCCGCAGTGCGGTGTTATCGTCCACTGTCAGGGTGTTGATCTGCTGGGCGATAAGCATCCGGGAGACTTCCTCGGTGGTCAGGGGGCGTGTGCGCTCGTAGGCTTCCAATTCGGCCAATGCGGACTGCATGGCTGAGATTTCTTCCTGCGTCATATTCTTGATAGTTTTTATCTGCACGTTACTCATAATATTCACCCCACAGTACAACCCTTGTTCCAACGTTAAGGTACGCCCCGTTTACAACTATGTTCGCGGTTTTCCCAGTTTTAGGAACATTGTCATCTGTCCCAAGCGTGCCATACATTGCCGATGTGCCACCGAACGGCAAAGTATAGTTTTTACCAACTGTGGTGGCAATGTCTACTGAAAATCCTCGCTTAAACACAGCCAAATCATCAGACCATTCTGCACCAATCATTTTAGTTTGCCATGTTGCTGATGTAGCATCTGCATATGCAACCTTTCGTGAATTATAGCCAAAAGCAGTCGTTTCGATAAGAAGAGCGATTTTGCTCGCAACGGCGGTTCCATCCGAATCGACAGTCAATGCAACTCCATTCAAACCGGAGTTGATAATTGCAGTTAAATTGTGAAAATCGTGTGCAAGGGTAACGCTCAACGATGCAGTAAGTTCATTTATTTCCTGATCTATCAGTATTTGCGATTTTGCTTTTCCAGAGCCGCCAGAACTACCTTCGCCGTTGGGGATTTCCACCGTCACCGCCTTGGAGCCGTCATAGGTGGCGCTCACTGCGCCGACGAATGTAAGTGCCGCATTCTGGGAAGAAAGCGAACTAACGCCATCTTCCAGATGGTTCAGCTTCTCGGCTGTGATCTTATCCCCTTTGCCCAAGTTTGTTTTACGTATGACATGTTACTCCTCCTCTTAGCCCACCACAGCGATGGGCGGATTGGCAGTCAGATAGGCGTCCACTGCCTGCTGTAGGTCCCCGCCGCCGGTAGGCGGATTGTCCGCCAGATAGGCCTCCACGGCGGCGCCGATCTGCTCCGGGGTGGCCCCACCGTCCTCCAGTTTTTTGATTCTGATCTCCAGATCTGTCCAGTGCTTGACTTCGGTGGGCGTGTAGACGTAGTCGTCCGGCTTTGTGCGGGGCCGTACCGCGATCTCCTTGCGGATGGTGGTTTTGTTGCCGTCGGCGTCGGCGACGTAGACATATACAATCAGCCGCCTGCCCGCCTGGAGCAGATCGTCTGGGATGTCGGCCAGCATAGCGTCGCCGGACTGGTAAGGATGGACGCTGGCCACGTTCGGGCTGGAGCGCAGTCGGAAATGGATCCAGTCTGTTTCCGAGATGTCTCCGGTGATCTGTAGTTTCCGGCCGGTGTCCCACTGCCACAGCTCGGTGCGGCCGTCTTTGATTGCAATTGTCGGATTCAATTCACATTCCCCCTTTCCCAAATTATAAAACATCTGTTCTATTTGCGATATGCAATATCAGAATTTCTGCCGCTATCGGCGGTGTTTTTTTCGCCTGGTTGCGTTTTTGCTGCAACAGCGGCAATTTCCCGCTGCGCCTCACAGGGCGGCAGCCCGCTTTTGTAAATCAGATCAAGCAGGGATGCCGGAACGTCGTTGGCAGCTTTGTTGATGCCCATGGGTTAGGCCCCTTCCGGGGCATATGCTACCCACAAGCTCTCCGTCCCCAGCGCACCGGGCTCCCAGACGTTCTGGCCGCTGTAGACGCTCTTCCACAGTTTCCCGTTATGGGAGACGATAGCCCCCTTTTGGTAGTCGGTGCTGATGCCGTCCCACTTGACCCACTGGGGATAGTCCGAGGCGTCCGGCTCTGCGTGGAGGGCTTCCAGCGCGGCCACACGGTCTGCCAGTGACTGGACGATTTCCGCCCATTCAGGCCGCTCTGTCTCGATGGAAAGATGCTCCACCGCCAGCTTCTGCAGCGTCTCCCGCTGCTCGTCGGTCAGGTGGCCCAGACAGTACATGGTGTTGATGCGCTGGGTAATCTCCGGGAGGGTGTACTCCTGGTAGGTAATCAGATTTGATAGTGTGTTGTACATGCTTCCTCCTTAATACATGGCCATCCAGTGGATGGCTACATGACCGGAACTGGTACTGGTTGTATCGTTGTAGATATCAGCGGTAAAACCATTGGCCGATGCGGTTTTCAGCTTGCAAAAGAGTCTGGTGCTGCTGTTATGCCGGGGTGTCAGGGTTACATCCGGAGTCCCCGGAAAGGCCGAAGTGAAAGTCACCGAAAACTCAGTGGTCGCCCGAGGTGCTGCCGTGACAGAGACGCGGCCATGCTGGATCCGGGGGACGGGGAAGCCGTTGACGCTCAGGCCGCTGCCGAAACTGCCTCTGCCCTTGGCGTCTACATTGCCGTCCCCATCCAGCACCAGATTCCGCACAAAACCGCCGGAGTTGGCCGTCTCATAGCCCAGATAGATGCCGGAACGGTTCAATGGCCCCAGCGTGGTATAGGAGATCTCTTCGTTGGCAGTGATAACGAAAATCTGGTCCTGACTCATCACTCCGTCGAAGCTCAGGCGGAAATAAACCGTCTTGGCAAGGCTGTTGCCCTCATGATCAGTCGCTGGGATCGTCATTTCCCAGCTGCCGGAAGCCGTGTCTACAGAGATGCCGTAACCGCCAGCCATAAAAACAGTTCCGTCCGCACGGCCGAGACAGTTAAAATCCACGTCCCAGAAGCTCAGAACGTTCTTGTCGTTCTGATTGGGCCAGAAGCCGCTGCCCCGAATCACATCCCCCGCTTTACAGGGGACATAAAAGGTGGTATAGAAACCGCTCTCTTCTACGTATCCGTCCAGTTCATCGAAGGAAAATCCAACCTCGATGTTTGATATAGGCATACGCCGATTTGTAAGACATCCGCTAACCTCGTAACCGCCCATGTCTCTGGACTTGCCGATCAGGTTGGTGAAGTCAGGTGAACGAAGGGCTGTGCCGCCGGAAGAACCGTTATCCAGGTAGACCCGGTTGACGCGGTCCCCGTATTTGCCCTGCACAATGAAATCACAGTCAGTCTTGATGCCGTCCCCGACTCCGAGGCCGTTGGGGGTGAGAGCACCGGCCTCGCTGCCGTTCAGGTAGGCAAAGGCCGCCCTGGCCATGCTTACCTGCGTAGCGTCCACTAACCCCCAACTGTTTACGGTAAAGTGCCGGTCTATGCCATCGTCGGTAGAGGAAACCTCAATGACGCAGCCGTCGCTCCCCAACGGCCGTAGGGCAATGGTACCCCGGTCGGAGACCTTGTAGAGTCCGTCCTCCCGAATCTCCCAGCCGCCGATGGTGGCCCCAAGCGCGATCAGGTCGGTGACATTGATCTTGTCGGCTGTAATGGAGTTTTTCACCAGCACAGAGCCGTCCAACCGCTGCTGATATTGCTCGTCGGTGAGCTGCTCCGCTGTCAGCGTGCCCGCCTTGGCGTTGAGCTCGTAGAACAGGCCGTCCGACCCCTCCAGAATGATCTTCTTGGCCGAGAGGGTGTTTGCCTGGATCAGGTCGCCAAGGATGGTGACGCCGGTGATGTACTTGCTGGCGTTTATGGTGACGGCGGAGATGTCGTTGGCGATGATGCCGGCCAGGACAAACAACTGATTGAGATAGGCACCATCTGCCAACAGCGTTTGGATTGTTTTCAGTGCTTGCGCCTGTGCCTGCGCAGCAGCTTCTTCTGCGGATTGCTGGGCAGCAGACCCGGTAGAAGCCAGGACAGATCGGCTTCGCTGCCCCAATTCATAGGTAGTATCCAATGGATTTACTACGTCCAGCGTACGTTTCACTACCCGCATATAGGTATCAAGCCCAATCGGATCGCAGACAACCCTATAGTAGTTGTACCGTTCGATAGCATCAAGATCCAAGCCGATCACTGATAGATCAAGCGCAGACAGGGCAATCCGTTCTTCAAAGGTTTGCGCCTCCAGCCACGCTTTCGCTTTCGTCAGCAGATTTCCAGGATCAGTTACATCCGGCCATTCCACGGTACCGACTACAATGCCGTAAATATCGATTGCGGCATCATCATCCAGGTATATGCAGCCATCGTTTACGCTGGAAATGGTTACTTTTCCTTCGGACGATCCGCCGCCTTGATCTGCAGTCGCCCCAAGTGGGATCAGGCGGGTAATCACATTGGTGGGATCAATTTCCCGGCTGATCGATTTGATGTTTTTTCCCAGGGCAATCGTAACGGGAGACCGTTCTCCTAATTCCTGCACATAATCCAGATACAACTTGCCGTCAAGGCTGTATAGCCGGATTTCACCGCCAAGGGATTTCAGCAGCTTTTCAGATATTGCATCCCATGTGGTTTGATAGTTTAGGCCTTTTGTCACGTTGCCGCTGCCCGTGGTTACTGCAACAGTGCCCAAATTGATCTGCTTGTAAGGTTCCACTTGGGCATTGTGCTGTGATAAAAGCAGGCCCCAAAAGTCTTCGATCCTGTAAGTAGCTTCGGCTGTGTACGGCTGGACAGAATCGCACAAAAAGCCCAAACGATCTTCGCAGATAACGGTTTTGGAAATCAATCCACTTTCATCCATCTGCGGCGTGACAGTTAGAACACGGCCAACAAATTCACTTAAGATCACATTTGCGCTGTCTACGATAGCTTCGTCAACCACAGCATAATCTACGATAGCATTACCTTCCGTATCGTTCTTCACGTTATGGACGCTGATCATAGTGGTCCGGCTGTTCAGCAGATCAAAGCCAGGGTTGTCCGGCAGGATGGTAAAAGTCAGGCTGTCAATCTCGCCGGAGCAGCCCTGTACAAGGCTGCAGGAGGGCAGATGAGGGTCGTTTCGGTTCATGGACGGTTCATGGATGATAGTGGCTGTATCCCCGTTATAGATTGTCACACGGTACATTACAACACCTCCTGGTCGTCGCTCCTCCTGCGGCGGTACGGCTGGCAGGTAAAGGCCAGCGCGATTTCGCCGCCGCATTCAGGCAGATCATCATCCGGGGTATAAACTGCATCAGTCAGGCTGCCGATATAATAATAATCCGGATCGTCATCGTCATAGATTTTCGATTCCGCCGCGCCGGCGGCCCAGGCATACACCTGATTTTTCAGGGATTCCAGGGCCTCCGGCGCATCTGCCAGCAAGTCAAAGGTATATTCAAGCGTGCGGCTTCCGTAGTATGGGCCGCCGCAAAGGCAACTGAAATCGTAATACCCAGACATATACGGGACTGTGGCGGTAATAAATTTCCGATTCGGAAATCCAACGGAACGGCTGGAAATATAAAGGCCAAAATCACGGTAGCTGTGCTTCCCATTGATTTCCACGCCCATTTGATGTAATGGTGTCACAGGCACAACCCCCTTGCCTGCAGCGCCTGACGGGTGCCAAGCGCATCATCTGTGTCGCCTACGGTGGCGGCCGCAAAGGTTCTTCCGTTGATTTGCAAATAGATGGGGCGATTGGCAAGCTGCACCACAGCGGCCGCAAGATCAGACACGGACTTTCCAATGGCACGTTCCACTGCCGCAGCTACATAGCCCTGCAGCACATCGATGGGCGCAACCGCCTCCGGCCCGGCCTCGCCGCCGCCCAGCAGGTGGGCGCCTTGGGCACCGAAGATAGTGGGCGCAGTCAGCACGGCGCCGGTTTTGTACCAGCTGATGTTAAACGATGGTACGCTTGGGGGATCCAAGCTGAACTTGCCCTTGATCGTGAAGTGCGGAAGTTTCAGCTTGGGCAGGCTCCAGGAAAAGTTGAACTTGCTTTTGATGGCGGAAATCGCGTTGGACACGGCCGTTTTGGCGGCGTTCATAATGGTGCTGATCTTTGATCCGATGGCGGAAAATTTGCTTTGCACAGCGGAAAAGGCCCCGGCAGCTCCGGCTGAGACTGCTGATTTGATCCCGTTCCAGGCCGAAGATGCAACGTTTTTGACACTGTTAAACACAGTAGATGTAGCCGTTCTTATGGCAGTCCACTTATTCTGTACAGCAGACCAGACACTGGAAGCTGCATTCGATACCGCGTTTGTGATGCCATCCCATATCTTGCGCAGATTTCCAAATAGCTCCTGGGCAGCTGCGCTGATCGTGTCCCAGTTTTTGTACAAGGCCACGCCAATAGCAATCAGCGCCCCGATTGCCGCCACAACCAGGGTGATGGGCGATGTCACAAAGGCCATCACCGTGCCAAAAGCAGTAGTTGCCGCCGTGGCCACTGTGGTGGCCGTCGTCTGGAGTCCCAGGGCAACCGTGTGGGCCGTAATCGCCGCCGTCTCGCCGGCCTGGATTGTGCCGGCGGCCAGAGCGCCGGCGTTGGCCAATGCCTGGGCGGCTTGATAGGCGCCAATGGCAACTGTCAAGGTGCCGACACCTACGGCTAGAACAGATACAGCTGTCTCATGTTCGCTGAGCCATTCACTGGCCGCGCGGACAGCATCTGCGAATGCAGTGATCCCATCAATCGCACTGTCGGAAAAGTCTGCGATAGCTGGCGTCAGATCGTTCACAATAGGCTGCAGAAGTTCCCCCTTCAGGGTTCTTCCAACACCGGTAATTGCACTACCAATGTCAGAGTACTTGACTGCCGTCAGTTTTTCCATGGCCCCGGTGGTAGTAACCGCCGCACCGGAAACATCCATCAACGCCTTGACGCCATCTGCGCCCAAGTCCTCCCACATCGTTCCGAACAGGGCAACGCCAGCCGCATTTTGCTGCACCGGATCGTCCATGGAATACAATGCCTCCAGCACTTCCGCTGTCGCTTCTCTGGCAGCCTGGCCACCCTCCGCAAATTTTGCCTGGAGTTCCTCTGCCGATGCCGCCGCGCTGTAGCCTAGGATAGCAAATCCGTCCGATGTAGTGGTGCTTGTATCCTTCGCCCGGATACCAAACTCCTTCATGGCATCGCCCAGCTTGTCTACAGAGAACGTACCGGCAGAAGCGCCATTTTTCAAGGAGTTATAGAATTCGTCTGCACTGTACCCCTGTGCTTTGTAATAGCTGGAGTACTCGTTAATGGTATCCAGGAGGTCACCGTTCTTGTCCAGCCCCTCCTGGGCCCCTTTGACAACAAAACTGAAGGCCTCTTCGGAAGTCAAGCCGAACTGATCCATCAGCATATTCACTGAGCGCATGGTTTCCGTGTAGTCATAGCCAAAGGTGTCCCGGAGGGTGATGGCATTGGCAGTCATCTTTTCAAGCTTAGACGGGTCAATCTCCCCAGTCTGCTTTTTGACCTCCGCCATTGCATCCGCAACGTCTTGCATGGACTCCCCGAAGTTCTGTGCGTAAAGCGATTCGATGGAATCGGAAAACGCCTCCATCTCCTCCGTGCTTGCACCGGTCTGGGCCTGGAAGCTGGCACTGGCTTCACTTGATGCCGTCAGCAGGTCAGAAAATGCGTCAATCGCCTTTTCAATGCCATCCGCCACAAGATCGGACAGGGATCCCTTCATGACAGTAAAGCCTTCGCTCGTTTCCCTGGAACTGTCTTCAGTTTTTTCAAGGGACTGATCCAAGTCGTCAGCGGCGCGCCCGGCATCTTCCATTGTTTTGCGGTTTGCGCTAAGATCACCGGAAAGGTCCGAAATTTCAGAAGCTAACCGCTTAGCCTCGTCACTGGCATCGCCGTACTCCAGCACAGCGCTGACATACTGCTGTTTCAGCCTGGCAAGCTCCGACTCCTGGGCGGAGATTGTGGAGGTCAGCTTGTCCAGGGCAGATTTACTTTCCTCCGTGGCATCCGTCAAGGCTGTAGTCTTCGCCTCGGCCTCGGCCAGCCGGGCCTTGTTTTCGCCAAGCTCCCCGGACAGGGCTTTGATCTGCTGGGCAAGCCCCTGGGCCTCGTCACTGGCCTCGCCATACTCCAGCACAGCGCTAACATACTGCCGCTTCAAATCGGCCAGTTCGTCCTCCTGCTGTCCGATGGTGTCGGTCAGCTTGCCTAAGGCGGAATTCGCCCTGGCGGACTCCGCCTCCTGCTGGGCCAGCCGGTCATTGACGGCTTCCATCTGCTTGGCGACCTGAAGGGACTGGGCCTCCACGCTATTCAATTGGATACGAAGTCTGGACGCCTCGGCGGAGTCGGCCCCGAAATACTGCTCGGTCAGATGCAGTTTGTTATTCAGCGCCTCTTTCTTGGCCGCCAGCGCCTGGGCCTGCCGTTCCAGCAGCTTCTCCCTCTTGGTCAGGCTGTCCGCAGACTGGCCCATGATGTCCATTTGCGTGGCGTTCAGCTTCAGCGCGCTACGCAGTTCTGTGCCCGCGGCAGTTGCGGACTTAATTGCCTGGTTAAAAGCCGATACATCCGCGTTAAACTTTACCTTTGCTTCTTTCGTTGCCATCCTATCACCGTCCTTTCAGCGCCCGCGCTTGGGCTGCCTCCCGTTCGCCGCCAAGCCATGCGTCATAGGCGGCCTTGTTGGCCGCCACCGAGGCCAGCCAGGCCAGATCTACAGACCAAAATAGCTCCTCGGAGATACCCAAAACAAGGACGTAGTAGGTATAGGCATCCTCTACGTCCTCGATTTGAAATTTCGGCAGTTTTATGCCGTGCCCGTCGCCTGTTCTGCAGCGGTTTCGGAACGGGCCGCGAAATCCGCTGCTTTTTTTGGGAAAAGCAGGGTCAGGGAAAGATCGTTGATCACGTCCATATCTACGGGCACAAGATTCAGGAACGCCTCGAAGTCCAAAGCCAACTCCAGCATCTCTCCACGGCCCAGCACGTCGCACAGATAGCCCGTATAGATAATATCCAGATTGAAGAACACAGGGTCTGCGTTCTTCTTGCACAGATCATTGTAGGCCGTAAAGAAGCGCTTGTACTGCTCCGGCTTCTGGGCCCGGAGCTTGTACAGCAGAAGGAAATTCAGCGTCAGCCCAACTTTCTGGCCGTCTCTCAGCCGCAGGGGGATGGAGACGGGCTTGATGTCCTTGATATCCATCAGCGCACCTTCTGCACATACTTCTTGGGCTTGGTCAGTTCCGCAAGCCGCTCCGTGGTGATCTCCAGTTCATCGCCTTTTTTGCGGATCGCCTGGGTGTATTTATCCCGGAAAGTGATCAGCACACGGACGCGGACCTTGGCCTCGATGATATCGGGGGCCTCAGCGGCGGCGGTGTCCAATTTGGGCGCCGTTTCATTTTTGATTTTCGTTGCCATCAGAATTACTCCTTTCTCATCAGGCGGTAGCGACCACCAGATCAAGCGTCCACTGTTCCATCCACTGCGCAGCCAGTTCCTCGCTGATGTCGTCGGCCAGGGCCTCATAGCTCACCAGCTCGTTGTCATCCGGCGTGACAGCCAGTTCCAGCTCCACCATGGCCACCTCGGTGTCGTCGTCGTTAACCTTGGTGACCTTATCGCTGCTAACCGTGGCACAGGGCCAGGCCTTATATTTGATGACGTCGTCCTCGTCCTTTACCCGTGCCGTCACCACACATTCCGGGTGCGTGGAAGCGGGGCCGTAGCCATGGACACCCTCCGCCAGGGGCACATCATCCATGCCGTACACGGACAGGTAAAGCGCATAGGGCATGTGCATAGTAATCTTTACCGTGCCAGTGTCACCCTTGGTACGGCTTTTTTTCACTCGTCCGCGGCACTTTTTGGTAATGGTTTTGGTGCTGATCGTCTCCTCCAGGCTGCCAACGCATTCGCAGGCGGTCGCCGAGACGGCGCCCTTGGGCTTGATGGCAATCAGATCCAGGAAAAAATCAGAGAAAATGACGTTTTCAGGCATTTAAATTCCCTCCTCGAAAAGTTCTACCAGACGGGTGCAGATGCCGTCCACGATGGTGTCCGTGGAGGTCTCCGCGCCCCGCTGCATAAAGTGCTGTCTCCCGGCGTGGCGCTTGGTGTTGCCGCCGTCGTCCGGGAAATACAGATAGTTGTATGGCTTGACGGATCTGACGGTGATAGACATCAGATCCGTCTGTTCCATGCCGAACACAGCCGTCCCCGCAGACCTGGCACCGGCAGGCTTGCCAGACCACCGCCTCCCGGACACCGGGAGTAACCGGGTGATGGACTCTGTGATCTGGCGGTAGCCAGCTTCCGCCAGGTATTGGGATACGGCAACGGTGCTTTGATCGCCAAACCGCTGCAGCGCCTCAGTCAGCCGCTCGATTGGGGTGATGTCTACCGTGGCTTTTGCGCTGTTTCCCATCATCACACCCGCTTTCTGGGCGCCAGTACGGTAAAGGACGCGACCTCCATGCCGGCCTTGGTGTCCGGTTTGAACATATAGTTGTACCGGATAGGCTCCTTTGCTGGCCGGATGCCCTTGATGGCCACCAGCGCATCCAGAACCCGCTCGGGCTCCCCCTCCGGCACAAAGTCCTGCCGTACAATGTACACCTCGTAGCGGTCTGTCAAGTCCGTCTTGGCGGATGGAATCACATCGGTCTCCGACCGGCGGAACACGATGTAGTCCCAGTCATTGCTGCCCTGCAGCCGGGCGTCGCTGCCGTAGCACACCGGCAGGCCAAAGGTCTCCAGCGTCTCCTGGATCTGATCAAGCAAGTCGTCTCACCTCCGTCAGCTGGAGATACAGCTCGGTGTCGGTGTACTCCACGGAGCCGACGTGATACAGCGTGTCGCCAATCTGTACGGAACACCGGGTGTCCACCCGGATGCTTCCCGGCCGCCGGGTGGAGATTTTGCGATCCAGGGAGTAGCCCATCTGTTGGGCATACTCCCGATCCTCCGCCCGGCGGGACTGCTCGGCGAACGCCAGGGTGCAAATCTCCTCCAGCTCCGTTGCCGCTATGGGAGACCGGCGGGCGGCAAAGCTGGTGGGCGCCGCCTTCTCCCGGCAGATCACGCAGACGCCGCTGTTATACGTTTTCGGATGGTCCATCGGTACCCTCCTCCTCCGGTGTGGACTCCAGGTCATGCCTCTGCTGGCAGGACCCAATATCATCTTCGTAGGCTGCCCAGAACAAATCCCCCTTGTGGTTCCATTCGTATAGGCAGTAGTTCAGCAGAAGCCAACGTTCCATGGACGGGATGCCAAAATCAAAGACTTCCCCCGCCCCATCATAGGCGGTCCCCGTCTCGTAGTCATAGCGCAGGCCCACCATCCGGCAAAGTTTCGGGATTGCGTCCTCCAGGACGACGTCTACCCGGGCGTCCGTGTTCTTGTCACTCCAGGTGATATTCAGCTTGCCCTTGACCAGGACTACCAGCTCGCTATCCATGGGGATCAGGCAGTTTCAACCGCCTGGTTCATCTGGTAGACGGTGATATAGGCGGGATCCAGGTTGGTAATGTCCAGCAGAATGAAGCAGGTGTTGTCGCTGGCCCGGCCATCAGCGTAATTGACAACCTTAAACACCCGCTGGTCCTCCAGGAACTTGACAGAATCGTCATACTCGATGACATTGTTCCTGCGGCTCTGTCCGACATACATGGTGTACTCGTCCATCAGGCCCAACAGGGGCTTGTTGTCGGACACAAAGTTGGAGACGATGACGTCCGTGGGGAACGGGAACAGGTTGTTGGCGTAGGTGCCGCCGGCAGTCAGAACCGTGGTGGCAGGCATGATCTTGGTCAGGTAGTCGGTCAGGTTGCAGATGATAGCCACCTTGGAAAAGCTGCGGGAATTGCCGTCTTCGTCCTTGGCCAGCATAGAAAGAAGCGCACCGTACTCCGACGGGGCGAAGGAAGTGACCTCCACAGGAGTCTTCTGCTTCCAGCCCGTGGAAGGGGAATAGTCAGAAGACAGATCCCGGTCGGCGCCGATGGGCTGATTCACGCCGTTGCCGCAGACAAAGGCCATCTCCAGGGCGCAGGCCATAGCTTCGCCAATACAGGCCCGGATGTAGCGATCCAGGAAGATTGGGCCCAAATCCAACATGCCAAGCTCCAGGATGGCAAAACAGGACAGCTTGTTCTGCTTGACGTCCACAACATCCAGGCCTCCGGTGATCTCCTTCTCTACAGCGGCAGTGATGGGGCCCCAGACCGCCGTCTGCGCGGACCGCTTATTGCGGATCCACTTGGTCAGATAGCCCACGGGCTGCATATTGATGTTCTTCAGCAGCGGATGCTCCTGCTCCAGGTTGCGGAACACGTCCTCAAAAATGGTGGAGGGCATGATGTCTTCCTCGTTGTCGGAGTTGATAATCTCGACGAAGGACTGCTTGGGGGTAGACCCCTTCAGGGCGGTGATCACCTTCTGGTACCACTTCTCCTCCTGGGCGGTCAGCGTCCTGTAGCCCCGCTGGGCCAGCACCTGCCGATCCTGGGTGCGCTGGTACTCCCGGAGATCTTTGGCCATATTCTGCTGCACCTGGTTGGCCACAGCCTGCTGGGCGGCCTCCCAGGCGGCCTCCACCTTCTTGGTATCGTTGGATTCGTACGCCTCCCGAAGCTGCCGGGCAGTATCGGTGGTGTTCAACATAAATACGGGCATTTAATATTCCTCCTTTTTAATAGTTGCCCAGCGTTGTCAGCAGGTGCTGGAGCTGGGTGGGTTGACTGGGCGTTTGGGGTTCCGGCTGGCCGGCACTCTGGTGCAGTCGGTCATAGACTAGCTGCCGTACAGACTGGGAGGGCTGTTTGCTACTAAAAAGATCCTGGATCTCGGTGACAAAGCCCCACTCCAGCGCCTCCTCCGGGGTGAGGAAACGCTCCTCCCCCATCAGGGAGACCAGCTCCTCCCGGCTTTTGGAGCTCCGGGCAAGGTAGGCGGTAATGGACTGTTCGGTGATGGCGTCCAGGTTGTCCGCCTCTGCCCGGAGCTGGGCCGCATTGCCGGTAACGCCACCCCAGGCGGGATGCACCAGCAAGTTGGAGCACTTAGCCGCAACCCGGCGGTCCCCTGCCATAAGGACGACGCTGGCGCCGGAGCAGGCGAAGCCGTCCACATAGGTGACGATCTTTGCTTTGTGCTGTAGCAGGGCGTTCATAATGGCCAGACTCTCGGCCACCTCGCCGCCGTAGCTGTTAATGTGGACGTTGATGGTGTCCACATCCAGTCCGGCAATCTGATGCTGGAGATTGTAGCTGGATACGTCGGACGCCAGGTAGGGCCAGGATGTGATGTCGCCGAAGATCAGCACGTCCGCCTCTCGGCCATTCACGGCCAGGGAATAATATCGGTTCGGTTCGCTCATCGTTTAATCACCTCCTTCCAGTGGATCCAGCGTATTCTCTACGCTGTCATAGTTCTTTGTGATATAGTGCCGCTGACTCCATGGGGTGTTCAGTTCCGGCTGGCCGCAGCGGCGGCGGGCTTCGTCGATGCAGTAAATGCCGCTGGCAATCAGCTTGTCCAGCTTGTCTGCCATGGTGACGGGATCCACATGGCCGATGTTGCTGGTATTAACGGCGATCCAGCAGCTGTCCCTGGTGATCTGAGCCTCGGCATAGGTCTTTCTGGTCAGCTCGCTTCCGATCCGGCTGGCCAAGGGATCGATAGCAAAGGTCAGGGCCTGATTTACAATCTGATCCACGTTGGTCATGTTGCCGGATAGGAGGCTCTCGGGCAGATGGAGGGCGGAGGCCACAATGCTGTAGACGTCCTTCCGCAGGCTGACCACATCCCCGGTGTAGCTGCCTGAGGAGCCGTTGGTCATGCGGGTTAGCTTCTGATCCTGGGTAATAGGGTAGGCAGACGATACGGATTTGACAAAGCTCTGCAAATTCTTCTGAATCTGGGCCATGTAGGCGTCCTGTTCTTCCTTGGTTCCGCTGGCCCTCCGGCCGACTTCAAAGACGTACTTCTCGCCTCCGGCCCGCTTGCTGGCGTCAGCTGCGGCGGCCAGCAGTTCGCCGTATTCGGCAAAGACGCCGTCCACCAGCCGCTTCACGCTGCGGTCGCCCTGGGTCAGGTAGTAAGCATCTCCGGCGTAAAATGTCTTGCGGAGCTGACAATTGTCCACGCTGATGCCGACAAACTGGTTTCCCAGCAGAGGGTATTCCTGGATCTGAAAATGATCCGCCACGAACAGCTGGCCAGAGACCGGCACCACCAGCGCGTGCCCGTCATAGTACAGCCGGGTGACCCACTGGGCTTTGAACTCCGCCGCCGATTGATTGACGTTGGGGGACACGTTCAGCCTGTACCAAGTGCCGTCCTTCACCGGCCGGCCATCCCGGAACACCTGAAATTCACAAGTGGCCAGCAGGTCGGCCAGCAGCCCCACCGCCGTATACAGGGCCAGTTCTTTGATATACAGCTGCTGGGATGCGTCCAGCAGGGCCCGTTCTATCACGGTGGAAGTCTCCACCTTCTTGCCCAGCCAGGAAAACAGGCTCTGCCCGCTAAAAAGTTTCATTCTCTCACCCCCTCAAATCCGCAACCAGTTGCGGATTTCAAAAGATCATTGGCGCCATAATGTATGTGTTCTCCGGCTCCTCCTCAAGTTTGTCCAGCAGGGTCATGCCGTGTGCCAGGGCCATAAAGCCGTCCGTCTTCCGGTAGTGGGGTTCAATCTTGCCGTAGGTAGAATTCACACCTTCAGTAACTACCTTGGTGTTGTTGGTGTACCACCGAAGGATCGGCAGGTTGCCCCAAATAAATTGATGCCGCAAAAAAGCGGAGTTGATGACTGGATGCACCTTCATCAGGTCAGACGGGCGGGTCAGCTTGATGGGAATGCCAGACTCTCCGCCGAATCCCGCCTTGGTCAGCGCCGAACGCATCAGGGAATAGCGGTAATTGTCCAGCGCAAAGGCGATGATGTCATAGCTGGTGCCCATCTTCACAAACCAGTCAGCCACCAGTTCCGGAGGAATCTCCGGGCCGTCCACAAATTCCAGGTCGCCTTTTCTGGCCCACTCGTCCAGCGGGGCCTTGATGCCTGCCAGATCCCGGCTGGCTTTACACACAAAGGTGTGTTGGATTACCGCCAGATCACTGCCCATCCGGAAGGTCAGGCAACAGGCAATAAAGTCGTTGGTCTTTCCATAGTCCAGGCTAGCCACACATGGCCGGCCGGTCAGCTCCGGCAGCGGGCGGTTGGTCGCCAGGATGTCGTCCCAGCTGGCTACCTCCACGTCCGGATTGCCCACTGGATGGTTCATGCGCTTTGCCATAAACTCCGGCCAATATTCCGGCGTGTATGGCATATCCTCCACTTCCTTGTCGATGGTCTCCCGCAGCGTGGGAAACCATGGAAGGGACGGGATAGCCTTAACCCAGCACGCAGGGTCCTTCCATTCCTCCTCCGCTTCGATGCGGCAGATAAATGGAAACGTCCGGTTCTTTGGATTGTAGTGGCTTAAGATATCTTGGTTTTGATCCATCTGGCGGTCGAAAACCGCCCCCCGGACGTGGCCGAAGGTGGAGATGGAGATACACCGGCCATCCTTCCGCTTGCCCAGGCCTGATTTCAGCGTGTTGATGTTGGAAAAATCCAGGTACTCGTGGATTTCGTCCAGGATGATGCAGCCGGTGCGCTTGGAGTCCTTGCCCCGCTTGCTGCTGGTGTTGTACCGCAGGGTGGATCGGGTTGCCTTTCCGGTGATGGCGGTCAGCGTGGCGCTGAAATGGGCTTTCAGCGCAGGAATCAGACTTTTGTCATCGGGATCGGTAATCAGCTGGTGAACGTCCAGAAAGCTGGTCTTTACCTGGGCCTCCGAGTTGGCCAGGAGATCCACGTCATAGCCCTGGATGCCGTGGGCTGGGCTGATGAAGTAGAAAGCCAGGAAGTCGATAAAGCCGTTTTTGCCGGAGCCCCGGCCCAGGATGATGCGGATGTCGGTGAAGTAGATGCCGCCGGTCTTGCGGAAGCGGATTCCAACAATGACGGCGAACAGAAACACCTCCCATGGCAGAAGCTGGTAAGGGAAATACTTCTGCAGCGCCAGGCCCCGGGTAATTTTGTCATCGTCTACATACACATCGCTCCGCTCCAGGACGGGGATCAGGACGTTTTCCAGCATCAAGTCCTGGTCCGGGCAGTGTCGGACTTTGTTCAGCTGGATGTCCTGGATGTACGGATCCAGATAGGGGCTGTAGCGCTTACAGCGGGAGGAATTGGCCACCAGTGCCACCGCCCTCCTCCGGAGGATCCAGTTTTAGGCGTGTCAGCGCGTTGCGCATCTCCTGGGCAATCATCCGCAGCTCTTTGGTAGATTCCAGGTAGGTCTTGCTCCCAACCTCCACCCGGTCGCGGGGATCCTCCACGCCCTTGTTGGTCACATAGGCAGTCAGCTCCCGGCGGCGGTCGTAAAACAGCATGTAGATTTCAACCTGGTCATACAGCTCCGGCCGCTCCTGCTTGAGCTGGGCCGGGTCGCTCAGACCCAGCCGGTCCGCCAACTGCTGGAGCAGGCTGTCCCGGATCTGTTTCCGCACGCTTCTGGCTGCCATCTGTTCCACCTCTCTCCCGGGTTTTACCCCGCTTTTTTCGTGCGCCTGCGTCATGCGCGGGCGTGTGATTTTATACCCCTATAGCCCCCACGGGGGCCTCCCGATTTTCCCGGATCGGCCCGCGTCCCTGTATGCTAGGACCCTCTTCCCGTTGCCGGTCCCTCCCGCCAGAACCCCCAATAGGGGGGTGGGGGAGGGCTACCAGCGCTCCGGCGTCAGCGGCAACGAAACTGGCTTGCCTGGGCCGTAGCCAAAGCGATCATGCCGCCGGTTGTGACAGTCCTCGCACAGTGCCCAGAGCTGCTTGTGCTTGCGCCCCTTGTTATCAATCCAGTACCAGGATAGCGCCAGCTCCGGGAAGAGCTTGACGGGCTTGTCGTGATGAACGCAGGTGGCAGGGGTCACCTCGCTCGGGGACTTTGCCCGGCAGTCCTCGCACTCGCCGTGCGCGGCGGCTATTACATCCTGCCTTAGATGCAGGAACTCCGGCGTTTTGTAAAAGCGATAAAGCCGGTTTGCGCGGACCAGCGCAGGAATCCAGCGGCGCAGGGCATCAGGTGTCAGATGTTCCGGTCTGTCCATGGGCTATCACCTCCTAGAACAAAACAAAAAAGAGCCCACCAATCGTCATCGCGTAATGCGTAACGATCAATGGGCTCTGGCACTCTGGCTCTGGCACTGGATATTAACTTTAAGCATTGTTTTACAGTGCTTGCAAAACAGCGGGATGTTCTGACCATCCGTATCCGGCCACAACGGAGGGAAAAGTTTCCGCTTGCATTGTGGGCAAATTGCTCTGTCTTGCTCTACACGTATTTTACCACAGGACGAGGCGATTTTCAATTGCATTGTTCTGTTTTCCTCCTATTTCCCACGACATTTCCAAGCTTAATCCCCTAATTCCCCTTAGCCGATGCTCTCGCAGACCTGCATTTTTCAGGCGTGCGAAAGAAGAGAAATTCGGACTGGCCGAACGCGTTGGCCGCAAGTACCTGCTGCTCTATCAATTCCGCTTTGGGCGGCAGGCTCAATCGGTAATTATCGTCGACGATTTCAAAGGTGCGCTCCGGTTCTCTGAGCCCATTGGGCGCTCGAGATCTGGAGTAGTTATGCCTTCCAACTGCGTCGCTGACTTCCTTTGCCAGATATTTTGCAAGTTCCGATACTCGCTTAAGATCGAGATGCGAGATCTCAACATTCTTCCCGTAAATATTCCTCCACACCTTTTGTATGGCATAGCGCGGGACGCCTGACATGACTGTGTGATAGTGATAGCGGGCGTCGCCGTGCTTGTGCTCCAGCACTTTGATATATCTTATCTCGCTATATCCCATCTTTCGGAGGACCTTCAGGAAGTATGCAAATCGGGCATTGGCTTTCACCTTATCCGGAGGCAGCTTATCCTCATAAAATGTCAGGGTACAATACCAGGCAGATGAATCGAAATTTTCCCGGATCAGCAGCTCGATCACATATCTCCGGGCCTTGAGCTGTCGGCTGACAGCCTTTCGGATCGCCCGCTTGAGGCGCTGGACCTCATAGCCGTCATCAGGCTGGATGCGGATATTGGTATACAGCACCTCATAGACAGAGTCGCCGGCATAAAAGCGTTTGAGGATCTGGCTCACAGAAAATCACCATCCTCTTCGGCTCCCTCCGCCATACCCGACACAAAGGGATCCTCCACCCGGCCGAAGAGGACGAGTGGAATCGCCAGCAGAAATTGCAGGATCCTAAGTATCATTGTCGTTGTCCCCCTTGGAAATAATGCAGCAGCACATAACGATCAGCGTCACGCCGCCGCCGATAATGCCGCCGATCAGGGCGGCTATGATGTGGGTGGTCATGGGGTCACCTCCGGCGGCTGGGGCGCCCCATCCATCTTTGCGCCGCAGTTGGGGCAGTAGTTCGATTTTTGCCCGGTATGCAAATTGCACTCGGAGCATACGATGCGAATAAAATACTTTTTGGGGTCTGTTATTGGATTGTGTTTGATGATCCAGCTCCCATGCACCACTTCCACGGCATCCACGGTGGAGACATCAGCCAACGACATCGACGCTAAAAATCGGTTGCTTTCTCCTGTGCGAACAAGATGCCATCCATTTTTCATCAGCGGCAAGGCATCAATCAGCCGCTTTTCGTTTGCCATTTTCACACCTCCCGGCCCAGCGGGCACCACTTAGGTGTCCGGCCGGTCCAGTCGGCAAAGCCGCCGATCTTCTTGCCGGTAACGGCTGCCAGGCAGTAGAAGCTGTACTTCTGCATGGTGCGCTTCCGGTTAGGGATTGTCCCGGGACGGCAGATGGGGACGTTCTTGCCGTCGATCTTCTTCTCAATCCAGCCGCGGCCGTTGGCGGTGAGGCCCTCGGTCTCGCATTTGTAAAAGGCCGGACAGGTGTGACAGTCTCGTTCTTTCTGGCTCATGTTTTCCTCCTCGCTTATTGTTTCGTCCTCTTCGGTCTCTCCTTAATCATCATCAGTCGATTCCATTTCCTTTGGCACAATCATTCTCCCTCCTCCGCAACCTGATTCAAGAACTGCGCCAAGGCCCTCGCGGACCGACGACACGATTCCATTTCCCGCATCTCGTTCCGGCCCTTGAACAGGAGGATGTATCCGTGTAGGCGATTAGCATTATCTTTGATTTGGTTGAAACAGATCTGCGCTTGGAGCAAGTCTTCGTTTTTCGCAATGGCCAGTTCTCTCCGCGTCTGTGCCAGCAGAGCCTCTGCCCTGTCAGCCCTCTCCGTATCATTGGACTCCGCAGCCTTCTCCAACTGCCTCTCCAGATCCAAAATCCGGGACTGCCTTCTTTCCAACTCTTTAGCCGCCTTTGCTTCCGCCTTGGCTTTGGCCTCGCTGGCCGCTTCCTTTGCGGCTTTTTTGATTGCAGCCTCATCAACCACGGTCTCGATGGCCACATCAACGGGTCTGCTTTTTAGCTCCGCCAGTTCCCGTCGAGCCTGAGCAAGCTCCTCATTTCTACCTTCCAGGCAACTGTTGGCAGTCTGTAAGGCAACGTCCTTGCTAGCCAGATCCTCTTTGAGCTTGGCATTGTCTCTGATGGCTTCTTCCAGTTCCCGGGCAGTACAGGTGGCCGCATCGTGTTCCTGCGCAAAGGCCTCCCGTTCTTCGCTCGGGACATCCAGCAGAGCAACGGCTTTGCGGATACTGCCCAAATCCGCAACCAGTTGCGGATTTGCAGCGTACTCCCGGGCTACCCTCATAAAGTTCTGTGCGCTGCGCTCGGAAAACTCTACTTTTTCCTTGAGCCAGCTTCCCCACTGCCCGTGAGGGAGCATAGCTTTCGCTTCGATGAGAAGCTGCCCCATCCGGACAATGTTGACGGCAGCAATCTGCTTGCAGCCGTTGAACTCAATGGTGACTTGATCTATCGTGCGATTTACCGTTGCAATGGCGTCCATATCAGACAGCCTCCTTATTCAATTTTTGATTGCGAGGCAGGACAGGTCTGCCCTGCTGATCTCTGGGCGAGCCGTGCTTGAGCCACGGCAGCCAGATGTCCAGAAATGCCCTATACGTGATCTTTGGGCTTACTGCGCCTATGTCGTTGTGATAACCGTGGATCTGCCGGATGGTCGTGCCGTCCTCCATCATCTCAATGGTGCAAAGGGGCTTGTCCGCCGCATCCGCCCGACGGAGGAACAGGATGGTTGTTTTACCCTCCATATGCCGCTTGGCATACCCGCCGACACAGTGGCGGAGGGCCGCGCCCTCAGCTCTGATCTCTCCGCCGTGCTGGGGAACGATCACGCGATATCCAGCAGCCTCCAACTCATAGCGGCGGCAGAGTTTTTTGTACCGGCCCTTGCGATACTGTTTGATGGCCTCAATGTTACTCTGGTACTCGACCTGAGATACCGCGTTGTCATGCCGCTCCTGGAGATTTTTGGGCAGCAGCACCTCAGGATGGGTAAGATCCAGATTGAGCTGCTCTGACATACGGATGTAGTCCAGCCATGTGATCGCCCGCCGTGGCCCGTCGCAATATCGGAGCAGTTTGGTGAGCTTGATGTGATGCTCTGCCGCCCTCTCTGCGAGCTGCGTGAGCGTTGACTCCTGCAGGCATGAGCCGCCCAGGGCTAAGAACTCCTGCAGCGTGATCTCATCACTCACCTTGCGCCACAGGGGCAGGACCTTCGGGGCCGCCTTTGAGTCCTGAAAGGCTTTGTACTGGGCTTTGGTCAGCCGGAACATCCCGGCAGGCGTCCTTGCACGCCAATTGATAATGTCCGATGATGTCCTGCCGTAATCCAGCATGGCGTCGATGATCTGATGATGCCCCAGTTTGACCAGGTACTCCATCTGGGGCCGCTTGGCATAGTGGCCGAGATAGGTAGTCACGCCCCGGAACAGCTGACACGTCGGGTCAAAATACTGATCGACAGCGGAATACCGGACCTCAGTCTCCGCAAGCGCATCCCAGCCAAAGACCATATAGGCCCCATTATCTGGCTGTCTTGCCATAACGCTGTCTGACGGGTTTGGCTCGCCCGCCGTCCCGACAGCTTCCCAGTTGGATCGATAGCTGTAGCGCAGACCCCACGCGCCCTTGTACTCACCGTCATTGCGTTTCCAGCATTGGATCTGGCCTGGCTTGATGTAGTACCGACGGCGCTCCCAGTAGTCAAAAGTCGGCACCGGGAAGATGCGCTCATCATCTGCCATGGGCCAGCCTGATAGCGCCCCCGGCTCATAGTTCGCGACGATCCTGCCCCCTGTAATCAGTAGAGCCCCGTCGACGCAGGCTCGCAAAAAGATAGCATTATGCTCCTCGTGGAGACTTTGATAAGTTTGCCCCAGCCTGCCGACGGCCTTGTAGGTAATGCGCTCCCGACATTTGGGACAGTAGCCGGGGCTGTTGTGAGCCGTGACCCATCCAGAGCCTGATCGTTCCTCCGGCCAGCAGTTGCCGCAGCTGGTACACAGATACAGCCGTTTGCGGTTAGTCAGCCGGTGATAGAAGAGATACTGGTCGAAATGCTTGACCGCCTCTGCTTCTTCCTCCGGTGTCAGGCCGTCCTCAAAGAGATGGAGCAGCCGGGCCCGGTCTTCGGGAGGCACGTTACATTTTTCTGCCATTAGGCCCGCCTCCTCTCAGAAAAACAGTTCCGAGAAGTTGAGGACAATGCCCTTCTTCCCTTCCAGCACGGCAGAATCTCTTTCGTAGGGGTTTATCTTGATCGTCATCTGATACTCAATATCAGCGCCGGGGAAATAAAACCGCACTGCCTTCCGGTAGGCGTCCAGGTCTGAGATGCTGCTGCCGATGCCTTTGGCCACAGCGGCCATGCAATCGGCAAAGCTGCCGCCCTGGACTACCGCCTGAGCAAATTCCAGATCCTGCTTGCAAAAGGACTTGAGCTGTTTGGCTACGGCGGGAGCCATAGCCCGTTCTTTCTGACCCTTGACGGAGCTTACTCCCTTGTCCAGGACCTCCAATGCTTTCGTTAAGTACTCCATTTTCTCCACTCTCCTTATCCTCTGGGCCGGCGGTTAGGCCGGAGCCCGCACCTGACGCGGTACTTTGTAATGCTTGAGGGAGCGACACCCAGCTGCTGGGCGATGGCAGCATCTGTGTAGCCCTCCCAGTAGAGCTTGTCAAAGAGATCAGGGTCCACAGATCGTCGTTGCCGTCTCTGGGGCCTTTTGAGGATACCCTCCGGCACTGGCAGACCTGCGGCAACAAACTTACCATAGCTCATCCCCACAACCCTGGACGCTGCCACCACCTCGTCAATAGAGGGCGGCGCAGCCTTATTTACATCCAGCATGTCTTAGCCCCCTCAGAACGGCAGCTCGCCGTCGTCATCGTCGGTGATGTCAGTCATCTCCGGCGTATCCTGGTACTCTGCTTCGCCGGGCTGGCCGGCAGGCTGCATGGGATAAATCAACTTAATTGAGCCATAGTCGTTAACGACAAGAGACCTGTACGTTTTGCCGTCGTGTTCCCAAGTCTGGACCGTGCCAATCGCCTCAATGCCGTCGCCGCGCTGGGCTTGCCCAAGTACGCGGGCATAAAAACCCCATGCGGTCAGATTTGCCCATACGCCTTTGGGACGCCCCTGATCATCGTTGATAATACGTCCCTGCTCGTCCCGCTGGACATCAACGACGACAGAGGCCTTTGCCCGGTGGCTACCGTTTTTGCACTGGATCAACTCAACGTCAGAGCGGATCCGCCCAGTGATCAGTACATAGCCTGTTCTACCTAATGGATGCTGCATTTTAAGTACCTCCTCCAAATGGAAGCTCCGGATCTGGGCCGGTAAGCTCCATCATAGTCATCTGTTTGGGTGGACTGGATTTTGCAGCCTCCCGAATGCGCTGGCTCAGAGGGCGAGGATCCTTAAAGGCAAAACGCTGCGTTGCGCCGTTAAAGTCCAGCAGCAGCTTTTTATTCGCGATGCCCTCTTTGTTCTTCGCCAGCTTTAGTTTCCGATCTGTGTTCGTCGAAAGGGATGGGTAGGGTCTCCAAAGCAGCATGATTGCGTCCGCGTCCTGCTCCAACTGTCCAGACTCTCGCAGATCCGACATCATGGGTTCCGGCACTTCCACGGGAGTTTCCGTCCCCTTTCCCTGCTTAGGACTGCGGCCAACCTTTTCCGGCCGGGAGAGCTGTGAGAGGGCGATGATGCTGATACCCGTGGTCTGAGCCATAGCGTGGAGGGCACGGGAACTCTTTGCCACCTGCTCGTGACGGGGATCCAGTGGGTTGTCCGGCGCGATAAGCTGCACATAGTCGATGTAAATCACGTCCAGTTGATGGGCTACGGACAACGCATGGATATCACCCACTGTCATGCCGGATGCGCGGAAGATGGTACAGTGGTGTTTGGACAGTTTACGCAAGCTAGGCATGACCTGTTCAGCGTCATCCTCATCCAGCTCTGACCGGTGAATCCTGCCCAGAGCAATGCCAGACTGATTGGCGATCATACGATCAAAGAGCGGCTCAGGCCGAGTTTCCAACGAGAAAATGCCTACTCGTTTCTTCCGGGCCGCCTGATAGAGGGCGAACTGGAGCGCCAGCGCCGTCTTGCCCTCGGACGGGTAGCCTCCCAGGATCACAAAGGAACCGGGACCAAGATGGAGATGCTCGTCTAGCTGAGGGATGCCCCACTGGAGGAACTCAATGCGCTTTTCCTCGTTCATGTGCCGCTCCAAAAAGTCTGCTGCCAAATCGGCCAGCGATACGGCCTCCACCCCGGCCCGGTTGATGAGCAGCTGGATCAATTTGCCGGAAAGGGCATTGGCATCATCCAGTGTGCGCGCATCCTGCAGATCAAGGGCAATGTCCTGCACGGCGTTAAGCTTGCTCTGCTCCCGGAGGACGGACAAGTAACTCTCACAATTCGCCGCTGTAGGCGTCACCTCCATAAGCTGGAGCATGAGCTGTCGGCTGTCATCGTTACCGCCCAGCTTGGCAGAGACGGTCACCGGGTCCACCGGCTCGCCACCCCGGAAAAGTTGAGCAATGGCCAGCCATACCGGGCGATGGACGGAGTCAAAGTCGGTAGCCACCGTCTGCGCCAGCACCTTAGGGACAACGGCCTGCGACAACAGGCAGCTCCCCAATACCGCCTGTTGGGCCTGCACCCAGACAGGGGACGCGGCTACCATACATAGTCCTCCAGCCGTTCACCGGGGAGGATGGGATCTGCTGGGACGGGAGGCGGTGTTTCCACCACCTCGTCCTCCCAGCGCCGGTTCCGCAGCCAGCGGGCGGCATCCATAGCGTATCCCCGGACAACTTCATCGGAGCGGAGATAGGCGTAGAGCCCACACATGATCTTGTCGTACAGCTTGCTTGTGATCTTAAGCCGCGCCCAGACCTTCTTTGCATCTGCCTTGCCGTTCTTCCTGCCGTTCCGGGCAGGGTAGACCTCCCAAAATTCAGCAAACAAGATTTCGTCCGGCTTAAGCGGGGCTGTGGCCGGCTCGCCCTCCCCCGTGGGGGATATAGGGGGTATAGTATTTCTTATATTAGTATTTCTATAGTGCGGGTTTTCCTGCGCAGGTTTTTCCAGCGCAGGTTTTTCCGGTTCTGGTGCCTGAGACGGATTTTCCGGTTCAGGCTGTTCGGGTGTGTTTTCCCCGTTGTCTTCCTCCACCGGGAGCTCGTAGATAGTGTAGAGCGCATCAGAGAGCTGCCCCTTGCTATTGCGCTGCCTCGTGACTTTAAGATAGCCGCACTTCTGCAGCTCGATCAGCCCGGACTCTACGCTGTCGCGGCCGTCTTTCTCGGAATTCTGGACAAGCCAACGTTTCGTGATCTGGAAGTCATCCCTGACGGAAAGCATCAGAATCAGCAGCATTCTGGCCTTGTAGCTAAGCCGTTTGTCCCTGATACACTGGTTGTCCACTACTGTGTAATTACTGGTCTTTTGGACACGAAAGAATTCTGCCATATGGCATCCTCCTGACTTCTGCGCCCGCACCGCTGGTAACAGGCTGGGCGCTGATAATGGTGGTACATGGATATTGCAATTGGTAGTACATGGCTCCCTTCTGTCACTCCGGCCCCCGGACAGACGGGGGAGGGTTGCCCCCCCGGCCTGCGAAAGGAAAGGAGTACCAGACGCTGTCCAGGCGCCTGTCCGGAGGCCGGAACTATCGGTTAATAGATCCGTGTAACGATGCGGCGACGGATCACCGGTGGCGGGGCCGTTTCCTTGCGCCGGTTCTCTTCCTCGTAGCTGCGCATGGCCTCCGGGGAGATCCTCCACTTATTGCCTACTTTGAAGCCCTTTAGCTTCCCTGCCTTAAGTAAGCGGTTGACTGTCTGATAGTCCACGCCCCAAATTGTTGCAACTTCCTGTGGGCTAAGTCTTACTTCGAATTCAGCCGGTGCGGTATTCATAGGCCCCCCCTTTTTTGCACGAAGAATACCCCATCCAACAGGGTATACAGTGTCCTTGCCTTGCCGATGTAGGTCGGGCCACCGTCTTCCAGCAAGTGAAGTACATAGCCGCCGGCTGGCAGCTTTGCGGCCCGGAAGGTTGAATCACAAAACTGGAAGTCATAGACGTGCGTCCGCCTGAGGCGGGCAAGGATGTTCCAGTAGATCCTAAGTCCGTTGATGTCCATAGGCGCCTTAATCCAAGATTAGGTCATCTGCGTGTACGCAATACACCTTCTGTAGGGGGTAGTAAAAGACATAGGGCTTGCCGTTGCTGGAATCAAATCCAAGCACGACACCGTGGCCGACGTCAGCGGAGTAGACCAGGCTTCCTGCTTGCAGGGTAGTGTTGGGATCTCTCGGTTTTTTCTTGATGTAGCTGGACATGGTTATGCTCCTTTCTCTTTGGCAATCTTTTAATGACAACGCAGCTCCAGTGCCGCTTGGATAATGCCGCCCAAGTCGTCTACGATGGACTCGTACTCAGGACGTTCCGTCTCGTCGATCACACCGTCTTCGGCGATTTGCATAAGCTGTCGATCCTTGTGCGCATCTGCAAAGCGGTAAATCCTGTTGACCAACTGCATTACACTCAGGGCCAAAGGCCGTTCTTCCACGTCTGGGATGATGCCCGGGCCCACTTCGGCGGCACAGGCCCGGACATACTGCAGGGCCAGCATGGGCTTAAGGTACAGATCTGTCATTCGGCCAATCACAGCCGGCTGCGGATGACGCTCGCCCCGTTCAATTGCCTGCAAGGTTGTGACGCTGATGTACAACCGTTCTGCGGCAGATTCCCGGGAAATTCCTGCCTCTTTTCGGGCAGTTAAGCACAGGTTTCCGATGTCATTCGGCATGGTGCGCTCCCTCCTTATCTGGTACGCTAAAGTCAGCTACAGAATCCAGCACAAATATCTCGCTGATGCTGCAGCCGAGACTCGACGCTAGGGCCGGCAGTTTATCACACGATGGGAGACAAGTGCCGTTTTCCCATTGGCTAACTGCCTTTTGGTTTACGCCACAGGCTACTCCAAGTTCGGCTTGAGATTTGCCAATCTTTTTTCGCAGTTCTGCTATTCTCAGTAGCATTCTGTCGCCTCCTTTTAGTAGTTTTACTACTGATTGAAATGATAGTATCACGATATTCGCTACTTGTCAATAGTATTTCTACTACTATATTGTATTTTTCTTGATTTATTACTAGTCCAACTACTATAATAATCTAAAGGGGGAATGGGATATGAACCGTTTCAGGGAGTTGAGACTTGCCAACGGCTATAGAAGCCAGCAAGAGCTAGCAGATGTGCTATATGTAAATCAAACCGCAGTCAGCCAGTGGGAACGAGGCTCGACGCTTCCCAATATGCAAATGCTTCTGAAACTCAGCGAGCTATATGGTGTTACAACCGACTACTTGCTCGGCCAAGATAAACAAACTTCTTCCGGGGTTCAAATCCCTGTGCTAGGATCTATTCCAGCTGGGATCCCGCTGGAAGCGGTTGAAGATATTGTAGATTGGGAAGATATCCCCGACAAAATGACTAGGGGAGGGAAACAGTATTTTGCTCTGAGAGTTACCGGGGACTCGATGTACCCTAAATATCTCAGCGGCGATACGGTTATCGTGCAAAAGCAACCGGTGTGCGAATCTGGCGATGACTGCGTCGTCTACGTCAACGGGTTTGACGCTACGCTGAAAACCGTGCGCCTTCATTCGGACGGCAGTCTTACGACAGAACCAATCAATCCAACTTATGCTCCCCGGACTTACACGCCGGAGGAAATCAAAACGCTACCGGTAAGCATTGCCGGAGTTGTCGTTGAACTGCGCCGGAAGGTAAAAAAATAAGCGCCCCGAAGGACGCTAGGAGGAGACATGAAATGAATATAACTCCGAGACAATATTGCGTTTTCGACGTGGAGACGCCTAACAAATCTAATGACCGGATTTGCAGCCTCTCCCTTGTTGTGCTCCGTGACGGCCTGATTGTGGACGCCAGAGATTACCTGGTCAATCCTGAGACCACCTTTGATGCCTACAACACTCATCTCACCGGCATTTCTGCCGGCGATGTTATTGGAATGCCTACATTCCCTCAGGTATGGGACGAGATCTCTGACCTCTTCTACCGCTCGGTGGTCGTAGCGCATAATGCTCGGTTTGATATGGCCGTGTTGAATAAGTGTATCCACGCCTACGGCATCCCCACTCACGATCTCTGGTATACCTGTACGCTAAAATGCACCAAACAGCTCATGCCGGAGCTGGGCTGTCACAAGCTGCCCGCCATTTGCGAGCATCTGGGGATCTCGCTAGCCCACCACAAGGCCGGGAGCGATGCCCGGGCCTGCGCCGCTATTTTGCAGCATCTGCTCCATCTGGACCCTGCCGCTGTGGAGGAGAGCGTTTGCAGCTATGATATGCCCGAGGTCATCATCTCCCCCTCCGGAGCAAGAAAAACAGTGAAGCTCACTGAGACGACGCAGGCCATTCACGATCTCCGCCTGATTGTTTCCGCTCTCGTTGCTGACAATCAGCTGACTGACGGGGAAGTGGATTTTCTTAATCGGTGGGTCCAGCAGCATCACCACCTTTATGGCCACTACCCTTATGACAAGATCCTGCATACACTGGATGGCGCATTGGCAGACGGCATCCTTGAGCAGCAGGAGCTGGACGAACTGCTGTTGGTCCTCAAAGAGACCCTTGACCCGGTAAAAGAGGCCTGCACCTGCCCTGCTGATCAGGCCCTCACTGTCGCCGGAAAGAATCTCCTGCTGACCGGCGATTTCGAGAGTATCTCTCGCTCCCAATTGGAAAAGCAATTGGCCGAGATGGGAGCTGTGGTCCAAAAGGGCGTGACCCGCAAGACGGATTATCTGATCGTAGGCGGCAAAGGCAGTGCCGCATGGAGCTCCGGCAACTATGGCAACAAAGTCAAAAAGGCTTTGGAACTCCAGGAGAAGGGGTTTTGCGTGCAGATCATCAGAGAGCCGGATTTTCTGGCCGCGATCAAGAAAGATGGTGCGTGCAATGAATGAACAAGTAACATCCTCTGATATTGGAGCTTCCATGAGCGAACCTGAAAAAATCTACCTCAGTTTAAGGCCTTGGCTCCTGAGCGTACTGCGAGAGCACAACATCCCGGAAGATCAGCTGCAGTTTGCCAAAATGAAAGACTATTGGTCCGCCACACTGGGGAAAGGGCTCCTGTTCCGCATCAAGGTAACAAAGCAGCTCCGACACCTGACCTGCAAGCAGCTTAGCGACGATCAGCAACACCTGTTCGACGGATTGAAAGTAAGCCAAAACAAAACAGAGCTGAACGAGGGGTTTGTTCGCATTCAGCTCCCTGCCGCAAATATCCCAGATGCGATGGAGCCTCTTATCAGGACTATTTTACTCAACTATCTCGACTCTTTTACCGCCGAATTTGATTGCTGCTCCCGGTACGAATCCTGCAGTAGCGCAAAGCATTGCATCCACCCCGATGCCCTGTTCAGTCTCTCTTGCGGGTATCGCCACAAGCTGAGGCAAGGAGTCATTTTCTACGGAAAGAATCGCAACGTAGACTGATCAAAACCGCAACCGGTTGCGGTTTTGGCAAAAAGAAAAACTCCCGGTGTTACCAGCACCGGGAGCGGACAGAGCTGTTACCAGCAGCTCCACCATCATACAGAAAGGACCCATGTACCACCAAAGGCACCAGTCTGCCCTTTTATTGTACCATAAGTGGCTGACAGGTGCAAGAAAGGAAGGAAAAATCATGGCAAAAAGTAAGCTGTTTACTGCGACGCTAACTTTACCGGACGGCACCCGGAAATATTTCCGGGGGAAAACAAAGGCTGAGGCTGAGCGCAAAAAGACGGAGGCCAAGTACCTGCTGGGCCTCGGAATCCGGATCAACGATACCACCACCTTTGGAGAGTTTGCTGAGCTATGGTATAACGTATACAAAAAGCCCCGGCTCAAGAGCCCCAATTCCCGGGCGGAGACGCTGAACATCCTCAATAATCATCTCCTGCCCTATCTCACCTATTATACCCTCAAGGAGATCACCCCCGCCCACATCCAGCAAGCGATGAACGCGCTGGAAGGCAAGAGCCAAACCCTCAACAAAAAGTCAATGCAATATCTCCGATCCATCTTCCAAACGGCGGTGGACAATGGCCTGCTCTACAAAAGCCCGGTGACTAAGTCCATCAAGGCCGAGGGCCGGGAGACAGCGGAAAAGGTGCCGCTGACCACTGAGCAGGCTCAGGTCCTACTCAGTGCGGTAAGGGATACCAGAGCATTCCCTTTTGTGTTTCTGGGCCTGAACACCGGCCTGCGCCGTGGAGAGCTGCTGGGCCTCATGTGGGAGGATATTGATCTCGATGCCGGGATGATCCACGTGACCCATAACGCTGTATTTGATAAAAACCAGGTGATTGTCAGCGACGATCTAAAAACCACTGCGGCCCGGCGATCCGTGCCGCTGCCCCTGCCGCTGACCACATACCTCAGGCAGCGCAAGGTGGACAGCAACTCAGAGTACGTGATCCCCATGCTCAACGGGGAGCCCATGACAAAAAACGCATTCCGGGCCATGTGGCGGATCGTGGAGCAGCGGACGGCCGGCGAGGGGAAAGAGCTAGGGAAGTCCCCCCGTAATCACGGGCAGGTAGTGTATTCCCTGGACTTCCACGTTACCCCGCACCTGCTGCGGCACACGTATATCACGCGGCTCTTCGACGCCGGGCTAGATATTAAGGAAGTGCAGTATCTGGCCGGGCACAAAACCCCGGATCTCACGCTCAAGGTGTACACCCATTATATGCTTGAGCAGCGCAAAGCCCAGACGGCCGAAAAGATCCACTCCGGATTTGGGCCGGTCGCCGCTGCCTTTGTTACCCCAGATTCAGGCCAACGCCCGCCCAAACAGGTGCAACACAGGTGCAACACGCAAAGCGAAAAAACCGCTGTAACGGGATAGCTCGTTCTTTCCCTCGCAAAAGCGCAAAGAAAAAAAGGTTTTGAAATCAGCCAGTGAAGGCCAATTTCAAAACCTTTTTAGATGACCCGTCCGGGGCTCGAACCCGGGACACCCTGCTTAAAAGGCAGGTGCTCTACCGACTGAGCTAACGGATCGTATTGACTTGGAGGGGGAAAACTGGGATGGCGGGATTCGAACCCACGGATGCGGGAGTCAAAGTCCCGTGCCTTACCGCTTGGCGACATCCCACCGAAAAAACAAAGGACCAGCGAGGGAATTCTACCGCGCTGGCCGCTTCCCTGCCACGCAGGAAGGAGGGTGGATAGTCGGATTCGAACCGACGGCCTCCAGAGCCACAATCTGGCGCTCTAACCAACTGAGCTATACCCACCATATGTTTGCTGTAACGAACTGGTCAGACTCCAGCCGACGGCCATGGGCCAAAACATGGAGCCAGACATAGCACACCTGGAGGGACTCGAACCCCCGGCCCACTGCTTAGAAGGCAGTTGCTCTATCCACCTGAGCTACAGGTGCATATGGAGCGGGTGATGGGAATCGAACCCACGCGACCAGCTTGGAAGGCTGGGATTCTACCATTGAACTACACCCGCAAGCCGTTACCAGCTCGACTATCTTAGCACAGCTCGCGGGCGTTTGTCAATAGTTAATTTTCAAATTATTCCGGTCTCCTCCGGTCAGAGGGCCTTGTCACAGTAGGCGCAGCAGTCTACGCCGCCGATCTTTTTGATCAGAACGGGCAGGTAGCCGCCCTCGGTCTGGGTAATACAGTTGGGGTTATGACAGACGGGCTTGGTTCCGATCTCCACAGGCGGAGGCATCCGGTGGCCCTGGTTGGCCAGATCCATCAGCAGGGCCATACGGGCATACATACCATAGCGGGCCTGCTCAAAGTAGGCGGCTCTGGGGTCGTCGTCCACGTCCACGGCGATCTCGTCCACCCGGGGCAGGGGGTGCATGACCAGCAGATCAGGCTTGGCCCGGTTCAGCTTCCGCCGGTTGAGGACGTAGACGCCTTTGACCCGCTCATATTCCAGCGGGTCAATAAAGCGCTCCCGCTGAATTCGGGTCATATAGAGCACATCCAGCATGGGGATAACCGACTCCATGCCCGAGACCTCAGTGAACCACATTTTGTTCTCCTGCATGAAGGCCCGCATATAGTCGGGGATGGCCAGCTCCCGGGGGCTGATGAGGTAGAAGCGGATATTCTGAAACTTGGCCAGGGCCTTAATCAGCGAGTGGACGGTACGGCCGTTTTTCAGGTCGCCGCAGAGGCCCACTGCCAGCCCATCCACCCCGCCTCTGAGTCGAGTAATGGTGGTCAGGTCGGCCAGCGTCTGGGTGGGGTGCATATGTCCGCCGTCGCCAGCGTTGATCACCGGCACCTCGGAGTAGAGGCTGGCTGCCAGCGCCGCTCCCTCTCTGGGGTTTCGCATAACGATCACGTCGGAGTAGGCCGATACCATTTTAATCGTGTCCTTCAGCGTCTCTCCCTTGGCAGTCGAGGAGCTCTTGGGGTCGGCAAAGCCAAAGACGGTGCCGCCCAGCCGGAGCATAGCCGTCTGAAAGGAGAAGTTGGTCCGGGTGGAGGGCTCGAAAAAGAGACTGGCCTGCAGCTTGCCCCGGCAGGCGTCCAGAAACTCGTTGGGTGCGTCCATGATTTTCTCTGCCCGGGCGTAGAGTGTCTCCCACTCCTGGCGGCTCAGGTCGCCAAAGTCAATCAGATGTCGAAAGCTCATGGAATTTTCTCCCCTCATCTCATAGTTCATTTCATTTTATCACGTCCCGGAGCCGGAGACAAGAGGGGAGGTCGTCTTTCCTGCCGCCGGTGCCTCCCGTCTTTGGGTATGAAGGGCCGCTCTTTTTCCCATCCTAAGAGGGAGACTACCTGACAGGAGGATCCCTATGACGCTCATCGCTCTCTTTTTTCTCGCCTCTGCCGCCGGTTTTCTGCTGGAGGTGGGCTATGCCCGGCTCATGAATCTGCCCCGGACGGGGCGGAAGTGTCTGCTCTTCTTTCCCCTCTGCCCGGTCTACGGGGCGGCGGCGGTGGTGCTGACCCTGCTGCCGGAGGAGCTCCGGTCGGTTCCGGCCCTGTTCGCTCTGCTGGGCGGCTGTCTTGCCACGGCAACGGAGTATCTCTTCTCCCTGTACTACGAAAAGCGCTGGCACGTCCGATTCTGGGACTACTCCCAGCTCCCCTTTCAGCTGGCCGGTCGAGTCTCGCTGATCTTTTCCCTGATCTGGGGCGGACTTATTCTTCTCTGCTTCCCGCCCCTTCTGGCTCTGGCCGGCCAACTGGTGGGGATACTCTCCCCCGCCCTTCTCGCCGGACTGGTCTGGGCCTTCTGCTTTGACTGGATGGTGACCGGGCTGCTGCTGCGCCGGACCGGGGACCGGCAGCGGCTGCGCTGGTGGCTGAGCCAGCCGGGACCCGGCCATGGACAGGAGCGCTTTCCTATATTATAATGTAGAAAAGCCTATGAGGAGGTCTTTCTATGCTGATCAAGCCCTTTCGCCAGGCCCTGCCCCGGCTCCATCCTTCCGTCCTTGCCGCCGAGACGGCCGCCGTCATCGGAGACGTGACCCTGAGCGAGGGGGTCAGCCTCTGGTACGGAGCGGTGCTTCGGGGGGACGTGGGCCGGATCTCGGTGGGGGCCGGCAGCAATATTCAGGACAACGCCGTTCTTCACTGCGACCGGGGCCGGCCATGCGTGCTGGGGGCCGGGGTGACGGTGGGGCATAACGCCGTGGTCCACTCGGCTATGGTGGCTGACCATGTGATTGTGGGCATGGGCGCCACGCTGCTGTCCGGCTGCGTAATCGGACCGCAGTGTATAATTGGCGGCGGCGCACTGGTCCCGGGCAATCTGGTCGCCCCTCCGGGCAGTTTGATTCTGGGCGTTCCGGCCAAGGTGGTCCGGCAGCTGACGGCTCAGGAGCTGGACAAGTGCCTTGAAAGCGCCCAGCATTACCGGCAGCTGGCTCAGGAGAGCTTTGGCGCTCAGGTCTGAGCTTTTTTTCTCCCGCCGGGTATATTTCTCCCCGGAGGCCGCCATACTATCCTTGCCATCGCAAAGGAGGTATGAGCTATGGACAAGATCAACAACAACATTCAGTGCAGCGTCAATACCTGCGCCTACCACGCCGACGTGCAGGACTACTGCACCCTCAACAGCATCAAGGTAGGCTGCTGCTCTCCCCAGCCCAAGAGCTGCGACTGCACCGAATGCGCTTCCTTTAAGGCCAGAAAGGGCGGCTCCTGCTGCCGCTGAGCTTCCGGTCTGAGGAAGGAAACCGCCGCCCTCTCTCGGAGGGCGGCGGTCTTTTTTCGTTTATTTATTCTGTCAGCGCGGCCATGTACGCGCCAATGGCCTGTTCGTCAGCCTTCATAGCCTGAAGGGTCCGCTCCTGCAGCAGGGCCAGATCCCAGCCCAACAGCTGGGCGCCCTGGGTAATTACCTCCCGGGAGCAGCCGGCGGCAAACTTCTTGTCCTTGAACTTCTTTTTCAGGCTCTTGAGCTCCATATCCTGCACGCTTTTGGAAGGGCGCATGAGGGCGGCGGCGTAGATCAGGCCGGTCAGCTCATCGGCGGCGTAGAGGACCTTCTCCATCTCATGTTCCGGCTTGATCTCCACCTGATGGCCCCAGCCGTGGCTGGCAGTGGCCCGGATCAGCCGCTCCTCCAGCCCCCGCTCTCTCATAATCTGCTGGCTCCGGATACAGTGTTCCTCCGGATACAGCTCAAAGTCCAGATCGTGGAGCAGACCTACCATGGCCCAGAAATCGGCCTCCTCGCCGTAGCCCAGCTCCCGGGCGTACCATCTCATAACACCCTCTACCGTCAGAGCATGGCGGATATGGAAGGGGTCCTTGTTATACTCTTTCAGCAGGGAAAGGGCTTCTTCTCTTGTCAGCATAGCCGTTACATTCCTTTCTTTCTTTCGGTCCGGGGTTAGAGAATGGTGCCGCCGCAGACCACCGTATCCCCCTCATAGAGGACGATGGCCTGTCCCGGGGTGGCGGCCCGCTGGGGCTGGTCAAACCGGGCCAGCAGCTCGCTCTCCCCTGTCTGGATGACGGTGCAGGGGGCCAGCGTCTGGCTGTGCCGGGTCTTGCCCATCAGCCGGACCGGCCCGCTCAGGCTGTCGCAGGCCAGAAAATTCACCGCTCCGGCCCGGACGGAGGTGGTATAGAGCTCCTCGTTGCTGCCCAGCGTGACGGTATTGGACCGGGGGTCCTTCCCCGTCACATAGACCCGGCGGCCCAGGGCCACATTCAGTCCCCGGCGCTGACCCAGCGTATAGCGGACGTGACCCCGGTGCCGGCCCAGCACATTGCCCTCCCGGTCCAGAAAGTCTCCTTCCGGCCAGCACGTTCCGGTATACCGCTCCAGAAACGCTCCGTAATCCCCGTCGGGGATAAAGCAGATATCCTGACTGTCCTTCTTCATGGCGTTGTCCAGTCCGGCATCGCCGGCCAGCTGGCGGACCTGATCCTTGGTCAGGTCACCCAACGGGAAGAGAATCCGGCTGAGCTGGTCGGAAGTCAGGCTGTAGAGGAAGTAGCTCTGGTCCTTCTGCGGGTCCCGTCCCCGCTGGAGCAGATACCGATCCCCCTGCCGCTGGATCCGGGCATAGTGTCCGGTGGCCACATAGGGGATCTGCCGCCGGGCGGCCTCAGCCAGCAGGACGAGGAACTTTACCTCCCGGTTGCAGCGGATACAGGGATTGGGAGTCAGGCCCTGCTCATAGCTGTGGACGAAATAGTCTTGAACCTGCCGGGCAAAGAGACTCCGTCCATCCGACCAGCTATGCGCCACGCCCATCCGGTCAGCAGACCGGGCGGCCTCCCGGATACTGTCCTCACCGCCGCAGACCCCGTCTGTCAGCAGCAGCGTATGGCCAAAGACCTGATAGCCCTCCGCCTTCAGCAGCGCCACCGCCGCCGAACTGTCCACGCCGCCGCTCATACCTACCAGCACCTGCCGCTTGCCATATTCTTCCACAGCCTTCACCTTCTTTCTCCCTTATTCTGCTATAGTTAGTAACACTATATCCTGTTTTGGGAAAGTTTTCAACTGTTTCATTTCCCTTCTTTCTTGCCAACGCATATTCCCCGGGTTATAATAGAGAAAACAGACCAATTGATCTAACTATTACGAGAACAGGAGATGTCCCTATGACTAAGCTGAGCCCCTCTGTCCTTTCCGCCGACTTTGCCTGTCTGGCCGAGAGCTGCCGCTCGGTACTGGAGGCCGGCGCCGACATGATCCATTATGACGTGATGGACGGCCATTTTGTGGACAATATCAGCTTCGGCCTGCCCGTGCTGGAGAGTCTGAAGAAGGCTCTGCCTCAGGCGATCTACGACGTCCATCTGATGATCACCCATCCCCTGCGCTATGCCGCTGACTTTGCCAAGGCCGGCGCCGACTACATCACCTTCCACGTGGAGACCACGGACGATATCCAGCAGACCATTGACGCCATCCGGGCCGCCGGCTGCAAGCCGGGTATGTCCCTCAAGCCTGACACCCCCGTTGAGGCCCTCTTCCCCTGGCTGGATCAGCTCTCGCTGGTCCTGGTTATGGGCGTCGAGCCCGGCCACGGCGGACAGGCCTTCCTGAACTCGGCTCTGGACAAGCTGGCCGCCCTCCGGGCCGAATGCCGCCGCCGGGGCCTCGGGGAGATGCTGCTGAGTGTGGACGGAGGCGTCAAGCTGGGTACCACCGGCCCCGCCTGCGTGGCCGCCGGAGCCAACCTGCTGGTGGCCGGCAGCGCCGTCTTCTGCGCCCAAGATAAGGCCAAAGCTGTGGCCGAATTCCGCAGCCTCTGAGCCCTCCGCTTCCCCTGTACCAGAAAGCCGCCGGTCAGGCGGCTTTCGGCATTTTATTTTCAAAGGAATGTCTGACACTTATTGACAGATTTGAAATTTCATGTTACCATTTCCATTAAGATGTTACAAATAGTATCAATTTCAGGAGGGACCACTATGAACAACCGTTGGAACAGATTTCTGTCTCTGATGCTGGCTCTGTGCACCGTCCTCACCATGATCCCCGCCGGCTTTGCTCTGGAAACCCCCGAGGAACTTCCCCAGCAGCCTGAGGCCGAGGCAGAAGAGGTCATCGCCGAGGAAGAGGCTGCTCCCGTCGAGCAGGAGCCTGCCGCCGAGACTCCCGTTATGGAAGAGACTGCCGTCTCTGAACCCATTGAGGGTGTTATGGCCGCCGCTGTCATCGAGCTGGATAAGACTGCCGGCACCGATTACCCCAGCCTGCAGCTGACCGGTCTGGGCAGCTTTACTCTGGCTGAGGAGCTGATCTCCAAGCTCAATGCCAAGCGGGCCGGCAACGGCGCCTCCTCCCTCATCCGTGTAGACGAGGCTATGAGCGCCGCTCTGGACATGGCTGCCGAGCATGTTCTGGGCACCAACGCTGTCCGTCCCAACGGCGAGAGCTGGCTGACCATCGCCGGCGACCATGAGCTGGCTGTCAACGAGGGTTCTGAGCCTCTCTGCGCCTTTTTGACTGCCGACGAGGCCGACGCTGAGGCCGCTCTGGAGACTCTGCTGAGCGCCTATCCCACTCTGGCCGACAGCACCAGCTACAACAACGTGGGCGCTGCCTGCTTCCAGCGGGACAACGGCCTGGTCTACTGGGCTGTTCTGGCCTTTAACGGCCCCGGCTATGAGAGCTGCGCTGCCAAGGGCGAGCTGAGCTACAGCTATAATGTGCCCTTTACCGCCGATAGTCTGGACGCCGCTCTGGTCGTGGAGGCTGAGGATACCGATCTGAGCCTGGGCGAGAGCTTCACCCTCAACGCCGCTCTGGTCACCGACCAGGACAGCATTGTGCTCGACGCCTCCCTGCTCACCTTTGCCACCTCCGACGAGAAGGTAGTCTCCGTTGACGAGACCGGTAAGGTCACTGCCGCCGGCGACGGTCAGGCTGACGTCACCGTCACCCTGAAGGCCGAGGAATCCATCACCACCTCTATCTCCTATACCTCTACCCTGAATCTGACTTCCCCCGTCCTCAAGAGCGCCGCCAACCAGACTGCCGGCATCAAGATCACCTGGGAAGCTGTTCCCGGCGCTACCTCCTATCGAATCTATCGCTCCACCACCGCCGGCACCTGGAAGGATCGTCTGGCTACTGTAGCCGCTCCCGGCACCAGCTATGTGGACAAGACTGCCACCGTCGGCACTACTTACTACTACACCGTCCGCAGCGTCCACAATAACGGCGGCACCGATATTCTGGGCACCTATGACAAGGACGGTCTGGCCATCATCCGTCTGGCCACTCCCACCGTTAAGTCGGCCACTGCCTCCAACAACGGTATCACCGTCGCCTGGAACAAGGTCAACGGCGCTGCCAACTACTCCGTCTGGCGCAAGGTGGGTACCGGCAGCTGGACCAAGATCGCTACCACCTCCTCCACCACCTATCTGGATACCAACGTCAAGTCCGGCACCAAGTACACCTATACCATCCGGGCTCATAAGGGCAGCTATATGTCCGACTACAACCGGACCGGCAAGACCGCCACTGCCACCAAGACCGTCTCTCTGACCAACTATATCGCCTGGACCGACGTCAAGTACCGGACCGGCGCGGGCACCAGCTATGCCGCCGGCGGCACCTTTAAGGCCGGCGCCACCGTCACCGTCTACTCCGGCTGGTCCACTACCGCCAACAACACCACCTGGTACAAGGTACTGGTCAACGGCAAGGTCTACTATGTCATGGCTCAGTATCTGCTGGCCACTCCCACTCTGAAGACTCCCGCCAACCGCTCCGGCGGCGTTCAGGTGGGCTGGAACAAGGTAGCCAACGCCACCGGCTACACCGTCTGGCGTATGCCCGAGGGCGGCAGCTGGAAGAAGATTGCCACCATTACCTCCGGCAATACCACCAGCTACATCGACAAGAAGGAAGAGCTGACCAGCGGCGAGACCTACTCCTACACCGTCCGGGCCACCAGAAACAGCAAGCAGTCCAGCTATAACAAGACCGGCAAGTCTCTGGTCTATGTTGAGACTCCCGAGCTGATCTCTGCCAAGGCCGACACCTCCAGCATCACCTTCACCTGGAAGGCCGCTGAGGGCGTTGACGGCTACACCGTCTGGCGTAAGGTCAACAACGGCAGCTGGCAGAAGGTCCAGACGCTGACCGATCCCACTGTCACCAGCTATAAGGATCTGGACGTCACCAGCCTGACCGAGTACGCCTATACCGTCCGGGCTCAGCTGGGCAAGAACCAGTCCCACTATGACACCAAGGGCGTGGCCGATATGATCGTTCTGGCCGGCTCCTTTGAGAACGCTGTGGTCACCTCCGCCACCAAGTATCGTACCGGCGCGGGTACCAGCTACTCCTCCGACGGCTCTCTGAAGGCCGGCGCCAAGGTCTCTGTCCTGAGCGAGGATCTGAAGAGCACCACCACCAGCTGGTGCCGGATTCTGATCACCAACACCAAGGGCAGCTTCCTGCGCTATATCCCCAAGAGCGCCATCCTCACCTCCCCCGCCCTGAAGAAGGTCAGCATCGTCCAGTCCGGTATCAAGGTGGAGTGGCCCGCCATCAGCGGCGCTACCCAGTATGAGGTCTGGCGTAAGGCCAACGACGGCAGCTGGAAGCAGATGGCCGTTGTCACCGGCACCAACTACACGGATACCTCCGTCTCCACCGGCACCAAGTACACCTACACCCTCCGGGCCACCGTCAACGGCGTCCGCTCCTCCTATAACAGCACCGGCACCTCCATCATCTATCTGGCCACTCCCAGCCTGACTTCTGCCATCGCCTGCAAGGTGGGCAGCAAGTACGGTATCCAGGTCCGCTGGGGCGCTGTGGACGGAGCTGACGGCTATGTGATCTACCGGAGAGCTGCCGGCGCCACCAGCTGGGCTCGTCTGGGCACCACTGCCAACCTGAACTTCTTTGACTCCTCCTCTATGGTCAAGGATGTGACCTATTACTACACCGTCCGGGCTTATAAGGGCAGCTATATGTCCTACTATGACAAGACCGGTATCGGCTGCAAGGCTCAGGTCACTCAGGTGGCTGACTCTGACACCGTCAAGTACACCGTCACCTCCGCTACCCCCTACTATGAGCTCATCAACGGTCAGGTCCTTGGCGCCGGCCAGAAGGGCACTCTGGCCAAGGGCGATACCATCCGGGTCATTCCCAGCATGGACGTGGTGGAAGACGGCTACTCCGAGGGCGTCACCTACACCCCCTTCCTCCAGGACGGCAAGATCTATTACGTCCTGACCGCCCGGATCAAGAAGGTCTGATGATCTTCCCCGGACCCTCCCCTTTATAACCGACAACCCCCGCTGTCTTTGGGCAGCGGGGGTTTTTCTCTTCTCTTCCGGCCGGCAGCCCGTTCTCTCTCCGGCCTGCCGGGCAGAAAAAGCCCCCCGCGGCAGCCGCCGCGGGGGGGACAGGTCCGGCTGTTCTGCCGGCTCTTATTATTTGCTCTGCTTCAGGCGCTTTTCCGTGCCGCCTCAGTTCAGGAAGGTCCGGACAACCTCCCGCAGCTGCTCGGGCAGCTCTTCCAGTTGGGTAATCTCCCTCTCCCCCACCCGGGCCACGAAGCCGGTATCGGTGAGCCGGAAACCCTGATTGGCGCTGTCGGCCATGGTCGCCTCCGAAGAGAAGAGGGTGAATTTATCCCGGTAGGGGGTATAGCCGAAGGGGCAGAAGCAGGCGCAGTTTCCGCACTCGTTGCACAGGTCGTCCACATGGACGGCCTTTTTCAGCTCCGTCAGCGGGAGATTGGCCCGGTTGGGACAGACATCCACGCAGTTCCGGCACTGGTAGCAGGCCAGATCCGTCAGCGGACGCAGCACCGTTCTGCCCGGCTTCTCCTTCTGATAGTAGCTGTCCTCGGCCACCTGTTCAATCAGCCGGTCCAGAAGACGGCAGTCCACCTGTTCGGGAATGGTCTCGGGGGCCAGCCCGGCCAGCCGGGTCAGGTTCTTGTATCCCCCCTGCTTCAGCAGCAGGGTGGCCAGCGTGACGGGGGCAATACCGGCCGAGAGCACCTGAGCCACGTTATGGGCGTCGATACCGCCGGAGAAGGAGATGGGCAGCGCTCCGTCAAAGGCGTCGCTGAGCAGCTTTGCCGTCCGGATCGACAGCAGGAAGAGGGGCTTGCCCGACAGATACATGGTCTGGCCGGGGAGCTCCCGGTTCCGGATGGCCACCGGGAAGGTATTGGTCAGCTTGACGCCCATGGTGAGGCCCAGCGACCGGGCCAGCTGGGTCATCTCGGTCAGCATTTTTACCGCATAGTCCAGCTTCAGGTCGTGCTCAAAGCCCTCGGGGCCAAAGCTGAGATAGTCATAGCCCTTTTCATCCAGTACCTTCCGGGCCGTCTCATAGCCCACCAGCGTGGGATTGCACTTGACGAAGGTATGCAGGCCCTTTTCCCGGAGCATATGGGTGATCATGGCCTGAATCTGGTCCACCGGGCAGCCGTGGAGGGTGGACAGGGTGACGGTATTACAGAGGGCGGAGGGGATGGCGTCCAGATAGGCCTCGTCCACCACCCGGAAGAGATCCAGATGCTTCTTCAGGATGGCCAGAGACTCTGCCCAGACCGGGCTCCGGGAGGCATCCTTCATGGTCTCAATAAAGCCATCAATCTTGGGCGACTGGAGGCCGGGCAGGTCATAGCCCACCGACATATGGAACTGGAAGCCCTCCGGGCTGCCCAGATCGAACTCCTTTGCCAGCACCTTGATCAGCAGCCAGGCCTTGATATACTCCTCGGCAGCCTGCGCCACCGTAAGCTCGGTCGACCACTCCACGTTATAAGCCTCGCCCTGAACATAGATACAGGGCTTATCCACCGGCAGATCCTCGCCGTCGATGATCTGGACCGTCTTCAGCTCGAAGATCCGGGCGCCGGCGGCATAGGCGGCCACCAGATTATTGGCCAGCTGGGTATGGGGGCCGGCAGCCGGGCCCACCGGGTTTTCCATTACGCCGCCGCAGAAGGCCAGAGGCGCGGACTTCGGGCGGACTGCCGGCACATAGAAGACCGACTGCTTCTCTCTCATCTCCTTCATTACCGTCAGCAGCAAAGGCTCAAAGGCCATTGGGATCATACGATCACTCATATCTCTCGACTCCTTTCCGGTCAGATCAGTCCTGTTTCTCCTCCGGGGCAGCAGCCCCTTCCATCCGTTCCAGCAGCAGCTTGACGCTGCCGCTGGTCACTGTCGTCTGTTCATCCAGCCGGAGCGTTACCTCCAGCCGCTCCTGCCGGCAGTGCTCGCCGGTCTCCAGCATCGTCCGGCAGAGCGCGGCCGCCTCGGCCTCCATGGCTCCGCCGCCGATGGTGCCCAGCTGGCCTTCCCGGGTGACCAGGAACTTGGTTCCCTCTCCCCGGGGCACCGAGCCTGAGACGGCGACAATGGTAGCCAGTATCGCCTCCCCTTCTCCGCCCCGGGCCAGCAACTGCTCCGGATAGCCGCCGGACTGGCCGCTCTGGCGCCGGACAGAGACCATCTGGGCCAGAATGGCAAGGGCGATCTCCTCCGGCGTCTGGGCGCCGATCTCCAGTCCGATGGGGGCATGAACCCGTTGGATCACCGCCGGGGAAAAGCCCTTCTGGGCCATACGCTTTTTTACCATCTCCGCCCGGCTGTGGCTGCCCAGCATACCGGCATAGGCCCACTGCTTGGGCAGGATCTGCTCCAGACACTTCTGGTCAAAGAGATGCTCCCGGGTAAGAATGGCATAGTAGACCTGATTTCCGCCGGGATGCTGGGCCAGCAGCTGGGTAAAGTCCCCGGTGAGTACCCGATGGGCGCCGGCCTCCCGGGCCCGGTCGGCAAACTCCTCCCGATCCTCCAGCACGGTGACGAAAAAGCCCAGCCGGTCTGCCATGGGGATCAGCGCCTGAGCCACATGGCCGCCGCCGCAGAGAACCAGCTCCGGCTGGCCCTCCAGCAGCTCCAGATAGACCTTCTCCCCTCCCAGCGAGAGCGAGCAGCTCTCCGGGATCATAGCCAGCAGCGGCAGCCAGCCGGCCAGGGGGCTGTCCTTGGGCTGGCAGCTGATGACCACCATGGCCTCGGAAAAGATAATCCGGTGGCCCAGATGAGGTCCCTCGGTGATCACGGCGGTACGGATCCCCTGACGCTGGGGGAGCAGGCTTAATAGTTTCAGATAGTTCATGGATGCTTCTTCCTTTGTCCTGTTTCAGTTTCCTCTCAGAGCTGGCAGCTGCTCCGGGGAAGATATTGGCCCAGTCCGGCAGCAATCAGCCGGCCGCCGCTGACCACATGGTGGCCCCGGAGGAAAACCTCCTCCACTCTGCCCCGGATCTTCCAGCCCTCGTAGGGGGTGTAGCCGGCGGCGTTATGGCACTGGTCGGAGCGGATTGTCCCCTCCCAGTTGGGGTCAAAGAGGACAAGATCGCCGTCGCTGCCCACCTGCAGGCAGCCCTTCCGGGGATAGAGGCCGAAGAGCCGGGCCGGCTGGGCGGCCAGCACCCGGACCAGCCGGGAGGGCTCCGCCCCGTCCTCGGCCACCCAGGAATGGTACATGATCCGGACCCGGTCCTCTACGCCGGGCATACCGCCGGGAATGGCGGTAAAGTCTCCCTGTCCCGCCGCCTTCTGCGCGTCGGTAAAGGAGCAGTGGTCGGTGGAGATCAGGTCAATCTCCCCCTCGTCCAGCGCCTCCCAGAGGGCGGCCAGATCCTCTCCGGTCCGCAGGGGCGGGGAGCAGATATAGCGCCGCCCCTCCTTCTCGTCGGCGCCCTCAAAGACCCGGTCGGTCAGATGGAGATACTGAGGGCAGGTCTCCACATAGACCTGCTGGCCCTGCTCCCGGGCCTGTCGGATTACCTCCAGACCCTTTTTGCTGGACAGATGGACCACAATCACAGGTACATCAGCCACCCGGGCCAGCGCCAGCAGCCGGTTCACCGCCTCGGCCTCGGCCTCGTCGGGCCGGGAGAGGGGATGGCCCTCAGGGCCGGTAATGCCCCGGGCTTTTACCTGCCGCTGCATGACGTCGATCATGCCGCTGTTTTCACAGTGGACCCCGACGATACCGCCCAGAGGCTTGAGGGCCAGCAGCACCTCCAGCAGCTCCCTGTCGGTCACCTGATTGGCGTAGGTCATGTAGAGCTTAAAGGAGGTGACGCCCCGTCGGAAGATCCGGGGCAGATCCGCTTCGGCCTGCCGGTCCCACTGGGAGATGGCCAGATGGAATCCGTAGTCGCAGCTCGCCTTGCCCTCCGCCTTCCGATGCCAGTTGTCCAGTCCCTGCTCCAGCGTCTCTCCCTTTTCCTGGGTGGCAAAGTCCACGATGGTGGTGGTGCCGCCCAGCAGGGCGGCGGCGGTGCCGGAGGCAAAGTCGTCGGCGGTCACCGTTGCGCAGACGGGCAGATCCATATGGGTATGGCCGTCGATAAAGCCGGGAAAGACCAGCTTTCCCTCCGCCTCAATCACCCGGGCCTCCGGGCAGGAGAGCTCCGGGCCGATCGCGGCAATCTTCTCCCCCTCCAGCAGCAGGTCTGCCCGGAGGGATTCATATTCCGTTACAAGGGTTCCGCCCCGAATCAGGGTCTTCATTGCCCTTCCTCCTTATCCGTTGATACTCCGGGCCAGCTCTGCCGCCCCCTGACGGACCCGGGCGGTGACCTCCTCCTCGTCGCAGAAGGTGAGGACCCGGTCCTTCATGAGCACCTTGCCGGCGCAGACCGTATGAATGACGCTCCGGCCCATCATGCCAAAGAGGATATGGCTGTTGGCGTTGGAGCCGTCCATGGGGGTATTGGGGATATAGTCTGTCACAATCACGTCGGCCCCGTAGCCCGGCTTCAGCGCGCCCAGAGGGGTCTTGAAATAGCGGCCGGCGATTCTGGCGTTTCCGGTAAAGAGCATCTCGGGCACCTCGCTCCAGGCGGCGTTGGGGTCCTGAAGATGGTGCTTATGGAGCAGGTTGGCCATCTTATAGCTCTCGGTCATATCGTGGGTATAGCCGTCGGTGCCAAGGCCCACCAGTACCCCCTTATGGCACAGGGCCATGGTGGGAGGACAGCCGCAGGCGTTGCCCATATTGGACTCGGGATTATGGACTACCATGGTATCGGTGGCCTTGAGCAGGTCCATCTCCTCCTCGTCAATATAGATACAGTGGGCGGCAAGGGTCTGGGGACCCAGAATACCCAGATCGTTGAGCCGGTGGACCAGCCGCTTGCCGTAGGTCTTTTGGCAGTGTTCCAGATCGTAGGCCCCTTCGGCCACATGGATATGGTAGCCGGCCCCCTCGGGCAGGTGCTCGGCAGCCAGCGCCATGGTCTGGTCAGAGATGGTAAAGGAGGCGTGCATACCCATCATGCCGGCGGCCATATCGCCCCCCTCCCGCTGGGCGTAGCGGATATACCGCTCGTTTTCCAGAACGGCCTGCTTTGCCTTCTCCGCCCCGTCCCGGTCGGAGATCTCATAGCAGAGGCAGCGGCGAAGGCCCACCGTCCTGCCCGCCTCCTCAATGGCAAAGAGGCTGTCGGGAACCTGGAAGAAGCTGGCATGATGGTCAAAGATGGTAGTGACGCCAAACTTGACGCAGTCCATCATGGTGGTCAGGGCGGAGAGATGGGTCTGCTCCAGCGTCAGATGCCGGTCAATGTTCCACCACATTCCGTCCAGAATGTCCAAAAATCCCTGCGGATGATAGCCCCGGATGGAGAGGCCCCGGGCCATGGCCGAGTAGATATGCTCGTGGGCGTTGATCAGACCGGGCATAATCACGCCGCCCCGGGCATCGAGCACATCCGCCTGAGGATATTTCTTCCTCAGCTCCTCCCAGCGACCCACCTGAACGATGAGCCCTCCTTCTACAGCGACGCCGCCTCCTTCCAGAAAGGGGCAGTCCGCGTCCCGGGTCAGTACCCGTCCGCTTCCGATCAGCAGCATAGTCATTCCCTCCTTATCTGAATAATGAAAACTACTTTTTTATATTATACCATCTTTAGTTGTCCCTTTCAACCTTTCCTGAGAACGGTTCTCACTTGTCTTACAGGGTTTTATCTGCTATCATAGAAGCAGAACAATCGCTCCCCGCTTCACCGCTCCGGAAAGGATGTGACTCTATGACAGAAGCGCTGGCCCTGCTCAAGCAGATGGCCCACGGCATTGCCGTCCAGTACGGCTCGAATACCGAAGTGGTCATTCACGACCTGAGCGACCGGGAGGAAGACCCGGTTGTGGCCTATATTGAAAACGGCCACGTCACCCACCGCTCTGCCGGAGACGGACCCTCCCCGGTGGTCATGGCTGCCCGGAACAAGACCCGGGACCAGCTGCCTGATCATCTGGGCTTTACCACCCGGACGGCAGACGGCAAGATACTCAAGTCCAGCACCATCTACCTCTGGGGCGAGGACGGTCAGGTGGACTATATTCTGTCCATCAACAGCGACATTACCGTCCTCATGGCGGCGGAAAACGCCATCCACACCCTGACCTCCTCCGGCCAGGCGGCAAACCCGATTCCTGACAAGGCCCCCACCAACGTCAATCAGCTTCTGGAGGATCTGATTGCCCAGTCAGTGGCTCTGGTGGGAAAGCCGGTGCCCCTGATGACCAAGGAGGACAAGGTGAAGGCCATCCGGTTCCTCAACCACTCCGGCGCGCTGCTCATTACCAAGTCGGGCGCCAAGATCAGCCAGTTCTTCGGTATCTCCAAGTACACCCTCTACAGCTATCTGGAGGAGGGCGGGGAGTAAGGCTCTCCGCCGGCAGTCCGGATTTATATCACAAAGGAGGCTTCGACCGGGCGTCGAAACCTCCTTCTTCTTTTTTCTTCTCTTTGCCCTCGGCGGGCCCCTTACAGCTCATCCATGACCGCCAGCAGCTGGCCCATGTCCGGGTCTATGGCCACAGGCTCGCCGGCGGCTTTGATGGCGTTGGGGGTATCTTTCAGCCCGTTTCCGGTCACGATACTGACCACGGAGGCGTTCCGGTCGATCAGGCCCAGCTCCACCGCCTTTTTCACGCCGGCGGTACCTGCCACGCCGGCAGGCTCACCAAAGACGCCGCAGGTCCGGCCCAGCAGCCGGGCGGCAGCCAGAATCTCCTCGTCAGACACGTCTACCACCACGCCTCCCGACTCCAGAATGGCGTTGAGGGCCTTCTCCGCGTTCCGGGGCACGCCTACGGCGATGGAGTCGGCCAGTGTATTCTCCTCCATGGGCTGCCAGTCCGTTCCCTCCCGGATGGCCCGGTTCAGGGGACAGCAGCCCTCGGCCTGTACGCTGATCAGCCGGGGGAGCCGGTCGATCATGCCGGTGGCGTAGAGGTCCTTGAAGCCCTTCCAGACACCGGCGATGGTACAGCCGTCGCCCACCGAGAGGGCCACATAGTCGGTCATCTTCCAGCCCAGCTGCTCGGCAATCTCCAGCGCCACCGTCTTTTTTCCCTCCATGAGGTAGGGATTGATGGCAGCGTTCCGGTTGTACCAGCCGTAGGTCTCTATGGCCTGCTGGCTGAGCCGGAAGGTGTCCTCATAGCTGCTCTTGACACTGATCACATGGGCGCCGAAGATCATCAGCTGGGAGACCTTCCCCTTGGGCGCCCGGGAGGGGACGAAGATATAGGTGGGGAAGCCGGCGGCGGCGGCATTGCCGGCCAGCGAGGAGGCGGCGTTGCCCGTAGAGGAGCAGGCGATGATTTCCGCTCCCGCCTCCTCCGCCTTGACCACGGCCATGGCCGAGGCCCGGTCCTTCAGGCTGGCGGTGGGATTCACTCCGTCGTCCTTGATATACAGCTCCCGCAGGCCCAGCGCGTTGGCCAGACCCTCCGCCCGGTAGAAGGGGGACCAGCCCACCCGAAGCCGGGGCCGGCTGCCCTTGCCCAGTACCGGCAGATACTCCATATAGCGCCACATGGACTGCTCCTGCCGGGCGGCCATGGTCTCATGGCTCACCTCTTTGGCAATGGCGGCGTAGTCGTAGCGGATATCCAGCAGACCGCCGCAGTGAGGGCAGGTCGTAATGTCGGGCAGCGCCTCCCAGAGCTTGCCGCAGCGGATACACTGGGCGCCCAATACATGCTTCATCATGGCCGGTGGCCTCCTTCTTCCCGTCTTGGCTTACAGATTCTCCAGCAGACCGGTCCGCCGGTTGAACTCGTTGATCAGCTCATCCAGCTCCTCGGCCTGAGCGTGGACGGCATCCCAGGTGCCTGCCTCGTCGTACCAGAGGGCGTCCAGCTCCTGGGCCGTCTTGCCCTGCTGCTCGACCCAGGTATAGTACTTCAGGTTATGGACCCGCTTCCGGTCCTGATAGGTCAGCTCGGTCATATGGTCGGTCTTGAGACCCAGCATATGGAGGTTATGGTCCAGAATGGCCTCGGTGTAGTTATAGGGGCCATGGTTCCGGTCCAGCTCCTGAATCCGGCTGGCATACATACTGGCCGAGTCGGTAAGGACGGTGCCTACCACGTCGTGCTCGGTGAACTCGTAATACTTGGCCATCTTGATACAGCAGAGGACGTTGGCGATACCGCTGATACCCAGCCAGGTCAGCTTCTCCAGCAGCGGCTCCTCCAGACCCAGCTCCTCCCGGAGATACTTCTGGCCGTCGGGGGTGTTGAAGAGCCGGAGCAGACGCTGGGAGTCCTCGTCGTCAATGGCAATGGCCATATCCGTGTTCTTCACGTTATGGATCCACGGGATATGCTTATCTCCGATGCCCTCGATCCGGTGGCCGCCGAAGCCGTTGTTCAGGATGGTGGGGCACTGGAGCGCTTCGCCCACGGCCAGCCGGAGCCGGGGATAGCGTTCCTTGAGCAGGTCGCCGGTGGACATGGTTCCGGCAGAGCCCGAGGTAAAGCAGGCGCCGGCAAACCGGTCGCCGGGCCGCTTGATCGCCTCAAAGAGGTCGGCCATGGCGTAGCCGGTCACGTTGTAGTGCCAGAGGGGATTGCCCATCTCCTCAAACTGGTTGAAGATCATATAGCCGGGATCGGCCTTGAGCTCGTTGGTCTTGTCGAAGATCTCCTTCACGTTGGACTCGCAGCCGGGGGTGGCGATGACCTCGGCGCCGATGGAGTGGAGCCAGTCAAACCGCTCCTGGCTCATCTCTGCCGGCAGGATGGCCACGCCCTGGGCGCCCAGCAGCTTGGAGTTGAAGGCGCCGCCCCGGCAGTAGTTGCCGGTGGAGGGCCAGACCGCCTTGTGCCGGGAGACGTCGAACTGGCCGGTGACCAGCCGAGGGGCCAGACAGCCGAAGGAGGCGCCCACCTTATGGCATCCGGTGGGGAACCACTTGCCCACCATAGCAATAATCCGGCAGGGAACGCCGGTCAGGCTGGAGGGCAGCTCCACATAGTTGGGCACCGGCTGGAAGAGGCCGCCGGACTCCTTGGCCTCGTTCTTCCAGGTAATCCGGAAGAGGTTGAGGGGATTGACCTCCCACAGACCTATCCCCTTCAGCTTCTCCTGAATGGGTTGGGGGATGGTCTCCGGATGGCGCATCTGGGCGATGGTAGGGATAATAATACCGCTTTCCTTTGCCGTCTGGATATTGCGAAGCAGGCCTGCTTCCTTTCTGGTCAGATCGATCATAATGATAACCTCTCTTCTGGCATATACTGCGGCCTGAGGGCCGGTCTCTTGTGTATACTATAGCATCGTGTCAATTAAATTGCAATCTGTTATATAAATCTATATTACCAAAGCTAAAAATTTGTTTGGTGCCAGTCTAATTTTTGATTTTGATGTTTTTTCTATCCATTCTTCCGTTTTTGCAACATTTCAGCCTCTTGCAGGTTTACATAATCAAATTCACGGGCCAAAAATTCTGTCAGGGAGCCGGAATCTTTTTGTAATTCGCCCTTGCTTTTTCCAATGCGTATGCTATGATATTTTTAGAAAACACACTTCCGGAAGCGTCTGTCCCCAGCTCATCCGGAGGTCTTTGTCCCAACACTATATGCACGGGAGGAACTGATTATGGATTCTGAAAAAATCAAGGCGGCCGCTCAGGGCTATGAGCAGGCCATGACCCGCTTTCTGCGGGATCTGATCGCCATCCCCAGCGAGAGCTGTCAGGAGGAGGGGGTCATCCGCCGCTGTGCTCAGGAGATGGAAGCGCTGGGCTTTGACAAGGTGGAGATTGATCCCATGGGCAACTGTCTGGGCTGGATGGGTACCGGCTCGAAGATCATGGCCTTTGACGGCCATATTGATACCGTAGGCATCGGCAACCGGGAAAACTGGGAACATGACCCCTATCTGGGCTTTGAGACCGACCAGATTATTTATGGCCGGGGCGGCTCGGATCAGGAGGGCGGCGTGGTGGCTGCCGTATACGGCGCCAAAATCATGAAGGATCTCGATCTGATCCCCGAGGACACCGCCATTCTGGTCACCGCCACCGTACAGGAGGAGGACTGCGACGGCCTGTGCTGGCAGTATATCCATGAGCAGATGGGCATTACCCCCGAGTTTGTGGTCTCCACCGAGCCCACTGACGGCGGTATCTACCGGGGCCACCGGGGCCGGATGGAGATCCGGGTGGACGTCAGAGGCGTCTCCTGCCACGGCTCTGCCCCCGAGCGGGGAGACAACGCCATCTATAAGGTGGCCGATATTCTTCAGGATGTCCGGGCGCTGAACGAGAACGGATGCGGCGCCGAGGACGAGGTAAAGGGTCTGGTCAAGATGCTGGAGCCGGAATACAACAGCCAGTGGGAGGACGCCCGGTTCCTCGGCCGGGGCACCATTACCGTCAGCCAGATCTTCTACACCTCCCCCTCCCGCTGCGCCGTGGCCGACAGCTGCTCGGTGTCGCTGGATCGGCGGATGACGGCCGGCGAGACGTGGCAGAGCTGTCTGCAGGAGATCCGGGATCTCCCGGCCTGCAAGAAGTATGCCGACGACGTGACTGTGTCCATGTATCTCTATGACCGGCCGGCGTGGACGGGTCTGATCTATCCCACCGACTGCTACTTCCCCACCTGGATCAACGCCGAGAGCGCGCCCCACGTTCAGGCGCTGGCCAACGCGCACAAGGCCCTTTACGGCGATGAGCGGGTAGGCGACCCCGACGCCATGGAAAAGCGCCGTCGCCCGCTTATTGACAAGTGGACCTTCTCCACCAACGGCGTCTCCATTCAGGGCCGCTACGGTATCCCCTGCGTCGGCTTCGGACCCGGCGCCGAGAGTCAGGCCCACGCCCCCAACGAGATCATCTGGAAGTCGGATCTGGTCCGCTGCGCCGCTGTCTACGCGGCAATGCCCGGTCTGTACAAGAAATAAGTGAAGGAGTTATCGCTATGGATCAGAAGAAATTTAAAGCGCTGCTGTCCGAGCTGAAAGAGCTGGATCTGTCCGGAATGTATAATGACGACTTTTTCCTCACCTGGGAAAAGACCGACGACCAGCTCAAGGCGGTCTGGACGGTAGCCGATCTGCTGCGTACCCTCCGGGAGGGCAATGTGTCCACCAAGGTGTTCGATTCCGGTCTGGGCATCTCCATCTTCCGGGACAACTCGACCCGGACCCGGTTCTCCTTCGCCTCGGCCTGCAATCTGCTGGGTCTGGAGGTACAGGATCTGGACGAGGGCAAGAGCCAGATTGCCCACGGCGAGACCGTCCGCGAGACGGCCAATATGATCTCCTTCATGGCCGACGTAATCGGTATCCGGGATGATATGTACATTGGCAAGGGCAACGCCTATATGCACGCCGTCTCTCAGGCGGTTCAGGAGGGCAACGCCGCCGGCGTTCTGGAGCAGCGGCCCACGCTGGTCAACCTTCAGTGCGATATCGACCATCCCACCCAGTGCATGGCCGACATGGCCCATCTGATCCACTACTTCGGCGGAATTGAAAACCTGAAGGGTAAGAAGGTGGCTATGACCTGGGCCTACTCCCCCTCCTACGGCAAGCCTCTCTCCGTCCCGCAGGGCGTCATCGGCCTGTTCACCCGGCTGGGTATGGACGTGGTTCTGGCCCATCCCGAGGGATATGAGGTAATGAGCGAGGTGGAAGAGGTGGCCAAGGCCAACGCCCAGGCCTCCGGTGGCTCCTTCACCAGAACCAATTCCATGGCCGAGGCCTTTGCCGGAGCCGATATCGTCTATCCCAAGAGCTGGGCCCCCTTCGCCGCCATGGAGGAGCGGACCGATCTCTACGGCAAGGGAGACTTTGACGGTATCAAGGCGCTGGAGCAGCGGCTGCTGGCCCAGAACGCCCAGCATAAGGACTGGACCTGCACCGAGGAACTCATGGCCACCACCAAGGATGGCAAGGCCCTCTATCTCCACTGCCTGCCCGCCGATATTACCGGCGTCTCCTGCAAGGAGGGCGAGGTGGAAGCCTCTGTCTTCGACCGGTATCGGGACGAACTGTACAAGGAGGCCAGCTACAAGCCTTATGTGATCGCCGCTATGATCCTGCTGTCCAAGTTCAAGGATCCCGCCGCCATTCTGGCCCGGCTGGAAAAGCAGGGCCGCCAGCGGATCATGGATCTGGAGTAAGCTTCTGAGCAAGCGAAAAACAGGCAGAGTGCCCCCGCGCCTCTGCCTGTTGGCTTTTTTGTTCATTTCATGGAAGAGAAAAGAGGAGTTTATATGGCGCGGAAGCCTCGTATCGTTATCGCTCTGGGCGGCAACGCTCTGGGCAAGACCCTGCCGGAGCAGATGATCGCCGCCAAGACCACCTCCAAAGCCATTGCCGATCTGGTGGAGGAGGGCTATCAGGTGGTTATCTCCCACGGCAACGGACCGCAGGTGGGCATGATTAACAACGCCATGGCCGCCCTGAGCCGGGAAAATCCCAACCAGCCCAACACCCCCCTCTCCGTCTGCGTGGCTATGAGTCAGGCCTATATCGGCTACGACCTGCAAAACGCGCTCCGGGAGGAGCTGCGCAACCGGAAGATTATGGATCCCAAGGTGGTTACCATGGTCACGCAGATCGAAGTGGACGCCGACGACCCCGCCTTTGACCACCCCACCAAGCCCATTGGCCACTTTATGACCGAGGAGCAGGCCCGCCACGCCGAACAGGCCTACGGCTATGTCATGATGGAGGACGCGGGCCGGGGCTGGCGCCGGGCGGTGGCATCCCCCATGCCCAAACGGATTGTGGAGATGAACGCCATCCGGGCGCTGGTGGAGGCCGAGCAGATTGTCATCGCCTGCGGCGGCGGCGGAATTCCGGTGACCATGAAGGGCAACCACCTGACCGGTGCCTCGGCGGTCATTGACAAGGACCACTGCTCTGCCCTGCTGGCCAAGGAGCTGGAGGCGGAATTTCTCATTATCCTCACCGCCGTGGATCAGGTGGCCATCAACTACGGCCGGCCTGACGTCCGCTGGCTCTCCCGGCTCACCTGTCAGCAGGCCCGGGAGTATATCGCTCAGGGCCACTTCGCCCCCGGCTCCATGCTGCCCAAGGTGGAGGCCGCCGTCTCCTTTGCCGAGAGCGGCAGCGGCCGCACCGCTCTGATCACCCGGCTGGAACGGGCCCGGGAGGGCATACTGGGCCTGACCGGCACCCGGATCTGCCGCTGAAAGCCGGCCATCAGACGCTGTCCGCCCCCGGCCCCCTCAGGGCTGGGGGCTTTTCCCCGTCCGGGCAGAAAAAAATCCTGATATTCCGAGGAATATCAGGACCTTAGAGGCAACACCCGGATTCGAACCGGGGAATCAGGGTTTTGCAGACCCACGCCTTACCACTTGGCTATGTTGCCATATGGAAAACAGGAGCAAAGCTTTGCTCCTGTTTTCATTTGGAGCGGAAGACGAGGCTCGAACTCGCTACCTCCACCTTGGCAAGGTGGCGCTCTACCAGATGAGCTACTCCCGCAAATGCTCCACGAATGTGGAGCGTGATGCCTCCGATCGGAGTCGAACCAATGACACGGGGATTTTCATTCCCCTTCTCTACCAACTGAGCTACAGAGGCAAATTGTAAGTTGATTCATAAATGAATCGAGCGACCCGGAACGGGCTCGAACCGTCGACCTCTAGCGTGACAGGCTAGCGTTCTAACCAACTGAACTACCGGGCCAGATATGTTGACAAATAGTGGGAGCAACAGGACTCGAACCTGTGACCCCCTGCTTGTAAGGCAGGTGCTCTAACCAGCTGAGCTATGCTCCCGTTCCCGTTGTACCCTTTCGTCAGGCGCAGGTATTATTATACCATGGAACTTCTATTTGTCAACGGTTTTTCTCGATTTTTTCGAGATTTTTTTAATTGCTTATTTTTGTACCCGATTCAGCCGATCTGCAAGGATTTCTTTCACTTCGTACTGGGGGAAGCGATAGCTCTTGCTGCAGAACTGGCACTGGAGCTCTACGCCGGCGGGGTCGTCGGCCATCTCCTTCAGGTCCTCGGCGGCCAGTGTAAGCAGGGCGGCCCGATAGCGCTCCCGGCCGCAGGTGCAGCGGTAGGCCACCTCCGACTGGTCCAGAATCTCCACCTCAAAGCCGGCCAGCACCTGATGGAGCATCTGCTCCGGGGTCATGCCGGCCTGCAGATGGGTGGTGACGCTGCCAAAGGCGGTGACGGCGGCCTCCACCATGTCAATGGTGCTCTCGTCGGCGCCGGGGAGGAGCTGGATCAGGTAGCCGCCGGCGGCGGAGACCGACTGGTCCCGGTCCAGCAGCACGCCCAGAGCGCAGGCGGTGGGGAACTGCTCACTGACGGCATAGTAGCTGGTTACGTCCTCGGCAATCTCACCGCTGACCAGAGGGACAGAGCCCACGTAGGGCTCTTTCATACCCAGATCCTTAATCACCGTCAGGCTGCCTGCCCGGCCTACAGCGGTGCCCACGTCCAGCTTGCCCTGGTACTTGTCGGGCTGATGGACAAAGGGATTTTCCACAAAGCCCCGGACATTGCCCCGGTAGTCGGCCACGCAGACGATCTTGCCCAGAGGGCCGCCGCCATTGAACTGGAGGGTGAGGCTGTTCTCGTCGCCCTTGAGCTGGTTGCCCATGAGGGAGGCGGCCATCAGGCTCCGGCCCAGAGCGGCAGTCGCCACGGGGAGGGTGGTATGGAGCTGGCGGGCTGTCTCCACCATCTCTTTTCCGGTAATGGCGGCGGCCATAACGGCCCCGTCAGAGGTAATCGCTCTTACAATCTTATCAGACATATTCATTCTCCATTCAGAGGTCTTCATACGTTATCGAGATTACTATACACCAGAACGGGGTATCACCGCAAGGGGGAGTTTTTCCCCGGCTGCCCCTCTTCGGTCAACTTCCGATTGCCAGTCGGCCGATGCTCTGGTAAAATTTCCTCAAAGCCAATTGCAGCAAAGGAGCTTTCCGGCTCGTATGAATTGTAACAGAGGATGGTGAGGAGACTGTGTTTGGAAGGAAAGGACGGGAGACCTCCTTTGAGTCTCTGCTCAGACGGCAGGAGGACCGGGTCTATCGGATCGGCCTTGCCATACTGGGCAATGTCCAGGACGCCGAGGATCTGACTCAGGAAACTTTTTTGAAATATCTGGAGAAGCGGCCCCGGTTTGAAAACGAGGCCCATGAGAAGGCATGGTTTATTACCGTGGCCCGGAACGGGGCCATTACCCGCCTTCGGGCCAGCCACCGGAGGGAGCTGCCTCTGGAGCTGGAGATTCCCACCCCCGGCCCTGAGGAGCGGGAGGAGCTGGAAGAGCTCTACGCCCTGCCGCCGGAGGATCGGGAAGTGATTCATCTGTACTATTACGAGGGCTGGTCCACCGGAGAGATCGCCCGGATGACCGGCAGCCGGGAGGGGACGGTCCGCAGCCGTCTCAGCCGGGCCCGGGGCAAGCTGAAGAAACTACTGGAGGAGGTGGAAGCATGAAGGGCTATCGAAGCTATATGGATCGGCAGAAGGTCTCGCCGGAGCTGCACCGGCGACTGATGGAGCTGGAGGAGCGGCAGAGCCCCTCCCCTTCCCGTCAGAAGCACACCCCTTCCTCCTTCCGTTGGCAGCCTTTGGCCGTGGCCGCCTGTCTCTGTCTGGTCATCGGCGGAAGCTGGCTGGCCTTCTTTGGCCGGGGCATGGGCAGCGGCAAGCCGGAGAGCATGGATTACGCGCTGGATGCGGCCGCCAGTGCCGAGGCACCCGCCGAGGCTGAGGAAGCCACAGCTGTCGAGCCGGCAGCGGCTGAGAGCATCTATTCCGCTCAGGAGGATAACGGTCTTGCCGACGAGGCGCCGGCAGAGGCCGGTCTCATAACCGAAACGGAACTGGAGGAAGCGGCCCAAGAGGCCATCCCCACCCAGTCGGGCAGCGGGGAGGAGGATCTGGTCGGGATCTATGGTCCTCTGCTCTACGCCCCGGAGGGATACCGGCTGGTCTATGCCCACCGGACGGAGGAGGAGCTGCTCTTCCGCTGGGAGGGAAGCGACGGCGGCGAAATCACCGCCCGCCGGATCTACTCCGATCCGGCAGCGCTGGTCCGGAAGGAGGGCGGTCTGGCCGTCTACGACGGAGAGAGCTACGACTGGCGGGAGCCGGAGAGCCTCCGGCAGGAGGGAGAGCTCTGGGGCTTCATTCTGGACTGGAGCGAGTATATCGAGTGCTATACCGCCGATCTGCTCCCCGAGGAGCTGGCCGCGGTGGCCGAGAGTTTTTCCTCGGCAGTAGCGTAAGGCCGGGAGAGCCCCCGCTCTCCCTGTTTGGGCGGCAGGCCGGTCAGGTCTGCCGCCCGGTCTCGCTTCCGGGGGAAAAGTTGCACAGTATATTGTCTTTTTCCTCCCCCTGTCCCCTTGAATTTGGTGTGTCTTTCGTCTATAATGATTTTGTACGGCCTCAACATTATTTTTCCCGTACAGAGGAGCTATTGAATTATGGTTAAAGCGATCGTAGGCGCCAACTGGGGCGACGAGGGCAAGGGTAAGATCACAGATATGCTGGCTCAGCAGTCTGACGTGGTCATCCGTTTCCAGGGCGGTGCAAATGCCGGTCATACGATTATCTGTGACTACGGCAAGTTCTCCCTCCATCTGCTGCCCTCCGGTGTGTTCTACCCTCATACCACCAATATTATTGGCAACGGCGTTGCCCTGAACGTCAACAGCCTGGTCAAGGAGCTTAAGCATCTGGCCGACGGCGGTGTTCCCACCCCCAATCTGCTCATCTCCGAGCGGGCCCAGATTCTGATGCCCTATCATGTCCTCTTCGACGCTTATGAGGAAGAGCGTCTGGGCGGCAAGGCCTTCGGCTCTACCAAGAGCGGTATCGCCCCCTTCTATTCCGACAAGTACGCCAAGAACGGTATTCAGGTGGCCGACCTGACCGATCCTCAGCGGCTGCGCACCCGTCTGGACTATGTCTGCCAGCTGAAGAACGTTATGCTGGAGCACCTGTATCACAAGCCCCTGCTGGACGTGGACGCCCTGTATGACGAGCTCATGGCCGCCCGTGAGATCATCCTCCCCTACATTGCCGACACCACCACCTTCATCCACAACGCCATCCGGGAGGGCAAGACCATCCTGCTGGAAGGCCAGCTGGGCAGCATGAAGGATCCTGATCTGGGCATCTATCCCTTCACCACCTCCAGCCATACCGTGGCCGGCTTCGGCTGCGTGGGCGCCTGCATCCCGCCCCATGAGCTGAAGGATATTATCTGCGTGACCAAGGCCTACTCCTCCTCTGTTGGTTCCCATGCTGAGCCCTTCGTCTGTGAGATCACCGGCACCGAGGGCGAGGAGCTCCGCCGCCGCGGCGGCGACGCCGGCGAATACGGCGCCACCACCGGCCGTCCCCGCCGGGTGGGCTGGTTTGACGCTGTGGCCACCAAGTACGGCTGCGCCGTTCAGGGCGCTACCGAGGTAGCTCTGACCTGTCTGGACGTGCTGGGCTATCTGGACGAGATCAAGGTGGTCGTGGGCTACGAGATTGACGGCGAAGTGACCGATATCTTCCCCGTCCCCGCCCGTCTGGGCCGGGCAAAGCCCGTCTATGCCACCCTCCCCGGCTGGAAGAGTGACGTCCGGGGCTGCACCGACTACGACGCGCTGCCCGAGCAGGCCAAGGCCTATGTGGACTTCCTGGAGCAGCAGATCGGCTTCCCCATCACCATGGTCTCCACCGGTCCCAAGCGCAGCGAGATGACCCATCGGGCCGCCAAGCTGTAATATCCCATTCCCTTTCCGCCCCTGTCCGAATGGATGGGGGCGTTTTTTCTTTGGCCGGCGCTTGCGGGAGGCAGCTTGCCGGTGAAAATTTTCCTCCTCTCTTGCCCCCGGTCCGCTGGCCTGTTATCATATAGAAAACCCCCTTCCAAAACCCCTCGTTTTTAAGGAGGAAGTGCTATGAAAGAGAGAATTCAATTTATCCTCGACGCCATGACGCTGGAGGACAAGATCGCCCTCTGCAGCGGCGCCGACGCGTGGCATACCAAGGCTATGGACCAGTACGGTATCCCCTCTGTCATGATGACCGACGGCCCCCACGGCCTGCGCAAGCAGGACTCGGCCAGCAATCTGGTTAATATCAACCACTCCGTCCCCTCCACCGCCTTCCCCACCGCCGTCTCCACCGGCAGCAGCTGGGACCCGGAGCTGGTGGAGCAGGTGGGTCAGGCCATCGGCGAGGAGGCGCTGGAGCAGCAGGTCTCTCTGGTACTGGGACCCGGCCTGAACCTCAAGCGCAATCCCCTCTGCGGCCGGAACTTTGAGTATTTCTCCGAGGATCCCCTGCTGGCCGGCAAGCTGGCCGGCGCCATGATCCGGGGCATCCAGTCTCAGGGCGTGGGCGCCTGTATGAAGCATTTTGCCGCCAACAATCAGGAGTATAAGCGCTTCACCTCCGACAGCGTGGTTGACGAGCGCACCCTCCGGGAGCTCTATCTGGCCGGCTTTGAGATTGCCGTCAAGGAGGGCCATCCCCGCTCGGCCATGTGCGGCTACAACAAGCTCAACGGCGTCCACTGCAGCGACAGCGTCTATCTCATGACCCGGGTCCTCCGGCAGCAGTGGGGCTTTGACGGTATGGTGGTCACCGACTGGGGCGCCATGAGCGACCGGATCGAGGGCTTCCGGGCCGGCTGCGACCTGTCCATGCCCGGCGGCAGCGCCTACATGGAGCAGGAGACTCTGGAGGCCGTCCGCTCGGGCAAGCTGAGCGAGAAGCTGGTGGACGAGAGCGCCCGCCGGGTTCTCCGGCTGGTTCTGGAGAGCCAGCCCGCCCTGAGCCGGCAGCACACCTTCTCCCGGGAGGAACACCATGAGCTGGCCTGCCGGGCCGCCGAGCAGAGCGCCGTCCTGCTGAAAAACGAGGATCAGCTGCTCCCCCTGAAGCCGGGCGCCCGGGTGGCGCTGATCGGCGATATGGCAAAGAACTTCCGCTATCAGGGGGCCGGCTCCAGCCATATCACTCCCACCAAGCTGGAGACCCTCTTCGACTGTCTGGAGCAGGCGGTCTACGCCCCGGGCTGCAACGAGCTGGGCCAGACCGACGAAACCCTGCTGGCTCAGGCCCTTCAGGCGGCAGAGGGGGCTGACGCCGTCGTCCTCTGCGTGGGCCTCACCCCCGCCTACGAGTCCGAGGGCTTTGACCGGGACCATATGCGCCTGCCGGAAGGCCATATCCGGCTCATCGAGCAAGTCAGTCAGGTCAACGAAAACGTGGCCGTCGTCCTGCTGTCCGGCAGCCCGGTGGAGACCCCCTGGCGCCATCTGGTCAAGTCCATCCTCTTTATGGGCCTGTCCGGTCAGGCCGGCGGCCGGGCCGCCGCCAATCTCCTCTGGGGCCGGGTCAGTCCCTCGGGCCGTCTGGCCGAGAGCTGGCCGGAACGCTATGAGGACTGCCCCAGCAGCCAGACCTTTGCCAAGGGGATCCGGGACGCCCAGTACCGGGAGGGAATCTATATGGGCTACCGCTACTACGACAAGGCAGAGGTGCCGGTGGCCTTCCCCTTCGGCCATGGTCTGAGCTATACCAGCTTCCGCTGGTCGGACTGGTCTCTGAGCCGGGAGAGCGCGTCGGTGACGGTGACCAATACCGGCAGCCGCTCCGGCGGCGAGGTGGTTGAGCTGTATGTCGCCATGCCCCAGACCGGCCTCCATCGGCCGGTTAAGGAGCTGAAGGCCTTCCGGAAGATCTGGCTGGCTCCTGGAGAGAGTCAGCGGGTCACCATTCCCTTCCACAGCCGGATGTTCGCCCTCTGGTCTGAGGGCTGGAAAATCCCTGCCGGCTCCTACGCCATTTTGATGGGCCCCCGGCCGGAGGCGCTGAAGGAGCTGGGCAGCCTCACCCTGCAGGGCGACTGCCTGCCCATTCCCCAGTGGCAGCCGGGCAGCTGGTACCAGCAGCCCAAGGGCCAGCCCCCCAAGGAAGACTGGGAGGCCATGCTGGGCCGGCGCCATGAGGAGCGGCTGCCCGCCAAGGGAGAATATACCATGCAGAGCACCATTCTGGAGATGAAGCAGACCTCCCGGCTCATGCAGGTCCTCTTTAAGACCGTTGAGAAGATCTTTGCCAGCCAGTACGGCGGCAAGGTGGACTACTCCATTCCTGAGTTCCGGATGATGATGGCCAGCAGCACCGACTGCTCCATGAGCGCCATCCAGATTCTGGCCGGCATCCGGGGCCACGCCGTCAACGCGCTGGTGGAGCTGGCCAACGGCCGGCCCCGTCAGGCTGCCCGGCTGCTGAAAGAGAAATAACTTGCCGGCAGCGCGCCGCGCCCCGGCCTTACACTTGATTCATTGACAGGAGGAATCGCGTATGAACTACCGTATTCTGGGCCGGACCGGTATCCGGGTCAGCGAAATCGGTCTGGGCTGCGAAGGCTTTGTCATGGGTGACGACGCCTTTGCCCGCCAGGCCTTCGCCCGGGCCTTTGAGGCCGGAATCAACTGCATGGACCTCTACAGCCCCAATCCCGACGCCCAGCGCCGGGTGGCCCAGGCCATGAAGGGCCGCCGGTCGGACTTCGTCCTTCAGGCCCATCTCTGCGCCATCTGGTCCAACGGCCAGTACAAGGCCACCCGGGAGATCGGACAGGTCAAGGCCGGCTTTGAGACCATGATGAAGAATCTGGAGACCGACTATCTGGACGTGGGTATGTTCCACTATATCGACTCTCCGGAGCGCTGGCTGGAGATCCAGAACGGCCCGGTTATGGCCTACGCCCGGGACCTGAAGGCCGCCGGCCGGATCCGCTCCATCGGTCTGAGCTGCCATAACCCGGAGGTCGGTATTATGGCCGCCGAGAGCGGCGACGTGGACGTAATCATGTTCAGCGTCAACCCCTGCTACGACCTGCTCCCCGGCGACGAGGACTGCGACCTGCTGTTTGACAAGGACAGCTATCAGGGCCAGTTCACCAATATGGACCCCCAGCGCCAGCGCTTCTACGAGACCTGCCAGCGGCTGGGCGTGGCCATCACCGTTATGAAGGCCTTTGGCGGCGGCGACCTGCTGGACGCCCGGCTCTCCCCCGCCGGCGTGGCCCTCACCCCCGTCCAGTGCCTCCACTATGCCCTGACCCGGCCCGCCGTGGCCAGTGTCATGTCCGGAGTCCGGACCATGGAGGATCTGGAGCGGACTCTGGCCTATGTCACCGCCAGCGAGGAGGAAAAGGACTACGCCACCGCCTTCGCCAGCTTCCCTCGAATCCGCTGGGAGGGCCACTGTATGTACTGCGGCCACTGCGCCCCCTGCCCCATGGGCATTGATGTGGCCACGGTGACCAAGTTCCTGAATCTGGTCCGGGCCCAGGGCTCTATCCCCGAGACCGTCCGGGAGCACTATGCCGCCCTGAAGCACAAGGCCGGCGACTGCGTGGGCTGCGGCCAGTGCGAGACCCGCTGCCCCTTCGGCGTCTCCATTCGGGAGAATATGAAGCAGGCCGCCCGGCTCTTCGGCCGGTAACCAGAGCAAAGACAGCAAGCGCCGCCCCTTCCCGAGGAGGGGGCGGCTTTGCTTTGGCTGTAAGATAACATAATATTGCGTTATGTTAATAATTCCTTAGGCAGCGGAGCCAGCAGCTCCTCGTCCAGGCCCCGGAGGGCATAGATCCCCTCCCCTCTCACCAGCAGCTTATCTCTCCGTCTGCCGGCCCGGCCCGGGGGCAGCAGCGAGGCCGGGTTCTCCGGCAGCCCCTCGGGCAGGCTCCAGAGGTCGGCCCGGCGGAGCTCTGACCGGTCCAGCCGGGCGTACCAGAGGATACTCAGCAGCTGTCGGCTCTCGTAGGTCACCTGAAAGCCGGTCTCTCCCCAGAAGAAGGGCAGGGGCCGGGACCGGGCCAGCGCCTGCTCTGCCAGGGCGGTATACCGGCCCAGCTCCCTGCTCAGCCGCCGGACCAGCGCCCCTTCCAGACGCCGGTAATAGCGCTCCATCCGCTTCATGCCCCGGCCCCCGTCGGGGAAATGGGGCAGATCCAGCCGGCAGCGGACCAGAGGCAGCTCCCGCCAGCAAAAGACCTCTTCCCGGGGGCAAGAGGTGACAATAGGTTGATTTGTTTGAGAAAACATGACGATTCCTCCCCATTGGGTTTGAATTTCTCCCAAATTGAAGGGCAAGATTCTGAATATTTTTGAAAAAAGGGGTTTACTTTCGTGCTTTAATATGTTAAAATCCTAAATAACCTGCAAAGGAACATGAAGGAGGATGCTGAAAATGTCCAAGGTAATGGGTAAGGCGCCCAGCATGGCGCTGTATGAGACCATTCTGCAGCTGAAGGATCTGGATGAGTGTTTCCGCTTTTTCCAGGATCTGTGTACGATTTCCGAGCTTCGGGCCATGGAGCAGCGCTTTGACGTGGCTGTTCTGCTGGAGAAGGGTATGATCTACAACGACATTCTGGATAAGACGGGCGCCTCCAGCGCCACCATCAGCCGTGTCAACCGGTCGCTGAACTACGGTGTAGACGGCTATAAGGACGTCTTTGGCCGGCTGGCCATCACCGAGCAGCCGGATGAGAAATGAGCTCCTATAACGGTCTGGCTCAGGTCTATGACCAGTTCACCGGCGACGTGGATTACAGCCGCTGGCTGAACTGGTACCAGACCAGCTTCCGCCGGGAGAAGGAGCCGGTGGAGCTGGTATTGGATCTGGGCTGCGGAACGGGAACGCTGACCTGCCTGCTGGCCGGGCTGGGCTACGAGATGATCGGGGTCGATCTGTCCGAGGAGATGCTCAGTCAGGCTATGGATAAGGCTTATGAGCTGGAGCTGGAAAAGATGCCCCTCTTCCTCTGCCAGTCCATGGCAAAGCTGCGGCTCTTCGGTCAGGTGGACGCCTGCGTCTGCTCGCTGGACAGTCTGAACTATCTCACCCGCCGCCGGGAGCTGGAGAGCACCCTGAGCCGGGTGGCACAGTATCTGAAGCCGGGCGGCCTCTTCCTCTTCGACGTAATTCCCCCTTGGGAGTTTGCCCGCCGGGACGGGGAGGTTTTTGTGGACGAGTCGGAGCAGGCCCTGGTCCTCTGGCGGGCCAGCTACCGGAAGCAGAGTCAGATTATCACCTATGGTCTGGACCTCTTCCATACTCAGGACGGTCTCCGCTGGACCCGGGAGCAGGAGGAGCACCGGGAGCGGGGCTGGGAGCCGGAGCTGCTGGAGTGTCTGCTCCGGGAGCGGGGCTTTTCTCAGATCCGGATCTATGGCAGTGACCGAAAGAGTGCCCCCAGCCAGTCGGACGACCGGCTCTTCTTTGTCGCCCGCAGGGCTGTGGACTGACAGCCCTCACCTGCCCCCCAAAACGCAATCACAGCGCCACCCTTTCGGATGGCGCTGTGTTTTTTTCTTCTCGGTGCCGGCTGCGGGGCCGGATGCCGCGGCCGGTTACTCCAGCGACTCCACCGCCGCCCGGAGCTGGTCCAGTGCCCGATCCAGCGTGGCTCTGGGACAGGCCAGCACCACCCGCTGGAACTGCTGGGCGCACTGGCCGAAGATCTCTCCGGCATCCAGCCAGAGCTTGGCCCGATGGATGATCAGCTCGTTGAGCGCCTGAGCGCTCAGACCCAGACCGGAGCAGTCCAGCCAGGCAAAGTAGGTGCCCTCCGGCTCCACCAGCCGGATCTGGGGCAGATACCGGGCCAGATAGTCCCGGACGTGGGCCAGATTGGCCTGCATATAGCTCCGGCACTCCTCCAGCCACTGGCCGCAGGAGGCGTAGGCGGCCTCACAGGCGATCAGACCCATGACGTTGGGCATATCGGTTCCCGCCCGGTCCAGCTCGGCCAGATAGCGCTCCCGAAGCTGCTGACCGGGGATCCAGATATTGGAGGTCTGGAGACCGGCCAGATTAAAGCTCTTGCTGGGGGCGGTACAGACCAGAGAGCGATGGGCCATCTCGGGCACGGCCAGAGGGAAGATGGTATGGGGATGGCCGGGGAAGGTGAAGTCGCAGTGGATCTCGTCGGAGAGGACGATCACGTCATGCTTCAGGCAGATCTCGCCCACCGCCCGCAGCTCCTCCCGGGTCCAGACCCGGCAGACCGGGTTATGGGGGGAGCAGAGGATAAAGAGCTTGACGTCGTTGTCCACAATCTTCCGCTCAAAGTCGGCCAGATCCATGCTGTAGCGGCCATTGTCGTAGCGCAGCTGATTTTCCACCAGCTGCCGGCCGTTCTTGCCGATAACGCTGTAGAAGGGATAGTAGACCGGAGGCTGGATCAGTACCCGGTCCCCGGGCTGGGTAAAGGCCCGGACGGCAGTGGCCAGCGCGTAGACCACGCCCGGGGTGGGGACCAGCCATTCCCGCTGGGTCTCCCAGCCGAACTTGTCCCGGAACCAGCCGCCCACCGCCTGATGGTAGCTGTCGGAGATTCCGCTGTAGCCGAAGATACCGTGCTCAATCCGCCGGCTCAGCGCCTCCCGGACCCCGGCCGGGGCCTGAAAGTCCATATCGGCCACCCAGAGGGGAAGGACGTCTGCCGGCAGACCCCGCTCCACGGGATAGTCAAATTTCTCGCTGTTGGTGCCCTTCCGGTTGATTACATGGTCAAAGGGGAGATTGATCATAGAGAGCCACCTCTTTCTGGTATTGTTTCTGCTCTGATTATACTCCAAAGCGGGGAAAGAGGGAAGGAGGACTTTTCTCCCCGGCGGCCCGGGAGACATTTTCGCTAAAATGTCTCATTTTTATATTGTCTCAGAATTGACAAAGGTGTATAATAAATCTGCCCAAAAGAATTCCTTTCCGTACAGAAGCATTATACACATTTTCACAAAAAAGGAGCGTAACAACATGGCAAACCGTATCGTCCTCAACACCATCTCCTACCACGGCAAGGGCGCCATCGAGAACATTCTTCCCGAGCTCACCGCCCGCGGCTATCAGAAGGCCTTCGTCTGCACCGACCCCGACCTGATCAAGTTCGGCGTGGCCGGCAAGGTCACCGATCTGCTGGACGCAGCCGGCTACCCCTACAGCGTTTACAGCGACATTAAGGCCAACCCCACCATTGCCAACGTCCAGAACGGCGTTGAGGCCTTCAAGGCTTCCGGCGCCGACTGCATCCTGGCCATCGGCGGCGGCTCCGCTATGGATACCGCCAAGGCCATCGGCATTATTATCAACAACCCCGAGTTCGCCGACGTCCGCTCTCTGGAAGGCGTTGCCCCCACCAAGCGCCACGCCGTCTTTACCATCGCCGTCCCCACCACCGCCGGCACCGCCGCCGAGGTTACCATCAACTACGTCATTACCGACGTGGAGAAGAAGCGTAAGTTCGTCTGCGTGGATACCAACGATATCCCCGAGATCGCCGTAGTTGACCCCGACATGATGGCCTCCATGCCCAAGGGCCTGACCGCCGCCACCGGTATGGACGCTCTGACCCATGCCATCGAGGGCTATATCACCAAGGGCGCCTGCGCCATCAGCGATATGTTCCATCTGGAAGCCATCCGCCTGATCTCCCAGAACCTCCGGGGCGCCGTCGCCAACACCCCCGAAGGCCGTGAAGGCATGGCTCTGGGCCAGTACATTGCCGGTATGGGCTTCTCCAACGTGGGTCTGGGCATCGTCCACTCCATGGCTCACGGCCTGTCCGCCCTCTATGACACCCCCCACGGCGTGGCCTGCGCCATTCTGCTGCCTGTGGGTCTGGAGTACAACGCACCCGTGGCCGGCGAGCGCTATCGCGCCGTTGGTAAGGCTATGGGCGTTGAGGGTATCGACGCCATGACCGCCGATGAGGCCGCTGCCGCCACCATCGCCGCTGTCAAGCAGCTGTCTGCCGACGTGGGCATTCCCTCCGACCTGAAGGGCATTCTGAAGGAAGAGGACGTCCAGTTCCTGTCCGAGTCCGCCTTCGCCGACGCCTGCTGCCCCGGCAATCCCCGCGACACCAGCGTGGAAGAGATCGCCGCCCTCTATCGCAGCCAGATGTAACGCCCCGATTCCCCTCCGGGGGCCTTCCGGGACCCATAGACAATCCGCTTATGGAGCGTATCTTCGGATACGCTCCATTTCTTTGCCCCTTCCCCGGCGGGCCCAAAGAAAAAAAGGGCAGAGCGCCCAACGCGCTCTGCCCCTCGGTTCTTCTTCCGGTTACTTGCCCGCGTCCTCCAGCAGCTCGTCCAGCAGCTGGCAGGCGTAGGCGCAGTAGTCTCCGCAGTTATCATAGACTCCGGTCCGGGTGGGAATGACCTCCCGGTGGGCGGGAATGCCCACGTCCCAGCCGCCCAGCAGGCAGCGGCACTGGTTGGAGCCAAACCTGGCAATGAACTTATCATGGAACTCCCGGATCTTGGCCGCCAGCTTGGCGTCCACCTCGCTGTCAGGGGTGTCAAAGCCGTAGGCCATATTCAGGCACATAATCGCTCCGGCCACCGCGCCGCAGGTATCGCCATGGAAGGTGCCGCCGCCAAAGCCGGAGCTCAGGCGGAGGGCCAGCGCCTGATCCAGACCCAGACGCTCGGCGGCGTGAAACAGAATGACCTGAGAGCAGTGGTAGCCCTGGTCCATGATCTCGTTTGCCCTTGCGGCAGTCATCTTATCAGCCATGGTTCTCTCTCCTTTTTCTCAGTTAAAGTTGTATTTGTCCAGAATAGGGGTCCGGCCCTGGGCCTTGTCGTTGAAGTATTCGTACAGACTGATTCCCAGATAGGAGCCGCTGATATTGACCAGATTGTCAAAGCCGTTGCCCTGGAGGCAGCAGATGGCGTAGTAGCTGCGCTGGCTGGACCGGCAGTGGAGATAGACGGGCCGGTCAGTGGGGATCTCATCCATCCGCTGACGGAGCTGGCTCAGGGGGATATTGTGGGAGCCGTTCAGGTGGCCGTTGGCGTACTCGCCGGGCTCACGGACGTCCACGATATAGGCTCCGGACTCTACCAGCGACCGGACCTGAGACACATGGACCTGACGGAAGCGGCCGTAGAGGACGTTCAGCGCCACCAGCGCCGCCTGATTGACCACGTCCTTGGCCGTGCCAAAGACGGGGGAATAACACAGCTCCAGCTCCTTCAGATCTTCCAGATCGGCTCCCATGGTGATCATGGCGGCGATCACGTCCACCCGCTTGTCCACGGCGCCTTTGCCGATGGCCTGCGCGCCCAGAATCCGGCCGGTAGGCACCTCGAAGATCAGCTTGAAGAGCATATAGTGGCTGTCGGGCATGAGGCCCACCTTGTCGGGGGGAATGACGGTGACCGAGTCGAACTGGTAGCCGGCCGCGGCGGCCATCTTCTCGTTCAGGCCGGTGGAGGCGGCGTTCTGGGAAAAGACCCGGATACAGGAGGAGCCGATATAGCCCCGGTTATTGTGGTGCTTGCCGTAGATATGATCGGCGGCGGCCCGGGCCTGACGCTGGGCGGGGCCGGCCAGTGCCAGCCGGCCGGGCTTATGGGTGAGGGCGGAGTAGAGCTCTACCGCGTCGCCCACGGCGTAAATATCCGGGTCGCTGGTCTGGTAGTTGTGGTTGACCTTAATGCCCCGGGTCTGGCCAATCTCCAGGCCGCAGGCCCGGGCCAGACTGGTCTCGGGGGCCACGCCGATGGCCATAATAACGGCGTCTGCCTCCAGCGTAATCTCCTCTCCGGCCTTCATGGCCTTGACGTGGCCCTCTTCGATGGCCGTCAGGGTGCTGGACAGGTGGAGCTGGATTCCGTGGTCATCCAGCTCCTTATGGAGGATCTGGACCATATCGTAGTCAAAGGGAGCCATGATCTGGTCGGCGCCCTCGATCAGGGTGACCTGCTTGCCCGCCTGGCAGAGATTCTCCGCCGTCTCGATACCGATAAAGCCGCCGCCTACCACGGCCACCCGCCGGACCTCCTCCCGGTCCAGATAGGCCTTCAGGGCCCGGATATCGGTGACGTTCCGGATGGCAAAGACGTTTTCCCGGTCGATGCCCCGGATACTGCCGGGCAGGATGGGGTTGGCGCCGGGAGCCAGCACCAACTTGTCATAACTCTCCTCATAGGTCTCGCCGGTAAGGGTATTCTTTACGGTGACCTTCTTATTGGCCCGGTCGATGGCGATGACCTCGCTGTTAACCCGGGCGTCGATATCGTGGCTCTTACGAAAACTGGTGGGATTCATGAGCACCAGCGAATCACTGTTGGCCACGATACCACTCAGATGATAGGGCAGGGCGCAGTTGGAGAAGGAGACGTGCTCTCCCCGCTCGAACATAATGACCTCTGCCTTGGGATCCAGACGGCGGACACGGGCAGCGGCGGACGCGCCTCCCGCAACGCCGCCAACGACGACCAGTTTCATATGTACTACCTCCAGACGTTGAAATTATGCAGACAACTTTTGAAAATCAGATACAATAAGTATACCCTTTTTCCGTCGAATGTCAAGCAGGGAGCGGCGCCGGTCCGGCGCCGCTCCCTCTCTCCGGCCCACAGGCCGTCAGTATTCAAAGTGGGGGAAGAGCTTTACATGGGGATCGCTCCGCCGGGCCAGACTAACCCGGTCCCGGTAGGGCTGGGTGCAGTCCAGCCGGAGAAACTCCTCCACCGTCTCCTGCCGGTCCCAGAAGTGCATAGGACAGGCCAGCGCCGTCCGGGTCCGGCGCATAAAGCGGTCAAACCCTTTCCAGTACAGCTCCTCCTGCCGGGGATCCAGCGGGAGGAAGGCCACGTCCAGCTCCATTCCCGCCAGCGGGGCGATGGCCCGGTTATAGGCCTCCTCCGCCCGGCTGTTCTCCTCCTCGGCCCGGCCGGGCCAGACCCAGAGATTCAGGTCGCCGGCGTGGAAGATCCGCTTGCCCTCCGCCCGGAGCAGGAAGGCTATCCCCTCCTCAGTGGTGGCCAGCGCGGTCACCTCAATGCGCTCGTCAGCATACCGCTCACCCGGGGCCAGAAAACGGAGGTCCTGATACTCCCCGTCGGTGACCCCCAGACAGCGCATGGTCTGGCGGCCAAAATGCCGCTCCACGTCGGCGGAGAGGAGAAAGCGGACGGAGGGGTGGCCCCGGAAGAGGGGGAAAAGCATGGGGCTGAAGTGGTCGGCGTGGTGGTGGCTGATAAAAATGTACAGGGGCTTGGAAAAGTCAAAGTCAGGCAAGGGCCCCTTGGCATAGTCAAAGAGCATGGCGCAGTGCTCCAGCTCCAGATAGAAGCCGGAATGGCCGATATAGGTGATATTCATGGTCCGTTGCCTCCAAGGGCGGGGAACGCCAGGGATGTACGATGGCCAAAAAATGGTGTTGACCTCTACCCTTCCTGTTGGATAGAGGTCAACACCGATCATTCTTGGTATCTAACATCCTTTATATTCCTCGCTTTCTTAGATTTGTGAGTCCCGCGTCTTTTTCCGTCGGTATCGCTCCTCTGTCTCTGCTCGCCGCAACACAGGCATCTCTCTGATGCGTTTCATTATGATGGTTGCCGGATCTACAGGTCCGCTTCCGGGAAAAATCTCACCAGATGGCGGATCACTCTGCTCCGCCGCGGGTCTTTTCGAGATTGGCCTCCGAATGGGGAGGTTGATCTCTTTTGTGTCTCTATCATAGCATCCTCCTCCGCTTTTGTCAAGACATTTTTTAAATTATTTTAGATAAGTTAGACCATTCTCACCCTACCTCCATTCATTGACGGCTGGGCCTCCCGGTCGTATAATAGAGGCAGAACCCCACCCACAGAAAGGAGCCTCTCTCATGCTGGAACTCCATTATCCCACCGCCCTCAAGCTGGGCCAGAAGGAATATCGGCGCAGGACCCTTCGGGGAGAATACCCCTATCTGCCCGCTCTGGACGATATGCTCACCGACCAGGCCGGACTGGCCACCGTCTCTCTGGGCTCGGTCCAGATCCCGGCGGAGTTTGTGGTGGGCACCAAGACCGCCGGCCGGGCCACCTCCTTTGCCGCCGACTTTATGCCTCTGCTTCAGAGCAAGACTGAGTTTGCCATCAAGTGGGAGAACCTCTGTCAGGCCCATCTGAAGGAGGGTATCCGGGACAGTGTGGTGGCCTATGAGTATATGAACCGGTACTATATCGCCGAGGGAAACAAGCGCTGCAGCGTACTGAAATACTTCGGCGCCGCCACCATCCCCGCCATCGTCACCCGGATTCTCCCGGAAAAGACGGACGCCCCGGAGAACCGGTTGTATTATGAGTATCTGGACTTTTACCGGGTGAGCCGGGTGAACTTTATCTCCTGCAGCCGGCTGGGCAGCTATAAGAAGCTGCTGCAGCGGCTGGGCAAGAAGCCGCAGGAGGTCTGGACGGAGGAGGAGACCCTCTCCTTCCAGCGCTTCTACTACAGCTTCCGGAAGGTCTACGAGTCCATGGGCGGCAAAAAGCTGACGGTGACGGCGGCGGACGCCATGCTGGTCTTTCTGGAGCTGTGCGGCTATGACCGGGCCCGGGAGCTCTCGGCTCAGGAGCTGCGCCAGCGGCTGACCCGGATCTGGGAGGAGATTGTCCTCCAGCGGGAGGATAACCCCATTGATCTGGTCCTCTCCCCCGACTTCGGTCAGAAGAAGCTGCTGGGCAAGCTCACCGACACCCTCACCGGCGGAGACCGGCTGCTGGTGGCCTTCCTCCACGACAAGACTCCTCAGGACTCCAGCTGGACCTATCTTCACGAGCTGGGCCGGGAGCACGTGGAGCAGACCCTCCGGGGTCAGGTCCGGACGATGGCCCACTACAATACGCTGGAGGAGGACCCGGAGCAGGTCATCCGCCAGGCCATTTCCGCCGGCGCCGGCCTGATCTTTACCACCACTCCCCGGCTGCTCAAGGCCAGTCTGGCCGTGGCGGTGGACCATCCGGAGGTCAGGATTCTCAACTGCTCCCTCAATACCTCCCACTATGCCATCCGCACCTACTACGCCCGGATGTACGAGGCCAAGTTTGTTATCGGCGCTCTGGCCGCCGCCCTGTCTGAGGACCACCGGATTGGCTATATCTGTGACTACCCCATCTACGGCATGATCGCCGGTATCAACGCCTTCGCTCTGGGCGCCCAGATGGTGGATCCCCAGGCTCAGGTCTATCTGGAATGGGACATAGACAGCCAGTCTCAGGCCATCCGAAAGCTGACCGATCAGGGAATTACCATTATCTCCGGCCGGGACATGACCAAGCCCTCCAGCCCCAACCCCCACGCCTTCGGCCTCTTCCGGCTCTCGGAGGAGGGAACGCAGCAGACGCTGGCCCTGCCCGTCTGGCATTGGGGCGTCTACTACGAGCAGATTATCCGCAGCGTACTGGACAAGACCTTTGCCGACAGCGGCGAGAAGAAGGCCAAGAACTACTGGTGGGGCATGAGCGCCGGCGTGGTGGAGGTCATCTGCTCGGAGAAGCTGCCCGGCAGCGTCCGGAAGCTGGCCCGGCTGATCAGCTCGGCCATCCGGGCCGGGGAGTTCCACCCCTTTGACGGTATCCTCAAGAGCCAGACCGGTCTGATCCACTGGAGCGAGGACGATATCGCCACCCCTGAAGAGATTTTGACCATGGACTGGCTGGCTGAGAACGTGGTTGGCCAGCTGCCCAGCTACCGGCAGCTGAGCTGGGAGGGTAAGGCCACGGTGGACGTGGTGGGTCTGGAAAAGATCGCCAGTCAGGCCGCCGAGGAGACCGACGCCTCCGCCAGAGAGGAGGGGCCATGAAGATCCTGACCATTGCCGATCAGGAAGAGAAGATCCTCTGGGATTACTTCCGGCCCGGACAGCTGGACGACGTGGACCTGATTCTGTCGGCCGGTGATCTGGACCCCCGGTACCTGAGTTTTCTGGTCACCATGGCCAAATGCCCCCTGCTCTACGTCCACGGCAACCACGACGGACACTATGACTATACCCCGCCCGAGGGCTGCTTCTGTATTGAGGACGAGATCTTCCTCTGGAAAGGGATCCGGATTCTGGGTCTGGGCGGCTCCATCCGCTACAACCCCGGCCCCCATCAGTACAGCCAGCGGGAGATGGACTTCCGGTGTAAAAAGCTGTACTGGAAGCTGAAAAAGCACAAGGGCTTTGATATCCTGCTCACCCACTCCCCCGCCTTCGGTCTGGGAGACGACCCCAGCTCGGCCTCCCATATCGGCTTTCAGGCCTTTAACCGGCTGCTGGACCAGTATCAGCCGGCCTATATGGTCCATGGCCATGTCCATCTCAACTACGGCTACCAGCTCCCCCGGCAGCGCTCCTACGGTCCTACCACCGTGGTCAACGCCTGCGGCAGGTGGGAGATCCAGCTCTGAGTCCGGCGGAGAAAGTCCGGGGAGAGGAGCGGTTTTCCTGTTGACAAATTGCCCCAATTCAGACTATAATGGCAACGATATCTTCAAAAGCGAGGAAGAGAAGAGTACGCCGGCAGGAACGTTCAGAGAGCCCAGGCAGCTGTGAGTGGGTACGCCAGGGCCGGCAGAAGATGGTCTCGGAGCTGGGCGGTCGATAGGTAGGCCGCTCCCGGTCAGCGCCCGTTACAGCGCGCCTGAGGCGGAAGGGGCCCGGTTCCCGTTCCGCGAAACAAGGTGGTACCGCGTCAATTCTTGTCGCCCTTGATCCGTTCAGGGGCGATTTCTTATTTTGGGAGGAAAGAAGAACTATGTGCAATCAGTCCAAAGGTAATTACTATATTACCACCCCTATCTACTACCCCTCTGACAAGCTCCATATCGGCCACACCTACTGCACCGTGGCCACCGATACCATGGCCCGCTATAAGCGGCTGCAGGGCTACAACGTGAAGTTCCTCACCGGTACCGACGAGCACGGCCAGAAGATCGAGGACAAGGCCAAGGAGGCCGGCGTCACCCCCCAGCAGTTCGTGGATAATATCGTCCTCAGCCCCCGGGGCGTGCTGGATCTGTGGAAGCTGATGAATATCTCCAATGACCGCTTTATCCGTACCACCGACGACTACCATGTTTCCGCCATTCAGAAGATCTTCAAGAAGATGTACGACAAGGGCGACATCTATAAGGGCACCTATAAGGGCAAGTACTGCAAGCCCTGCGAGAGCTTCTGGACGGAGAGCCAGCTGGTGGAGGGCAAGTGCCCCGACTGCGGCCGCGAGGTGCAGGACGCGGAGGAGGAGGCCTACTTCTTCCGTCTGAGCAAGTATGCCGGCCGGATTCAGGATCTGCTGGAGAATACCGACTTTCTGGAGCCCCGGAGCCGGGTCAACGAGATGGTCAATAACTTTATCAAGCCCGGTCTGGAAGACCTCTGCGTCAGCCGGACCAGCTTCACCTGGGGTGTACCGGTGGACTTCGATCCCGGCCATGTGGTCTATGTCTGGATTGACGCCCTGTCCAACTATATTACCGCTCTGGGCTATGAGAACGACAAGTATGACGACTACGACCAGTTCTGGAAGAGCAATCCCAACGTTGTCCACTTTGTGGGCAAGGAGATTGTCCGCTTCCACTCCATTATCTGGCCTGCCATGCTCATGAGTCTGGAAGAGCCCCTGCCCCGGAAGGTCTACGGCCATGGCTGGCTGCTGCTGGACGGCGGCAAGATGAGCAAGAGCAAGGGCAACGTGGTCGATCCCTATATTCTGGCCGAGCGCTTTGGCGTGGACGCTCTGCGCTTCTTCCTGATGCGCTCCTTCCCCTTCGGCTCCGACGGCAACTTCTCTAACGAGCTGCTCATCTCCACCATCAATACCGATCTGGCCAACAGTCTGGGCAATCTGGTCTCCCGGACGGTGGCTATGAATCAGAAGTACTTTGCCGGCCAGCTGGGTCAGGGCGGCCAGAGCGCCCCTCTGGACGAGGAGCTCAAGGCACTGGCTCAGGAGGTCATGGCCAACTACGAGAAGCAGATGGACAACTATCAGTTCTCCGTGGCGCTGGCCGAGGTCTTCCGTCTGATCAGCCGGGCCAATAAGTATATCGACGAGACCACTCCCTGGGTACTGGCCAAGCGGGAGGAGGACAAGCCCCGCCTGCTCACCGTCATGAAGAACCTCTGCGAGTGCATCCGTCTGGCCGCCATCCTCCTCAGCCCCGTCATGCCTCAGGCTTCCACCGCCATTCTCGACCAGCTGGGCGTGAACGAGCAGGGCCGGAGCTGGAACGCCCGCTGCTACTGCGCCGATGAGCAGGCCCTCTGGACCACTACCCCCGGTGCGCCCCTCTTCCCCCGGATTGATATGGACAAGGAGCTGGCCGCTCTGGAGGAGATCAGCGCCGCCGCTCAGGCTCCTGCCAAGCCCGTGCTGGAGATTGAGCCCTATACCGACGAGCAGGTGGACTTCGACACCTTCTGCAAGAGCGATCTCCGGGCCGTCAAGGTCAAGGAGTGCAAGAAGGTAAAGAAGAGCGACAAGCTGCTCCAGTTCATTCTGGACGACGGCTCGGGCACCGATCGGCAGATTCTCTCCGGTATCGCCAAGTACTACCAGCCGGAAGAGCTGATTGGCAAGACGCTGGTGGCCATTGTCAATCTGCCTCCCCGGAAGATGATGAGCCGGGAGAGCCGGGGTATGCTCCTGTCTGCCATCCACACGGAAAACGGCGAGGAGAAGCTGAATCTGATCATGATCAGCGACGAGATCCCCGCCGGCAGCAAGCTCATGTGATCTCTCCGCCCCCAATTCCCCAAACGAATCAGACACACCCTGCCCGGCGGCAGGGTGTGTTTTTTCTCCTCTCCCGGGGACGCCGGCGGGCCCTGATTTGGCCGGCAACCGGGCTGGCATATTGTTTCTTAAAGACAGGATAAATTGTCAAAGTATGCCCTAAGCTTATGAATGGTTCAGCCAGAGGGCTTTTACTTCCAGTTCCTTCTGGTACAAAAAAAGAGGAGTATCCTCAGGATACTCCTCTTTCGTTATACACCCGAAGGGACTCGAACCCCCAATACCCAGAACCGGAATCTGGTGCCTTATCCATTAGACCACGGGTGCATAAACGAAGCGCTCTCTCAAGCGCTTATCTATTATAGCAATCTCCGCTTGAAAAGTAAAGAGGAAAAGAGACAGATTTTTACTCTTATCTTGTAAAATTTTTGCCGACATGGTATACTCGGTAAAGAACCGAACTATCTACCATCCGGGAGGATTCACTTATGCAGAACAATGTCCAGTTCCGCTCCGCCGGCTTTGGCGGTTTCAATCGACAGGATGTGATTGACTATATTCAGCAGATGACTCAGGAGCATCAGCAGCGGGAGACGGAGCTCCAGACTCTGGCCGACCAGTCCGCCGGCCAGCTGGCCGCCCTCCGGGAAGAACTGACCTCCGCCGAGGAGAATCTGACCCTTGCTCAGATGACTCACGGGGAGCTGCGCCGGGAGATGGAGGCCCTGCGGGCCTCTGTCGATCAGCAGCTGGCCGGCTTTGAACAGCGCAAGCAGGCTCTGGCCGAGCTGGAGCTGGAGGCCAAGGGCCGGGCGCAGCAGCTGATTGACGGTGCCCAGACCCAGGCCGAGCAGATTCTGGCTCAGGCCCGGGCAGAGGCGGAGGCGATGCTCTCCGACGCCCAGCGCCGGGCAGAGGCAGAGATTGGCTCCCTCCAGGAGCAGCTCTACTCCCTTCGGGACCAGCGTGCCCAGCTGCTGGACCAGACCCAGCAGCAGCTGGATCAGGCCGGTCTCCGGCTCCAGCATCAGACCGGTCTGGCACTCACCCAGCTGGACCAGATCCGCCAGCTTCTGGAGCAGCTGCCCGGTCTCTGCCCCCAGTCTCTGACCCAGCCGGAGGTGTAAGTTCCTTGTCCCAGACCCGTTCTCTTACCACCCAGCAGCTCCCTCAGGTCGCCGGTCAGCTCCGGGCAGGGGATCGGATTCTCCTCTCCGGAACCATCTATACCGCCCGGGACGCCGCCCATAAGCGGCTCTTTGCCCTGCTGGACGAGGGCAAGCCCCTCCCCTTCCCCCTGGAAGGCGCGGTGATCTACTATGCCGGCCCTACCCCTGCCCAGCAGGGTATGGCAGTGGGCGCCTGCGGCCCCACCACCTCCAGCCGGATGAACGCCTTTGCCCCCCGGCTGCTGGATCTCGGTCTGACCGCCATTGTGGGCAAGGGCGAGATGGATCAGTCCGTCCGCTCGGCCCTGACGCGCAATGGCGCCTGCTACTTTGCCGCCGTGGGCGGTGCCGGGGCGCTGATCGCCCGGTGCATCCAGTCGGCTCAGGTCATCGCCTTTGAGGATTTGGGCTGCGAGTCCATTAAGCGCATGACCGTCCGGGATCTGCCCCTGACGGTGGCCATGGACGCTCAGGGTACCAGCCTCTACCAGACAGGCAGAGCCGCCTGGCAGAAGGAAGATAGCTCAGAAAAGTGATATTATCCTTGTAAAACCACTCCTTTTGGGGTGGTTTTATTGTTTTTCTGACCCTATTCCTTCTCCATCTCCCGAAGCATGGCCCGGAGGGCCTTCATATTGCGCACATTCTCCTCCCGGATCCGGTCCCGCTCGGCCTGCCGTCTGGTCTCCCGCTCCCTCTGACTGCCAGACAGGCCGGAGCCGGCGGCGGGTACGGCAGGCTTTCCCTCCCGAGCCCAGTTGGTGAGAATGCCCCGGACATAGCCCCAGTTGGGTCGGCCCCGGAGGCCGGCCTGCTCAGCGGCCTCCCGAATGGTCTCCAGTCCGTATTCACGGAGCCATTTCCCCGCCTCTTTCTCCTCGTTTTTTCTCAAACGGATCCCAAACTCAGACAGACAGCGCGCCAGCGCCTGCCCTTCCGGCCCCACTCCCCCTGTCCGGGAGCGGGCCCCAGTCTCAGTCTCAGTCTCAGTCTCAGTCTCAGGTACAGGTTCAGTCTCAGGTACAGGTACAGTCTCAGGTACAGGTACAGGATAGCTAACGTCCGCTTCTTTTGCGGGAGCGATTGGAGCGATTGCTTCTTTTGCGGGAGCGATTGGAGCGATTGCTTTTTTGAGCAGGGCAGCGGGAGCGGTCGTCTCTTCCCGCTCCTGCTGAATCTGTTCCGCTGTCTGCTGCTGCGCGGCTTGCTCCTCCCCGGCCGAGGCCAGAACGGACTCAGCCAGCTCCATCTGTCGCTTCCGGGCCCGGGTCTCGGCGCTGGCGGCGGCGCCCCGCTTGGCTGCCTCCGACCGGCGCTGGCGGGCCTCCTGATAGCGCTGATGGTTGTCCTCCATCGAGGAGCGGATAAAGCTCATTGCCATGGCCACTACCGGGTCGGAACACTCGATGGGCTCCTCCTGTGCCACCAGAAACATATTGCGCAGGATCTGTCCCAGCTGGGCGTCGGACAGAAAGCCCACCTTTTCATACAGGTCGGTATAGACCACAAAACTGCTCATTGCCATATTCGTTTCTCCCTCCCGGATCTGTTTTTGTTGACTCTATTCTACTCCGGGCAGGGTTTTTTCTCAATGCAACTCCGGATTCCCCAGGGGGAAAAGGGGCTCTTTTCTTCCTAAAGTTGCATAGTTGCAGCAAATACTGCAACTGATACCGGGAGAGGCGGAGCTGTCGGGACAAGAAAACAGCGCCCGGACTCTGCCGGGCGCCGATACGGTTGATCAGGGCCGCTTTGCTCACTCAGTCGTAGTGGAACTCCTGAAAGGGGATTCCAAGGGTGATCAGCCGATGGCGGAAGGTCCGATCGCTCCCCTCGGACAGGAACTCTCCCAGCGCCTCGGGCAGGGAGGGATACTCCCGGAAGGAGGCCCGGAGCCGCTCGCCGCCCCAGAAGTCGAACTCATAGTGGCTGTCCTCCGCCCGCTCCACGTCCAGCGAGTACTTCTCAATCTCCCCTTCCGCCCGGTAAAAGACGGACAGGTAATAGATCCCTTCCAGATCCAGGGGAATCTGCTTTCTCCAGTGGCCCAGCGACGTGTCATACCAGTCGTCGGCCAGAATGGCCTTTGCCATGGCGTACTTGCGCAGCCGCCGCTGGTCCGGCCGGTCCAGACGGCCGGCCATACTGTTATGGCTCAGGTCGGCCAGCTTGACCCGTCGGGCAATGGGGTCCTTCCGGAGCTGGGCCACATAGCTGAGATAGCCCTGTCCCGGCCGATGGGTCAGCAGCTTCAGCGCCTCCAGTACCCGCGGGGAGATACCCGCCCGGGCCAGATCCTCCAGGCTCCAGTCGGTATCCTCTACCACGTCATGGAGCAGGGCGGTGCAGATTTCCTCCTCCCCGCTCAGCTGCTCGGCCACATGGAAGGGATGAAAGACATAGGGCAGGCCGCCCTTGTCCTTCTGGTCCCTGTGGGCCTGAAAGCAGATCTCCATCGCTTTCTTTGTCTGGGGGGTATAAAGCAGGCCCGTCTGATTCAGAGGGGCCATTGTCCCGGCAGTATGTTGGCTTGTCATCTCTTATCCTTCCTCCTCCTGCTGCCGGAGGTAGTCCTCCACATCCTTCTCCGTTACCTTCCGGTAAGACAGCCAGATATAGTGTCCTTCCTCCAGCTCCATGGTCTGGGCCGGGTCTTCTCCCCGGTCCAGTGCCAGTGCCAGATCCATCATGCTCCGGGCCATGCCCGCCCCGTCGTTGAGAACGGTGCCGGTCAGGGTGCCCTGCGCCATGGCGGCCAGCGCCTCTCCGGTGGCGTCCACGCCCACCGCCAGCGGCAGCTCCTCCAGACCCCGGTCCCGACAGGCGTCCAGCGCTCCCAGCGCCATATCGTCATTATTGGCCAGAATCAGCTCGATTTCTCCGCCGAACCGGTCCAGCCAGCCCTCCATCTGCTGCTGGCCCTGACTCCGGCTCCAGTTGGCCGCGGCGCTGGAGAGCTTCTGGGTGGGGATACCCAGCTCCTCCAGATGCTTCACCGAGTGTTCGCTGCGCAGCAGGGCGTCCTGATGGCCGGGCTCGCCCTCCAGCAGGACATACTGGAGCTTGCCGTCTCCGTTCCGGTCGGCCTCACCCCGGTCCCACGCCTCTTTTACAATCTCCGCCTGAAGCCGGCCCGACTGGGCCGCTTCCAGTCCTACATAGTAGACCCGTTCCCAGCGGCGCATATCCTCTCCCACCGGCTGGCGGTTGAAAAAGACCACCGGGATGCCCGCCTCCCGGGCCCGGTCGATAATGGAGGCAGCTACCGTCCGGTCTACCAGATTGACAAAGAGCACGTCATAGCCGCTCTGGATCATCTGGTCAATCTGGTCGTTCTGGGTGCTCTGGTTGCCCTGTCCGTCTACGATCCGGACGGTAATCCGGCGCGTCTCCTCCTGCGCCAGCTGCTCGACCTCTCTGCCCAGACTGGAGATAAAGGTGTCCTGCTGGTCATAGAGGGCAAGGCCCAGCCGGAGGGTCTTTTCCTCCTCTGCCTTCCCCTCTCCGCAGCCGGCCGACAAAGCCAACAGCAGGGCCAGCAGCAGGGCCAGCCAACGCTTAGGGCAGGACCGGGAAGAAGAGCTTCTGATAGCTTCGTTCATCCAGCTCCTCCTTTCCAATGGCATAGAGGGGCAGCTCCCCCTCCCACTCGATCTCCTTTCCCCGGGCGGCCAGGGCGGCGCTCTCGCAGATCAGGTAGCCCGAGGCATAGTCGCTCCAGCCCACCAGACCCCGGATCACGCCGCTCTCCAGACACCGGGCGGCAGGCTCGGTCACCCCCATACCGTAAAACCGGTAGTCCGGGGCCGACTCCTGCTCCTTCATCCAGTGCTGACACAGGGCGTAGGTCAGTCCCGCCTCCGGGCAGATCACGCAGTCTGGGTCCATTGTCTCCAGCGTCCGGGCCAGCCGGCGGCTCTCGTTCTGTCGGACGGAGAGTCGGACCGGCTCAATACCCTGCTGGCGGAGGTAGCTCTCGGCAAAGATAACCCGCTGGTCATCCAGACCGGTGCCCGACTCGCTGAGCAGCAGGAAGGTACCCTCCCGACCGTCCTCCAGCGCCATATTGATCAGCATCCGGCTCACCTCCTCCCCGCCGGGGGAGAAGTCCAGCAGGGTATGGTCCATACCCTGAGAAAAGGTGAGGATGGGGCAGTTGGCGCTGGCCTCTTCCAGAATCGGCTCCAGCTCTTGCTCAATGGCCGGGGCGATAATCACCGCGTCCGTCCCGTCGGCCGCCTCCCGGAGCAGGAGCTGAGCTCCGTCAGTCTCCTCCCCGTCGTAGCTGACACTGAGGAAGCGGAGCTCCGCCCCCTGATCGGCGGCCGCCTGCTCCATGCCCAGTCGGATATTGTCCCAGAGGCCGCTGTCCCGCTGGAGGAAGAGGACGCTGATCTCCAGCGTCTCCGGCTCTCTGGGCTGGAAGGGGACCATGGACAGCAGAACCAGCAGTCCCAGCAGGACCAGCAGGATAGACTGAAACAGCCCCTTTTTACCCTTCTTCATGGCTGGCCCCCTCCTCTCTCTCCTCCTCGGCCCGGCGGGCGGGCAGCCGGAGCCGGACCAGGGTGCCCTCGTCTGGCTCGCTGAAGATGGTAACGCCGTAGCCCTCTCCGTAGGTCAGCCGGAGGCGCTGATGGACATTGCGCACCCCTACGCCGGAGCCCTTGCTCTTTTTCCAGGGCTTGCTCTCGTCCAGCAGGGTGGCGGCCACCTCCGGCCGCATTCCTCTGCCGTCGTCAGAGATATCAATCAGCAGGTCCTCCCCTTCCAGATAGGCCCGGACCTGAATATGGTTCTCCTCCTCCATGGGGTCAATACCATGGTAGAGGGCGTTTTCCAGTATGGGCTGGATTACCAGCTTGACCACCGGCAGCTCCTCTGTCCCCGGCTGGGCGGTAATAGAGGCGGAAAAGGTGCTCCGGTAGCGGATCTTCTGAATGGCCAGATAGTTTCTGGCGTGTTCCAGCTCCCGCTCCAGCGGGATCTCGCTTCTGCCCTCGGACAGGGAGATCCGGAAGAGCTTGGCCAGCGCCGAGACCATCTCCACCGCCTCCTCCGTCCGGCCGGCCTCGGTCATCCAGACCACCGAGTCCAGCGTATTATAGAGGAAGTGGGGGTTGATCTGGCTCTGCAGCACGTCCAGATCGCTCCGGCGCTTGGCCCGCTCCTGTCGGCGGATATCCTCCATCAGCCGCCGGAGGGTGGCCACCATGGCCGAGATGGCGCTGCTCAGCCGCCGGACCTCATAGCTGCCCTCGGCCCGGATCTCCAGATCCAGCACCCCCGACTCAATCTGCTTTACCGCCCGCTCCAGCCGGCGGATGGGATCGGTGACCAGCGCGGCAATCCGGCTGATCAGCACCGCCAGCAGGCAGGAGACAAAGAGCAGCAGACTCACAGCGAAGGGGAGCAGCTGCATATTCTGCCAGCCCAGTCCCTCCTCGCCGACCACTCCCACCAGCTTCCAGCCGGTATAGCCCACCGTCCGGACCACCACCATTCGGTTCTGATCCTGCCAGCTTTCATAGTGGACGCCGTCGGCGTAGCCGGCGGCCGCCAGATGGTTCTCCTCCCGGATTCCGGAGTAGATCAGCTGCTGCCAGGGATGGCTGATCAGCTCCCCGTCGGCGTCCATGAGGTAGACGTAGCCCCCGTTGGGCAGCTCCACGCCGGACAGGAGCTGGCGCAGGCTGGTGTAGTTGGTGTCCACCAGCAGTATCCCCTTCTCCGTCCTGCCCTGCCGGGTGATCTGGACGGCCTGACTGACCGAGATGACCCAGCGGTAGTCCTCCTGATCGTCAAAGAGGTTCTGGACATAGGGGCTGGAAAAATGAAGGTTCTCCGGCTGGACCATTGCCTCCCGGTACCAGCCCTCCTCTCTGGGCTCGGCGTTTCGCCGGAGCTGGCTATGGGGCCAGCTGGAGAGGATTCTGCCCTGATGGTCAAAGAGGACGGCGCCGGAGGCGATATCGTCGTTTTCCTGACAGAGCAGGCGGAAGAGCTCGGTCCGCTCCCCGTCCTCCAGCTCCTCGTCCTTGACCACCTGATAGTACAGCGTATCCGACAGGCTCATAATCTCCCGGAGATGGTCGTCAAGCAGGTGGTTGACCTGCAGGACCATACGCATGGTGTCCTCCTCCACCAGCTGGGTGGTAATCGCGCCGAAGCGGAGGAGCAGACCGGCAGCCAGCAGCAGCAGAAAGAGCAGCGCCGCGGAGAAGAAGGCGGCAAAGATAACCGTCTGGAGCTTGACCGACTCGGCCCGACGGCCAAGGACCTCCGAAACTCCCTTCATTCTCCCTTCCCCTCCTTTCCGGCCCTCCGGCCCAATCCTGATTTACAGCAGCTTTCCGCCTGCCCGGTAGCGGGAGGGGGTGCAGCCAAAGTGCTTTTTGAATACGTAACTGAAATAGTTGGGATCCAGATAGCCGGTCTGTTCGGCGATCTGGTAGGTCTTGTCGTCGCTCTCCAGCAGCAGCCGGGCTGCCCGGTCCATCCGGATCTCGGTCACATACTGGGTGAAGCTCACGCCGGTCTCCCGCTTAAAGAGGGTGGAGAAGTAGGCGTTGGACAGGTGGAGATGGCTGGAGACCACTTCCACGCCCAGCTCATAGTCAGCGTAGTGGCTCTGGACGTAACTTCTGGCCCGCTCCACAATCCGCCAGGCCGAGTCGGTCCGCTGCTTGCTCAGCACCCGCCACAGACCCAGACACCGCTGAATCCACCACTTTTCCGCCTCCTCCAGCGAGCCGAAGTCGCCGATATCCACGCTGCCGTCAAAGCCGGCGCCAAAGGCGGTCTCCAGATCCACCTTGCTGTCCCGGGCCAGCTTGAGCAGGCAGGTGATCAGCTCCAGAAAGTAGAGCTTGCACTGGGAGAGGGACATCCGGTGCTTTCCAATTCGCTCCATCAGGCCGTGGACCTCCTTGACCACCTGCTCCCGGCTGCCCAGCTTAATGGCCGCCATAAGCCGATGCTGGTCGTCCTCGCCCAGCGTCAGGGGAATGGTCCGGTCGGGCTCCATGTCCCCGATATAGATAGTCCGGCCCTCTCCCACCAGCGCCCGATAGCTCAGCGCCGCCCGGGCGCTGTCGGTGGACCGATAGAGCTGGGCGGGGTTCCGGCATACCAGACCCACACCCACCGTCACCGTCAGATCCAGATAGCTGGAGCAGAGGGAGATCAGCCGGTCCAGCTCACCCAGCAGGGGATAGACGTCCTTCTCCGAGGGGAAGTTGGCCAGTACCGCCACCCACCGGTCATAGAGACTGACCAGAATCTGGCAGCCCTCCATGCGGAAGCGCTCCTCCAGCAGCGCCTTCACCGGCAGCCGGAGCACCTCGTCCCGGCTCTGTTCCTCGGTGCCGCTGATCTGGACCAGCGCGGTGGCCCAACAGCTGGCCCGGGGCAGTACCAGTTCATACCGGGCAGCCCGGGTCCGGATCTCCTCCTCGGTGCAGCGGCCGTCCAGTACCTGAGTGATAAACAGCTGGCGCAGGGCGGGCAGGCTCTCCTCGTACCGCCGGCGCAGCAGCTCCATATCGCTTCTCATCCGCCGCTCATGGTCAATCTGCCGGTGGATCCGTTCCATAACCTGCCGGAGCTCGGCGGCGGTGACCGGCTTGAGCACGTACTCGCTCACGTCCAGCGCCATGGCCGTCCGGGCAAACTCAAAGTCGCTGAAGCCGGAGAACACCACCAGCTTACAGGCCGGCAGCATCTTGCGAATCTGCCGGCAGAGCTCCAGACCATCCATGTAGGGCATCTTGATATCCGTCAGCAGCACGTCCGGCCGAAGCTGCTCGGCCAGTTCCAGCGCGTCCTGACCGTTGGCCGCCTCGCCGCACAGGTCAAAGCCCATGGCCTCCCAGTCCACCGTCCGGCAGATCCCCTGACGAATCTCCGCCTCGTCATCTACCAACAGCACACGATAGAGCTCCATATCTCATTCCTCCTCGGGTAAATGGTCACTTTCCTGTATTGTATCACAGCTTTCATCCCTTGAAAACACCCCGCCCTTTTTCCCGCTGAAATTGGACCTATCCGGCAATTACTGCCGAAAAAAACCGGCGAAAAGTCCGCCCTTCTTCCGTTTTTTCCCCGCCTCCCGGCTTTTCCAGACCGATTTGACCATTTCTTTCGCCTTTCGTGCATTGTTTTTCTCTCAGATATATAGGACAATAAGGCTGAAAGCAGTTTCAAAAGTTCCATTTTTCAATTCCGACGAAATTAAGGCTGTATTATTTGTCAATTTTGTTACTATGCACAAGATTTCCATTGTAGTTTGGACAGGGAAATGCTATAATACAGCTAAAGTGGTATTGATATTTTCAAACTTGTTACTACACCGCTCCGGTTCCAGGCGCGGCACAAATCATATTCAGGAGGAGAAATCAATGAGCTACAGAATGAAACTGTTCCAGGACGAGCTGGCACGCTGCATCCAGCGCCTTCACAAGGAAGGCTGGCTGCCCAACGAGAATATGGGCGAAGCCTCTGTCCGTGACACCGAGACCGGTCAGGTTACCATCTCCATCAAGCCCGGCACCATCGGCGTAACCGATCCCGCCGCCTATTTTGGCAGTGATATGCCCATTGTAGACGCCGACGGCAACTACATCACCCATCATGCCCCCGCCCACGACAACCTGCCCCTCCATCTGGCCATCTATAAGGCCCGCCCCGACGTGACCGCCATCGCCCACGTCTATCCCCTCTGGACCACTCTGTTCACCAACAAGAAGCAGGGCCTGCCCTTCGTTCTGGCTGAGCAGCTGGAGGCCTCCTGCAACGTGACCTGCGTTCAGAGCGAGCCCGCCGATACCGACGAGTATCGTCAGGAAGTCGTTGACGCTCTGGCCGACCAGATCTGCGTCATGATGTACAACGGCGGCATTATCTGCGCCGGCAACAACGTGGACAACGTGATCAACTATATCGCCTGGATGGAGTCCGTGGCCGAGAAGATCGCTCTGGCCGAGCTGATCGGCGAGGTCAAGACCATTACCGCCGATCCCATCGATCTGGTCACCGAGGGCTACGAGTACACCGTGGACACCAACTACAAGACCTATCAGGACTATGACCAGATCCTCTTCAAGGAGGAAGTGGCCCGCGGCACCCGTATGCTCAACGAGAAGGGCTACTCCCCCTCCGGCGAGTCCGGTGACGTGGCCGTCCGGGATCTGAAGACCGGCCTGTGCTATATCTCCGGCAGCCCCGCATGGTGCTTCCAGAAGAACCTCCGGGACGCCCGCGGCTGGGAGCGCTTCATCTGCGACGCTCAGGACAATATCTTCACCCCCTACAGCGAGCCCACCTGCGAATGGATCATGCATACGGCCATCTTCCGTAAGCGTCCCGACGTCGGCGCCATCGTCCAGACCCACGGCCGCTGGGCTTCCGTCTTCGCGATTCTGGAGATGGACGTGCCTCTGGATCTGATCGGTGAAGGCCTCACCGGCGTCATCCCCTGCACTCCCTATCAGAGCGCCGGCGGCTCCGGCCTGGCCGAGGTCATCGCTGACGGCCTGATCGACAGCGACTACGTCCTCATGGGCCATCACGGCGCCGTTATCGTGGGCAAGACCATGGACGAGGCTATGGCCAAGACCGCCTGGATGGAAAAGGCCTGCGAGAAGGCTTTCTACGCCATCCTCTGCGCCGGCGGCGCCAAGAGCTCTCTGGCCAAGGCCCGGGAGACCTACAGCAAGTAAGCCCCTTCCCCTGCGCTCCCCTCCCCCCGTCTCCCCGGGGGGAGTTCTTTTTCCCTCTTCGCTATTTACATAATCATTATTATTTGTAACTTCAAGCCAAAAAAGGACCGTGCTCCGGCCTTCGCTGCCGGTCTGCACGGTCCTGAATGGTTCGGTTACTCTTCGCTTTCGTAGCCCTGAGGGTTCTTGCTCTGCCAGTTCCAGCTGTCCCGGCACATATCCTCCAGCGAGTGGGTGGCCTCCCAGCCCAGCTCCCGGCGGCTCTTTTCCGGCGTGGAGTAGACGGTGGCCAGATCGCCCGGCCGGCGGTCTACAATCTGATAGGGGACGGGGACGCCGTTGGCCCGCTCAAAGGCATGGACCATATCCAGCACGCTGTAGCCCACGCCGGTACCCAGATTAAAGACGCCCTCTCCCTTCTCCTTCATGAGGAAGTCCAGCGCCGCCACATGGCCCCGGGCCAGATCCACCACATGGATATAGTCCCGAACGCCGGTGCCGTCGTGGGTATCATAGTCGTTGCCAAAGACGGACAGGCAGCTCCGGCGGCCAATGGCGGTCTGGGAGATAAAGGGCATCAGGTTATTGGGCACGCCCTTGGGATCCTCACCGATCAGGCCGCTCTCGTGGGCGCCTACGGGGTTGAAGTACCGGAGGAGGACCACCGTCCAGTCCGGATCGGCCTTGGCCAGATCCCGGAGGATCTGCTCGCACATGAACTTGGTCCAGCCATAGGGGTTGGTACAGCTGCCCGTCTTGCTCTGCTCGCTCAGAGGCATCTGGTTGTCTCCGGAGTAGACGGTGGCCGAGGAGGAGAATACGATCTTCTTCACACCATGGCGCTCCATGACCCGGCAGAGGGTAATGGTGGAGTTCAGGTTATTGTCATAGTAGGCAAGGGGCTTGGCCACGCTCTCTCCCACCGCCTTGAGGCCGGCGAAATGGATCACGCAGTCAATGCTCCAGCGCTGAAAGAGCGCCTCCAGCTGCTCCTCGTCCCGGAGGTCGCAGTTGACAAAAGGGATCTCTTCGCCGCCGGCAAGGCGGCTGACCCGCTCCAGGCTCTTCGCGCTGGCGTTGCAGAGGTTGTCGGCCACCACTACTTTATGGCCTTCCTTCAGCAGTTCCAGACAGGTATGAGAACCGATATAGCCGGCGCCGCCGGTCACCAAAACAGTCATAGCTCTTCTCCTTTTCTCCCTAGACTTTGGCTGCTTCCCTTATTTGGCCCAGAGCCGCTCCGGGTACTGGCCGGCGGCCTTCAGGGCGGCCACCGCCTGCCGGACCGACTCCAGATCCTCCCGATAGGTCACTCCATGCCAGCTGTCGCTGGTGGGCAGTACACGAATCACCCCTCGGCCCTCCTTGATCTGGGCGTTGGCCACGCTGGGGAGATAGTACTCGCATTTGAGAGGGTTCTTCTCCAGCTCCCGGTCCAGAAAGTCCTTAAACCGGCCGGTAAACTGGTCCAGCATGGTCGGATGGAACCCCCAGAGGTTCATAGATACCAGGGTCTGGCCGTCCAGCGGGTGGAAGTTCACCCCGTCCTCGGTATAGACGATCCCCTCCGGCCGCTTTTCAATATGGGTCCGCTCGGTGATCTCCCGGAGATAGCCCTCCTCCACCTGACAGACGCCCCGGGCCACATGGCCATGCTCGGTGACGGTATTTTCCAGCCGGTAGCCTACCATGGCCTGACAGTCGGGAGCGCAGTCGCCGCTGAGAAAGTCATAGATAGCCTGGAAGGAGGCTCTGCCGTAGAAGTCGTCGGCGTTGATAACGGCAAAGGGCCCGTCGATGACCGGGGCGGCGCAGGCGATGGCATGGCCGGTACCAAAGGGCTTGACCCGGCCCTCCGGGACGCGGTAGCCCTCAGGCAGCTTATCCAGCTCCTGCCAGGCGTAGCGGACGTCAAACCAGGGCTCCATCCGGTTGCCCACGGTCTGCATAAAGTGGGGGCCGATGGCCTCTTTGATAATAAAGACCACTTTTCGGAATCCGGCCAGCCGGGCGTCGTAGAGCGAAAAGTCCATCATAATATGGCCCTGATCGTCTACAGGGGTGATCTGCTTCAGCCCGCCGAAGCGGCTGCCCATGCCGGCGGCCATCACTACAAGGATCGGTTCCTTCATTGCCCTTCCTCCTGTCTGGTGAAAGCTTATTTTCATTTCTATTGTACACAGCTGCCCAAGAAATTTCAATCCCATTTCCCAATCACCGGCCTTCTTTCCCTCCCTTTTTTGTCTCGCTTTTCCCCAACTTATTTATGTAGTATATATTTACATAACTTATTGACATATCTCCATCCCTATGCTATCATGAACGTATCATTGCTGAGAAAGAAGGGATTTCTATGCATCTTCGAATTGCCACCGTGGGCGACGGCGACATGGACGTCTACAACAATATCGGTACATCCTACCCCGGCGGCAACGCCGTTAACGTAGGAGTCCATCTCTTTCGCCTTGGCGTGGAGACCGCCTTTGTCGGGGCCGTGGGCGACGACGAGTACGGTGTCCGGGTCATTGAGGCGCTGAAGAAGGAGGGTCTGGATACCTCCCATGTACAGATTCTCCACGGAGAGACCGCCGTCTCCAACGTGGAATTTATTGACAACGAGCGGGTCTTTGGAGAATATACCGACGGCGTCATGCTGGACTTCAAGCTCCGGGAGGAGGATATTGACTTCCTCTGCTCCTTCCAGCTGGTCCACTCTGCCATGTGGGGTATGGTCCATAACGACCTGCATCGGATCCGGGAGCGGGGTACGCTGGTCTCCTTCGACTTTGCCGACAAGCTGGAGAACAATCCGGTCACCGAGATTGCCATTGAAAACTGTGACTACGCCATCTTCTCCTACACCGAAGACGACGAATATATCCGCGCCTTCCTCAAGCGGATGCAGGCCCGGGGCCCCAAGGTGGTTGTCGCCACGCTGGGCGGAAACGGCAGTATCGCCTACGACGGCAAGGACTACACCCTCTGCGGTATCGTCCCTGTCAAGGTAGTAGATACCATGGGCGCCGGAGACAGCTATATCTCCGGCTTCATCACCGGCGTAGTCAAGGGTCTGCCCCTGCTGGGCTGCATGGAGCTGGGCGCCGCTACCGCCGCCGAGACCATCCAGTATATGGGCGCCTGGTAAGCGCTGATCCACCGGAGACTATCACAGACGTAAAAAGGAGTTGACTTATCATGCTCGATCCCAGATCCTTCTGCCAGATGCTGGACGCCACCACCATCTCCCCCCTGGCCACCCGAGACGATATGCAGGAGCTCATTGAGCTGGCCCATCAGCACCACTTTTTCTCGGTCATCGGCCCCCGTTGCTTTGTCCCCATGCTGGTCGAAGGCGTCAAAGGCACCAGCACCATCGCCGGTTCCGGCTGCTGCGGCGACGACGGCTGCGAGCCCTGGTATATTAAGACCTTCGCCGCCAAGGACTCTATCGCTCTGGGCGCTCAGGAAATTGATATGGTCATGAACCTGCACTACTTTAAGTCCGGAATGTACAAGGAAACGGTGGAGGATATCCGGGCCGTCAAGGAGGCCATCGGTGACCATCGGCTTAAGTGCATTATTGAGTCCCCCATCCTCACTGACGCCGAGATTGCCATTGCCACCCAGCTGGTCATTGACGGCGGCGCCGACTTCGTCAAGACCTCCATCGGCGGCGGCCATGTGACCGACCTGCGTCAGGTAGAGATTATCTCCTCCGTCAACCGGGGCCAGATCGGTATCAAGGCCTCCGGCGGTATCCGGGATCTGGAGACCGTGAAGCGGATGATTGATCTGGGCGTTACCCGGTTCGGCATCGGCCTGACCAGCGCCTTTAAGATCATTGAGGGTATGTAACCTCCTCAGAAGAGCGGTCGGGAGTTTGCTCCTCATCTGTTTACAATCCTTTCCCCCTCCTTTGGGGGATACTCGCTCATGTCAGGGTTGCGGCCTTGATCTTCTCTCTTTCTCTCTTCTTTCAAACACAAAGAAAACCGGCAGGCTCCAGCAGCCTTCCGGTTTTTCTTTTTGAAAAAGGGGCTGAGTCCTTGACAAGCTGTCCGGACGGGGAGTATAATCCCCCAAAACAGTAAGGAGGTGCCACCATGGCCCGCTGCGAGATGAATCTGATCCGCCGTAATTTCTCCCTGTCCGACAAGCCTGTTCATATCCACGGCGTCGGGCCTCTTTTGGCGCACCCTTTTTTCCCCGGTCTGAGGGCCGGGAAAGGACAGTTTTCCTCCCTTTGTGCCAAAGCAGCAGAGCCCGACACCCGGCGGTGAGGCTCTGCTGCTTTTTCTATTGTTCGACCACATGGAAAGGAATGATACCTATGAGAAGAGATAACTTCCCCCTGCTCACCTTCGACCCGGCCCGGGAGGCGGTGATTGAGCCCTCCATGAGCCATTTCCCCGTGGAAGGATTCCCGGAAACGGTGGTCTCCGTCTTCTCCCATCAGCTCTTTCAGCGGCTCTGCCGGCTGCTGGATGCCAGACAGATCGCCGAAACCCATGACGTGGACGGCGTCTGGCCGGTCTATCAGGTCCGCTATGGGGGCCGGGACTTCGGCCTGTATAAGGCAAGGCTGGGGGCCCCTGCCTGCGTGGGCAGTTTTGAGGATCTGCTGCCCATGGGCGCCAAGCGGCTGATTCTGCTGGGCAACTGCGGCGTGCTGGCGCCGGAGATCGAGGACTGCGGACTTATCCTGCCCACCCGGGCCATCCGGGACGAGGGAACCAGCTACCATTACGCTCCGGCAGCCGACTTCATCCCAGTCAACCGCCGCCACCGGGAGACCTTCCACCAGCTGATGACCCGGCTGGGCATCCCTTACGTCGCCGGTACCACATGGACCACCGACGCCTTCTATCGGGAGACCCGGGCCAAGGTGGCGGCCATGCGGGCGCTGGGAGCTGTGTGCGTGGAGATGGAGTGCGCCGCTATGCAGGCCTTTTCCGACTTTCGGGGGATCGACTACTTCCAGTTCCTCTACGCCGGAGACAGTCTGGCCCAGTCGGAGTGGGATCCCCGGAGTCTGTCGGGAACCAGCCGGCTGGAGGACAAGGAAAAGATCGGCCTGCTGGCCTTTGAGTTGGCTCTGGCCATAGAAGAGGAGGAGCGGCTCCAATAAGCGCGGCCGGACGCCGGGCGACCGATGGCGCGGGTGGGGGGCTGGCGGCCCTTTCTCTGTTCGTCCACCAGTTACCTCCTTGTTTTGGGTGTGAAAAAAGCACGGTGCAACTCGCATCGTGCTTTCAGATAAACGGTGTGATCTCTTTGATCTCCTTCAGGAATGACTTTGCTTTCTCAATGAATGAATTATCGCAGAGATATTCGATCCCGGCAGGCGTGATCTGGCAGGCTTCCAGATTTGTGACGACCGTCTCACCGCCCCAGGGCCGGGTGATGGAAATTCCTTCAATCAGTCCCTGACGCAGCAGATTGGCCATGATGTAGGCCCAGTATCTCTGGTTGATCCGGAACAGCAGCCCATCATGGGTCAGGCAACCGGCATCCACGTCCTGCCCGTTTTTCAATTGGACGTAGAGATAAGCCAATACTTTGTATACGATCACATGGTAGTCGTCTTTTGCCATGGACTAGATATACTCCCTTTCAAGATCGATGTTCAGGCCGAAAAGCTTCCGTTCCGACCGGGGGTTATTCCACAATTTCAAACTGATCTGGCGGATAGAGGTAGTCATCTCCGGAATCGTCTACAAGACGATACCAGCCATTCTCGATAGAAAGGACAGAATATACCTTTTCAGCCGTCAACACAAGAAATTCTGTTTTTCCTTTCCACTTAACCTTCATCGAGCCACCTCTTCACCTTAAATTTCATTTTTCCAACAGACGCAGCTTGGAACCAGTGCACCTCGGCAGGCCGTTCTTCTCCATCACAGTTAAGCACGGCATTCCCTTTGCAGTGCTGCCATTCTTCAGGATTTCCACCAATCTGCTCGCTCAAACCTTCCGCTACAACTGGGTTCAGTGATTTTTTGCAGCCCAAGCCAGCAAACGCCTAAACATTCTGTATTTTCGTTCCTTCTGCAAACTGAAAGTACTCTCCTGTATCAGGATCCAAAACATTGTAATTCTTGGCTTTAGCACCCAAACTGCGACCAATGTTAATCGCAGGCAGATTTCGACGGCCATCGGATGCCAGGAAGCTCACTGCCTTCCTCGCCTCTATTCTACCACGTTCTTCCTCCGAACGCACCTGTTTCGTATGAACATTCCGCACATGTTTCCCATCCCCCGGATCATACTCCACCACGCAGCCGCAGTTGGCGTGGCGGGGCCAGACCCACCACAGCAGGGCACGGGGACAAAAAAGAGAAGAGAAAAAACCGGCAGAGGGTAATCTGCCGGCTTCTCACGCTTCTCTTCTCTTTCAAAGAAAAACGACCGGAAACCCAGTCGTTTTCAAAGTGTTGGCACTACCAATTTTCCCGGGCCGTCTCCAGCCAAGTATCGTAGGCGCAGGCGAGCTTAACTGCCGTGTTCGGAATGGGAACGGGTGGACCCTCGCCGCAA
>JAFQNL010000029.1 GCA_017395935.1 Oscillospiraceae bacterium
GGATACCACAAAGCCGGAAACTCCGAAGCCGGATGTTTCCCCTGAACTCTCCGGGGAGACGCTTGAGACCAATCTTTGGTCGCTGATCTATGACAAAGATGTATGGGCCTATGAGGAAGATGACCTCTATGATGAGGAGGATTACACCAAGATCGAGATGGTCATCCCGGAGGGAGAGGATTCCTATCTCATCAGCGTGGAGATCTGCGTGGAACTGGACGAGCCCTATTCCTTCCGCGAGGACCTGGTATCCTATGGCTTTGACCAGTATGAGTATGAGGTGAACAATGCATATGAATTTGTCAATGTTGGCGGCGTTGACTGCTTGAAGCAGGAAGGAGAATACTGGGGCGATCCATGCCTGCGGTACTTTAACCGCGTGGAGGGCGCCGGCGCCACGGTGTTTATCAGGATCATCGGCGATTATGAAGATGCGCGCGTGGCTCAGCTTCTTTCCGGCCTCACGATTGAACTGGAGGATGTCGGCAACGAGGATGGCCCCTGGTATTGGGAGGGCGATCCCTTCTCCGCGCAGTCCCGCAGCGTCATGGTTGGAACCCAGACCATCAACAGTCAGTGGCTGCCCATCGAAGAGCTGATCATGACGAGCGAAACCTTTGAACACGCCGCGGCAGTGTCCGGTGACAAGGCGTATCTCCTTGTGGACGGAGTGTTGAAGCAATATGCGTTTGACGGTGAAAAGCTGACCTTTGAGACGGATATCGCCCTGGACGGCGAGTTTGCTGCTGTTCAGGCGGCAACGGACGGGACGCTTTGGATCTCCGGTTTTACGGAGCCGCTGGTAGGCTGGAAAGACGGCGCGCAGACGGCATCCTATGATGGCCCTGACTATGTGGCTATGCACCCCTCCGGCACATGGGGCATCAGCTGGTTCTCCAGCTCCGAGTGTGAAAAAATCTCGCTTTCCGGCGGTGTCCTGACCACCGCGCCAATGACCTTCCCGGAGGCAGACATTATTTCCCATGTGAATGTAGATAACAATTACATTTTCGTAAGCGGTTCGGCGGCTGATGATGACGAACACAAGGTATTTGTCTATGACGCAGGCGGGAAGCTCCAGATGACGCTGACCGATACCGAGGGCGAGGGCATGGGCAGCATCACCTTCATGGCAGAGACCGCCAACGGCTTCCTTGGCCTGGACGGCAATCTGCGTGAGGTCGTCCTCTGGACAAAGGACGGAACCTGCATCGGCACAGCGGATGACGGGGATCTGTTCGGGACGATCTATCCATGGTTCTGCGGCGGCACAAAACTGAGCGATGGCAGCATTCTGGTGATCATGACCGAGGAGCGTGCAGACCAGTCCGCCATGGAACTGGTGGCATTCCGGCTGAGCGGTTTCTAATCACCATGACCCGGTCGAAGGGAGCTTCGGCTCCCTTCTTCTCAAAGTCCTCTGCCCGGTCAGAGGATTTTGAGAAGAAAGCTTCAGCCGGATTTTAAGTCACAAAGACCAACCATAAAAGGAGGGTATCATGGGTAATCAAAAAAAACTGACCATTCTCCATTCCAATGATCTCCACGGCGACTTTATGGCCAGAGAAGTGGAGCAGGATTTAGTGGGCGGCGTGTCCATGCTGTCCGGATATGTGCAGAAGGTGCGGCAGGAGGAGCAGAATGTCATATACGCCATCTCCGGCGATATGTTCCGGGGTTCGGTGATCGACAGCGAATACAAGGGCATCTCCACAATCGAGATCATGAATCTGCTCTCGCCCGATGTGGTAACGCTGGGCAATCACGAGGTGGACTACGGGATCGCCCATCTGCTCTTTATCGAAAAGTGCGCCCAGTTTCCCATCATCAATGCCAATATGTATCTGACCACCAATCAGGTGCGGCTTTTCAGGTCCCACATCATTCTGAATGTGGATGGGATGAAAATTCTTTTTATCGGGATTCTGACACAGGATGTCCTGTCCGCCACCAGGCAGGATACGCTCATCGGCTCCATCGTGGATGTACGGGAAGCGGCGCAGGAGGTGGGCAAGATCTGCAACGCTTACCAGACGGAGGATATCGACTTTACCGTTCTGCTGACCCATATCGGCTTTGAAGCGGACAAGGAACTGGCCTCTATTCTCGATCCC
>JAFQNL010000030.1 GCA_017395935.1 Oscillospiraceae bacterium
CGGCCTTCTTCTTGCCGGGCTTAGCGCAGTGTACCATAGCCAGAGCAGCGCCGGGGATACCGAACATCATGCTGGGGAAGAAGCCAGCCATTTACATACCGACTGACCAGCCAGTATCAGCAGCAGTCAGGCCGCCCCAGTAAGCAGTCAGGTCGCCCAGGCCGATGGTGTCGAACCAGAAGACGTTGTTCAGAGCGTGGTGCAGGCCGGTGGGGATCAGCAGACGGTTCAGGAAGGCATACAGGCCGGCGCCGATGGCGTCCAGACCGACGATAGCCTGACCGATGGAGACCAGAACGCCGAAGACGATGGGCCATACGAACAGCAGGATAGCGGAGACAATGATGGTGACGACTGCGGTGACGATGGCGACAGCGCGCTTGCCGCTGAAGAAGGCCAGAACGTCAGGCAGCTTGGTGCCCTTGAACTTGTTGTAGCAAATGGCGCCAATGATACCGGCCAGGATGCCGATGAAGGGGTTGGCAATCTTGGAGAAGGCGACCCAGTTGGTGGTGTCGGGCTGGCACAGAGCGGGAGCGATGACGCTGACCACGCCGGTGGACAGCAGGTTGGTCATCATCAGCCAGGAGACCAGACCGGCCAGACCAGCGGTACCGTCGTTGTTGTCAGCCAGACCAACAGCGACACCGATGGCGAACAGAATGGCCATGTTGTCGATCAGAGCGCCGCCGGCCTTGATCAGGAAGAAGCCGAGGACGTAAGCGAAGCCTTCAGTGGCGCCGGCAGCGCCCATGACGGCGGGAGCGAGAGCATAGCCCAGACCCATCAGGATACCACAAATGGGAAGGCATGCTACGGGCAGCATAAGAGCTTTGCCCAGTTTCTGCAGATGCTTCATCATAAGAAATAGTTCTCCTTTCTATTCTCGTTCCATTTTAAACCAGGAACATGGTTAACAAGGGGGGATCTCGTAGCAGAGCATGTCTCCAGACCTGAGGGAGGGACCGGAGACAGAGAGAACGCTATGAGATATCGGGGAGGTGGAAGCTTACTTGATGGCCAGCACGGTATCGCCGGGCTTGACAGCGCCGGTCTTTGCCTCGATGGCCTTGTAGTCGTCGCTGTTGCAGACGATGACGGGGGTGATAGTGTTCAGACCGGCGGCGCGGATGGCGTCCAGATCGGCCTCAATGATCAGATCACCCTTCTTGACCGTGGAATCCTCTTTGCCGTGGATGGTGAAAGCGGAGCCCTTCAGACCAACTGTCTCCAGACCGATATGGACCAGCAGCTCCACACCCTTGTCGGTGGTCATGGCGAATGCGTGGCCGGTGGGGAAGAGAGTGGTGATTTCACCGTCGGCGGGGGCATAGAACTTGCCGTCGCTGGGGATCACAGCCACACCCTGACCCAGGATGCCTTCTGCGAATGTGGGATCGGGTACCTCGGACAAAGCAACTGCTTTGCCGCTGACGGGGGAAGCGATCTCATTGCCCTTCTTGCCAAAGAGGCCGTCAAACAGACCCATGAGAACATCTCCTTTCGTGTTCACGTTTTGTTCATTATAACGATTAAATTATGGCACGGCGGTTGCCTTTTGTCAATGGGCTTGTTAAAATTAACTAAGCAAAAGTGTATCGAAAACTTCTCATCAAAACCGAAAAAATATTGGATTTTGTCTTGAAATATTATAAAATGTATAGTACAAGGCAAGTAGAACGAAAAGCGAACAATTCGTATTTTGAACGAAAAATGAGGTGAAACGCGATGAAAAAGATCATTCTGGCTCCGGATTCTTATAAAGGGACTTTGGACGCTGTCGGGGCATCCGAGGCGATGAGAGCGGGGATTACAGAGATATTTCCCGACTGCCGGGTGGTCTCTCTTCCGGTAGCCGACGGGGGAGAAGGGACGGTAGCGTGCTTTCTCCGGGCGATGGAGGGACAGCAAGTGAGGGTTTCGGTGACCGGTCCCTTCCCCGGGGAGCGTGTGGAGGCGGTCTATGGCCTGCTTGGCTCTTGCGCGGTGATCGAAATGGCTGCCTGCGCTGGGCTTCCTCTGGCAGAGGGCCGGCTGGATCCCCTGCGTACCACCACTTACGGGGTAGGGGAGCTGATCGCCCATGCCTTGAAGGCCGGGGCGAAGGAGATCCTTCTGGGACTGGGTGGAAGCTGTACCAACGACTGCGGCGCCGGTATGGCTGCCGCTCTGGGCACCGTCTTTTATGACCGGAAGGGAGCGTCCTTCCTGCCTGTGGGAGGGACGCTGGACCGGGTGGAGCGCTATGACGACAGCCGGACCCGGGCGCTGCTGGAGGGGGTCTCCGTTACCGCCATGTGTGATATTACCAACCCCCTCTATGGCCCTGAGGGGGCGGCGTATGTCTTTGCGCCCCAGAAGGGAGCGGACGGGGAATGCGTCAGAAAACTGGATCATAATTTACAAAAAATGGAAAATGTGATCCGTCAGCAAACCGGGCTTCTGGTCCAGTCCATGGCCGGGGCCGGAGCGGCCGGGGGCATGGGCGCCGGAGTGGCCGCCTTTCTGGGCGGCCGGCTGGCACCGGGTATTGACGAGGTTCTCCGGCTGACAGACTATGAGGGACATCTGGCCGGGGCCGATCTGGTTATTACCGGTGAGGGACGCTTTGACAGTCAGAGTCTGGAGGGCAAGGTGGCCTCCGGTCTGGGCCGGAGGGCAAAGGCGGCCGGGGTTCCGCTGGTAGTACTGGCCGGCGCGCTGGGAGAGGAGCTGGACTGGGCCCGGGCGGAAGGGCTGGGTATTTCCGCCGCCTTCTCCATTAACCGGGCGCCGGAGCCCTTTGAGACGGCCCGATATCGGACGGCGGAAAACCTCCGCCGCTCTGTCCGGGAGCTTATGCGGCTGATCCGGCGGCTGGAAGGGAATTGAGGAGAAACGGGTCTCAGAAGAAAACAGACAGGGCACCGGCTTAGTCCGGTGCCCTGTTTCGCTGTTTTATTTGACGGGGATGTCCTCTTTTTTCACCCGCTGCCAGTCAAAGAGGGGGATTAGCTCCCGGGGAGAGAGGGGCTCCGGCCGGTCGATCAGGCCGGCCCAGCAGGCCAGACGGCCCACGATGGCCTCGGGCGACACCCCGGAGGCCCGCAGCGCGGCCAGATCCAGATCGCCGTCCCGCTTGGACAGCCGTCTGCCGTCGGCGGCGGAGAGGAGGGGGACGTGATAATACTCCGGATGGGCAAAGCCCAGCTGCTCCTGCAGCCAGAGCTGCCATGGGGTGGAGGAGAGCAGATCCCGGCCCCGAACCACCTGAGTCACGCCCATAAGCCCGTCATCTGCCACCACGGCAAGCTGATAAGCATGGACCCCGTCAGACCGGCGGAGGATAAAGTCTCCGCAGTCCCGGGCCAGATGGACAGACTGTGCTCCCTGCAGGCCGTCGATGAAGAAGCATTCCTTCTCCGGGACTCTGGCCCGGAGGGCAGGACGGCGAAGGAGGGCTTTTGCCTCCTGTTGCTCTCTGGTCAGGTCCCGGCAGGTGCCGGCATAGAGAAGAGTGCCGTCCGAGGCGTGGGGGGCATTGGCGGCGTGGAGCTGGCCCCGGGTGCAGAAGCAGGGATAGACCAGACCCTGCTCCCGGAGCCGGTTCAGACAGTGCTCATAGATCTCCCGGCGGCAGCTCTGATAGTAGAAATCGCCTCCCGCGCTGCCGCCCTCGTCCCAGTCCAGACCCAGCCAGAGCAGATCCTGCTCCAGCTGATCGGCATAGTCCCGTCGGCAGCGGACCGGGTCCAGATCCTCCTGACGGAGGATCATTTGGCCTTGGGCGGAGCGGACAGAGAGCCAGGCCAGCAGGGCGGAAAAGGCGTTGCCCAGATGCATCCGTCCGCTGGGACTGGGGGCAAAGCGGCCGGTAACAGCGGCTGACGTCATACAAATCCCTCCATAAAATGATCCAGTTCCCTCTGGCTTTTCAGAAGGGTGACCTTCCCGGCGTACTGCTCCAGAATGGAGCGAAATGCCTCCCGATGCTTGTGGTCGCGCCCTTTCCAGAGGATCCACCAGAGAAATTCAGCGTCGATCTTCTCCGGGCAGCCCTCGGTGATGGAGGAGCGGGTCGTCCCGGCGTAGGAAAAGCGCCGCTTGATAATGCGGGAAAGGCAGACCAGACGGGGAAAGTCCATCATCACGATCCGGTCAGCTTCCTCCAGACGGCGCTCGCGGCAGAGCTGGGAGTAGTTCCCGTCGATGACCCAGCTCGCATGGTCGTCCAGAAACCGGGTCACGATGGCAGCGGATTCTGCCCGGTCCCGCTCTGTCCAGCCGGGCAGCCAGTGGACGCAGTCCAGATGAAGGAGGGGCAGGTTTCCTTTGCGGCTCAGAAATTGAGCCAGTGTGGATTTTCCGCAGCCGCTCTGGCCCATAATGACAATCTTCATCTCTCTGCTCCTCCTGTTATCAGTCCTTGTATTGTAGCGGTTTTTGCCGGGGAAGTAAAGGGCAAAGAACAGCGCAGGAGCGATACAGTACCGCTCCTGCGCTGAGTGTCAGTGCTCGATCATGCCGGTCTCGGCAATGATCTCGTTGATGAGATCCCGCTCATCCATATGATATTTGACGCCCCGGATCTCCTGATAGTCCTCGTGGCCCTTGCCGGCCAGCAACACTACGTCGCCCTCACGACCGATTTCCATACAGTAGCGGATGGCTTGCTTCCGGTCAGGGATGGTGACGTACTGGCCGGGAGCTTTTTTCACGCCGGTGAGGATATCGTTAATAATATCCATGGGCTCTTCAAAGCGGGGATTGTCAGAGGTGACCACGGTGAGATCGGCCAGCCGGGAGCTGACCTCGCCCATCTCATACCGCCGGCTCTTGGCCCGGTTGCCGCCGCAGCCGAAGAGGCAGATAATCCGCCGGGGTCCGTAGGCCCGGAGATTGGTCAGCAGCGCCTCCAGACTCATGGCGTTGTGGGCGTAGTCGATCATCAGCGTATAGGCGCCGGGAGTCTTGACGATCTCCAGACGACCCTTGACCTGAATGGTGTCCAGAGCCTTCAAAATGGCCTCCCGGGAGATGCCCAGATGACGGCAGAGGGCGATGGCGGCCAGCGAGTTGTAGACGGTAAAGTCACCGGGAATATCCACCCGGACGGGATACTCCTCCAGACCCTGAAGGTCATAGGCGATACCCAGATAGCCGCTCTTGTGGATCCGGTGGATGTTCACCGCCCGGAGATCGGCCTTCTCGCTCATACCGTAGGTCTCCAGACGGCAGGTATGGCCGGCCAGCACCTCTTCCAGATAGTCAGCCTCGGCGTTGGCCAGACCGACCCGGCTGCGCTGGAAGAGCATGCCCTTGCAGGCGATGTACTCGGCCATATCCGCGTGCTCACCGGGGCCGATATGGTCCTCTTCCAGATTGGTGAAGATGGCATAGTCAAAGGTAAAGCCGGAGACCCGATCCAGCTTCATGGCCTGAGAGGAGACCTCCATGACCACATATTTGTTTCCGGCCGCCACCATGTCGGCAAAATGCTTCTGGACCAGCCAGCTCTCGGGGGTGGTATTGACGGCGGGGGTGTGCTTGCCGCCGCAGATAACCTCGATGGTGCCGATCAGGCCGGTGGAGAGACCGGCAGACTCCAGAATGGAGCGGATCATGTAGGTGGTGGTGGTTTTGCCCTTGGTGCCGGTGATACCGATGGTGATCAGCTTTTCCGCCGGATGGCCGAACCAGGCGGCCGAGAGCTCGGCCAGGGCCAGCCGGGCGTTGTCAACCTGAATGAGGGTGACCGATGAGGGAACGTGGAAGTCCAGCTCATGCTGGATGACCAGAGCGGCAGCGCCCTTGGAGACGGCGTCGGCGGCATACTTGTGGCCGTCGGTGACGGCGCCGGGGAGGCAGACGAAGATACAGCCGGGTTCTACCTTCCGGGAGTCGTAGACTACGGCGGAGATCTCCCGGTCCAGATCGCCTCCCATAAAGGTGTAACTCAGATTGGCAATGAGATCAATGAGCTTCATAGAGAAAAGGTTCCTTTCTGGCAGCAGATAAGAGGAGAGGAGAGCGGTCAGACTTCCCCTTCAAAGACGGTGACGGCGGGGCCGGTCATAAACATAAGATCCCGCTCCTCGTCATACTCAATCTCCAGCTCACCGCCCAGCAGATGGACGGTGACCTTCTTGTCAGTCAGACCGCAGCGCCATGCGGCGTAAGTGGTGGCGGTGGAGCCGGAGCCGCAGGCCATGGTCTCGTCCGAGCCCCGCTCCCAGACCCGCATTTTGATATTCTGCCGGTCCAGAATCTGGGCAAACTCGGTATTTACCCGGTCGGGGAAGACGGGGTGGTGCTCAAACTGGGGGCCGATCTCCTTCAGATCCAGCGCCATCACATCCTCCGTCCAGACAACGGCGTGGGGGTTGCCCACCGAGACGCAGGTCATACGCCAGTCCCGGCCGGCCACATGGATGCTCTGGTCAATGACCTCCGGACCCAGACCGGAGACGGGAATGAGCTCGGCCCTGGTGATGGGGTGGCCCATATCCACCCGGACACGGGTGACCTTGCCCTCTTCTACGGTAAGATCCAGATACTTAATACCTCCCAGCGTCTCCACCGAGATAGAGGTCTTGTCGGTCAGTCCCTTGTCGTAGACGAACTTGCCCACGCAGCGGATGCCGTTGCCGCACATGGAGCCCTCGGAGCCGTCTGCGTTGAACATCCGCATCCGGAAGTCGGCCACCTGAGAAGGGTTGATGGTGATCAGCCCGTCCGAGCCAATCCCTTTGTGCCGGTCGCTGTAAGTACGGGCAAAGCCGTTGGGGTCCTCCAACTGCTCGTGGATGCAGTCCACATAGATATAGTCGTTGCCGCAGCCGTGCATTTTGGTAAACTTCATGACAGGCCCTCCTTTGGACAGAAAAATCAGTCTGTAGTCTATTATATCGACCGGAAATGAAAAGTAAACGGGTATTTCTACTGGAGAGAGGGGAAAAAGTGCTGTGGCAGGAGGGAAGGGCGGTCTCCCCGCCTCAACCGGGGAAAAAAGGACAGGGGAAGGCCGTTGCCCGGAAGGGGCGGGATATGCTATAATCAGAGAAACGATCCCGACGTAAGACAGGTGAAGCGCCATGGCCAGAAAGAACAACCGAAATACCCGGGGCAAGATCGTCTCCGCCGCCTGGAAGCTCTTTTACGAGCAGGGCTATGACGAGACCACGGTAGACGAGATCATTGCCGCCTCCCATACCTCCAAGGGCTCCTTCTACCACTATTTCAGCGGCAAGGACGCCCTGCTCTCCTCCCTGTCCACCCTCTTTGACGACAAGTATGAGCAGCTCATTCCCACGCTGACCGGGGAGATGGGCAGCTTTGACAAGCTGATCTATCTCAACCATGAGCTGTTTACCATGATCGAATCCACCGTCTCGGTGGAACTCATGGCCCGGATGTACGCCGCCCAGCTGACCACTCAGGGCGAAAAGCATCTGCTGGACCGGAAACGGATCTACTATAAGCTGCTGCGTCAGATCGCCGCCGAGGGACAGGAGCGGGGAGAAATCACCCGGGAAATGTCCGCCGGCGAGGTGGCCCGGATCTACACCCTCTGCGAGCGGGCGCTGATCTATGACTGGTGTATCCGGGACGGCAGCTACTCTCTGGCTGTGGAGTCGGAACGGCTGCTGCCGCTGATGCTGGCCAAACTGAAAGCCTGACAGAACCGGAAAAACACCCCATCCCGATCGGGATGGGGTGTAATTGTTATGTCAACTTATACCATGTGATTCCGGAAGAACTCCGTCTGGTCGTCGTTGGCCTGCCGGCCTTCGGGGCAGCGGAGATTGACATGGAAGACGTGGGCGACCTCCTCCTGTTCCGGGGTGCCGTAGATCTGGCAGACGGCCTCGACCCCCTTGGCGTGGAGGTATTCGGCCATGGGAGCGCACTCCTCAAAGAGGAAGTCGTTGGGAGAGCTGGTCAGGTGGGTGGGAGGATAGTTGGAACCAATTCGGCTCAAAACGTCCAGTTCTCCCTTGAAATGGCTGGGATCGGCACCCAGATAGTCCATTAACATGAGGCTGGGGATCTTCCGGAGGGCAAGGCGCTTGAGGTCGTACATACCGCAGTTAAGACCCAGAGCCCGAATGGTGATCTCCGGAATCTCCAGACCCAGCAGCTTGTCGTAGTGGTTGCTGCCCCAGGCGGCGGCATACTGGCTGGCAATCTGGGCGCCGGCGGAATCGCCTACCAGGAAGAGGTTGTTTATGTCAACTGAATACTCTGCCGCGTGTTCCTTCAGCCAGGAGAGCAGACGGTTGGTGTCCTCCAGAGGGGCGGGGAAGCGCCATTCGGGAGCCAGACGATAGTTGAAGTTGACCACCGCGAAGCCCCGGCGGGCCAGGTCCATGCAGTAATACTGATAGGTCTCCTTGGTGCCGTAGAAATAGCCGCCGCCGTGGATACTGACGATAACGGGAAGCGAGCCCTTCAACCCCTTGGGGCGGTAGAGGTCCAGCAGATGCCACTTGGGATCGGGGCCGTAGCTCAGGTCACAGAAGCGCTCCACATCCTCGGGAATCTCCAGTCCTTCGTCCCGGCGGTTGTCTCCGTCGGCCCAAAGCTGGCGGCGGAGCCGGACCCGGATGGGAGTCTTGCCCGAGTTTCTGGGGCGGGTCCACTGGAAGGTAAAGGGAGAATTTGACATGGTGTTCCCCTCCTTGCTAGAAATAGTCTTCACCCTTATGATAACACCCATTTTCCCCGATGACAAGGGGCTGGATTGGCGAAAATGACCGAACAAAGGGGCGGAGTTTCGGCTTGTCATGGTCAGATGGGACAAAAATGGGGAAAATACGATCAGTTCCGTTCCGTGGTCATAATTCGTATAGCCGAAAAGTCTTGAAATATAAGGGATCTTAGGGAAAATAGGGTAAATTCGTCTGGAATGAGTTCTGTACTTTGTTCTGTATTGCGTCCTGAACTTTACTGTGCTAAACTGTTAAACAGTTCCTGAAAGAAAAGAGAGGTTTCACCATGACACAAGAACAGATCTGCATTCTGATCACCATTGCCCTCTATCTGGGCTTTATGCTCTATCTGGGTGCCCGCTACAGCAAGAGTACCCGGAGCACTGACGACTTCTATCTGGGCGGACGGCGGCTGGGCCCCTATGTGACGGCCATGAGCGCCGAGGCCTCGGATATGTCCTCCTGGCTGTTGATGGGTCTGCCCGGCGTTGCCTATCTGACGGGCATCTGTGAGCCGATCTGGACCGCTCTGGGTCTGGGCATCGGCACCTACTTCAACTGGCTGATTGTAGCCAAGCGGCTGCGCCACTATTCGGAGATCGTGGACGCGGTTACTGTCCCCTCCTTCTTTGACAAGCGCTTCCGGGACAAGAGCCATATCCTGCTGGGAGCGGCCGCGGTGGTAATCGTGGTCTTCTTTGTACCCTATACCGCCTCCGGCTTCAATGCCTGCGGCACCCTCTTTGCCTCCCTTTTTGGCATTGACTACCGGGTGGCTATGATTGTATCGGCCGTTGTCATTGTGGGCTATACCGCCATGGGCGGCTTTACTGCCGCCTCCACCACCGACTTTATCCAGTCTATCGTCATGAGTATCGCGCTGGTTATGGTCCTCTGCTTTGGTATCAGCGTGGCCGGAGGCCCGGGCGTGGTCATGGCCGACGCTGCCGGTCTGGAGGGCTATCTCTCCCTGACCCACAGCTACAATGCTGCCGGAGGCGAGGCAGTCAGCTACGGCGGTCTGCTGGGAATTGTCTCCACGCTGGCCTGGGGTCTGGGCTACTTTGGTATGCCCCATATCCTGCTCCGCTTTATGGCCATCCGGGACCCCAAGGAGATCAAGGTCTCCCGCCGGGTGGGCACTGTCTGGGTCTTTATCGCCATGGGCGTGGCCATTGTGATCGGTATGGTGGCTCTGAGCATGACCAAAGTAGGCGCTCTGGCCGATCTGACCGTCAACGGCTCCACCTCTGCCCAGCGGGCCATTATTGAAATTGCCAATCTTCTGGCCTCCAACGGTATCTTCCCTGCCCTGCTGGCCGGTGTGGTCATGGCCGGTATTCTGGCCTGCACCATGTCCACCTGCGACAGCCAGCTGCTGGCCGCCTCCTCCTCGGTCTCGGAGGATATTATTCAGGGCGTCTTTGGTATTAAGGTCTCGGAGAAGATGACGCTGGTGATCGCCCGTGTGACGCTGGTGATTATCGCCGTCTTTGCCGCCCTCTGGGCCTGGGAAGAGGGCTCTGTCTTTGCCATTGTCTCCTTTGCCTGGGCCGGCTTCGGCGCGGCTTTCGGACCGGTCATGCTCTGTGCCCTGTTCTGGAAGCGGGCCAACGCGTGGGGCGCCATTGCCGGCATGATCGGCGGCGGCGTAACCGTCTTTGTCTGGGAGTATCTGGTCAGCCCCATGGGCGGTATCTTTGCTATCTATGAGCTGCTGCCCGCTTTTATCGTGGGTCTGGTCCTGTGCGTGGCGGTGAGTCTGCTGACGCCCGCTCCCCAGCAGGCCATTCTGGATGAGTTCGCGCTGGCCGCCAAGCTGGATAAGGAAGATAAGTAAAATTACATCTATGGAACGCCAACAGCGGCACTCCTTCGGGAGTGCCGCTGTTTTTCTGACGGCGGGACCGAGGGGCCCCGGTGAGAGATGGGTGGGGGGCGGCGGCGCTGATCACTCGTTGATCTTCAGCAGCTCTTCTACCAGAGCGGCGCACTCGGCGCACAGAGCGTCGCAGTGGCTCTTCTTGTCCCCGTCGCCCAGACGAGCCAGAAGACCGGCGCAGCTGACGTCGCCCTCGTGGCGCTCTTTAATTATCCGCTGGAACTCCTTCACCGTCTCGTCGTCGGCGCCGGAGAGGCCGAGGGCCATAAGAGAGCCGGTAACTGCGCCGCAAACGGTGCCGGTAAGCATGCCGGCCCGGAAGGGGGAGCCGATCCGGAAGGCGGTCTCGTGGTCCAGACCGTGTGCCTCGGCGGCAGGGATAAAGGTGGCGTGAGAGCAGCCGTAGTGGCGTTCGGTGACGGCCCGGAGCTCCCTGCAGCGTTCAACGTAGTTTCCCATGTTCTGTTCCTCCTCAGGTTGGATAGTGTAAAATCAATCAGGGAGAGCCTGACAGCCTCCCGGTCAGATAAGGGGATAGGGGGACGGCCCGTCAGAGGGGCGTCAGTTAAAGGTGTCCCGGTTGGCCTCAAAGAGCTGCTCCACCCGGCTGCGGATCTGCCGGTGACCGGGCAGGGAGAGCTGGGGGTCCTCCTCCAGCAGGGACTGAGCCGCCTGCTTTGCCTCGTAGAGAACCCGGGTATCGCCGGCCAGATCGGCCACCTTCAGAGGGGGCAGACCGTGCTGCCGGGAGCCAAAGAAATCGCCGGGGCCTCGAAGCTTCAGATCTTCCTCGGCGATCTGGAAGCCGTCGTTGGTGGCGCAGAGGGCCCGGAGCCGCTGCCGGGCCTCCTGACCTCTGGCCGAGGAGACCAGAACGCAGTAGGACTGGCTGCTGCCCCGGCCCACCCGGCCCCGGAGCTGATGGAGCTGGGAGAGACCGAAGCGCTCGGCGTTTTCAATGACAATCAGCGTGGCGTTGGGCACGTCCACGCCTACCTCGATTACGGTGGTGGCCACCAGCAGCTGGGTCTCGCCCCGGGCGAAGGCGGCCATGGCCGCCTCCTTCTCTTTGGGCTTCAGCTTGCCGTGGAGCAGGCCAATCTTCAGATCGGGGAAGACCGACTCCCGAAGTTCCCGGGCGTAATCGGTGACGTTTTTCAGCTCACCGCCCGGCAGCAGGGCCATGCCCTCGCTCTCTTCCACCGCCGGGCAGACCAGATAGACCTGATGGCCTTCCTCGACCTGCTTGCGGATAAAGCCGTACATCCGCTGCCGCTTGTCCTCGCCGATCAGAAGGGTCTGGACCTCCTGACGGCCGGGAGGCCGCTGGTCAATGACCGATACGTCCAGATCGCCGTAGACGATCAGAGCCAGTGTCCGGGGAATGGGAGTGGCGGACATAACCAGGACATGGGGCTGCTCGCCCTGCTGATGCTTGCCCACCAGCGCCGAGCGCTGGCCGACGCCGAAGCGATGCTGCTCATCGGTGATGACCAGACCCAGACGGCGGAAGACCACGTTCTGGGTGAGCAGGGCGTGGGTGCCGATGAGCAGGTCGATCTCTCCGGCCTCCAGCCGGGCCAGCAGCTCCCGACGCTCCTTGGCCCGGGTGGAGCCGGTGAGCAGCGCCACAGTCTGGCCGCTGCGCTCCAGCAGGGGGGAGAGGGTCTTCCAGTGCTGCTCGGCCAGAATCTCGGTGGGCGCCATGAGGGCGGACTGGCAGCCATTTTTGGCCATGAGCCAGGCGCAGGCGGCGCCCACGACTGTCTTGCCGCTGCCCACGTCTCCCTGTACCAGCCGGTTCATGGCCCGGCCGGAGGTCATATCATCGAAGGCCTCGCCAATGGTCCGGAGCTGGGCGTCGGTCAGGGTGAAGGGGAGGGTATCGGTGTAGTTCTTCAGCGGGTGGGAGGCACAGGCGATGCCCTGCCGGCGCAGCCCGCTGCCCTTGAGCATGGAAAGGCCCAGAGAGAGGAGAAAGAGCTCTTCAAAGACCAGCCGCCGCTTGGCCACCTCCAGCTCCTCCCAACTGGGAGGGAAGTGGACCGTCCGGACGGCGTAGCCCACCTGAGCCAGCTGATGGCGGCGGAGGATCTCCCGGGGGAGCGGCTCCTCCAGCTGGTCGGTGCAGTCCTCCAGTACCCGGCGGAGAGCGCCTGCCAGCAGATTGTTGGAGATGCCTGCCGTCAGCGGATAGACGGGCATAATGCACTGGGTAAAGCGCTGCCCCTCTTCCGGCTCAAAGACGGGATTGGTCATGGTATAGCGCCGGCCCTTGCGCTGGACAGAGCCGAAGAAGATACAGACCATACCGGGGGTGAGGGCGGTACGGACATAGGCCTGATTGAAGAAGGTGATCTCCATGGTCTCCCGGTCGTCCACCACCGAGACCTTGACCAGCTCCAGCCCCTTTCGAATATGGGTGGCTCTGGGCGGGGTGGCCACCATGGCCCGGACGCAGACGCTCCGGTCTTCGGGCGCCTCGGCAATCGAGAAGAGCTCCCGCCGGTCCTCGTAGTTTCTGGGGAACCAGAAGAGCAGGTCCCGGAGGGAGAGAATGCCCAGCTTTTCCAGCCGCTTTGCCCGGGCAGGGCCGATGCCGGGGAGGATCTGGATGCTATCAGTGAGTTGGTAGGCCATGAGAATACACCTCCTTCTTCTGTTCTTTTTCTATCAGTGTAACACAAAAGAGAAAAAATGAAAACTCCCCATTCCGGAGGGGAGAAGAGAGAAAAGAAGGAAAAAATCGCTTGCAATCTGTGGTATCATATGATATATTACAATGCTCTCAATGAGGTCAGGAGGAAAGGTCAATGAGCGAATACATTCCCGGTCTGGAAAGACACCCCGGCTGGAGGGCTATCTCCGACTGATTCGGGAACATCTTCAGGGCGGCCGGCCCGATGATGCCAGTACAAATATGAGAAAGAGCATAGAGTATATTCTGAGCCAGTACATCCGGGAGAATCCTCAGTATGCCGCTCCCGACTTGTTCCGGCAGCTGGAAAACCTGTCGTCCATTCTGCCCCGGGAGACGGTGGATACCTTCCACAAGATTCGTCTCAACGGCAATACCATCGGCGCCCACGACAACGACCAGAACGGCCCCGCCGTCCGGGCTGCCCGGGAACAGCTGCCCGGCCGGTGAGACCGGTGGCACCCCAGAAACCGGTGGCACCCCAGAGACCGGTGGCACCCGCCCTGCCGGTGAGACCGGCTGCGCCCCAGACTCCGCTGGCAAAGCCCTCCGGCACACTGTCCGATCTGCTGGCCGGCCTCTTTGGAAAGGAGAAATGACCATGAATAGACGGGGCTGGTATGCCTCTCCCGGCGCCCTGCTCCCTATGGCGCTGGCAGCCACCTTTCTGTGGGGCTGCGCCTATCCGGCGCTGAAGGAGGGCTATGCCGCCTTTGGCGTTCGGAGCGACGATATTCCCAGTCTGCTGGTCTTTGCCGGGCTGCGCTTTCTGCTGGCCGGTCTGGCAACGCTGGGACTGGGGGGACTGATGAGCGGAAAGCTGCCCATTCCGCCCAGAAGCGGCTTTGCCGCCATTGGCTCGCTGGCACTGCTGCAGACGGTGGGCCAGTACGCCTTTTACTATGTAGGTCTTGCCAATACCACCGGCGTCCGGGCCAGTATCCTCAACGGCAGCTCGTCGCTGCTTACTGTCCTGCTCTCCGGCCTGCTGTGGCCCCGGCAGGAGCGGCTGACCGGCCGCAGACTGGCCGGCTGTCTCATGGGACTGGGGGGCGTAGTGCTGGTCAATCTGGGCTCCGGCTTTGGAGAGGCCCCCTTCCGGCTATTGGGAGAGGGGTGTATCCTGCTGGCGGCGCTGATGACCAGTCTGGGCGCCCTTGCCAATAAGCTGACCATGGCCGGACAGGACCCTATGACCATTACCGGCTGGCAGCTCTCGCTGGGCGGTCTGATCCTGCTGCTGGCAGGGGGACTGGCCGGCGGCAGACTGGAGATTCCGGGAGCAAAGGGCGTACTGCTCATGGGGCTGATGGTCTTTATCTCCTCGGCCGCCTTTACCCTCTGGACCATCCTGCTCAAGCATCACAGCGTCGGTCAGGTGGCCGTCTATAACTTCCTCACTCCTGTCTTTGGTGCCCTGCTCTCAGCTCTGTTTCTGCCCGGAGAGGCGCTTTCCGCCGTCACTCTGCTGGCGCTGGCGCTGGTGGCCGGAGGTATCCGTATGGTCAATCAGCACGAAAAACAGGCTGGAATACAGTGAATTTTTTGCTGAAAGACCCTTGCATTTTAGGGTAAGTGTGCTAGAATAATAAGGAAGCATCAACTTTTCTAAAAGTATAAAACAGAGGAGTTATTCATATGGCTACCTACAATACCGCCGAACTGCGGCGACAGAATCGCAATCGCGTCTTCCGTTATATTTATTCCTCCGGCAACCCCGTTACCAAGCAGGACATCGCTCAGGCACTGAACCTGAGTCTGCCCACCGTAGGTCAGGATCTGAAGGAGCTTCAGGAGGCCGACCTGCTGGAATTCCAGGGTACCTTTGACTCCACCGGCGGCCGCAAGCCCCGGGCAATCGGCATTGCCAACAACGTCCGCTATTCCATTGGCGTCTATATCGGCCATAAGCGGATTCACATGGCCTGTATCAATATCCGGGCTCAGCTGCTCTGCTCCCAGCGGGTCTCCCGGCCTCTGACCAACGACGAGGAGTATGCCCGATTCCTGGCTCAGGCCATTGAGGACTTCATCCAGATCAACAATATCGATACCAGCCGTCTGCTGGGTGTCGGTATCGCCGTGGCCGGCGTTCCCCAGCCGGACAAGGGCGTAGTGACCATGTCTCCCGTACAGCCGGTCACCGAGCTGGACATGAACCTGCTGGCCAGCCATATTCCTTATCCTGTCCTGTTTGAAAACGACGCCAACGCCGGCGGTCTGGCCACCTGGTGGGTCAATCCGGAGAAGAAGAATATGATCTATCTCTTCCTCCACCGGGGTATCGGCGGTACCATGCTGCTGGGCGGTCAGCCCTACCACGGCAGCACCCTCCACGGCGGCGAGTTTGGCCATATGTGCCTGGTCCCCGGAGGCGAAGCGTGCGGCTGCGGCCAGAAGGGCTGCTTCGAGGCCTATTGCTCCACCAAGCGGCTGAGCGAGGACCTGGGTATCAGTATTGAAGAGTTCTTTGAGGGCCTGCAGAAGGGCAGCGAGGAGTATCAGAAGATCTGGGATTCGTATCTGGACTATCTGGCCATCGGGATCAACAATATCCATATTGTGCTTGACTGCCAGGTGGTTCTGGGCGGTCTGCTGGCCGGCTATATCGGTCCCTATCTGCCTGAACTGAGAGAGCGCCTGAGCAAAATCTCCACCTTTGAGACCGACGGCAGCTACTGCACCGTCTCCACCTTTGGCTACTGGTCTACCTGCGTGGGTGCCGCTCTGAACTTCGTATCCCGTTTCATGGACGAGATCTGATTAGTTTGCCCTTGAAAGAGGACAATATTGCTAATTTGAAAATCCGCCGCTGCAAGCTCTTGCAATGGCGGATTTTTTTGTGTATAATGTTTGGGTAAGAAGTGATTTGTGAGGTAAAAACGAACAAATCGCACAAAAAATGAAACAAATGAAACAATCGTTTAAGGAGTGTGAGATCGCATGACCGCAGCTGAGAAAAAGCAGCTTGCTATCACCGCCTGTAAGGTGCGCATGGGTGTCGTTACTGCCACTCACGGCGCAAAGGCCGGCCATCCCGGCGGCAGCCTGTCTGCAGCAGATATGTTTACCTATCTCTATTTCAAGGAGATGAATGTGGATCCCGCCGACCAGAAGGGCGCCGACCGCGACCGCCTGGTTCTCTCCAAGGGCCACACTGCACCCGGCCTGTACGCTACGCTGGCTCTGCGCGGCTTCTTCCCCGTAGAGGATCTGCCCACCCTGCGCCATATTGACAGCTATCTTCAGGGCCACCCCAATATGAATACCGTTCCCGGCGTGGATATGTCCACCGGCTCTCTGGGTCAGGGCATCTCTGTGGCCGCCGGTATGGCCAAGGGCGCCAAGCTCCAGAACAAGGACTTCCGGGTCTATACTATTCTGGGCGACGGCGAGATTCAGGAAGGCCAGGTCTGGGAGGCACTCATGTTCGGTGCTCACTATAAGCTGGACAACCTCTGCGTGATCGTTGACAACAACGGCCTGCAGATCGACGGCAACGTGGCCGAAGTTATGAGCCCCTATCCCATCGTGGACAAGCTGGAAGCCTTCGGTTACGAGGTCTCCGCCATTGACGGCCACAACTTCGACGAGATCGAGGCCGCTCTGGCCAAGGCAAGAGCCACCAAGGGCAAGCCCTCTGCCATCGTCATGAAGACGACCAAGGGCAAGGGCGTCTCCTATATGGAGAATAAGGCCGGCTGGCACGGCAAGGCTCCCAACGACGAAGAGTACAAGATCGCCATGGATGAGCTGCAGGCTCAGCTGGCAGAACTGGAGGCGAACTGAGATGGCAGACGTGAAGAAGATCGCGACCCGCGAAAGCTACGGCAACGCCCTGAAGGCTCTGGGCGCGGAGCATCCTGATCTGGTCGTTCTGGACGCCGACCTGGCCGGCGCCACCAAGACCGGTACCTTTATGAAGGCATATCCCGAGCGTCATATTGACTGCGGTATTGCCGAGGCCAATATGATCTGCGTGGCCGCCGGTATGTCCACCACCGGTCTGGTCCCCTTTGCCTCCACCTTCGCCATGTTTGCTGCCGGCCGCGCCTATGAACAGGTCCGCAACTCCATCGGCTATCCCCATCTGAACGTGAAGATCGGCGCCACCCATGGCGGTATCTCCGTCGGCGAGGACGGAGCTTCCCATCAGTGCTGCGAGGACTTTGCCCTCATGCGTACCATTCCCGGTATGGTGGTCATGAACCCCGCCGACGATATCGAGGCCAAGGCCTGCGTCAAGGCTGCCTACGAGCACGAAGGCCCTGTCTATATGCGCTTTGGCCGCGCTGCCTGCCCGGTCTTCCATGACGAGGACTTCCAGTTCCAGATCGGCAAGGGCGAGCTCATCTCCGACGGCAAGGACGTGGCCATTATCGCCACCGGTCTCATGGTGGCCGAGGCCATCGAGGCTGCCAAGGTGCTGGCCGAGGAGGGAATCTCCGCCCGGGTTATCAATATCTGCACCATCAAGCCTCTGGACGAGGAGATTGTCCTTCAGGCTGCCAGAGACTGCGGCAAGATCATCACCGCCGAGGAGCACTCCATTATCGGCGGTCTGGGCGAGGCTGTCTGCGCCCTGCTGTCTGAGCAGTGCCCCGTTCCCGTCAAGCGGATCGGCGTCAACGACGAGTTCGGCCATTCCGGCCCTGCTGCCGCTCTGCTCAAGCAGTTTGGCCTGTCTGCCGAGCACATTGTGGAAGTGGCCCGGGAAATGGTCAAGTAAGAAAAAACGACAGAATCTGTTTTGCCCGGAACGGCCAAAGCCGTTCCGGGTTTTTGTTGCGTCCGGGCCGGGAGGCATGATAAAATGAGAACAGAATTAAGCAAACAGGGAGGAATCTCTATGGCCATTACTCAGAGCCCCTTCGGCATGACCCGGAAAGGGGAACCGGTTACCCTCTACACCCTGACCAACGATTCCGGAATGGAGGTTCGGATTATCTCCTACGCCGCCTCCGTCCAGTCCATTCTGGTCCCCGACCGGGAGGGCAGACGAATCGACGTAGCGCTGGGCTATGACCATGTTCCGGGCTATGAGGAGGATAAGTGTTTCTTCGGAAACTTTGTGGGCCGCTATGCCAACCGGCTGGCCGGCGCCCGCTTTTCCATTGACGGGCAGAGCTGGCAGCTCCAGCCCAACGAGGGAGAGAACCATCTCCACGGCAGCTACTGCTTCCGGAACTTTGAAGGGTCCATCGAGGGGGATTGTCTGGTCTTCTCCTTCCTCAGCCCCGATGGGGAGGAGGGCTTCCCCGGCAACCTCTCTGTCCGGCTGAGCTACAGTCTGAGGGAGGACAATACTCTGCTCATTGACTATCAGGCTGTTACCGACAGCGCCACCGTCCTCAACCTGACCAACCATACCTACTTCAATCTGGACGGCCATGACAGCGGTCCCGCGACCGATACCATGCTGACCATCCGGGCCTCCCGCTTTACCGAGAGCAACAGCCAGAGCCTGCTCACCGGCGAAATCTGCCCGGTAGATGGGACACCCTTTGACTTCCGGACGCCCAAGCCCATCGGCCGGGACATTGACGCTGACCATCCGATGATCGGCTTTGGCTCGGGCTACGACCTGAATATGGTGCTGGATGAGCCCTCCATGGAGACTCCCTCGGCCACCGCGTGGAGCCGGCGCTCGGGTATCGCCATGGACTTCTATACCACCCAGCCGGGAACCCAGTTCTATTCCGGCAACTTTATCTCGCCCGACGGCCCCCGGCCCTGCAAAGAGGGGGCGCTCTACGCCGGCCGGCAGGGATTCTGTCTGGAGAGCCAGAACTTCCCCTGCGCCCCGGACTATGACCAGTTCCCCTCCGCCGTTCTCCGGCCGGGAGAGCGCTACCATCATCAGACCGCCTACCGTTTTTATCTCAAGTGAGAGACTGAAAGGAAGAAAAAACTGCCCCGCCTAACTGCGGATGCTCATATAACAGTTTCAATCCCGACAGATTCTCTGTCGGGATTGTTCTATCTTTCAGCGATATGATAAAATGGGAAAAACAATTAGATAAACTGTAATTTCACGAGGTAATAAAATGGTACATTTAGTTGATATTGATGGCGGAAATTGGCGAGTTCCCTTAAAGGTTTCAAAAGAACAAGAAGTATATGTAGCAAACAGCACAACAATTCTTGCACGAGCATACGCATATCGAGACTCCAGAAGTCGTGCACTCTTAATTTACGAAGATGAAAGGCCCATAGGAATGGTTTTATATCACGATGAAGAATTACTCAATGCGTATATTTTCAGTGAACTATTCATCGATGAACAGTTTCAAGGAAAAGGATATGGGCGGACAGCAACAAAACTTGTATTAGATAGCATGAAGAAAGACGGAAAATATAGCAAAGTCATCCTTTGTTATATTGAGGGTAACGAAGCAGCAAAAAAACTGTATAAGCACTTTGGTTTTGTTGAAATAGACCGTGATGACGATGAGGTAATTATGGAATTGGAATTATAAGGAAGGGATAAGCCAATCCCAATATGTCAAACCGAGGGGCGCACTTCTATACACCGTTCGGTGTAGCGCGTTGAACGCGGTACTTGGCTCTCCCTTTGGGTGAGCTGGCGGTGAAGCCGACTGAGAGGGACTTGGCTCTCCCTTTGGGAGAGCTGGCGGCGAAGCCGACTGAGAGGGCAAACAATGACCATACCAAAAGATAACAGCCAATTGAAAAATGCCCGTCGGCTTCGCAGGGAAATGACTCCCCATGAGCGCAAGCTCTGGTACCTTTTTCTCCGCAAATACCCAGTAAAGATTTACAAGCAGCGGATTATCGGAAAATTCATTGTGGACTTTTACTGTGCTTGCGCAAAGCTGGTTATCGAAGTAGATGGTTCCCAGCATTATGAGCCTCAAGGTATGGCATATGACGCAGAACGTTCCGCATTTTTATCGGCTCTGGGCTTGGAGGTCTTACGATTTTCCAACCGGGATATCGACAGGGATTTTCGTGGTGTGTGCGAACAAATTGACATTACCATTCAAACCCGGCTGCAAGGCCCTCTCAGTCACCTGCGGTGACAGCTCTCCCAAAGGGAGAGCCAAGGCTGCTTGCAATCGAATGTATGGATATAAGAAATGGAGCGTATCGGTATTGATACGCTCCATAAACTGTTTTACGAACACCCGCCTAATGGCGGGGCAGTTTTACTGTTAGATCGGGCGGGAAGGGCTGGATCAGAGCTTCCGGTATCCGGTCTTGAAGTCCACTACGCTCTCCATTTCGCCGCTGTTGAGATAGGCGCTCAGATTGCGCAGGGCGATATTGACCACCCGGACCAGCGTCTCGGGCAGGTTGTAGTTGCCGGTGACGTGGGGAGTGAGGATCAGCCGGGGGCAGTCCCAGAGCGGATGGTCGGCGGGCAGAGGCTCCTGATGGACCACGTCGATGACGGCACCGCCGATGGAGGTGCTGTTGAGGGCGGCGACCAGCGCGTCGGTGTCTACGGCGCTGCCACGGCCCACATTGATCAGCAGCGCCGACTTCTTCATGAGGGCAAACTGCTTTTCACCCATGATGTTCCGGGTCTGAGGGCTCTGAGGCAGGGAGAGGGCCACAAAGTCGGCCAGCGGCAGCAGCTCATCCAGCTTGTCCATCTGGTAGAGGGCGGAGACATAGTCAGGCTTGTCGGTGACGTTCCGGCGGATACCGATCACGGTGCTGCCCAGAGCGTGCATCCGCTGGGCGAAGGAGGAGCCGATATCGCCAAAGCCTACCACCAGAGTGGTGGAGCCGTCGATGGAGGAGACCTGACCCAGATTCTGCCAGATATGGCGGCGCTGATTGACCTGATACTCGTCCAGACGCTTGATCAGGGCCAGCGTGCCGGCCAGCATACACTCGGAGATGGCCAGACCATAAGCGCCGGAGGCGTTGGTCAGAATGACCCCTTCCGGCAGCACGCCGGGGGCGGCGTAGTTGTCGCTGCCGGCATAGTTGAGCTGAAGCCACTTGAGATGATGGGCCTCTTTCAGCAGGGGGATGGGGACGTTGCCCAGAATAATCTCTGCCTGAGAGACCTGCTCCTGTGTGACGTCGTCGGCGGTGGTATAGGTTACGGCGGCCTGAGGAGCGATGGCGCTGACGGTCTTCTTCTGCTCCTCGGTCATGGGGATGGCGATCAAAATGTTCATAAGAGTTCCTCCTTGCTGCAGTAGCCTTCAATGAAGACGTTGGCCCTGAGCCGGGCCGGGTCGGGGTTCTGGACCTTGTAGGCCAGATACATATCCTGAGCGCAGACTCTGGCGCCCTCTCCGGGCAGACTGGGAGCCCAGAGATGGAGCAGGAAAATCTCGCCCCAGATTTTATTTTTGAACGGATAGGGTACCCAGCCCTCCCGGGTATAAAAGGCCTGACGGCGGCGGCGCAGGGCCTGTACCTCCGGGGGCAGGGAGTCCAGAATGGCCTCGGTCTCCAGCAGGATGCCCTGAGGATAGACCTCCTTCAGGGCCCGGAGACAGGCGGTACCATAGCCCTTTCCCTTGTCGATCATCATCAGGTAGTCCAGAAAGGCATATCGGGCGCCGGGGGCCATAACAAACAGGGCCAGACCCCGTACAGTGTCCTCCTCCACCAGCTTCCACATCTCATAGACGCCGGCGTCAATGAGCTGATGAAAGTGGGGGAGCTTCTTGATCTCGCTGGGAGGAAAGTGGGCTTGGAGCAGGGGATAAAAGTCGTCCAGCTCGGCCGGAGACAGGGGCTTGAGTGTAAGCATGAAGATCCCTCGATTCTCTGTATCTGCTGTTATTGTCTCTGTTTCCCGTCGGTTTGTCAAGGGCGGAGAGGGGAGCGCCCTGTCTCAGAGAGAAAAGCCTGCTATGCCGCGGGCGGAAGCAGGGCAGTTCAACGGGCTTTGCCGCCCGCTCCCGTATCCGGCTGACGGGAGGGGCTGGGCTGAGCCCTGAGCTGTTCCCGGGCGCGGATCCCCTTGCGGTAGGGGCGGGGAGGAATGGCCGACCGGAAGACTGGGCCGGAGACAGAAAAAACGGGCGGGAGACGCTGCTTTTTTCCTTCTCTTCTTGCAAATAATGGCACAGGCGTATATAATAAGTCTGTTATGACGTAAAAGACAGCCGTTCCCTCCGGGAAAGCTGATCAGGATTCCGAAATGGAGTGAATATTATGGAACGTATTACGATTTCCCGTCTGCACGCCGACTCCGCCCTCTACGCGGGCAAGAACGTCACCGTCTGCGGCTGGGCCCGGACCATCCGTGATCTGAAGGGCTTTGCCTTTATCTCCCTCAATGACGGCAGCTGCTTCTCCCCCCTGCAGGTAGTTCTGGAGCGGGAGACGCTGGCAAACTATGACGAGGTCGTCCATCAGAACGTGGGTACCGCCTTTATCGTCAAGGGCACCTTTGTTCTGACCCCCGGCGCCAAGCAGCCCTTCGAGCTCAAGGCCGCCGACGTCTTTGTGGAGGGCGCCTCCGCCCCCGACTATCCCCTGCAGAAGAAGCGCCATACCGTAGAGTATCTGCGTACCATCGCCCATCTGCGTCCCCGGACCAATCTCTTCTCTGCCGCCTTCCGGGTCCGCTCTGTGGCTGCCCATGCCATCCACTGCTTCTTCCAGGAGCAGGGCTTCGTCTACGTCCACACGCCCATTATCACCGCTTCCGACTGCGAGGGCGCCGGCGAAATGTTCCAGGTGACGACGCTGAATCTGGAGGATCTGCCCCGGACCGAGGAGGGCGCCGTGGACTACAGCCAGGACTTCTTCGGCAAGTCGGCCAACCTGACCGTTTCCGGCCAGCTCAACGCCGAGAACTTCGCCATGGCGTTTGGCAACGTCTACACCTTTGGCCCCACCTTCCGGGCGGAGAACTCCAACACCCAGCGCCATGCCGCCGAGTTCTGGATGATCGAGCCTGAGATGGCCTTTACCGATCTGGCCGGCTATATGGACAACGCCGAGGCCATGATCAAGTATGTGATCCGGACGGTCATGGAAAAGTGCCCGGAGGAGATCAACTTCTTCAACTCCTTCGTGGACAAGGGCCTGAAGGAGCGGCTGCTGCATGTGGCCAACTCCGACTTTGGCCGGGTCACCTATACCGAGGCGGTGGCCATTCTGGAGCAGAACAACGACCGCTTTGACTACAAGGTGAGTTGGGGCTGCGACCTGCAGACCGAGCACGAGCGCTATCTGACCGAGCAGGTTTTCCGGCGCCCCGTCTTTGTCACCGACTATCCCAAGGAGATCAAGGCCTTCTATATGCGCGCCAACGACGACGGCAAGACCGTTGCCGCTGCCGACTGTCTGGTTCCCGGCGTGGGCGAGCTCATCGGCGGCAGCCAGCGTGAGGAGCGTCTGGAGGTTCTGGAGGCCCGGATCCGGGAGCTGGGTATGGACCCCGAGGATTACCGCTGGTACTGCGATCTGCGCCGCTACGGCTCCTGCCGCCATGCCGGCTATGGCATGGGCTTCGAGCGCATGGTGATGTACCTGACCGGTATCTCCAACATCCGGGACGTGCTGCCTCATCCCCGTACCGTGGGTAGCGCCGAGTTCTGATTCTGCAACTGCTAAAGAAAAAGAGGGACCTTCCGCCTGGGGCGGAGGGTCCTTTTTCCGTGCAAAAAAACGGCTCCCGTGAGAGATGGGAGCCGGTTTGGTTATCTTGTTTTGTCCGGGAAGAGCCGGGGGACTCAGCGCTTGAAGGCCCGGGAGACGCCCTTGGCCACAGTACCGCCCACCAGAGCGCAGACCACAGCCTCTACCAGACCCTGCAGGCCTACCAGAGCGACAATGAAATGGATGGGGTTGACAGCCCCGTGGAGATTGACCAGATTCTGAATGTACTCAGTCTGGTAGAAGACCAGCACGATATAGCCCATAAAGAAGCAGGTATTGAGCAGGGGAGCGGACAGGGCGCCCAGGTAGTAGCTGACGATGCCCTTTTTGTCCAGCTTGCGGGCGGCTTTGAAGATCCAGCCCACGCAGAAGCCCAGCAGAATCCGGGTGCCGGCACAGAGGATGAAGGTATTGACGGGATCCAGCTGGAAGAAGATGGCCGTCATATTGCCGACGCCGGTGATGGCGTCGTAGTAGCTCATAATGCCATAGGCGCCGCCCATAATCGCGCCGGCGGCAGGGCCCATAATAATGGCGCCCACGGCGATGGGGACGGTGAGAAAGGACATATTCAGCGGGCCGAAGGGGACGCTGCCCAGACCGAGGGTCTTCATAACCAGCTCCACCGCGATCAGCAGAGCCAGCTGGGTCATATAGCGGATATTGGATGGTCTCTGATTCATAAGTAAGCAACCTCCTGCTGCTGTTCCCGACGGGGATACAGCGCAACGATAAATAGCCGGCAGGGGGGAAGGGGGATGCCCCCTGCCGTCCGTCCATGGGTACCGCGGGGGCGGAAAAAAGTTCCTGCCGCAGTCATTATAGTAGATGGTTGGGAGAAATGCAAATACTAAATGCGGGGAGAAGAAAAAGATCGCTTTCTTGTCTTAGGAGAAGGAATGTGCTATGATAGAAAAGAGAAAGAAGAGCAGCTTCCAAAGGAGGAATTTGCAGTATGTTAAGAGGAAAGACTGTCGTTCTGGGCGTTACCGGCGGTATCGCCTGTTATAAGTCGGCCTCGCTGGCCTCGGTACTGGTCAAGCAGCACGCCAATGTCCAGGTGCTCATGACCGAAAATGCCACCCAGTTTATCTCCCCCATTACCTTTGAACAGCTTACCGGCAATAAGGCGCTGGTGGATACCTTTGACCGAAACTTCCAGCACAATGTGGCCCATGTATCGGTGGCCGATCAGGCAGACTTTGTGCTCATCGCGCCGGCCACGGCCAATGTGCTGGCCAAGCTGGCCCACGGGCTGGCCGACGATATGCTGACCACCACCGTTCTGGCCTGCAACTGCCCCAAGGCGGCGGCCCCGGCCATGAATACAAAAATGTATGAAAACCCGGTGACTCAGGACAATCTGGACATCCTCCGCCGGTACGGCTGGGAGATTATCGAGCCTGCCTCCGGCCGGCTGGCCTGCGGTGCCGTGGGCAAGGGCAAGATGCCCGAGCCGGAGGATCTGCTGGAAGTCTGTCTCCAGCAGCTGGCCCATGAGAAGGACATGAAGGGTAAGAAGGTACTGGTCACCGCCGGCCCCACCCGGGAGTCGCTGGACCCGGTCCGCTATCTCACCAACCATTCCTCGGGCAAGATGGGCTACGCCATTGCCACAGCCGCTGCCCGCCGGGGCGCGGAGGTGACGCTGGTCTCCGGCCCGGTGGAGCTGAAGAAGCCGGCCTATATGGAAGTGGTGGATATTGTCTCAGCCCAGGATATGTTTGAGGCGGTCACCAGCCGGGCAGCCGAAATGGATATTATTATTAAGGCGGCGGCGGTGGCCGATTACCGGCCGGCGACGGTGGCTGAGAATAAAATGAAGAAGAAGGAAGAGGGGGAGATGTCCATCCCTCTGGCCCGGACCCGGGATATTCTGGCCTGCCTGGGCCAGAACAAGCGGCCCGGCCAGTTCCTCTGCGGCTTCTCCATGGAGACCGAGCATATGCTGGAAAACAGCCGGAAAAAGCTGGAGAAAAAGAAACTGGACATGATTGCCGCCAACAATCTGAAGGTGGCCGGCGCCGGCTTTGGTGTGGACACCAATATCCTCACCCTGATTACCCCGGACAGCGAGAAGCAGCTCCCCCTGCTGAGCAAGCAGGAGGCGGCCAACGCCCTGCTGGATGAGATCCTGCTCCGCCTGAACGGGCGAAGCTGAGTCCGGATCGGAAGAAAAGAAACGCTCCCCTGATACCAGAGTGTATCAGGGGAGCGTGTTTTTATGGCTGACTGACTTGGGGCTCAGTCCCAGTAGCGCCGGGCACAGACAAAGCGCTGGGAGAAGTAATTTCCCTCCAGATCCAGCTCGCCTACCGGCTTTTCCTCGTTTCGGGCGGCTACAAACTTGCCCTCACCAATATAGATACCGGCAAAGCCGATCTGCTCCGGATCCTCGTTATAGAAGAAGAGGGCGTCACCGGGGAGCAGATCGTTCCGGCCAATCTCGGTGCCGTAGACGGCCTGTTCGCTGACCGGACGGGGACAGTCCACATCCAGCTGGCCGTAGCAGTAGTAGAGCAGACCGGAGACATCAAAGCTGTCAGGGCCGGCGGTGCCGTAGCTGTAGCTCTTGCCTACCTGCTCCAGAGCCAGCTCGGCGATCTGCTCGCCGAGGGTCAGATCGGCGGGGGGAAGGACTGCTTCCGGCTCCTCCTCCGGAATCTCTTCCGGCTGGGGCTGGTCCTCTATCAGAACGTCCGGCTCCTCCTCCACAGGAAGCTCTTCCTCCACAGGGAGCTCTTCTTCCACAGGGAGCTCCTCTTCCACAGGAAGCTCTTCTTCGACGGGAAGCTCCTCTTCAGCGGGAGGCAGCTCCTCCTCTGCCGGAGTCTCCTCCGGCTCCTGCTCGGTGATCTGGGTATTGTCGGCGTCCGGGGCCTTTTCCCCCTTGGGCCAGACAATATAGAGAAGCAGGGCGAAGGCGATTGCGATCAGAATGACCAGAAGGACGGGGAAGGATTCGCGCTCAGCCTTCTGCTGACGGCGTCCGGGGGCTTGTCTGTTGGCCATAATCGTTTTGCTCCCCCTCTCTTACTTGTCCCGATACTCTTTCAGAGCGCGGGAGATCTGGTCGGGACAGCTGGTGGGCTTAAAGCCGCAGGTGACTCCCTCCAGACGGGAGATAACCTCATCAATACGCATGCCGGGCAGCAGCTTGGAGATACCGGAAAGATTGCCGGGGCAGCCGCCGCGAAAACGCATGGCCAGAATGACGCCGTTTTCCACGTCAAACTCAAACTGTTGGGCACAGACGCCCTTAGGACGGAAGTGAATGGTTTCCATATAGATCGTTCCTTTCCATTATTGCTGATCGGCGGCGCAGCCGGGGCAGAGACCGAAGAAGAAGCTCTCATGCCGCTGGATCTGGTAGCCGCAGCTTTCGCTGGCCAGCTGATCCAGCCCGGAGTCATAGTCAATCTTCAGATCATGTACGCTGCCGCAGCCGCTGCAGATAAGATGGGGATGGGGGTTGGTAAAGCCGTCGAACCGCTCGACAGGCAGGGGAAGCTTGAATATGATCCCATCGTCAGACAGCAGATTCAGGTTGCGGTAGACTGTGCCGCGGCTGAGACCGGGGAAGCAGTCCTTCAGCGCCTGATAGATCTCCTCGGCGGTGGGGTGGTCCGTGCTCTGCTTGACGTATTCCAGGATCAGACTTCGCTGGGGGGAAAATCTGGTTCGTGCCATAGCTCGCCTCCATTCTAAATGTATTAAATAGGAATGATTCTTATTTTAACATAGACTGGAAGGGAATGCAATGGCTCGATGGGGGAAGTGACGGATTTTTTCCTCTGCAGGCGGGTATTTTTTCGCCTGGCGGACAGACTAAGGAAACTGCCGGATACCGCGGCAGAATGTCAACGGATGGAGGAATGAATATGAAACGGATGGCAGCGGTGTTTGCGCTGTTTGCGCTGACGCTGGCGGTTGTACTGACCGGCTGTGTAAACCGGGAAGAGGCGCCGGCAGCGGTCCCTGACGGGCAGGAAGACGACCGGTACTACGCCGGGGAGGACAGCTACTACGCCCAGGAGGACGGCCGGGTAGAGGAGGAGCGTCTGCCCGAGAGCCCCGATAGGGAGCCGGAGGGAGAACTGGCGCAGGGCGCGAAGGACGCGCTGGAACAGGCGGGGGACGCCGCCCGTGACGCGGCCCGGGACGTGAAGGAGGGCCTTCGTGAGGCCGGGGAGGAGATTACCAACCCGGACGACCGGCTGAGATAAGGCCGGGAAATAAAAGTGCCTCTCTGTTTTCCCGAACAGAGAGGCATTTGCGGTCGGCGGAACGCTTAGGCGCGCTCGACTTTACCGGAACGGAGGCATCTAGTGCAGACGTAAACGTGGGTGGGAGTGCCATTCACGATCGCCTTGACGCGCTTCACGTTGGGCTTCCAGGGACGATTGGAACGACGGTGGGAATGGGAAACCTGAATACCAAACATTACGCCCTTGCCGCAAAAGTCGCATTTAGCCATTTTGCAAAACCTCCTCGCTAGAAATTACTTTAGAACAGCATTGATAATTCTAGCAGAAGGCGAGAGAAAAATCAAGCCCTATTTCAAATTTTTTCACTCTTTTTCGAAAAAAGTGAGCCGGGGATGGAGAAAGACTCTTTCCAAAAGGAAGGGCAAAACAGTTGCCTTTTCCCCCGGGAAACGATATACTTAATCTGACAGAACATTTGCCCGAAAAGGAGGCGGCCAGCTATGGAAGGCGCACACAGCATCAGTCTGGACCGGATCGTACAGGAATTTAATCTGGAGGTAGTTTGCGGCGATCCCGGCTCGGTCAAGGTGTTTCGGCACAATGTGAACCGGCCCGGTCTGCAGATTGTGGGCTATTACGACTACTTTGATAACCAGCGGATCCAGATGATTGGCCGGATGGAATGGAGCTATCTGGCGCAGCTGACTCCGGAGCAGCGGGCCAAGAGCTTTGACGACCTCTTCTCCCGGCCCATTCCCGCCCTGATCGTGGCCAGAAGTCAGGAGATTTTCCCCGAGTGCCGGGAGGCGGCGGAGAAGTATGGCCGGGTGCTGCTGGCCAGCGACCAGCCCACCGTCTGGCTCCAGACCAATATTATTGCCGCCCTGACCCGCTATCTGGCCCCCTGTATTACCCGTCACGGCGTTCTGGTGGAGGTCTACGGCGAGGGTATCCTGCTGATGGGCGAGAGCGGCGTCGGTAAGAGTGAGACGGCGGTGGAGCTGATTAAGCGTGGCCACCGGCTGATCGCCGACGACGCGGTGGAGATTCGCCGGGTGGGCCCTGACGCGCTGATTGGCATGGCCCCCGAGCTCATCCGCTATTACGTGGAGCTCAGAGGTATCGGCGTGGTGGACGTTCGCCGTCTGTTCGGTATGGCCGCCGTCAAGGACAGCCAGGAGATCAATATGGTCATCAATATGGAGCTCTGGCGGGACGGTATGCTCTATGACCGGCTGGGTCTGGAGGATCGGTATACCTCAATTCTGGATGTCCCCCTGCCCACGCTGACGGTGCCGGTAAAGCCGGGCCGTAATCTGGCTGTCATTATCGAAGTGGCCGCCATGAACAACCGTGATAAGAAGATGGGCTACAACGCGGCCAAGGAATTTACCGACCAGATCAACGCCCACTTCGATCAGCAGCTGGCCGGCAGCGGCCGGATGTGAGGTGAAGGGCCATGGTACGGATCGGCATCGACGTAGGCGGCACCAATCTGGTGGCCGGCGTAGTGAACGATAACTATGAGATCATCGCCCGCGCCAAGGTCCGGGCTTCCGACTTCCGGACGGGAGAGGAGATGACGCTGGGTCTGGTCTCCATTGCCCGGGAGGCGGTCCGGCTGGCAGGGCTGGAGGAGGATCAGGTCCGCTCTGTGGGGATCGGCATTCCCGGAACGGTGGATCAGCGGACGGGCGTGGCCATTAAGACGGTAAACGCCCCCTTTGACCATACTCCGGTCAGGGAAATTTTTCAGAGCCGGTGGAATGTGCCGGTGCTGCTGAATAACGATGCCTGCTGCGCCGTGCTGGGAGAGGGTCTGGCCGGCTGCGGACAGGAGAGCAGCTTCTTTATGATGTTTACGCTGGGTACCGGTGTAGGCGGCAGCTATCTCAAACGCTCCTCCCACGGGATTCAGGTCCGGGGCACCGAGATCGGCCATATGGTCATCCGGGCCGGGGGCCAGCTCTGCAGCTGTGGCCGCCGGGGCTGCTGGGAGCAGTACTCCTCGGCCACCGCTCTCAAGCGCCAGACCAGAGAGGCCATGGAGCAGGCACCGGACAGCCTCATGTGGACCATTGGAGGGGGCAAGGTCAGCGGCCGAACCTCCTTTATGGCAAAGCGGGCCGGAGACCGGGCGGCGGCAGAGCTGGTAGAGCGCTACCTCTCCGATCTGGCCGACGGACTTGCCAACGCCATCAATATCTTCTCCCCCGAGCTCATCTGTCTGGGCGGCGGCGTGGCCAACGAGCGGGAGGAGGATCTCCAGTATCCGCTGGAGAAGCTGGTAGCCCAGCGGACCCGATTCCGTCAGGGAATCCAGTCCACCCGCTTCGTCAAGGCCCGGCTGGGCAACGACGCCGGCATTGTGGGCGCTGCCCTGCTGGATCTGGCAGAGAACTGAGCTTACATAGCAGAAAAGAGGAGCAGTATGAAAATCGCCATTCGGGAACGGGAGATTATCGAGCTGGTCCGGTCTCTGCGGCCTCTGATTACCGACCGGGAGCAGGCCGGGCAGGTCCGGGAGAAGGGGCTTGCCGACTTTGTCACGCAGGTGGATCTCTCCGTCCAGCACAGGCTGGCGCAGGAGCTGGGCCGGCGCTGGCCGGAGATCCAGTTCATGGGCGAGGAGGAGAACGCCGCTCCCCGGGACCGGAAGCGGCCCATGTGGATTCTGGACCCCATTGACGGCACCACCAACCTGATTCACGACTATCGGGAGAGCGCGGTCTCTCTGGCCCTTTGGGATGGCCGGAGGGTGGTACTGGGAGTGGTCTACGACCCCTTCCGGGAGGAGGTCTTTTCCGCCTCCTATGGAAAGGGCGCCCGATGCAACGGGCTGCCCATCTCGACCAGCGGCCGGAAGGATCTGGCCCATTCCCTCTCTATTTTCGGCACCTCTCCCTACCATAAGGAGTGGGCGGACCGGGTCTTTTCCGACGCCAAGGCCCTCTACCTGCGTACGGAGGATCTCCGCCGGGGAGGAAGTGCCGCGCTGGATCTGTGCAAGATTGCCTGCGGACGGGCGGAGGTCTACTTTGAGTACGACCTCAAGCCCTGGGACTATGCCGCCGGAATGCTCATCGTCAAAGAGGCGGGAGGCTGCTGCACCGGTATGGACGGAAGCGCTCTGCCGGTGGTGGAAAACGGCGATCTTCTGGCCACCAACGGCCATGTCCATCCGGAGGCTCTGGGCTTCTTTGCCGGACGATAAGCGGGGAGACGGACAAGAGAAAAACAAATAAGCAGTGCCCTGCCGGCCGGATCTTCGGTCAGCAGGGCACTGTTTCTGTCTTTTGGAAGGGCTTATCGTTCCGGCCGGGCATCGGCAAGGCGATAATAGATCTCGGGCAAATCGTGGTAGTCATTTTGAAAGGCGGCGAAGTAGCCGGCCAGCTCCTCTGTTTCCGGGAGATGGGTCAGGTCGACGGACAGGGCGTTCATGGCCTCCTGCCGGGTGGTCCGGGCGTATTCCAGCGTATTCCAGTGATCCGGGCTGTCGTCGGGGGTGAGCAGGAAGAAGAGAGACAGCTCCTGATCATAGCACCAGCTCTCACCGTAGCCGTGGGGACCGGCGGGGCTGTGGAGGAGCAGAATACCCTTCCAGTGCTCCTTCAGGGTCTGGGTATAGATGGCCTTCCGGCTCCGCTCCAGCGCGATCAGGCTCTGGGGGATGGGCAGGCGGATGGGGCTCCGGTCCGGCCGGCCGGAGAGGACGTAGGCGCAGTTCCGGTAGAGCAGGGCGGGGGAGCTGAGCTCGCCCACGGTATGACTGCCGCCGGGGGAGAGGATGTCCCGCCAGAGCAGGGGGCAGCGCTTTTTCAGCAGGGCGATCACCGGGGCGTTGATGCTCCGGTACCAGTCCTCCCGGGCAGAGCGGATCAGATCCTCGTTGCCCTGCCCCAGCCGGCTCTCGGGGGCGGAGTAGAAGGCTGCCATGGTTGCTCCATAGGCCAGATCGGCGGCAGCGGCCTGAGTGAGGATGAGAGACTCAATCTCCCGGAGAAAGCCGGGTACATCCTTCCCGACGGACCGGGGGAGCCGGGGATCCTTCCGGGGTTGGGAAGGGCCTTTTTTCACTGTCCGGAAGCGGAAACGAAAGGGAAACTGAACTGTCACAGGCGGGGACCTCCTTTCCGAAATGATTCCAACGCTAACTATAATATACCATAGGGAGGGGGAAAAAGAAAGCGATTGCCGGGCAGAGTCCTCCTTTGTCAGAAGAAATCAGAAGCGGGAAATTCAGAAAGCTTAACGCCGCTTTCAGAACTCTTACAGAGCTCCGGATGCTATAATGATTGCCATAATGATTTACATAATCCTGACAAGAATGATTGCTACGGAGGAAGCGCCATGAAAGAAAAGCTGTCTGTTTTGCTCTTTGCCCTCGGGCTGACCCTGCTGCTGTCCGGCTGCGGCGGCGGGGAGGGGCCGTCTCTGCCGCCGGAAGGGGAGGCTTTGCCGACAGAGGAGACCGGGGCGCCGGAGAAGGCTGAGGAGCCGGGGGAGGACGAAGGGCCGGAGGAGGAAAGGAGCGTGCCTGATCTGCCGGAGGAGGCGTTGATCCAGCAGATGGGGGCTGTGCTTACGGTGGATGGCAGCGGCTATGAATACTACAACTTCAAGCGGGAGACTGCCGACCGCTATACCGCCGCGCTGAACCGGGCGGCGGAGGAGCTGGGGGATCAGTGCCGGGTGTTTGCTCTGGTGGCGCCCAACAGTATGGGCATCTGTATCCCTCCGGAGCTCCAGAGCCAGCTCAATACCTCCGATCAGGAGAAGGCCATCGACTACCTCTATGCCTCGCTGGACGATGAGATCCGGCCGGTGGAGGTCTATGATACCCTGCTGGAGGGCTATCTGGGGGGAGAATACCTCTATTTCCGTACCGATCACCACTGGACGGCCCAGGGAGCCTATCTGGCCTACCAGCAATTCTGCCTGCAGGCGGAGCGGGAGCCGGCGGGTCTGGAGGAATTTGAGGAGCACCAGTTCCCCGGTTTTCTGGGCAGCTTCTACGCCAGTACCGGCAACCAGCTTATGAAGCAGACGCCGGACACGGTGACGGCCTATGAGCTGCTGGCCACCAATACCATCTATATCACCGACAAGGACCGGACCGACTGGCCCTATGTGATTGTGGGCAATGTGGAGCAGACGGATTCGGCAGGCAAATACGTCACCTTTATCGGCGGCGACAACCCCTACAGCTGGATCGAGAACCCGGAGATCACCGATGGCTCCTCCATCCTGCTGGTCAAGGAGTCCTACGGAAACGCCTTCGCCCCCTTTCTGGCCGCCAGCTACCAGCGGGTCTATATCGTTGACTACCGCTATATCCACCAGATTGAGGACCGGACACTGGCCCAGCTCTGCCGGGATCTGGAGGTGGAAGACCTGCTCTTTCTCAATACCATCTCCACCACCCGCTCAGATAAACTGGTTGAACGGCTGGAGACGTTTGTGAGAGGGGAAAGTTAACATAATATTTTCCGCGCAAATAAGGCAGCCCTGCCCGGTGAGGTCCGGACAGGGCTGATTTGCTTTTACATGGCGACCAGGCTGTCGATAAACTGGACGGCGGAGCGGGGGGTACGGTTGGGGTTCCGGGCGTCCCAGCGGACGGCCAGCGACATAAGTACATTCTGGTCGATGGGCACCTGACGGATCTGGGCCAGCTCCCGGATCATATCCAGGAACTGGGGCTTGGTCAGCTCATGGTAGATCACCCGCAGACCGAAGCGCTCGGAGAGAGAGGTCTTTTCCTGAATGGTCTCGGTGGCGTCGATCTCGTCGCCCAGACGGTCGGAGAAGGTCTCCCGGACCAGATGGCGCCGGTTGCTGGTGGCGTAGACGGCCACGTTGGCCGGCCGGGGCTCGACGCCGCCTTCCAGAATGGTCTTAAGCAGGGAGTAGTTCCGGTCGTCCTTGTCAAAGGCCAGATCGTCGATAAAGAGGATAAACTTCTGGGGCTGATGGCCCAGCATCCGGACCAGCTCGGGGATACCGGCCAGATCGGACTTGTCCACCTCGATCAGCCGCAGATTTTCCATTCCCTCCAGATTGAGCAGCGACTTGACGGTAGCCGACTTGCCGGTACCGCTGACGCCGTAGAGGAGCATATTGTTGACCCGATGGCCGGCCAGCATGGCCCGGGTATTGCTGGCCACCTGCTCCCGCTGGCGCTGGTAGCCCAGCATCTCCTCGGGGGGAATGCAGTCGGGCTCCTTCACCGGAATCAGGCTGCCGTCCTGCCAGACGAAGGCCTTATAGCGGGCGAACTGGCCGCAGCCGCTGCGGCGATAGAAGTCGTTGAGCTCCTCGGCGGAGGGGAGGCTGCCCCGCTCCCAGAGGGGAAGGGCAGGGCTGACCGACCGGCAGAGACCGGCCCAGTCCAGCGCCAGCAGGCTCTCCAGCCGGGCCAGATCGTGGGCGGCGGCCTGAATCAGCAGGGGAGAGGCCTGAGCTTTGGCCACGGCCAGGGCGTAAGGGGACTCGTCGTAGCGCAGATGGTCGGCGATACAGTCGCCCAGAGAGAGCTGGCCCTCTCTGGCCAGCAGGAAAAAGGCCCGGCAGTAGAGCTCGCTCCAGTCCTCGTCCTCCTCGTCGATGGCTTTGAGCAGCTTGTCCAGCGTGTGAATCAGGGGCAGCTCCTTCAGATGGTAAAAGGCGGTGAGATGGCTCAGGGCCCGGGGATCGGTGATCTTCATCGTTCTTCGCTCCTAACAGATAGCAAGGCGCACAGCGAAAGCCGTGCGCCTGAGAGAGTGGTGGGGGTCAGGGGGCTCAGCCCATGTCAACAGTAAATTCAGAGACGATTCCGGTCATTTCCTCTCCGTCGCTGATACGCTGGGCGTCGATGGTGACGGTGATTTTCCGGGAGCCGGTACCGGGATCGAAGGTGTCGGTTACCTTCCAGTCCTCGCTCTGGCCGGGCTGGAGGGGGGCGGTGGAGAAGACCACCTGGCTGTCCTCGTCGGTGAGGGTGAAGGAGAGGGTGACGGTATTGGCGCTGTCATTATACAGGGAGACGGTGTCTACGCCGTTGGTGATACTGAAATCCACAAAGCCGGGGAAGAGGATAATGGTCTCTTCCTGCTCCTGCTGGGGGGGCAGATCGGCTTGGCCGCTGCCGTCAGGGGTGGCCAGACCGGAGTTTTCCGCGTCGGAGACACCGACCCGACTGGGGGCGTCGCTGGTGCCGGGGGGATCGAGGATCTCCAGGCGGAAGGCAAAGTAGGCCACGGCCGCCAGAATCAGGCAGATCACCAGGATCAGACCGGAGGTCAGCAGGAGATTGGCCTCGTGCTCAGGCATACGGGTTCGCTTTCCCATAGAAAGGATACCTCCCAAATAGGATATACTGGATTAAATTATAGACGATGAAGGGGGAAAATACAAGACGTAATTCATCGACTCCTCTCATTGACGGTCTTTCCCCCCTTTGTTAAAATGTATCCTATGAACAGAACGGACTTTTTATCAAAAATATCCCGGACACCGGAGGAACGGCTGCTGCTGAGCCGGGTTTGGGATCAGATGGAGACCGCCCAGCGGCGGGGCATCCCACAGGCCACCCATTTTCTCTCTCCCGACGAGCAGAACGCCGTCCGGAACCTTCTGGCCGCTCAGGGGCATCCCCCCCATCGGTTCTGGGGCGGCTATCAGGAAGCGCAGCGGCAGATCTGCGTCTTTCTGCCGGATTGGATGAGCTGGGAGGACTATGACCAGCAGCCCATCTCCGCCCTCCGGGCCCAGTGGTATCAGAGCGACAGCCTGACCCACCGGGATCTGTTGGGCGCGCTCATGGGTCAGGGCATTAAGCGGGAGACGGTGGGCGATCTGCTGGTTTCAGAGCACAGCTGCGACCTGCTGGTGCTCAGTGAGATGGCCGGCTATCTGGAGCGAAATCTCACCTCCGCCGGCCGGGTCAGCCTGTCGGTCAGTCCCGTACCCCTGGGCCATCTGCATATTCCCGTTCAGGCCTTCCGCCAGATTCGGGATACCGTGGCCACCCTCCGGCTGGATGCGGTGGCTGCCTCCGGCTTCTCGGTGAGCCGGGCGAAAATGGCTGACTATATCCGCGCGGGCAAGATGACGGTGAACTGGGCTCTGACCACCCGGACTGATCTGCCGGTCAGGGAGGGGGATATTATCTCCTGCCGGGGTCTGGGCCGCTGCCGGCTGGCCGAGACGGGCGGACTGTCCCGAAAGGGCAGAATCAATCTGCTGCTGGAACGCTATCTGTAAGCTGACTTCCTCCCGGGAGGAAGAGAAAACGAGGTATCTATTATGGAACAGAAAAAGATCGACCGTATCAACGAACTGGCCAGAAAGGCCAAGACAGTCGGCCTCACCCCTGAGGAGATCGCCGAGCGGGACGTCCTCCGCCGGGAGTATATCGACGCCGTCAAGGCCTCGCTGGTGGGCCAGCTGGAGAACACCTATCTGGTGGACGAGCGGGGCAATAAGCGGCCTCTGCGGAAGAAGGGGCCGCTCAACTGAGAGCAGCCGAGCCATATCCCATGAAACTCAAGCGACTGATTGGTACCGCCGACTTCTACCGGACCGTTCTGACGGTGGCGGTGCCCATTATGATCCAGAACGGAATTACCACCTTTGTAGGTCTGCTGGACAATATTATGATTGGGCAGGTAGGTACCGAGCAGATGTCCGGCGTGGCCATCAGCAACCAGATCATCTTTGTCTATAATCTGGCCCTCTTTGGAATTATCTCCGGCGCCTCCATCTATGGCGCCCAGTTCTTCGGCAACCGGGACATGGAGGGAGTCCGCTACGCCTTCCGGTTCAAGCTGCTGTCCAGCAGCTTGATCTTTGCCGCCGGAACGGTCATCTTTCTGTTCTGGGGAGCGCCGCTGATCGGCCTCTTCCTCCACGAGGGAGAGAGTGGCTCCGATCTGGAGCTGGCGCTGGCGTCAGGCGTGGAGTATCTCCGGCTGATGATCTTCGGCCTGTTCCCCTTTGCCATCTCTCAGGCCTACGCCGGAACCCTCCGGGAGACGGGAGAGAATGTGGTGCCCATGTATGCCGGCGTGGCCGCCGTCATCGTCAACGTGATCTTCAACTATCTGCTTATCTTCGGCAAGCTGGGTCTGCCCGCGCTGGGGGTGGCCGGCGCCGCCATCGCTACCGTCCTCTCCCGATATGTGGAGCTGGCTATTATCCTGATCTGGGCCCATACCCATCTGGACCGGAACCCCTATCTGCGGGGGGCCTACCGGAGTATGAAGATTCCCGGCCGGCTGGTCCGACAGATTGTGATCAAGGGGGCGCCGCTGGCAGCCAACGAGGTCCTCTGGTCGGTGGGCATGACTGTCCTGATTCAGTGCTACTCGGTCCGGGGTCTGGAGGTGGTGGCCGCCTTCAATATCTCCAATACCATCAATAACGTCTTCTCCACCGTCTTTATGGCCATCGGCAGCGCCGTCAGTATTCTGGTCGGTCAGCAGCTGGGCGCCGGAGAGCTGGAGCGGGCCCGGGACACGGCCTACAAGACCATTGCCTTTGCCTTCCTCTGCTGCGTGACCATCGGCGGGGTTATGGCGCTGGCCTCGCCCTATTTCCCCCTCATTTACCAGACCAGCGATCAGGTCCGGAGCCTTGCCTCCACCCTGATTCTGATTGTGGCCATCTGTATGCCTCAAAACGGCGTGCTCCACTCCACCTACTTTACCATCCGCTCCGGCGGCAAGACGCTGATCACGCTCCTCTTTGACAGCGGCTTTGTCTGGGGCCTGATGATCCCCATCGCCTGGGGGCTTACCCATTATACCAGCCTGTCCATGCCCCTGGTCTTTATCGCCGTCAGCGCCGTGGATCTGGTCAAGTGCTTTGTGGGCTTCCGGCTGCTGCGGAGCGATATGTGGCTGAACAATATGACCCGCTCGCTGGAATTTTAAAAATCTTAATCTTTTCCCCTCTTGCAATTCGATGGAAATGGGTTTACTATAATGGAAAAAGGGCGGAGTTATGTAAAATGGAAGAACTTTCCAGCGCCGCCTTTTTCCCATGGCCTGTGAAGAGAAGGAAAAATACGAGCAGACCGCACTCCGGACACACGGACGGTCTGCTCTTGTTTTTTTCCTGCCGCTGCAGCGCAAGAGGCTGCCGGGGCGTTCTTACTAATAGAGGGGGAGGAGAATCCCTTACTCCTCCAGCATGGGGGCGCTGCTTCTGGGATAGGGGGCAGGATGGTCGGTCCGCCCCAGCAGATAGTCCACGCTGGTCTGGTAAAAATCTGCGAGTTTACATAATGTAGCGGATGGAATATCATGCCGGCCGCTTTCGTAGAGCGAGTAGCAGGACTGGGTACAGTTGAGATAGTCGGCCAGGTCCTTCTGCTTCAGGTCCCGGTCCTCTCTCAGATCCCGGATTCGTTGATAGGCCATAAGAATCACCCCTGACCTATTATGAGATATAACAAAATGTAATATTGACTAATATGACGATTCGTCATAAAATGGATAGAACATCAGCCGAGAAGGAAGGAGGAATGGATATGGGTCGGGCACGTTACAGCTTTACCCAGCCGAGGGAGTTTCCCTTTTTCTTTGCCCGGAAGGTCCGGGTGGATATTTACGATGACCGCCTGGTCTGTCAGGACCGGACGCTGAACTATGAGGATATTTCCTGTATGAGCTGGCACCCGGAGGGGGCGCAGGGGGCAATCCGCCTCTGCGGCGGAGAGGACCGGTTTGGCCGGCCCCGGGTGATTATGGAGCTCCGGGCCCGGGAGGAGGACTACGGCGCCCTGCGGGAGCAGTATGACCGTTTCTGGCAGGAGAACGTGGAGGACTCGCTGGGCAAGGTCTCCTGGACCCAGGACCTGGCTCAGCGGCTGAAGGACCTCCGGGCGCTGAAAAAACAGTATGACGCCGGAGAGATCACCTAGGAGGAATACGCCCAGCTCCGCCAGCAGCTGCTGGTCGGACTGTAAAATGGGGGCTTGTCCCTTGACTTTCTTCGGGATTGGTGCTATATTCTTTCCATAATCGGCATAGATGGGGAAGAATCCGCAGCGGACGGCCAGAGAGAAGCGCCTTGAGCTGGAAGCGCTTTGCGTACCAAACCGGTGACACCGCCCCGGAGCCGCAGGTGAAAATGAGCTGGGAGACCGGCTTACAAGCCTGCCGTGATCCGCGCGTTACAGCGGCCAATGAGTGGACGAGGGAGCTTTTCCCCCGCCAATCAGGGTGGAACCGTGAGATGACTGTTCATCCCACCCCTGATCCAGTCAGGGGTGGGATTTTTTTTATTCCCTCCCCGGAAATCAGATTAAGGAGGAAACACACCATGGCAAACGAATTTACCTTTGAAAACGAGCAGTATCGCAAGACGTATTGGCATACCTGCTCCCATGTGCTGGCCCAGGCCGTCAAGCGCCTGCATCCCGAAGTGAAGCTGGCCATCGGCCCGGCCATCGACGAGGGCTTCTACTACGATATCTTCTCTCCCGTCGCCTTCACCCCCGAGCTGCTGGAGCAGATTGAGGGCGAGATGCGCAAGATCTGCAAGGAGAAGCTGAAGCTGGAGCGGTTTGAGCTGCCCCGGGAAGAGGCGCTGGAGCTGATGAAGGAGGAGCCCTTCAAGGTAGAGCTGATCAACGACCTGCCTGAGGATGCCGTCATCTCCTTCTACAAGCAGGGCGACTTCATCGACCTGTGCGCCGGCCCCCATCTGGACTCCACCGGCCGGATCAAGGGCAACGCCATCAAGCTCACCTCCTGCACCGGCGCCTACTGGCGGGGCGACTCCAACCGGGAGACCCTCCAGCGGATCTATGGTATCGCCTTCCCCAAGAAGGACGAGCTGGATGCCTATCTGGCCAAAATTGAGGAGGCCAAAAAACGCGACCACCGCAAGCTGGGCAAAGAGTTGGGTCTGTTTATGCTCCGCGATGA
>JAFQNL010000031.1 GCA_017395935.1 Oscillospiraceae bacterium
ACCCGTGGCATTATCGACGCCATCCTGGACGGCTCCATCCTGAAGGCTGACACCAAGACCATCCCCTACTTCGGTCTGGAAGTCCCCACCGAGCTGCCCGGCGTTGACACCAATATCCTCGATCCTCGCAACACTTATGCTGACGCCTCTGAGTGGGATGCCAAGGCTCAGGATCTGGCTGCCCGCTTCATCAAGAACTTCGTCAAGTACACCGGCAACGACGCCGGCAAGGCTCTGGTCGCCGCTGGTCCCCAGCTGTAATCAAGCTCTGGCTCTGACCTGAATTTCTGAACTGACTGGCCCCGACGGCAACGCCGTCGGGGCCTTTTCACGCTTCAGGGTCGTTAACCGAAAAAACAGCCGCATCCGAACGGATGCGGCTGAGTCAGTTTTAGGGGATTCAGTTCTTCTTGCCCACCTGATAGCGCTTGATCTTCTTGGTTGCAGTCTTTTCAAACTCGGTGCTGCGGAAGCGGATCTTGTGGATCTTTTTGTAGTTGGGCATCGTGGCGTTGAAGGCCTTGATGTGGGCTTCGATATTCTTGCGGGCCTCTTCCGGATCAATCTCCAGCGTGTCGTCGGGGAAGATCTCGGCCGTAATGGCGCCGTTCTCTTCGTAGCAGACCACCTCACCCACTTCGGGGAAGAGGTCGATGGTCTGTTCCAGCTCCTCGGGAGAGACGTTTTCGCCGTTGGCCAGGATGATCAGGTTCTTGGCGCGGCCGGTGATAAAGAGGAAACCGTCCTTATCCACATAGCCCAGATCGCCGGTCCGGTACCAACCGTCCAGGAAGGCGTCTTCAGTAGACGCTTCGTCATGATAGTAGCCCACCATCACGTTGTCACCCCGGGCCTGAATCTCACCGATGCCGTTCTCGTCAGGCTCGTAGATCCGGATGGAGACGCCGTCCAGGATCTGACCTACGCTGCCGTCCCGATAGTGGAAGTTACGGTTGACGGACAGAACGGGAGCACACTCGGTAATACCGTAGCCGTTGAGCAGCTCAATACCCAGAGAACGGAACTCCTTCACATAGTGGGGGTCCAGAGGAGCGCCGCCGCAGATAATATACTGCAGCCGGCCGCCAAACTTGCCCAGAACGTCTTTAAAGAGCTCCTGACGCTTGTCAACGCCTACCTTGAGCATGGCGTCGCTGAGGGCCATGCCCCGGCGCAGGGTCTTCTCCCGGCCCTGCTTCTTGGCAGTGCGCCAGATGGTCTTGGAGAAGGTCTCAACGAACAGGGGGACCAGGAAGAGAACGGTGGGCTTAGCCACAGGGATCTCCTTCATGAAGTCGGCCAGACTGGAATTGATGAAGATATCCACACCGTAATGGAAGGCCATGAGAACACTGGTGTTCAGACCAAAGGCATGGTTAAAGGGGAGAACGGCCATGGTGGAGCTGTTCTCGGGGGGCAGGAAGTTCTTGGCGGACTGATTAATATTGGTCATCAGGCTGCGCTGGGTGTGAAGAACGGCCTTGCTGCTGCCGCTGGTGCCGGAGGTGAAGAAGATGGCACAGGGCTTATCCACGTCGATATTGATGCCGTCGAGAGGATGGCGGCCCCGCTCATAGAACTTGCGGCCCTTGTCAATCCACTCGTCCACCTCGGACAGGTCCATAATACGGACCCGACCCAGCTTTTTCTTACCGGGCTCCAGAACCTTGATGCAGTTCTTACTGGCAACGATCAGGTCGGTGTCGGTCTGAGCCATGAGCACGCCCACCTCGGTGGCGGAGAACTCTTTGGCCAGCAGGACGGCCACGTTGCCGGAAATGATAATAGCCAGGAAGGAGATCAGCCACTGATAGGAGTTTTCACCCATAAGGGCGATATTGCGGTTACGCACACCCCGCTTGAGCAGATAGGTGGCCAGATAGCGGGCTTCCTGATAAACTTCCTTGTAGGTCTTCTCAACGATGACCTTGCGGGTAGGCATATAGCGGAATGCGACCTTATCCGGACAGGTGGAGGCCTTGATCTCCAGCATCTGGCGGACATTCTCCAACTGGGGAAGGGTCATATACAGAGGATAGGGACGATTCTTCATACTCGAACTGACATCCTTTCAGGAAAACCGGTTATGCCGGCTCATATTAATCCATATTACCACATAATCATAACACATAGACGCAAATAAGTCAAAATACAATTCTAACCGGAAGGGATATACAGACAGATGCACCGTTGCGGGAAGAGAGAGATTCTGGTACACTGTAAAAAATCGCCACGATCACGAGGTAGACGGATATGAAGTATTACTTTGCTCCCATGGAGGGGGTGACCGGCAGTCTGTATCGGCGTGTTCACGCCACCCACTTCCCCGGCCTGGACCGGTATTTTATCCCCTTTCTGGAGCCGAGAGAGGGTAAATGCTTTGACGGGCGGGATAAGCGTGAGATAGACCCGGCGGAAAATCGGGGAATTCCTGTCGTCCCCCAGATGTTGACCAACCGGGCCGACCGGTTTCTGGAAGGAGCCAGACGGCTGGCCGAGCTGGGCTATGGGGAAGTCAATCTGAATCTGGGCTGCCCAGCCCGGACGGTGGTCACCCGGGGCAAGGGCTGCGGCTTGCTGGAGCGGCCGGAGGAGCTGGAGCGGCTTCTGGACGAGATCTTCGCCAAAAGTCCGCTGCCCATTTCAGTTAAGACCCGACTGGGTATCAGCGAAGAGGAAGAGTTTGATGACCTGCTGAAGCTCTACCGCCGCTATCCCATGACCGAGCTGATTGTCCACGCCCGTGTTCTGGATGACCAGTACAAAGGACCGGTCCGGCAAGACTGCTTTGCCAGAAGTCTGGAGGGTGCGCCATGGCCGGTGTGCTACAACGGGGATCTCTTTACTGCTCGGGGGATAGAGGCCTTTGCCCAACGCTTTCCCCAGACTGATCGGCTCATGCTGGGCCGGGGCCTGATTGGCAATCCCGGTTTGGTTCGGGAGAGAAAAGAGGGTCGGCCGGTCACCCGGCAGGAGCTGCGCGCCTTCCATGACCAGCTTTTGGAAGAGTACCGGATCCGGCTTTCGGGAGACCGGAATGTGCTCTGCTGGATGAAGGAGCTCTGGTTCTATATGATCTGCCTCTTCCCGGATGGGGGCAAGGAGGCCAAGGCGATTCGCAAGGCCCAGCGACTGGAGGATTATCAGCTGGCTGTCAGCTGGCTCTTTGAGCAGCGGGAACTGAAAACAGAGGTGGGCTACCACCGATAAAGAGAAAAAAACGCCTGTACCCGATCGGGTACAGGCGGAATGCGTTTTCAGGAGGGATTTACAGCAGGGGAACAGCGGCCTCGTGGCAGACCCGAACGGTCTCCTGGTCCCAGACAGAGGACTGGACCTCGCCGATATGGGCCTTGCCCAGCAGCAGCATACACAGCCGGCTCTGGCCGATACCGCCGCCGATGGTGAGGGGGAGCTGGTCAGCCAGCAGCATTTTGTGGAACTGGAGCTCTCTCCGATCGTCGCAGCCGGAGATGGTCAGCTGACGGTCCATAGCCGCGGGATCGACACGGATACCCATGGAGGAGATCTCACAGGCGCAGTCCAGCACTTCGTTCCAGAAAAGAATGTCGCCGTTCATGCTCCAGTCATCGTAGTCGGGCGCGCGGCCGTCATGGGGCTTACCAGACTTGAGGGCGCCGCCGATCTGACTGATAAAGACGGTCTTATGCTCACGGGTGAAGACCTCTTCCCGCTCCTTGGGGGAGAGCTGGGGATAGAGATCCTCCAGCTCCTGACTGGTGATAAAGGTGACCTTATCGCACAGCTGAGGGATGGAGCACATCTGGCCGTAGATATTGCGGATAATATTCTGGGTATCGCAGATGGCGCGGACAATAAGCTTGACCGTCTTTTCCAGATACTCCATGTTCCGGTCCCGGGGAGCGATCACCTTTTCCCAGTCCCACTGGTCCACATAGATAGAGTGGAGGTTGTCCAGATCCTCGTCCCGGCGGATGGCGTTCATGTCGGTGACAAGACCGGTGCCGGCGGAGAAGCCGAACCGGTAGAGAGCCATGCGCTTCCACTTGGCCAGCGAGTGGACGACCTGAGCGTCGCCGCCGGTAGCGGGAATATCAAAGCTGACAGCCCGTTCCACGCCATTCAGATCGTCGTTCAGACCGGATGCGGCCTCGACAAACAGGGGAGCGGAGACACGGTAAAGATTCAGCGCGCCGCACAGATGATCCTCAAACAGCCGCTTAATCAGGCCGATGGCCTTCTGGGTATCATAAAGACTCAAAAGAGGGGCGTAGTCCCGGGGGATATAGCTCTTCAGCATACAGATCACTCTCTTCGCTTAGTTCTCTTTTCTTCGTAAAGGAAGGGACCGGACCTTCCGATGTTCTATGGTATCACTAATCCCCCCCGGCTGTCAAACCTTTTCCCGGCCGGAGCCGGTCAGGAGGCGGAAATTTAGAAAAAATACTGGTCAGAGAGAAAACTTATGTTATAATGGTTTCATAAACTCTATAGGAGGGGTCACAATGATCGTTACACTGCTTTCCGATCAGCTTACCATCCATATTGATACTAAGGGAGCCCAGTTGACCAGCGTCTGCACCCATAGCGGAGTCGAACTTCTCTGGCAGGCAGACCCTGCCGTCTGGGGCCGCCACGCACCTATTCTTTTCCCCATTATCGGCCGGCTGAGAGACAATAAGTATACGGTCCACGGCAAACAATACGCCATCAGCCAGCATGGCTTTGCCCGGGATAAGGAGTTTACCGTCGTCGACCAGAGCAGTACCTCTGTCACCTTCCAGCTGGAAGAGGATGCCGATACGCTGACAAAGTACCCCTTTGCCTTCCGTCTCCAGGTGACCTATATCCTTGACGGCGGCAAGCTGACCAAGCGCCATACCGTCCTGAACCGGGACACCAAGACTATGTACTACGAAGTAGGCGGACACGACGGCTTCCGCACCACCCTCTTTGAGGGGGAGGAGATGGCCGATTACTATATCCAGTTCCCCGGTCAGAGCCAGATCGTCCCCTACGGTATGGACGAAAAGAACTATCTGGTCCGCAGCGATCGGCCCTATCCCCTTCAGGGAGACCGGTTCCCTCTGCCGCCCAGAGTCTTTGGCCTGGATACCATTGTGCTGGAAAATCTCCCCGTCCATGAGGTCACGCTGGCCAACAAAAAGAACTCCATCCGCCTGACCATGGAATTTGACCAGTTCCCTTATCTGGGCATCTGGACCCAGACTACCCGGGAGTTTACCCACTATATCTGTATCGAGCCCTGGACTACGCTGCCCGAATGCGCCTTTACCGACAGCGCGCTGGAGCATAAGCCGGGAATCCGGGTGCTGGAGCCCGGTCAGGCAGAGAGCCTGAGCTATTCCTTCACCGTCCGGGAATAAGACCCGGAACCCCATCACAAGCAAAAAGGAGAACTGTCTATGAGACCCATTGCCACCACCAACGCCCCCGGCGCGATCGGCCCCTACTCGCAGGGAATGGTTGCCGGCGACCTGCTCTTCTCCTCCGGTCAGATCCCGGTAGACCCCGCCACCGGCGCCATCCCCGAGGGGATTGCCGCTCAGGCGGAGCAGTCCTGCAGAAACGTTCAGGCCATTGTAGAGGCCGGCGGCGGCTCCATGGAGCAGGTCATTAAGACCACCTGTTTTCTGGCCGACATGGCGGACTTTGCCGCCTTTAACGAGGTCTATGCCCGTTACTTTATCTCCCGGCCGGCCCGATCCTGTGTGGCGGTGAAGGACCTTCCTAAGGGCGTTCTGTGTGAGATCGAAGCCATTGCATGGCTGAAATGAGAAGCGTATCAATCCGTCCCCTGCCGGGACACGCTCAGAGTCAGAGCGTGTCCCGGTTTTTGCAAAAAAACAGCGGAGACCGCGCTGCTTTGCGCGTCTCCGCCGGTCGATGGCTGTTGAAACAGGGGGGATCATTCCCAGCTTTTCCATACCTCGGGCTGATAGCCTACGGTGGCCTGTCTGCCGTTTCGGACGATCGGGGTTCTGAGCAGACTGGGATCGTCCAACAGGTGTTCCAGCTTCTGGCTTTCCAGAGCCAGATAGGACAGCAGGGGAGCGTCCGGATGCTTTTCGTCTATCAGCTTGTCCATGCCGCCCACGGCCCGGATGACCGAAGTCAGCTCGCCCTTGCTCATGCCGAACTTGAGAATGTCCACATTTTGAAACTTGACCCGGCGCTCCTTAAAGTAGCGCTGGGCTTTTTTTGTATCAAAGCATTTGCTTTTGCCGAAGATCTGAATGTTCATGCCTTGGGCCTCACTTGCTCAGCTGAGCCTTGAGTTGAGCGTAGTGCTCCCGGACCTCTTTGGTCTTGCCGCAGCACATCTTGCCCTCCGGACAGGGACCGGCTACGCAGGGAGGTCCGGCAGTCTCGAAGAGAGCGGGGGCGACAGGGTAGACCAGCTTGTACATCTCCTCGGCCAGCGCACGGATCTCCCACTGAGCCCGATTGCAGCAGCGCAGACGGAAGAAGTTTTGCAGGCTCCGGGCATTCATAGTCATGACCATCTTGGTCTCACAGGCGTTGGGGAGAACGAAGCGGGCGTCCTCGTTGGCCATCTTTTCAGCCTTGCGCTCGGCCTCCTTCTCGGACAGACCCTCGGCCAGAAAAGCGGCCTTGTGCTTGGCCTGAAGGGCGGCGGCAATATTCAGATAGTGCCGGCCTTCTTCCTCCATGGCCTTGAGGAAGGCTTCCTTGGAAGCTGGGTCAGACTCTACCTCAGGGGGAACGACAAATTTGAAGTCATTGAGCCGGACATAGCGCTGGCTCTGGACGGAGAAGGAGGCGAGGCGATGGCGGGTAATCTGAGCCAGCAGCGCACGGCTGACGCCCTCGATTCCGAAGGTAAAGCTGGCGTGCTCGATGGGGCTGGCGTGCCCCAGACCGGCCAGCATCCGGACAAATTTGGCGTCGCTCTCGGGGGTGGATTTTTCCAGCAGAGCGTCTACACCTACGGCAGAATAGCACAGACGGGCAGCGGCAGCCACGACCCGCTCAGGGTCGGGAGTATGAGCGATCAGTTTTACATTCAGCATAAGAAAAACCTCCTGAGTAGCATGGGATCAGGGTCTGGGCAGGTTCCAGCGATATTTTGCGGCCAGACACCGGAGGGTAAAGGTGGTCAACGTGCCCAGAATAACGGCTGCCGGCTCGGCCACGTTCAGCCGGAAGAGAAGATAGTAGACGCAGGCGCCGGCAATAGCGGCCACAGCGTAAACATGTTTGGTAAAGATATAAGGGATCTCCCGGATCAGCACATCACGGAGCAGGCCTCCCCCTACGGCGGTGAGCATCCCCATCATAATGACAAGAAAGCCGTTGGCCTCATGGCCGGACTGGATGGCCACCTGACAGCCAACCACGGCAAAAAGCCCCAGACCGGCTGAGTCCACAATCCGGTTGAACTGAGCTACCTTGGTTGTTTCCTTCAGGTAGGCGTCGTGATGGTAATGGATGGAGAAAAAGACCACCAGTGCCATGACGAGAGCGGTGATCAGAGCCGTCCAGTTGGTAAACAGAGCCGGAGGGAACCGACCCAGCAGCACGTCCCGGAGCATACCGCCGCCCAGTGAGGTGACCTCGGTGAGAAAGATAACGCCGAAGAGATCGGCGCCCTTCCGGCAGGCCACCATGGCGCCGGAAATGGCAAAGGCGGCAGTGCCCACAAAGTCGCAGAAGAAATAGGTCAGATTGGTAATCAGCATCCGGACTGGCCTCCTTTCGGGGGAATCTCAGCGGCCTGCCAGGGTCCGCCCTTTCCAACGGCGGAAGGCGACAGTGCCGGGCAGGTAATTGATAATGAGCATACCGATCAGATAGCAGGCAACCAGCTCTCCGGCGGCAATAGACAGCGCGTTGAGGCCGAAGGCCTCCAGAGCGCCGGGTCCAAAGCCGGTCTGGAACCAGGTGAGCTCAGCGCCCACCAGAAGGGCGTTGAGAATGACCGGAGGGAGAGGGGCCAAATATTTGTTGGGGGCTCTGGCGGTCAGCAGGCCGGCCAGCAGGGTGGCTGTGGTACCGACCACCACATCCACAATACCGAAGGAGGAGGCCAGATTGGCCACAGCACAGCCCAGTACCAGACCGGGAATGGTCTCCGGCAGCAGGAAGGGGAGGACGGTCAGGCCCTCAGCCAGGCGGACCTGAACCACGTTGTAGGACAATACGGGCAGAGCCATGGTGAGAGCGGCGTAGACGGCAGCGATCATGGCGTTCAGGCAAAGTGTCCGGACGGCAGTTTTGTTGTTCATAGCAGGGATACCTCCATTTTCGTATTTAGAGTACAGGTGAACGGCCTGTACAGCGCCCATCCCTTGCCGGGGGAGGGGCGGTTGGACCGGGTGTGGAGAACCGGTCAGAGGTATCATATCATATTTTTTTCAGGAAGCAAAGGCGGGATCAGAAAATGAACCAATATCCCAGAATGCCGCTGAGAATACCCACCAGCGCCCCTGCTGCCACGTCCCGGGGGAAGTGGACGCCACCGACCACTCGGCAGTAACAGAGGCCTGCTCCCATGAGCAGAAAGAGCAGTCCCAGAGGAGGAGCGAGCCAGAGAAAGGTCATGGCGATAACAAAGCAGGAGAAGACATGGCGGCTGGGGAAGCTGTGCCCCTTCGTGTGCTTGATAATAATGGGCTGGATCTCCAGCACCTCATAGGGGCGCTTGGCGTTATACCGGTCCCGGAAGACCGACAGCAGCAAAAAGGAAACAGCGGGAACGACCAGAGCGGCCCAGAACCGCGGGTCCTTTCTGAGGGCCAGCAGTGCCAGCGCCAACGGATAGGCCAGATAACAAGGGTAGGTCAGCAGTCGGTTGACCAGACGAAGGGCCTTTGCCTGGTTTTCTCCACGAAACGGAGCTGACCAGCGCTCGTATTGTTCTTTTGTCATGGCTCCTCCTTGATCACATTCAGACCGGTAAGCCGGCGGCGGACCATATCGAAGGCGGTGAGAACAGCACTGTTTCTCACCCGGTCCCGGGCGGAACCCAGCTGGCACCGGCGGACCCAGACCTGATCTCCGTGAGCCAGACCGATATAGACCAGTCCGACAGGGTTGCCCCGGTCATCCGGGTCAGGGCCGGCTACGCCGGTAATGGAGATGGCCAGATCGGTTCCCATCAGCCGGGCGCAGCCCAGTGCCAGTTCCCGGGCCGTCTCTTTGGATACGGCGCCATAAGTGTCCAGCGTTCGGGACGAGACGCCCAGAAGCCGCTCTTTGACCTGATTGGTGTAGCAGACCACGCCGCCGGAGAAGACCTGAGAGGCTCCGGCCAGATCGGTCATTCGCTTGGCAGCCAGACCGCCGGTGCAGCTCTCGGCGCAGGAGAGGGTAAGGCCCTGCTCCCGGAGCAGCTGGGAGATCCGGCTCTCCAGATTAGGCACATCCACGCCGTAGATCAGGTCGCCGAACTGGGCTTCCAGTTCCCGTTCCACCGGCAGCAGCATGGCCTCCGCCTGCTGGGCGGTGGCGGCTTTGGCGGTAATACGCAGCTCACACTCTCCCTCCTTGGCGTAGGGGGCCAGAGTGGGATTGGTCATGGAGAGCATCCGGTCCCGGAGCTGAGCTTCCAGCATGGACTCGCCGATGCCGAAGAATTTCAGGGTACGAGAAGCAATAACACCCTCGGACAGATGCCGGAGATAGGGGACGACCCGATGCTCCAGCATAGCCCGGCACTCTCTGGGCGGGCCGGGGAGCATGATCACTGTGCAGCCCTCCGCCTCAAAGGCGCAGCCGGGTGCGGTGCCCCAGTCGTTATCCAGTACGGTACAGCCTTCGGGAAGCATGGCCTGCTGGAGATTGTTCTCTGTCATGGTCCGGTGGGGCAGCCGCCGGGCAAAATAGTCCCGAATCCGTCTCGCGCTTTCCTCATGAAAAACCAGCTTTTTGCCAAAGGCCTCCGCCAGCACCTGTTTGGTCAGATCGTCGCAGGTGGGGCCCAGACCACCGGTAGTGATAATAATATCTGCCCGGCTCCGGGCAACCTGAATGACCTCTTTGGCCCGCTGGGGATTATCGCCAACCACCGTATGGTAAAAGACATTGATGCCCAGTGCGGACAGGGTCTGGGAGATCATCTGAGCGTCGGTATTGCAGATATTACCCAGCAGCAGCTCGGTGCCCACGGCAATGAGTTCAGCGGTATGGGACATAAGACAGCCTCCTTGGAACGGGAAGGGGATAGGACGGAGCGGTGGGCTCAGTCCTGAGGACGGATCTGGATCCGCTCGATATGATCAAAGGCCTCCTGACAGAGGGCCTGCCAGTTGTAGTTCTTCTCGATCTCCTCCAGTTCGGAGACTTTGGGGTGAGTACGGGGATGGCGAGGGGTGAAGACGGTGCAGCAGTCTTCATAGGGGAGAATAGAGGTCTCGAAGGTACCGATCTTCCGGGCGATCTTGACGATCTCCTCCTTGTCCATGCCGATAACAGGACGGAAGACGGGCAGACGGCAGACGGCGCCCGTGCACTCCATGGCCTCCATGGTCTGGCTGGCCACCTGCCCCAGACTCTCGCCGGTAACCAGAGCGTGAGCGCCCACCCGGTCGGCCACCATCTCGGAAATACGCATCATATACCGGCGCATGGCGATGGTAAAGTAGGGCTCGGGGCAGTTCCGGCGGAGATCCTCCTGAATGCTGGTAAAGGGAACGATATTGACGGTGAGCCGGCCGCAGTAGGGGCTGATCAGCTTAGCCAGATCCAGCACCTTTTCTTTGGCCTCTTCCGAGGTATAGGGATAGGAGAAAAAGTGAACCATCTCCAGAGCGAGGCCGCGCTTTGCCATCATATAGCAGGCAACGGGAGAGTCCAGTCCGCCGGAAAGCAGGGCCACTGCCCGGCCGGCAGAGCCAACGGGCAGACCGCCGGCTCCCTGAGCGGCGTTGGCATGGACGTAACCGGCAAAATCCCGGACTTCCAGATGGACGACAAGTTCCGGGTTGTGGACGTCTACTGTAAGATGAGGATAGGCCTCGGCAATGAGACCGCCCACATACTGGCTCAACTCGATAGAGGTCATGGGGAAATGCTTATCCGAGCGCTTGGACTCGACCTTAAAGGTTCTGGCGTTCATGAGATCCTCGTGCAGGTAGTTTTTCACTGCCTCAAAGAAGGCGTCCTTATCCTTCCGGCAAGCCCGGGCCCGGGACAGGGAGGCAAAGCCAAAAATCTTCTGCATTCCCTCCCAGGCGCCGTCCAGATCGCAATCCTCGTTCATGGGTTCCACGTAGGCGATGGACTGGCGGGAATAGGTTCGGAACTGGCCGTAGGGATAGAGACGGCGCTGGAGATTGCCCATAAGGCGCTGCTCAAAGGTCTTGCGGTTGAGGCCCTTCAGGACCAGCTCGCCCATTTTGAGCAGGAACATCTCAGGAACGACGGGGACGTCGGTGTTTAATTTCTGCATGGTGGGTCTCCTCTTTTTCTGTAAAATGGATATCAAAGGGAAGGAAGGGCAGGCTCAGACCTCTTCCCCGGAGGGGACAGAGGGCCGGTCATACCACTCCAGAAAGCTGTGCTCCACGCCGCCGGTTTTATAGCCGGGGAAGGTATCCAGCTGAACGTTGTGAATGGCCTGAAAGACGTTTTTCTCCACCTGAGGGCTCTCACGGCGCAGTTCTTTCAGCAGCTGCTTGACTTCTAGCCGTTTGGAGCCGCCCTGACCCTGGAGGGCGTTTTCGGTGAACCGGCAGGCGCACTGGAGGAAGGAGAGCTCGTTGTACCGGCTCCAGGCGATAATGTCTTCCTCGTGAATACAGTACATGGGCCGGATCAACTCCATGCCGGCAAAGTTGGTGGAGTGGAGCTTGGGCATCATGGCCTGAATCTGGCCGCCATAGAGCATACCCATGACGGTAGTCTCTACCACGTCGGAGAAATGGTGGCCCAGAGCGATTTTGTTGCAGCCCAGCTCCTTTGCCATAGAGTACAGGTGCCCCCGGCGCATCCGGGCGCAGAGATAGCAGGGGGAATGGCCGGTATTGTTGGCCACAGTAAAGATATTGGAGTCCCGGATTTGAATGGGCACTTCCAGCGCACTGGCGTTGTCGATAATCTTTTGCCGGTTGGCCGGGCTGTAGCCCGGATCCATAACCAGATAGACCGCCTCGAAGGGGACAATACTCACCTTGTGCAGCTGCTGCATCAGTTTTGCCAGCAGCATGGAGTCCTTGCCGCCGGAGATACATACGGCGATCCGGTCTCCCTCCTTGACCAGTTCGTAGCGTTTGACGGCCAGGATAAAGGGGTTCCAGAGCTCTTTCCGGTATTTCTTAATGATACTACGCTCAACCAGCTGGGCCCGGGTCAGTTCTCTTGCCATTAGTGATTCTCCTTGTTAGTCTGCCAGCGGTCATAGTGGCTCTGGAGCATCCGCTGCATCTTCGGGCAGTCCAGTTGAGGAATGAGGTCGGAGCCGGCCGCTTTCTGATAGCGCTGGTAGAGGTACTCGGCAAAGCCGGCCCGCTGCTGGCTGGCCTTCCGGCGGAGGAAGCGCACATCCAGATCCCAGATTCGGACCCGGTCCAGTCCGTCTGCGTCCTTAAGCAGATGGGCCAGCCGAAGGGCCCGGGCCGGATCGGCATGATGATAGCTGTCCAGTGTAGACAGCAGCCGGGAATCCTGCTTGGAATGAGCCTCTACGGCAGCCTGAATGAGCCGAAGCTCCTCGCCGTGGCGTCCGGTGAGATCGGCCAGCTTTTGGGAGGAGCGGAGGCCGTGATACTCGTCATAGCGGTCGTTGATCCGTCCTACATCATGGTAGGAGCAGCACTCCAGCAGCAGTTGGGTGTCAGCCATGGAGAGAGGCTCTTCCATGGCACAGAAGGCACCATGGAGCAGCGTCCGCTCAATATGGCCCAGGCCATGCACCTTGCTGTCATACAGTGCGCTGTGATCCAGACTGGAGAGCGCTTTCAGAAAGAGAGGCCAGCCCTCCCAGTTCATCAGCCGATCCATCAGAGGCTGATAAACGCCCCAGTTATTTTCTGCGATCAACGCCAGAAGGGGAGAAGTCATATCCATCCACCTTTCTCTCATACTACTTCAACAATACAGTATATCACAGGAGAAGGAAAGAAAAAAGAGAAATCTGAGCGAAAAGGTGAGAAGGACAGGGGCATGGGATTCCAAAACCCCTCCATACGGCACAGCCGGGTCTGCACGATGTGGTATTTATGTGCGAGATCAAATAATTAACGATAAACATTAAAAAGTAGTTGACAAACATAAAACCCCCTGTTAAGATAGAGTCAGAAAACAACAGGAGGGAACAATATGGAACAACTGATGAAAACCGCAAAGGCACTGAGAGGCCTGTTTAAGGTGCTGAGTGTGATACTGAAGATCGCCATGGTTGCCTGTATGGTAGGGCTGGCCATTATCGCCGCCGGGCTCCTCTTTGACCTGGATCCTGATATGATCGGGGAGGGATATGAGAATATCTCGCTGGGCGTGCTGGAATTCTCGCTGGCTGACGGATATGCCCCTGCGCCTCAGACCGTTCTGAGCCAGCTTGCCGTGGAAATCGTGGGAGCGCTGGTGGTGGCCTTTGTCTGCGGTAAGGCCATTGCCTGTGTGCTGGAGATACTGGACCCCATGACCGAGGGCAAGCCATTCACCAATGTGATCAGCGCCAATCTGAAGAAGCTGGCTGTCTATATCATTGTTATGGGCGTCGGCGTCAATCTGATCCAGCTGGCCGAGACGGTCATGAGCAGCGGACACCTGCTCCGGCCGCTGCTGGAGGGCGGAGCCTTTACCAGGGTGACCATCCAATATGGTTTTGACCTGTCTTTTCTGGTCACAGCCAGTGTCCTGTTTCTGCTGAGCTATATCTTCCGCTATGGCGAGGAGCTCCAGCAGCTTTCTGACGAGACGCTGTAAAGAGGAGGGGGAGACAATGCCCATTATCCTGAGACTGGACCGGGTCATGGCTGACCGGAAGATGTCCCTCAACGAGCTGTCCGAGCGGGTGGGGGTAGCCAACGTAAACCTGTCCAAGTTAAAAAACGGCAGAGTGAACGCCATTCGCTTCTCCACTCTGGAGGCCATCTGTCAGGCGCTCCACTGCCAGCCCGGAGATATTCTGGAATATCAGAGTCCGGAAGAAAATGAACAATAATCAAACGCCCCGAAATGTCAAAAGCGTTTCGGGGCGTCTGTATGTTTCAGGCCAGAGGGCAGTCGTAACGGATATAGACGTTAAAGCCGGTATGCAGGGTCTGCCCTCCCTCCTCTTTGGTGGCCGTGTACCACTGGGTGGAGACCAGAATCAGGTCGGGCTGATCGGGGTGGGCATAGACCTCCAGAGCGCCCACGTTGCTGGACAGCGTGCCCGTTGGCAGACTGTCATAGCCGGAGAACTCGGTCAGACCCAGAGAGAGGAAGCCTTCAGGAGCCGCACCTTCCAGCCGAATGCCGTAGAGGGACGCCATAGCGTCGTAGTGTTCTCCGGTCACATCCGGATTTTCGCCGTAGGAGCTGGCGCTCCAGAGGGAGATATAATATTCTCCCTGACAGTGGATCAGATCCCGCCCCCGGAGCCGGGCATCTACATAGCGGACATAGGCCATATGGGGCTCGGTGGGAATAAGGGTGTTATACTGATCGGTACTGCCGTCTGTGGTCATCTCCTGCTGGACATAGATCCATTCCGGCTGCTCAGGATTGGTGAAATAGTCGCAGTCGGAATAGCCGCCCACATCGGCGGTCCCGGCAAGAGAGTAGCCTTCGGGAAGCTCCCGCTGAGAGACCAGATAGGGAGAGATATAGTAGACCTGCCCATTTACCGTCAGATTGGGGGGACCGTTTCCTGACTCAGGACTCTGATCGTCGTCGGGTGCCTGATGGAAAACGGTGAGCAGGCCGGGCAGTATTAGCAGCAGACAAAGACAGGCGGCAGCCGCAGCCCAAAGGGCAGAACGGCGGCCTTTCTTTCTGCCAAGTCCGGTTGGGCACTCTGCCTCTTTCAAATAGGCGGCGTCCACTAAGGACAGCTTTTCCAGCAGATGTTCGCCTCTCACAGTGCGATCCCCTCCTGTTCCAGTTGGCGGCGCAGCTGCCTGCGGCAGCGCAGCAGCGTCATTTTTACACTGCTCTCCGTCAGACCCAGCTCCCCGGCGATCCGGGCCACAGAGTCCAGATACCAGTACCGCCGGAGAAAGATCACCCGTTTTCTGGGGCTGAGTCCGGACAGAAAACGGTTCAGGATCTCCTTGAGTACCATGTCATCTACCCGGCAGTCCAGATCGTCCGGAGCAGGGATGCACTGTTCCAGTTCGGCGCTGAGCTGGAGAATATGGGCCCTCCGCTTCAGACGCTGACGCTGACGGCAGCGGTCAATGGACAGATGGCGGATGATCCTTGCCAGAAAGGGGTAGAGATAGCCTCTGGGGTCATGGGGAGGGATGGAGTTCCAGGACTGGAGGTAGGTGTCGTTTTCGCATTCCTCTGCTGTCTCCCGGTCGCCGGTAATGTCCGAGGAGAGCGCGCGCAGGCGCAGGCCATATTTCCGGGAGGTCTCGCTGATAGCAGCTTCGTTTCGAAGCAGATAGAGATCGACGATTTGAGTGTCTTCCAAAGAGATCGTCTCCTTTCAAAAAAGGTCTTCACCTGTATAAGCGTCAAAAAAGCAGAAAAGGTCACATGGATTGGGAAAATAATAGCACAACTTTTAAAAAGAAAACAGCCCCTCCCGAGGGAGGGGCTGTATATTGTCAGCGAACGCTCAGGCCTTCAGTACGGCGCCTTCGGAAGCAGAGCTGACCAGCTTGGCATATCTTGCCAGATAACCGGTCTTGACTTTGGGCTCGGGGCAGGTCCATGCGGCCCGGCGGGCGGCGATGGTTTCCTGATCCACCAGCAGCTCCAGCTTGTGGCCGGCGATGTCCACACTGATCAGGTCGCCCTCTTCCACCAGCGCGATCAGACCGCCTACGGCAGCCTCGGGGCAGACATGACCGATAGCAGCGCCCCGGGTAGCGCCGGAGAAACGGCCGTCGGTGATCAGAGCCACAGAGGAGCCCAGACCCATGCCGATAATGGCGGAGGTGGGGTTGAGCATCTCCCGCATACCGGGGCCGCCCTTGGGGCCTTCGTAGCGGATGACAACCACGTCGCCGGCGACGATCTTGCCGGCATAGATGGCGGCAATAGCCTCCTCCTCGCTGTCAAAGACCCGGGCAGGACCGCTGTGAGTCATCATCTCGGGAGCGACAGCAGACTGCTTGACCACGCAGCCCTCGGCAGCCAGATTGCCCCGGAGAACAGCGATACCGCCGTAGGGAGAGTAGGGGGCGTTGATGGGCCGGATAATGTCAGTGTTCAGATTCTCCACGCCCTGCAGATTCTCGGCAATGGTCTTGCCGGTGCAGGTGATGAGATCGGTGTGGAGCAGACCCTTCTTGGTCAGCTCCTTCATGACGGCGTAGACGCCGCCTGCCTGTTCCAGATCCTCCATAAAGGTGTCGCCGGCGGGAGCCAGGTGGCACAGGTTGGGGGTCTTGGAGGAGATCTCGTTGGCAATGTCCAGATTCAGTTCCACGCCGGCCTCGTGAGCGATGGCGGGGAGATGGAGCATGGAGTTGGTAGAGCAGCCCAGCGCCATATCCATAGCCAGAGCGTTCTGGAAGGCCTTCTCGGTCATAATGTCCCGGGGGCAGATGTTTTCCTTCACCAGCGTCATGATCTGCATGCCGGCCTGCTTGGCCAGCCGGATCCGGGCGGAGTAGGGGGCGGGGATGGTGCCGTTGCCCCGGAGACCCATGCCCAGCACTTCGGTAAGGCAGTTCATGGAATTGGCCGTATACATACCGGAGCAGGAGCCGCAGGAGGGGCAGGCGGACTCTTCGTACTCCCGGACGCCGCAGGCATCCATGGTACCGGCATGATAGGCGCCAACGGCCTCGAACATATGGCTCAGGCAGGTGCGGCGGCCGTTCTTCAGGTGGCCGGCCAGCATGGGACCGCCGGAGACAAAGATCGTCGGTACATTTACCCGGGCGGCAGCCATGAGCAGACCGGGCACGTTCTTGTCGCAGTTGGGAATCATGACCAGACCGTCAAACTGGTGGGCGATGGCCATGGCCTCGGTGGAGTCGGCAATGAGATCCCGGGTGACCAGCGAATACTTCATGCCCACGTGGCCCATGGCGATGCCGTCGCAGACGGCGATGGCGGGGAACATGATGGGAGTGCCGCCGGCAGCACGGATGCCGGCCTTGACAGCCTCCTCGATCTTGTCCAGATTCATATGGCCGGGGACGATCTCGTTGTGGGAGCTGACCACACCAATCAGGGGACGGCTCATCTCCTCCTCGGTCAGGCCCAGCGCGTAAAACAGAGAGCGGTTGGGGGCGCGCTCCACGCCTTTGGTAACATTATAAGAACGCATGGTGGTTCCTCCTGTGAAAGTAGATCAGAGATCGGACAGGTCCCCGGCAGAAAGAGAAGCGGGGGACGCAAGGGGCTCGACGCAGAACTGGTTGCCGTCGGAAAAGAGATCCTGAATAGAAGAACTGGAAGTCATCCGCGCCTGTGGGCACTTCAAAGACCAGTCTGCCGGTCCGGCTCACCCTCGGAAGCGGACTCGGCAACAGAGCGAGAGAGTGTTTCATATTCAGCCACTGGCCTTATCGGTGAATCAGACGGGAGAGTAAAGCAGGGGCGGGCCAAGTGCCCGCCCCCTTTGGGTCAGGATATCAGTTGGAAGCGGTGTCGGGGTTGGTGTCGTCGCCCCAGAGCATATTCTTGCGCAGCTCGGCGCCCACGGTCTCCATGGGGTGCTTGGCCAGCATGGCGCGGGAAGCGTTGAAGAAGCAGCGGCCGTTCTTGTTCTCGGCGATCCAGTTGCCGGCGAACTTGCCGTTCTGAATATCGGTGAGGACGGCCTTCATGTTCTTCTTGGTCTCCTCGTAGGGCAGTACGCGGGGACCGGAGACGTACTCGCCGTACTCAGCGGTATCGGAGATGGAGTAGTTCATCATAGCAACGCCGCCCTTGTTGATCAGGTCGATGATCAGCTTCATCTCGTGGATGCACTCGAAGTAGGCGTTCTCGGGGGCATAACCGGCCTCGACCAGCGTCTCAAAGCCCAGCTTCATCAGCTCGACCACGCCGCCGCAGAGGACAGCCTGCTCGCCGAACAGGTCGGTCTCGGTCTCGTCCTGGAAAGTGGTCTCCATGACGCCGCCACGGGCGCCGCCGATACCGGCAGCGTAGGCCAGACCCAGCTTATAGGCGTTTCCGGTGGCATTCTGCTCAACAGCGATCAGGCAGGGCACGCCCTTGCCGGCCACATACTGGGAACGAACGGTATGGCCGGGGCCCTTGGGAGCGATCATGAGCACGTCCACGTCTGCGGGGGGCTTGATCTGCTGATAGTGGATATTAAAGCCATGGGCGAACATGATGGCCTTGCCGGCAGTCAGGTTGGGAGCAATGTCCTTGTTATACATGGCGGCCTGCTTCTCATCGTTGATGAGGATCATGATCACGTCAGCAGCCTTGGTGGCGTCGGCGGTGGTCATAACGGTGAAGCCTTCAGCCTCAGCCTTGGCCCAGCTCTTGGAGCCGTTATACAGAGCAACGATAACATCGCAGCCGGAATCCTTCAGGTTCATGGCGTGGGCGTGGCCCTGAGAGCCATAGCCGACGATGGCGATCTTTTTGCCGTCGAGGTAGGACAGGTCACAGTCCTTCTCATAATACATTTTTGCCATAATTATACTCCTCCTTGAGTTTAGTATCATCATATATTGTGCTACGCCCGCGTTCAATGGCGATAGTACCGGTACGGACCACTTCCAGAATGCCGAAGTCGCGCAGCAGGTCCAGAAGGGCGGAAGTTTTGTCGCTGTCGCCAAAGATAGCGACGGTCAGCGTCTGCCGGGAGACATCAATGACGTGTGCCCGGAAAATGTCAGCGATCTGAATGATCTCGCTGCGTACGTTCAGGTCCATGGCCCGGACCTTGATCAGGGCGAACTCCCGCTGGATAGAGCTGTCATTGGCCAGCACCTTGACAGCCATTACAGGCAGCAGTTTCCGGCACTGGGCGGCGATCTGGTCGATCATCAGCTCATCACCCATGAGGACGATGGTGATCCGGGTGAGACCGGGCTCCTTGGAAGGGCCGGAGGCAATGGACTCGATATTGTATCCTTTTCTGGAGAAGAGCCGGGCCACCTGAGAGAGGACGCCGGGAATATCCTTAACGAGAATGGAAAGGGTGTAGAGCTTCTTGACAGTGTCGAATTCACGTTTCATTTGTCTCTACCCCCTTACTTGAGCAAATAGTTGGTGATGTGAGCGCCGCCAGGCACCATAGGACGAACCATCTCGTCCATATCCAGCATACAGTCAATCACATAGCCGCAGCCGCAGGTGAGGGCCTCCTGAATGGCCTCTTCCATCTCGGCGATATTGGTTACCCGCTTGCCCTTAAGCCCGTAGGCCTCAGCCAGCTTGACGAAGTCGGGGCCCCGGTCCAGAGTGGTCTGGGAGAAGCGCTTCTGGTAGATCAGATTCTGCCACTGCCGGACCATGCCCAGCGTGCCGTTATTGAAGATGACGGTAATGATGGGCAGGTTGTAATGCTCCACCGTAGCCAGCTCGTGACAGTTCATACGGAAGCAGCCGTCACCGGTCGTGTGGATGACCACCTTGTCAGGATTGCCCATCTTGGCGCCGATGGCGGCGCCGAGGCCGAAGCCCATGGTGCCGAAGCCGCCGGAGGTGAGCAGCTGACCGGGATAGTCAAAGTGGAAATACTGAATGGACCACATCTGATGCTGGCCCACGTCGGTAGCCACGATGGTGTTCTCAGGGGCGGCCCGATGGATCACGTCCAGTACCTGCTTGGGGGTCAGACGGGCGCAGTCCTCAGGGGTATGGATCTGGCGGAGGGGGACAATATGCTCGACCCACTCCCGGTGCTCAAACTGGCCCAGACGCTGGTTGAGCAGCTGGAGAACCCGCTTGGCACTGCCAATAATGTGGTGGTCGGTGAGCACGTTCTTGTCGATCTCGGCCCGGTCAATGTCGATCTGGACGATCTTGGCCTGCTGGGCGAAGGTGGCCGGATTGAGGGCCACCCGGTCGGAGAACCGGCAGCCTACGGCGATAAGCAGGTCACACTGGTCACAGGCCTGATTGGAGGCCTGAGAGCCGTGCATGCCGATCATGCCGGTAGAGAGGGGATGGGCGCCGGGGAAACCGCCGCCGCCCATGAGGGTGATGGCCACCGGAGCATCCAGCTTCTCGGCAAAGAGGCGGAACTCCTGATGGGCACGGCCCCGGACTACGCCGCCGCCGCAGATAATGAGCGGCCGCTCTGACTGGCCAATCATCTCGACCAGTTTGTCAATGTCCTGCAGGTCGGGTTCGGAGGCTTTGAGACCGTGGCTGGCGTTGAGTTCCCGGATACTGGAGCAGGCGCGGTTTTTGGTCCAGTGGGTGAACTCAAAGTCCACCATCTCGGTGGGATTGGTCACGTTCTTCAAAAAGTCAATGAGCACAGGGCCGGGACGGCCGGTGGCGGCCACGGCAAAGGCCTGACGCATAATGGAGGGGATGCTCTGAGCGTCCCGGACCAGATAGGTAGCCTTGGTAATGGGCATTGCGATACCGGTGATGTCGACTTCCTGGAAGGAGTCCTTGCCCAGCAGGGGCTCGGCCACGTTGCAGGTGATAAAGACAACGGGAGAGGAATCCATATAGGCGGTAGCGATACCGGTGGTCAGATTGGTGGCGCCGGGGCCGGAGGTGGCGAAGC
>JAFQNL010000032.1 GCA_017395935.1 Oscillospiraceae bacterium
CTTAGGAGGCGTGTGCTCTATCCAACTGAGCTACTGCGACACGGCTAATTTATATGATTAAGCCCGAAGAAACGCGAGCTTGAATCCTGTAGGAAGGGTTTGAGCGGGGGACCCTCGATCCCGCTGAGATACAAAGGCATATACGATGCCATTCAAACCTATGGCCGTTTTCCGTTTGGGGCAAGGAGAACGTGAAGCCGCCCTCCTTGCCTGAGGAGTATTATACCCGTAAGAGGAGGAAAATGCAAGCAACTCAATCCAGCGAACGCAGGATGGAACTGGCGGCCCGAACAGCTTCTGAGTCAGTCTCCCAGAGCTGATACTCGTCGAAACCGGGCAGGCCCATACTGACGTCCTGCCGGCGAAAGCGCATGGCGCTGTCCTTGATCCGCTTGCCTGACATATGAAAAGCCCGGATGCCGGTGGTCTCGGCCAGTGCCCGGAGATTGCCGGGCCCTACTCCGGCGCCTGCCAGAATCTCGGTCCTGCCGGCGCTCTGGCTGACCAGCTGCTTCAGCAGTGTCCGGCCCTCCCAGGCGGAGTTCTTCTGACCGCTGGTGAGAATGGTACTCACACCCAGAGAGATGGCCTCCTCCAGTGTCCGGAACGGGTCCCGGCACATATCAAAGGCCCGATGGAGGGCCAGCGTGGTGGTGCCGATGGCCGAGCGGATCCGCTCCATAGCGGCCAGATCCAGATGACCGTCGGGGGTGAGCATACCGGTGACAATGGCGTCCACACCCAGCGCGGCATACTCGGCGGCCTCATCGGCCATCTGCTCCAGCTCGTAACGGTCATAGCAGAAGTCGCCAAACCGGGGCCGGAGAAGGACACGGATCTTTAGGTCGGTATGGTACCGGACCTGCTTTGCCAGGTGGAGACCGGGGGTAGTGCCGCCAATGAGCAGATTGGAACAGAGCTCTACCCGGTCCGCGCCACCCAGCTGGGCGTTGACGGCCGAGGAGACAGAGCCAACACAGACTTCCAGAACAGCTGCCATAGTACGATCGTCCTTTCTTTCCGCAAAGAGTCCCTTTGACCTGATTTTATCAGCTTTCCTTCGGAAAAGCAACCAAATGGCAAAATGGCAAAAAGCTTGGGAAGAGAGGGGGGATGTTTTACTGAAAGTGCTGATTTTGAAACAAAGTGTGGAAAAATGGTTGCCATTGGCGATGAACGGACTATAATGTATATGTGATTTTTTGGCTCTTTTTATGAGAAAACAGAGGAGGCATCTCCATTATGCAGCAGAACAAGCTGAGAAACGTCGCTATTATCGCTCACGTTGACCACGGCAAGACCACCCTGGTGGACGCACTGCTCCAGCAGAGCGGTGTCTATCGCGACAATCAGGAAGTGGTAGAGCGTGTCATGGACTCCGGCGATCTGGAGCGGGAGCGCGGCATTACGATTATGGCGAAGAATACCGCCGTTACCTACGGCGATACCAAAATCAATATTATCGACACCCCGGGCCACGCCGACTTTGGCGGTGAGGTGGAGCGGATTCTGAAGATGGTCAACGGCGTTATCCTGCTGGTAGACGCTGCCGAGGGCCCCATGCCCCAGACCCGCTTTGTTCTCTCCCGGGCCCTGGAACTGGGCCACCGGGTTATCGTAGTGGTCAATAAGGTAGACCGCCCTGACCAGCGGGTTCATGAGGTCATCGACGAGGTGCTGGAGCTGCTGATGGATCTGGATGCTACCGACGAGCAGCTGGATTCCCCCATGCTCTTCTGCTCCGGCCGGGCCGGCACCGCTTCTTACTCTCCCGACGTGGCCGGTACCGATCTGAAGCCTCTGTTCGAGACCATTCTGGAGTATATCCCCGCTCCTGAGGTGGAGCTGGAAGCTCCCTTCCAGATGCTGGTCTCCTCCATCGACTACAACGAGTTTGTGGGCCGGATCGCTGTGGGCCGGATCGAGCGGGGTACCATTCGCCAGAATCAGGAAATCGTGGTCTGCAACTACCACGACAAGAGCAAGGTCTCCAAGAAGATGAAGGCTACCGCTCTCTTCCAGTTTGACGGCCTGTCCCGTGTTCCTGCCGAGATGCAGGAGGCCGGCAACATCATCGCCCTGTCCGGTATCGGCGATATTACCATCGGCGACACCATCTGTGCCCCTGACTGCGTGGAGCCTCTGAGCTTCGTTCAGATCTCCGCACCGACCATGGAGATGACCTTCTCGGTCAATGACTCTCCCTTTGCCGGCAAGGATGGCAAATATGTCACCAGCCGGAATATCCGGGACCGGCTCTTCCGGGAGACACTGAAGGACGTTTCCCTCCGGATCAGCGAACTGGAGACGGCCACCGACTCCTTCAATGTGGCCGGCCGTGGCGAGATGCACCTGTCCATCCTCATTGAGACCATGCGCCGGGAAGGCTATGAGTTCCAGGTCTCTCCTCCCCGTGTCCTCTTCCAGGAGATCGATGGCGTCAAGTGCGAGCCCATCGAGCGGTTGGTGCTGGATGTGCCCGCTGAATATGTGGGTGCCGCCATTGAGGCGCTGGGCACCCGCAAGGGCGAGATGGTGGACATGAACCCGGTAGGCAACCGGATGAAGGTGGAGTTCCTGATCCCCTCCCGCGGCCTCTTCGGCTATCGGAACGAGTTCCTCACTGCTACCAAGGGCGAGGGTATTATGACCTCTGTCTTTGACTCCTATGCGCCCTATAAGGGTGACCTCCAGCGCCGGAATACCGGCTCTCTTATCTCCTATGAGACGGGCGAAGCAGTGGCCTACGGCCTCTTTAACGCTCAGGAGCGGGGCGCTCTGTTTATTGGCGCCGGCACTCCCGTCTATGAGGGCATGGTAGTGGGTGTCTCTCCCAAGATTGAGGATATCACCGTCAATGTCTGCAAGAAAAAGCAGCTGACCAATATGCGTGCTGCCGGCTCTGATGAGGCGCTGCGTCTGGTGCCGCCTCGCCAGATGAGTCTGGAGCAGTGCCTGGAATTCCTGGCCGACGACGAGGTGCTGGAAGTTACGCCTCATAACCTTCGCCTGCGTAAGCGGATCCTGAATCACGAACTGCGTATGAAGGCGCTGAAGGGCCATAAGAATAAGTGATGACCCCTTTGCCGGTCCGGAGCACTCCGGACCGGCTCTTCTTTTGCAAAGAAGAGGGCGGCTGTTCACAGACTGTTCCCAATCCCTTTGCAATTTCTTCATCCTTTCCTCCGGACAAGGTGATATACTTCCTATTGTCAGGAAACAAGGATCAAATAAACTTCTCTCTCTTTTCTTTCTCTTTTTCTCTTTCAAAACAGGAAGCACCGGCTTTGCCGGTGCTTTTTGTTTGCTGCGGGAGGGCGGACAGGAAAAAGCCCCTTCCGCAGAGCGGAAGGGGCTGAGGAAAGCAGAGAGAAAAGCCTTACTGCTCGGCGTCGAACTGATAGTCGTTGCCGGGGAGAATGGCGTTGAGCAGGATGCCGGAGAGAGAGGCGATGGCCAGACCGGACAGAGTGATCTGGGTACCGGCAACCATAAAGCTGATGCCGCCGGCGGCGCTGAAGTTGAAGCCCAGAGCGCAGACCAGAATGACAGCAGCGATGATCAGATTGCGGCTCTTGGTGAAGTCCACCTTGTGCTCAACCACGTTGCGCACGCCGATGGCGGAGATCATGCCGTAGAGGATCAGGGAGACACCGCCGATAATGGCAGAGGGAACAGAGCGAACCAGCTCGGCAAAAGCGGGGAAGAAGGACAGAATCACAGCGACCACAGCGGCAATGCGAACCACGGCGGGATCATAGACCCGGCTCAGAGCCAGAACGCCAGTGTTCTCGCCGTAGGTAGTGTTGGCAGGGCCACCGAAGAGAGCGGCGAAGATGGTAGCGATACCGTCGCCAAGCAGGGTGCGGTGGAGACCGGGATCCTTGATAAAGTTCTTCTCTACGGTAGCGCCAATGGCAGAGACGTCGCCCACGTGCTCCATCATGGTAGCCAGAGCCAGGGGAGCGATGGTCAGGATGGCGCTGATATCAAACTTGGCGAAGTTGGAGGTGCTCAGGGGGATGGCCACAATGCCGCCCACCAGACCCTGATCCAGGGTGGCCTGTACACCGGAGAAGTCCACGTTGCCGGTAACCACGGCCACCACATAGGAGACCAGAATGCCCAGCATAATGGGGATGATCTTGATCATGCCGCGACCCCAGATGTTGCAGATAATAACGGTGAAGAGAGCAACCAGAGCCAGAGGCCAGTTGGTCTCGCAGTTGGAGATTGCGGAGGGAGCCAGGATAAGGCCGATGGAGATAATAATGGGACCGGTGACAACGGGGGGAAAGAAGCGCATGACCCGGGCAGCGCCCACAGCCTTGACCAGACCTGCCACGATCAGATACAGCAGGCCGGCCACGACCACGCCGCCGCAGGCATAGGGAAGCATCTCAGTGTTGGGCTGGCCGTCTACCAGAGGAGCCACAGCGGCATAGCCGCCCAGGAAGGCGAAGGAGGAGCCCAGGAAGGCAGGGATCTGACCCTTGGTCATAAAGTGGAAGATCAGAGTGCCCAGACCTGCCATGAGCAGGGTGGTGGAAACGCTGAGACCGGTCAGCAGGGGAACCAGCACGGTGGCGCCGAACATGGCAAAAGTGTGCTGCAGGCCCAGCAGGAACATCTTGCCGGTACCCAGCTGCCGGGCGTCGTAGATGGGAGCGTCAGTGTTTTCGCTCTTGATGTTGAATTTCATTTCTGCGATCCTTTCTTTCTTTTCTCAGTCATATTTGGAATGGACAAAGGCCAATCCTGTATATTTTACTCCTGAGAAAAAGAAAGTCAATGGGCGAAGCGCAACATTTTATAGCAGGATCTGACTATGATTTTAGAGAACCAATGTGCCGCTCTCGTCCTCCAGCAGCAGAAGCAGCCTCTGCTCTGAACCGTCGGCGGCGCTGATATAGCTGATTACCCGCTCTCCCTCTTCGTTTCGGCAGACAAACTCCCAGCAGAGCACTTCCTCTTCGCCCCGGCTGGGGATGAGAGCCAGCCGACTCTCCAGCACCTCCAGGCGGGAGGAGACGGCTTGTTCAGCCTGGACGCGGGAAATTCGGGGCTGCGGAAGGGAGCGGTCCCGGTGGTTGGCCAGATATCCGTGGCCTTCAAAGGCGAGGGGAGCGCCGTCGGCCAATGAGACAGAGACCTTGACCAGATCGGTGTAGCAGCGCACATCCTCCGGCTGGTCCTCTTCCTCATAGTGATAGTTGACGGTGAGAATGTTTCGCCGGATCTGATAGTAGCTCTCCTCCATATCCTCGTAACCCATTCTCTCCAGCAGCTCGTCTGCGGCCTCCATTCCCTCTTCCAGAGAGAGTCGGCGCTCGGAGGGGGTGCCCTCGGTCACAAAGCAGAGAAGATGCCCGCCCTGCCGGGTGAGATAGACCGTGCAGCGGCCAAGCGCCGCCTGACAGGAGAAGACATAGCAGGGCAGGTCGCCCTCTACCGTTCCTTCAAAGGAGAAGGCCTTGCCCTCCAGCAGCCCGGCCAGCCGACGCTCGGCCTGCTCACGGCTCAGCTCCGGCTCACCTTCCAGCATGGCCGGCGCTTTCCCGCTCAGATGCTGGGAAAAGGGACCGTCGTAGATCAGACTGGGCAGCTGGGGAAACTCAGCCTCTACCAGAGAAAAACCGTCTGCCGGGAGGGCCTCCCCCTGGCTGACCTGATCCAGCCGGGCTTCGGCGGACTCCAGATCGCCGATGGAGAAATTGCCCTCCAGCAGCCTGAGCTCCAGCTCTTCCAGCTGGCCGGAGAGGGTCCGGGCGGCCTGAGAGAGCTCCAGCCAGTTGGTCTGCTCCTGCTCCTGATAGATTCCCTGATGCCCGGCCGAGCGGGAGAGGGCCAGAGCGTAGTCGCCCACGGTGGAGAGAAAGCTGGCCGTCTGCTCCAACTGGATGTGAGCAAGGGGGAGCTGAGCCAGCGCCATCTGGCCGGTTTGGCTCTGGGCGTAGACCTCGCCGCAGAGAGAGCAGAGCATGGAGGAGGTAGTGACGTAGCGGCCTTTCTGCAGAGCGGTATCCATTTTATCCAGACTGGTAGTCAGCTGGGAGAAGGCCCGGGCATAGCTGTTGGAGACCGCCCGGCGCAGCTGGAGATTCTCGCCTTCAGAGCGAAGGGCGGCCAGCCCCAGCAGCAGGATCAGGGCGGTAAGATAACTGACGAGGCGGATTCTGCCCCGGCGGGTAGAGATGGAAAACATGGGAGATCGGCTCCTTCCTGAACTGGAAATGGAGTTAGTTTTGCCCGGAGGAAGAAATCTATACCCGAAAGCGGGGAATGAGCACGGCGCAGTTGCCTTTTTTCTTCAAAACAGGTACAATAGACAGGAACAGTCAGGAAAGGAGATCTCCTATGGACGGTACGTATGATATTCTGATCATTGGCGGCGGACCTGCCGGCCTGTCGGCGGCAGTGGCTGCCCGGGGCCGGGGCAGGAGTTGTCTGGTCATCTCTAATCCCCGGGAGGACAACCCGCTGAGCAAGGCGCCGCTGGTGGATAACTATCTGGGACTGCCCGGGCTGACCGGAGCTGAGATGATGGAGACCTTCCACAGCCACGCCCGGCAAATGGGGGCCCACTTCCGCTCCGGGCGGGTGCTCAGCGCCATGGATATGGGGACTTCCTTTTTCCTTACCATAGGCGAGGAGGTGGCAGAGGGCCGGAAGATCATTTTGGCTCCCGGCATCCAGCGCGGGGTGAAATACCCGGGCGAGGAGGCTCTGCTGGGACGGGGTGTCAGTTACTGCGCCAGCTGTGACGGGATGCTCTACCGGCAGAAGGAGGTCATCGTGGTGGGAAGAGCCAAGGACGCGCCCCACGAGGCCAATTTTCTCCACGGGATCGGCTGCAAGGTAAGCTATGTGAGTCCCGGAAAGCCGGAAGCGCTGATGGCAGAGATCCCGTGGATCAAGGCCGGAAACCTTCGGGTGCTGGGTCAGGACCGGGTGACCGGTCTGCTGGCCGACGGCCGGGAGCTGCCTTGTCAGGGACTCTTTATCCTCCGGGACACCATCGCTCCCAACGACCTCTTCCCCGGTCTGGCACTGGAAGAGGGACATATTCAGGTTAATCGCCGGATGGAAACCAACCTCGCCGGCGTCTACGCTGCCGGTGACTGCACCGGAAAACCCCTTCAGATCTCCAAAGCGGTGGGAGAAGGGCTGATCGCAGGCCAGTCCGCCGCCGAGGCGCTGGAAGCAGAAGACAAAGAAAGGAAGTAAGGATCATGGCAGAAGTCATCCATTTCAGCAAAGCAGGTTTTGAGCAGGCAGTGGCCGCCGGCAAGCCGGTCATTGTTGATTTCTGGGCCACTTGGTGCGGCCCCTGCAGAATGATTGCCCCCGCCATTGAAAAGCTGGCCGCCGAATACGGCAGCGATGTGGTGATCGGCAAGGTGGACGTGGATCAGGAGGGCCTGCTGGCCCAGCAGTTCGGTATTATGAGCATTCCCTGCGTAGTCGCGATTCAAGGCGGCCGGGAGGTCAAGCGGATCGTGGGCGCTCGTCCCTATGGTGACTATGCCGCTCTGGCTCAGAGCCTGAAGTAAGGAGCGATACAGTGGATAACAGCAGCTATTGTGAGGTGCTGGTCAAGGTTAAGCGGCCCCGCTGGGAGATTATTCTGAGCAAGGCGCTGTGGATTGCCCTTGCCGTCTATCTTGTGGCAGGCCTCTTTTACCTGATCGCGTGGATTCTTGCCATTCCCTTCCTGATCGGTGCTATTTTGATGAAGCGCCGGGTGAATCAGGAGTTTGAGTATCAGTATCTGGACGGCACCCTCCGGGTGGACCGGATCATCAATATGAAAAAACGCAAGAAGGTTGGCAGCTATGACGTGGAGAATCTGACCGTCATGGCTCCGGAGGGAAGCGATAAGCTGACCGGCGCTCTCATGGACAAGAGTATGAAGACGCTGGACTGCTCCTCCGGCGACAAAAGCGCGGCCAACCGCTACATGGCCGTCTACCGGGGCAGAGAACCCCTCTGCCTGATTCTGGAGCCCAACGACCATCTGCTCCAGCTCATGTGGCGCTCCGCTCCCAGCAAGGTGACCAGAAAGGCCAAGAGCTGGTAAATCAAGCGAAAAGACCCCGGACACTGTGGAGTGTGTCCGGGGTCTAGTTTTTTCCGGCTTCCGGCGGTAAAGAAACCGTGGCGATGAGCTGCCGAAGGGCAGCTGCTTCCGATGAAGCAGAGAACCGTCTGCCGGTGTTCCGGCAGACGGTCACGGGCCGGAGTTCCGCGGCAGTCAGAACCGGGAGGCGCCGGATATCAGAGCCTTTGTCACCCGGTCCAGCGGGGGGAAGAGGGTCAGTGTCAGAATGAAGTTGCTTACGCCATGGATCAGGTCGAAGGGAAGACCGGCCAGCCACCAACTGTAGGCCATCTTTATGCCCCCCAGAGCCAGATAGGGGAAGGAGCAGAGAAAGCCATAGACCAGTCCAAAGAGACCGCTGAGACCGGCCCAGAAGAGCCTGCCGCGCTGCCGGTCGCCCCGGCTGAAGAAGGTGACCAGCGCCCAGAGGATGGTCCAGACGTACAGGTACATAATCCACCAGATGTGAAAGCCGTACCAGATACCTTCCAGAAGGGCGAAGGTATAAATGGCGAGAAGGGCTTTTCGGCCGAAGCGGAGAGTGAAGAGGATGATGAGCAGACTGATCAGCTCAATATTGGGCAAAGCGGCCATAGCCACCTGCAGGGCAAAGAGAAGGGCGGCGCAAAGAGCCTGCAGGGCAATGTCCCGAGGGCAGAGTCGGCCGGGATCAGAAGCTCTCATAGATCAGAGCGCAGAGGTCGCCGTCTGCGATGGGCTGGGCATCAATGCTGTACAGACCGTATTCGCCGTTGATATAGACGGCCCAGTAGGCGCTGTCCCCGGATTCAAAGTCGGCTCTCTCACCGTTGACGGCGGTGATGGTATAGCCGAGGGCGCTTTCATAGCCTTCCAGTGAGACCACTGTTTCGGCGGCGGTCTTGAGATCGTCGGCGGTGGTGGTGACAGAGAAGCTATCCTCGCTGCCGTCGGCGTAGGTGACGGTAAGGGTGATGGTCTTCTCCTGACCGGCTTCCTCTGAGCCGGTGGCGGAGGTGGCGTCGCCGCAGCCGGTCAGACTCAGCAGCAGAGCCAGCAGCAGGGCGGTCAGCCGTATTGTTTTCATTGTTGAGTTCCTTCTTTCTTTTGAATTGGAACAGATATCTGCCCCTTTGCGCAAAAAACCGCCTCCCCGGAGGGAAACGGGAAAATGAGCGCGCAAAGAGACGCTCTATCCCGGTTCCGGCAGGATAAAGATGTCCGGCGCGTATCTGGCTGATCTCCCAAAAGGAGCCTCACAGTGACCGACTCGCGGGGCATTTGACCCCATTCCGCGCGTTTTTCGGACGCATGAGAACAGGATAACCGGTTTTTCCTCTCCGGTCAAGAGAAAAGGGAGGGGGAGCGGGTGTTCTTGCCCACAAGATCCATTAAAAACGGGCCTTTTGCCCTCTGGATTGCTCTATTTGAACAAAAAACGAAAATCCCCCTTGCCAAGGAGCGGAAGCGGTGCTACAATAGCCACATTCGAAACAGGCTGTGAGAAGGGACAGTACAGTATCTTTCCCCACATCAGAGAGAGGATGGCCGGTGAAAATCCTCGTGGGCAGAGCTGGAAGGCGCCTTTGAGCCGTGGCCCCAACGGAACCGATGTTCCCAGTAGGCGTCACCGGGTCTTTCCCGTTATAGAAGGAAGAGCGGCGCATACCGCTCGCTGAGTGCAGGAATATCCTGAATTTAGGTGGCACCACGGACAAGCAATGTTCGCCCTAAGCTGACTGGCAGCTTTGGGCGTTTTTCTTTTGTCCGGGCCGCAAAGATAAGAGGAGGAAACGACACATGAAGAACAATCAGAAAACCATGGAAAAGGTCGTCGCCCTGTGCAAGGGCCGCGGCTTCATCTTCCCCGGCAGTGAGATCTACGGCGGCCTGGCCAACACCTGGGACTATGGCCCTCTGGGCGTTGAGCTGAAGAACAACGTCAAGAAGGCATGGTGGAAGAAGTTCGTCCAGGAGAACCCCTACAACGTGGGTCTGGACTCTGCCATTCTTATGAACCCCCAGACCTGGGTGGCTTCCGGCCATCTGGGCGGCTTCTCCGATCCTCTCATGGACTGCAAGGAGTGCAAGGAGCGCTTCCGCGCCGACAAGATCATCGAGGACTGGTGCGCCGAAAACGGCTTTGAACTGCCCAAGCCCATCGACGCCTTTTCTCAGGAGGAGATGGGTCAGTTTGTGGAGGAGCATCAGATTCCCTGCCCCACCTGCGGCAAGCACAACTTCACTGATATCCGTCAGTTCAACCTGATGTTCAAGACCTTCCAGGGCGTGACCGAGGATGCCAAGAATACCGTCTACCTCCGTCCCGAGACTGCGCAGGGCATCTTTGTCAACTTCCCTGCCATCCAGCGCACTACCCGTAAGAAGGTTCCCTTCGGCGTCTGCCAGATCGGCAAGAGCTTCCGTAACGAGATCACTCCCGGCAACTTCACCTTCCGTACCCGTGAGTTTGAGCAGATGGAGCTGGAGTTCTTCTGCAAGCCCGATACCGATCTGGAGTGGTTTGACTACTGGCGTACCTACTGCCATAACTGGCTGCTCAACCTGAACATGAAGGATGAGAACCTCCGCCTGCGCGACCATGATCCGGAGGAGCTGAGCTTCTACTCCAAGGCTACTACCGACTTCGAGTATCTCTTCCCCTTCGGCTGGGGCGAGCTGTGGGGCATTGCTGACCGGACCAACTATGACCTGACTCAGCATATCAATACCTCCGGCAAGGACCTGACCTATTTCGACCCCACCGACAATACCCGCTATGTCCCCTACGTGGTGGAGCCCTCTCTGGGCGCCGACCGTGTGACTCTGGCCTTCCTGGTAGAAGCTTATGACGAGGAAGTTGTGGGTCAGGACAAGAAGGGCAACGACGACGTCCGTGTGGTCATGCGCTTCCATCCCGCTCTGGCTCCCTTTAAGGCTGCTGTCCTGCCGCTGTCCAAGAAGCTGGCACCCAAGGCACTGGAGATCTATGAGCAGCTGAGCAAGTACTTCATGGTGGACTATGATGACGCCGGCTCTATCGGCAAGCGTTATCGCCGTGAGGACGAGATCGGCACTCCCTACTGCATCACCGTGGACTTCGAGACCATCGGCGACGAGAACACCCCCGCCGACAACGCTGTTACCATCCGGGACCGTGACACCATGGAGCAGGTCAGAGTGCCCATCAGCGAGCTGAAGAGCTGGCTGGAGGAAAAGTGCTTCTACTAAGCGTAATCGCTCATCTGCCGCAAAACTGAAAAACCAGACAAAATACCCCTGCGGAGTTTGCTCCGCAGGGGCTGTTGTTTGATCAGATGGAAGAAGAGATTACTTTCTGATAACCAGTACGTCCTGACGCTTGTAGATGTGCCGGCCGGGGATAACGCCCCGGATGGAGGAGAGGGGATAGATGATGGTGTCCCGGCCGATAACGGTGCCCGGATTGAGCACACTGTTGCATCCCACTTCTGCCCGGTCACCCAACATGGCGCCTACCTTATTCCGGCCGGTCTCCCAGATAAGACCGCCGGGGGCCTTGATGGAGACCTTGGAGTGGTCAGCCTTGAAGTTGGAGGTGATGGCGCCGGCGCCCAGATGAGCCCGATAGCCCAGAATGGAGTCGCCTACATAGTTGTAGTGGGGCACCTGCACTTCATCAAAGAGGATGACGTTCTTCAGCTCGGTGGAATTTCCGACTACAACCCGCTGGCCGATCAGCGCACAGCCCCGGATGAAGGCGCCGGGCCGGATATCGGTCCCGGGCCCGACAATGGTGGGAGGCAGAATGGTAGCTGTGGGAGCTACGCAGGCGCTTTTGGCCACCCAGACCTGAGGCGCGGTTTGCTCATAGACCTCCGGATCCAGCGTGGGACCCAGAGCGCGGATCAGATCGCCGATACCGCTCAGAGCTTCCCAAGGATGGACAAAGCCTTCCAGATATTCTTTGGCAAGTGTGTGCTCCAGAGCGTACAGACTCTGGATGGTGACGTCGATTGCCATAGAGATGCCTTCTTTCAAAAAAACTGGGGTCATTATAAAGAGAGGTGAAACCGATGTCAAGGGAGAAAGTGTGAATTTTTCTCCCGAGCGTCATACACCCTCGGGCCGGGTGCCCGGCTCGGGCTCTGCCAGAGCCACATCCTCGATGGGAAGGGGAGGATCGGGCAGCTCGCCCTTGGTGGCCACGCACCGGTTGATATGGATACCCATGGCGGAGAACTTGGCCTCATAGTCGGTCATGACGCCCTGAACGCCATGCTCATGGAGGTTAAAATTCACCTCGCTGAGGGAGTAGCCGGCAATGGGGAACTGAGTGAGGGAGAAGTCGAAGAGGGGTCGGTTATCCGTCTTGAAGTGGATCTGACCGCCCTCCCGAAGGGCCGCGCGATAGCTCATCAGGAAGCCGGCATAGGTCAGACGGCGTTTGCAGTGGCGCTTGGAGGGCCAGGGGTCGGAGAAATTGAGATAGATCCGGTCAGCCTCTCCGGGGGCGAAGATCTCGCCCAGCTGATTTGCGTCCACGCAGATGAAAAAGACGTTCTTCAAATCCAGATCCCGGGCCTTTTCCATGGCTACCACCAGAGCGTCGGCCACCTTCTCAATGGCGATCATCAGGGCGTGGGGATTTTGCTTTGCTGTCTCTACGGTAAAGGTGCCCTTGCCGCAGCCGATCTCCACCCAAATTTCCTCTGCCTCGGGATAAAGCTCCCGCCAATGGCCCATCATGGAGTAAGGATCTTTGACCTGCCACCGGGCGCAGCGCTCCATACGGGGGATCAGGTTCTTTTTCTTTCTCATTCTCATAGGACAAGACCTCATTCGTGTCGGATTTTTTCCATCATAGCATAATCCGCCTGTTCAGGCAAGGAAAGAAAATCCTTGCCCGGCGGGAGCGTCGGACGGGGAGAAGTGGTGCCGGAGTGTCAGAAATGCTTTTCCAATATAAATGCGCCGGGGGAGGTTCGCGGCTGATAAACGGTATAAAAAGAAAAGAGCGCTCCCGGCCTCACTCCGCGGCTCGACCGCCCTTCCAAAATACGGATGACAACTTTCGGAACCTGTGCTATACTGACATAAGAACTTATAGATTTCAAAAGCCCGACGATACGGGCGAAGGAGAACGACCCATGCTGGAACTCAAGCATATTTCTTATACTGTGGAGAGCGAAGGTAAGCCCCTCTCCATTCTTCAGGACATCAACCTGACCTTAGACGGCCGGTTTATTGCCTTCACTGGCCCCAACGGCGGCGGCAAGTCCACGCTGGCCAAGGTGATCGCCGGCATTATCAAGCCCACCGAAGGCCAGATTCTGCTCGACGGCCAGGATATCACCGATATGACCATTACCGAGCGGGCCAAGGCGGGTATCAGCTTTGCCTTCCAGCAGCCTGTCCGGTTTAAGGGCATCACCGTCAAGACCCTGCTGGACCTGGCTGCCGGTAAGCGGCTGAGCGTCCATAACGCCTGTGCCTATCTGTCCGAGGTGGGCCTGTGCGCTGCCGACTATATCAACCGGGAGGTCAATGATTCCCTCTCCGGCGGCGAGCTCAAGCGGATTGAGATTGCCACCGTCATCGCCCGGGGCACCAAGCTCAGCCTCTTCGACGAGCCTGAGGCCGGTATCGACCTCTGGAGCTTCCAGAACCTGATTCAGGTCTTTGAACGGATGCACCGGGATATCCGGGGCTCCATCCTCATTATCTCTCATCAGGAGCGTATCCTGAATATCGCCGATCAGATCGTTGTACTGGCCGCCGGCCAGGTCCAGCAGCACGGGGCCAAGGAGGAGATCCTGCCCGGCCTTCTGCAGGGCAGAAGCTGCATCAAGACCACCGGAAGCTGCTGCGGCAGAAAGGGTTGAGGTGACGTGATATGAGCGAAAAGAAGACTTTCCAGAAGCTGAATTTTGATCCCCTGCAGATCCAGATGGTCCAGCAGGTGGCAGAGCTCCATGAGGTGCCCGAGGGCGCCTACAGTTTCCGGCTCAATGGCCAGTCCGCTGCCGTTCAGAGCAGCGAGCATATCACCATCGTCAAAAAAGAAGATAAGCCGGGTATCGACATCTATATCGCCCCCGGCACCAAAAAGGAGAGCCTCCATATTCCTGTCGTCCTCTCCCAGACCGGCCTGAAGGATCTGGTCTACAATGATTTTCATGTGGGCGAAGACGCCGATGTGGTAATTATTGCCGGCTGCGGCATTCATAACTGTGGCGATCAGGAGTCCTCCCACGACGGTATCCATTCGTTCTATCTGGAGAAGAACGCCCGGGTCAAGTACGTCGAGCGCCACTACGGCGAGGGCGACGGCATCGGCGGTGTAGTTATGAATCCTACTACCATCGTCGAGCTGGCCGAGGGCGCCTATCTGGAGATGGACACCACCCAGATCAAGGGCGTGGACTCCACCATCCGGGAGACCCGGGGCACGCTGGCGGAGAACGCTACCTTTATCGTCAAGGAAAAGCTCATGACCCACGGAGAGCAGTATGCTGAGACGGTTTTTAACGTCGATCTCAACGGCAGAGGCTCCAGCACCGACGTGGTATCCCGCTCGGTGGCCAAGGGCAAGTCCCGGCAGAAGTTCCTTGCCTCCATCAATGGCAATACCGCCTGTACCGGACACAGCGCCTGCGACGCCATTATTATGGATGAGGCGTCTGTCCGGGCCATTCCGGAGCTGACGGCCAACGACGTGGACGCCGCCCTCATCCATGAGGCCGCGATCGGAAAGATTGCCGGCGACCAGCTGATTAAGCTCATGACCCTCGGTTTGACCGAGGAGGAAGCGGAAGCCCAAATTATCAACGGCTTCCTGAAATAAGAGAAAAACAGACCGGAGGGAGCGCATCCCTCCGGTCTCGTCGTTCTGACTGAAAAGTGCACAAAAGCAGTGGGGTAACGAAGCGAATTTGTTTCTAAAATCCAATTGTCTTTTTTTTACAGCCGTGATAATATAAACTTACCTATCTCGCTTAGTGAAACCTTGGGGAAAAGGACGCTCCTTTTTTGACCGGTTTCCGGCGGACGGGTCATGTTAGCTTCTACGGCCTGAGCCGATTGAGCACATACATTAATAGGAGGAACGAACCATGAAGAAACTGCTCGCAATGCTGCTGGCACTGGTCATGTGCCTGTCCCTGGTCGCTTGCGGCGCCGCTGAAGAGCCCGCCGAAGAGCCCGCTGAAGAGCCTGCTGCTGAGGAGCCCGCTGAGGAGCCCGCTGAGGAGCCTGCTGAGGAAACCGCTGCTGAGCTGAAGATCGGCCTGATCTGCGTTCACGACGAGAACTCCGGCTACGACGTGGCCCACATCGACGGTCTGAAGGGCGCTTGCGCTGAGCTGGGCATTGACCTGTCCGCTGTCACCTTCAAGTACAACATCCCCGAAGACGAAACCTGCTATGACACCGCTGTTGACCTGGCTGAAGACGGCTGCAACCTGATCTTCTCCGACTCCTATGGCCATCAGACCTACATGCAGCAGGCTGCTGCCGAGTATCCTGAGATCACCTTCGTTGCCGCTACCGGCGATCTGGCTGCTCCCTCCGGCCTGACCAACCTGAAGAACATCTTCCCCTACACCTATGAGTCCCGCTATGTTTCCGGTGTTGTTGCCGGCATGAAGCTGAAGGAGCTCATGGACGCCGGCACTGTTACCGATCCCTATGTGGGCTATGTTGGCGCCTTCCCCTATGCCGAGGTCGTCTCCGGCTACACCGCTTTCTTCCTGGGCATCCAGTCCATCGTTCCTGAGGCTCACATGGACGTTCAGTACACCAACTCCTGGTATGACCCCGTCGCTGAGGGCGAGGCTGCCAACGCTCTGATGAGCAAGGGCTGCGTCATCATCGGTCAGCACGCTGACTCCACCGGCGCTCCCTCCGCTGTCCAGGCCGCTCTGGACGCCGGCAACGTTGCCTACTCCGTCGGCTACAACATCGACATGCTGGCTGTTGCCCCCACTGCCGCTCTGACCTCCGCTCAGAACAACTGGTCCGTCCTGTATGCCGCCACCATCAAGGCTTTCCAGGAAGGCAATGTTCCCACCGACTACTCCGCCGGTTCCGCTAACAATGCCGTTATGATCTCCGATCTGGGCCCCAGCTGCGCCGAGGGCACCAAGGAAGCTGTTGACGCTGCCTGGGCTGGCATCGCTGACGGTAGCCTGAAGGTCTTCGATACCTCCAAGTTCACCTGCGCTGAGTCCGCTGACGGTTCCTACACTGTCGACGCTGACGGCCATGTCACTTCCGCTTTCGGTCTGGACACCAACGGTGACTGGGTCAACGACGCCGGCGAGGCTGTTGTTGACGGTGCTTTCGTTGAGTCCACCCTGCGCTCTGCTCCTTACTTCGCTCTGCGCATCAATGGCATCACCGAGCTGAACTGATTCGCCTCTAAACAGTAACCCCATCGGGAGGGGCTGCCCTCGGGCAGCCCCTCTTCAAGGTTTTCTCCAGCGAGAGCAAACCCTATCCTCCGGCCGAATGCCACCGGAGCCTTTTTCCCTTTTCTTTCCCTCCGGTGGTTACGGAGCCTGACAAATAAAGAAAGGAAGATCCATTTGGAACTGACCAGCGCCATTGAGTTACGGGGCATCACCAAACGCTTCGGCAAAAAGGTGATTGCCAACGACCATATCAGTATGGAGATCCGTCGGGGCGAGATCCTGTCCCTGCTGGGTGAAAACGGCAGCGGCAAGACCACGCTGATGAATATGCTCTCCGGCATTTACTATCCCGATGAGGGCGAGATTCTGGTGAACGGCAATCCTGTCACCATTGCCTCCCCCAAAGACGCCTTCGCCTGTGGTATCGGCATGATCCACCAGCATTTTAAGCTGGTCGATGTCTTTACCGCCGCGGAAAATATTGTTCTCGGTCTGGAGACCGAGGGCAAGCTGGATCTGAAGGCAGCTGCCGCTAAGATCCGCGAGATCAGCGACAAGTACGGCTTTGTCATTGATCCCAATAAGAAAGTCTATGATATGTCTGTCTCTGAAAAGCAGACGGTAGAGATCGTCAAGGTCCTCTACCGTGGCGCAGACATTTTGATCCTGGATGAGCCCACCGCCGTTCTGACCCCTCAGGAGACCGACCGCCTGTTCGACGTGATGCGTAATATGAAGGCTGACGGCAAGGCGATGGTCATTATCACCCATAAGCTCCACGAGGTTATGGACGTCTCCGACCGGGTTGCCGTTCTGCGCAAGGGCAAGTATATCGGTGACGTGGCCACCTGTGATACCGATCCCCAGAAGCTCACCGACATGATGGTGGGCCGGGCTACCACCCTGAATATCGACCGTCCTGAGCCGAAGAATACCGTCCCCCGTCTGGAGGTCAAAGATCTGACCATTTACGACGCGCTGGGGGTCAAGCGGCTGGACAGCGTCAGCTTTACCGCCATGGGCGGCGAGATCCTGGGCATCGCCGGTATCGCCGGCTCCGGCCAGAAGGAACTGCTGGAGGCGGTAGCCGGTCTGCAGACGGCAGAAAAGGGCGCCTCCATCCTTTATCGTGCCATGGGCCAGGAAGATAACGCCGTTGAGCTGGTGGGCAAGGACCCCCTGCAGATCAAGCGCGCCGGTGTGGCGCTTGCCTTCGTCCCCGAGGATCGTCTGGGCATGGGCCTGGTCGGCACGCTGGGTATGACTGGCAATATGCTCCTGCGCTCCTATCGGAAGGGCCACGGCTTCTTCACCAACCGGAAGGAGCCCGAGCAGCTGGCCAAGACGGTGAAGGAGGAGCTGGAAGTGGTAACGCCCAGCGTCAACTTCCCTGTCCGCCGTCTCTCCGGCGGCAATGTCCAGAAGGTGCTGGTGGGCCGTGAAATCGCTCAGGATCCCTCTGTTCTGATGACCGCCTACGCGGTTCGCGGACTGGATATCAATACCTCCTATACCATCTATAATCTGCTCACCGAGCAGAAGATGAAGGGCGTTGCTGTGGTCTATGTAGGCGAGGACCTGGACGTTCTGCTGGAGCTCTGCGACCGGATTCTGGTCCTCTGCGGAGGTCAGGTCAGCGGTATCGTGGATGCCCGGACCACCACCAAGGAAGAGGTGGGTCTGCTTATGACCAAGTTTAAGAAGGAGGGTGCTGAGGAATGAAACTGAGCAAAGAACCGCTGCTGCGTATCGCCAAGCGGGACGAGATCGCCCGTCCCAAGGCTTACGCCATTCGTATCGCCGCCGTCCTCCTTTCTCTGATCGTCAGCGGCCTGTTCATCTTCGCTGTCACCAAGCTCAACCCCATCGCCGTCTACGAGGCGATGTTCGACGGCGCTTTCGGCTCTGAGCGTCGGATCTGGGTTACCATTCGCGACGCCATGATGCTGCTGTGTATCGGTGTCGGTCTGGCTCCTGCGTTCAAGATGCGCTTCTGGAACGTTGGCGCCGAGGGCCAGATCCTCATGGGCGGTATTGCTACCGCCGGTCTTATGCGGATGCTGGGCACCAGCATTCCCACCCCTACTCTGCTGTGCATTATGGCAGTGGTCAGTCTGGTGGCCGGCGCCCTGTGGGGCATCGTTCCCGCCGCTTTTAAGGCTTACTGGAACACCAACGAGACCCTGTTCACTCTGATGATGAACTATGTGGCCATTCAGCTTACCAGTTACTGCGTGGCGCTCTGGGAGAATCCCAAGGGCTCCAACACCGTAGGCGTGATCAATCAGGCCACTCAGGCCGGCTGGTTCCCCAAGATTGCCGACCAGAGCTATCTGCTCAATGTGATCATTGTCATGACGCTGGCTGTGGGCATGTTCATCTATCTGAAGTATTCCAAGCAGGGCTATGAGATCACCGTGGTAGGCGACTCTGAGAACACCGCCCGCTATGCCGGTATCAGCGTCAAGAAGGTCACCATCCGCACCATGGCCATCTCCGGTGCCATCTGCGGTCTGGCCGGCTTCGTGGCCGTGGCCGGTGCCAGCCATACCATTTCCACCTCCACCGCCGGCGGCCGTGGCTTTACCGCGATTATTGTTGCCTGGCTGGCCAAGTTCAATACCTTCGTCATGGTCCTCATCTCCTTCCTGCTGGTCTTCCTGGAGAAGGGTGCCATTCAGATCGCTTCCCAGTTCAACCTGAACGACTTTGCCGCCGACGTCATTACCGGCATTATCCTCTTCTTTATTCTGGGCAGTGAGTTCTTTATCAACTACCGTCTCATCCTGCGTGGAAAGGAGGCCGGCAAATGAACGTTTCTCAGATTGTACAGCTGCTGCAGTCGGCAGTCGTCTTCGGCACCGTCATCATGTTCGGCGCTATGGGCGAGATCCTTACCGAGAAGTCCGGCAACCTGAATCTGGGTGTCCCCGGTATCATGTATCTGGGCGGCTTCGCCGGTCTGGCAGCCTCCTTCTTCTACGAGTTTGGCAACCCTGATCCCAATCCTGTGGTCTGCCTGATCATCTCCTTCGTGGCCGCCTTCCTGGCTGCCGCTCTGGGCGGACTGATCTACAGCTTCCTGACCATCACGCTGCGGGCCAATCAGAACGTCACCGGTCTTACTCTGACCATTTTTGGCGGCGGTCTGGCCAACTTCTTTGGCGGCAGCCTGAATACCATGGCCGGCGGCGTGGGCCAGATCTCTGTGGCCGTCTCCAGCGCTACCTACCGGACCACCATTCCCGGTCTTGCCAGCCTGACGATCGACGACTTCCCCATCGGAAGCCTGCTCTTCGGCTATGGCTTCATGGTATTTCTGGCCATCATCACTGCCGTGGCCATGCACTTCTTCCTCAACCGGACCCGTGCCGGCCTGAACCTGCGCTCTGTGGGCGAAAACCCCGCCACCGCCGACGCTGCCGGTATCAATGTTACCCGCTACAAGTATCTGGCCACCTGTGTAGGTGCCGGTATCTCCGGCATGGGCGGCCTGTACTACACCATGGACTACATCAAGGGCACCTGGGCCAATGACGGCACCATTGAGGCCCTTGGCTGGCTGGCTGTGGCTCTGGTTATCTTTGCCACCTGGCGGCCTCTGAACGCCATCTGGGGCTCTTATCTCTTCGGCCTGCTCTACTGGATGTATCTCTATATCCCCGGCCTGAACCGGAGCACCATGGAGCTGTTCAAGATGCTGCCCTATGTGGTCACGATTATCGTTCTTATCACCACCTCCCTGCGCAAGAAGAGAGAGGACCAGCCCCCTGCGGCGCTGGGTATTCCCTACTTCCGTGAGGAGCGCTGATCTTACCCTCAAAGCCCCGGCCAACAGGCCGGGGCTTGTTTTTAGGTCGAAAAGAGTGTAAACTAAGAAAAACGAATGAGGAGGCCAGACCATGTTCACCGAAAACAATAACTACTGCGAAGTCCTTATCTCCCCACCCCCCGTTAAAAATGTCAAGCTCATGGGTACGCTGTATGTCGTGGTGGCCGTGATCTGCGCCGTTGTGGGCCTGCTGATCAACCCGCTGTATCTGATTTTGACGGTGGTCTGCGGTTTCTTGGGCCGGAAGGTGCTTGGACAGGCCAATACTGAGTATGAGTATCAGTTCTGGGGCCGCCAGCTGGACGTAGAGGCTGTTCAGGGCGGGGAAACCCGAAAGCCGATCGGAACCTTTATGATGGACAATGTCCAGCTCATGGCGCAGGAGGACAGCCCGCTGGTGGCTGATTTCCGCCGGATCCATGGGGACAAAGCTAAAAAGCTGGATCTCACCGACCGGGATCCCTACGGTGCTCCGGTCTACGTCATGTTCATTCAGGAAGAGGAGCTCTTTGAGGTCCGGCTCCAGCCCAGCCGGGAGATGCTCCGGAAGATGTGGCAGGTGGCCTATCGTACGGTCCATATTCCTCAGGAGCTTAAACGTGGCGATGGTATGGATTTTTGAAGAGAATTCATAAATCGTTCATGGATCGTTCTTTGTTTTTTCAAGAAACGGAGAGATTTCCTGCTATAATAACTATTGTCAGGAAACAAATGTGTGAATTCTCTCTTTTCTCTCTCTTTCATTTGCCCCCGAAGGCTTCAGGAACCTTCGGGGGTTTTTCCTGCCCGCAGGAGGGAGGGTGAATAAAAAAGAAAAAAGTTGAAATTGCCCCTTGACATTTCTCGGTCGAGGTGATATATTATTACCTGCGTCCGATACCAGTGCGATGCAGGTATGCACGAGTGGTGGAATTGGTAGACTCGCCGGCTTCAGGTGCCGGTGCTCGCAAGGGCGTGCGGGTTCGACTCCCGCCTCGTGCATCGATAAGAGGTTTCAGCTTCGGTTGGAACCTCTTCTTTTTTTGTATGATTCCGCAAGAAACGAACAAGGCTCCCTTTCCAATGAAAATTTAGCGGCCGCCCCAATGGCGTATGGGCGTCTTACCGTCAGCAGATCATGAAAGTGCCGTTTTGCCAACGCAAAACGGCTTTTCACACCCATAACAAGGCGCCAACCGGCGGATAAAGAAAAAGCCGGACTGGCCGCTTCGGGTCAGTCCGGTAGTTTGCTGCAGAGGGATTGGGCTGCTGATATCAGACACCGAATTGTTCCAGCTCCCGGAGGTAGGCGTCCTTCAGCTCTTGAGGCGCAAAGGACATGAGACAGCCGTTTTTCAGCAGCTGGAGGATCTCCTCCCGGCTGGCTCCGCCCTCTTCCATAGCACGAAGATATTCCCGGTTCTGATCAGTCCGGCTGACAGTCCGGTTGTCTGTGTTCAGACTGACCCGGAGCCCGGCGGCCAGATAGTCCCTCATGGGATAGCTGGCCCAGCCGGAGGCGGCTTTGGTCTGGAAGTTGCTGGTGGGGCAGATCTCGATGCCGATCTCCTGCTTCCGGCAGAGCTTCATGAGCTCGGGATCTCCGGCCATGGCAATTCCGTGGCCAATCCGGCAAGCGCCCAGTTCCAGAGCGGCATAGATGTTTTCCCGGCTGCCCGTCTCGCCGGCATGAATGGTGTAGGAAAGACCCAGCTCCTGTGCCCGGGAGAAGAAGGGGGCAAAGAGACGGTTGGGGAAGGCGTTCTCGTCTCCGGCCAGATCGGCGGCACAGACCAACTGAGGCCAGTGGCCGCTGGCGGCCTCCAGCATGGCCAGATTGTCGGTCATACTGTGATGGCGCATGGCGCAGACGATAAACCGGCAGCGGACGCCGGTCTCCCGCTCTCCCTGCTCCCGACCCCGCTCCAGAGCCTGAAAGACCTGATCGTAACTGAGACCCTCTTCCAGATGGAGGGTAGGAGCAAAGCGAATCTCAAGATAGCGGGTGTTTTCTGCCCGGGCGTCATGGAGCAGATCTACTACCGCCTGAGACAGACCCTCGGAGGTCTGGAGCCAACGCAGAGGCAAATCGAAGCAGCGAAGATACTCGGTCAGGCTGGGGCAGTCCTCCTCCACCGAAATCCACCGGTCAAAGTCGTCGGGAAGCGCTTTGCCGGCGGCGGCAAAGTAGTCCCGGATCCGCTGGGGATGGATAGAGCCGTCCAGATGACAGTGAAGATCCATTTTGGGCAGAGATTCAATCCAGTTCTTGTTCATCATTCAGTCTCTCCAGTACGGCAGCCGTGATGCTGATGGCGGACCTGGCCGTCTCGGCGGCAAAGTCGGCGAAGTTGTTGGGAACATTGCCGTCGGCGTCGTCAGAGATGGTTCGGATAACGGCAAAGGGGATCTGATTGACATAGCAGACATGGCCGATACTGCCGCCCTCCATCTCGCCGGCAATGGCGTCAAAGGTGGAGTGGATCCAGCGCTTGCGCTCTTCGGTGGCCAGAAACTGGTCACCGGTGGCGATAGTGCCCAGCTTGTAGTTCATGCCCTTTTCCCCCACTACCTGAGCGACCAGATTGGAGAGGGTGCTGGAGGCGGGAAGATAGACCTGATTGATACCGGAAAGCAGACCAACAGGATCGCCGAGAGGGGAGGTGTCCATATCATGCTGGACTACCTGCCGGGCAATGGCCACGTCGCCGATCCCAAGCTGGGGACAGAGAGTGCCGGCGACACCGGTATTGATAATAGCCCGGACGCCGAAGCGAAGAATCATGGTCTGGGCGCAGAGGGCGGCGAAGACCTTGCCCACGCCGCAGACAGCCAGTACCACCTCATGGCCGTGGAGACGGCCGGTGACAAAGTCGATGCCGCTGATCCGGGTGGCAGCAGCGTCTTTCAGCATTGCCTTCAGACCGTCGATCTCCACCTGCATGGCGCCGATGATTCCGATCATGAGAGATCACTCCTTATACTTGAAGTCGATATTGGGATACTGCTCCAGTACATCCAGATACCGGCGGCACTCCTCATGTGCCAGCGCGAGATCCAGATTGGCATAGTTGCCGCATTCGATCCGGCTGGCACCGAAGACGGGTCCCTCATAGGCCAGAATCTGCCGGAGGACATCCTTGACCACGGAAAGGACGGTCTCGTTGACGGCGTTGCGGACGAGCAGATAGAAGCCGGTCTGGCAGCCCATGGGGCCAAAATAGACCACGTCGTCCTTGAGGACGGAGTTGCGGATACAGGTGGCAAACATATGCTCCACCGAATGCATGGTGGCGTTGTCCATGTAGTCGCCCATATTGGGGACTCGGGTCCGCAGATCATAGGTGGTCACGTCTCCGTCTACCCGGGAGACATAGATGCCCGGCTGGAGCAGGTCGTGATTGATGGTAAAGCTGGTAATACGTTCCATAAACGGTTCACCTCAAATGGGCTGGCCCTGCTTGTTGAACAGGGGCAGGGGCTCCAGATAGATCAGATCCTCCCGGTCAATGGCGTCGCCCTCGGCCAGAATGGCCATCCGGCCGCAGATAGTGGCGCCGGTCTGCTCTACCAGCGCTTCCAGCGCCCGCAGAGATTCACCGGTGGAGATTACGTCGTCTACGATAAGTACCCGCTTGCCCTTCATGAGAGCGGCGTCGGCGGTGTCCAGATAGAGCTTCTGCTCGCCGGCGGTGGTGATGGACTGAACGGTGACCTCCATCACACCCTGCATATACAGCTTGGGCTTCTTCCGGGCCAGGAAGTACTTGCTGTCACCATGCTGACGGGCCATCTCATGGATCAGAGGGATGCCTTTTGCCTCGGCAGTGATCAGATAGTCGTACTCAGGAGCCTTCTCCAGCAGAGCCTTGGCACAGGCCACGGTAAGGGGAGCGTCGCCAAAAATGACGAAGGCGCCAATGTAGAGCTCGTCGTTAAGCTTGCAAAGGGGAAGGGCCCGGTCGAGACCGGCAATGTTCATTTTGTATTCCATAGTAATCATGACCTCCAGAGAGCTGTGAGTTTCAATAAAGCTCATAGATAGCTCCATTATAGTGCTTCCTTGGAGAAAATGCAATTATGAAGGCGGTGAGCGCTGCTTTTTCTCCCGGCTTTGCATTTGGGGGAAAAGTGTGGTATGCTCAGACGGAGGACGATCCGGCTGCCGGCCGGAAGAGGGGGAGAGAAGGATGAAGCAGCGAACAGACAAGACCAACGCCATGCGCATTCTGGATCAGCAGGGCATTGCCTATCAGGTCCGGACCTACCCCCACGGCGACGAGGCGGTGGACGGGGTGACGGTGGCAAAGCTGCTGGGTCAGGACCCGGATCAGGTCTATAAGACGCTAGTGGCACAGGGAGTCAGCCGGCAATACTACGTCTTTGATATTCCTGTGGCGGAGGAGTTGGACCTGAAAAAGGCGGCCCGGGCGGTGGGAGAGAAGTCTATTGCCATGGTCCATGTGAAGGAGCTGTTTTCCCTCACCGGCTATGTCCGGGGCGGCTGCAGTCCCATTGGAATGAAAAAAGCCTTCTTCACCACCATTCAGGAGGAAGCGCAGCTCTACGATACCATTGCCGTCTCTGCCGGAAAGATTGGAAGTCAGCTGCTGCTGAACCCGTCAGATCTGGCAGAGCTGACAGAGGGACAGTTTGCCGACGTGATCAAATGAAAAAGCCGGAGAATGCTCCGGCTTTTTTAGCGCTTTTTAATGGAAGATTCAGAAGAAATCAGTGGACTTTGAGAAAACAATGGGGGATAATGGAACCATAAAAGCCGGAGGAAACCGCCTCCGGAGAAAGGGAGGAATTCCAAATGGCAGATAAACTGGGCCGCAGGCTGGGTGTGCTGGCAGGAGTGATCCTGGCTGTGATCACGGCTGTTATGCTCGTCTCCTCTTCCGTCTACCATACCACGGAGGATCAGTACGCGGTGATTACGACGCTGGGCAAGCCCAGCGTGGTGGAGCACTCCGGCCTGCATTTTAAGATCCCCTTTGTTCAGGAAAAGACCATTATCTCCAAAAATATCCATGGCATCGAGATCGGCTACAACAGCAATACCGGAGAGACCATCGAGTCCGAGTCGGTGATGATCACAGTAGACTACAACTTTGTAGACGTGGATTTCTACGTGGAGTGGAAGGTCACCGACCCCATCAAGTATCTCTACGCTTCCGATGACCCGGAGAATATCCTCAAAATGCTCTCCCAGAGCTACATCCGCGACACCATCGGCCTGTACAATGTAGACTCGGTCATTACCACCGGCAAAAACGAGATTCAGGCCGCCATTCGGGAGAAGATCTCTGCCCGGCTGGAAGAGGAAGATCTGGGTATCGCTCTGGTCAACGTGACCATTCAGGATGCTGAGCCCCCCACCTCTCAGGTCCGGGACGCCTTCAAGGCGGTAGAGACGGCCAAGCAGGGGGCCGAGACGGCCACCAATAATGCCGATCGTTACTATAACGAGGTCATCCCTTCGGCCAAGGCCGAGGCAGACGAGGCCATCCGGCAGGCGGAGGCCTATAAGGAGGCTCGGATCAACGAGGCCACCGCACAAGCAGAGCGCTTTGACGCCCTCTACGAGGAATATGCCAAGTTCCCGGAGATCACCCGTCAGCGGCTCTTCTACGAGACGATGGAAGATATTCTGCCCGATCTGAAGGTGATTATCACCTCTAACGGTCAGCAGATTAACACCTATATGCCTGTAGGGACGGATACGCCCTCGGTGGCAGCCCCCGTATTGAAGGGAGGAGAGTAAGATGATCTTCCGGAAAAAGAAGTTCTATGGCGAGTCTACCGTGGTAGAAGGAGAGCCCGGCCGGGAAAAGCCGGTGAAGGCCCGGCTGCGGATTGGCCGGCTCATTCTGATCCCGCTGGCGCTGGTTCTGGTGCTGAGCCTTCTCAGCAACAGTCTGGTGGTCACCCGGCAGGATGAGTACACCGTTATTAAGCAGTTTGGCGCCGTTGTCCGGGTGGAAGAGAAGGCCGGCCCCAGCTTTAAGATCCCCTTCATTCAGTCCACCCAGACCATTCCCAAGACGCTGATGCTCTATGACCTGGCCGTGTCCGACGTTATTACCTCGGATAAGAAGAGCATGATCGCCGACTGCTTTGTTACCTGGCACGTCACCGATCCCAATCTCTTTATCCGTACCCTGTCGGCTAATATCGCCAATGCCGAGTTTCGAATTGACACCGTGGTCTATAACTCTCTTAAGACCACCATCTCCAGTATGACGCAGGAGGAGATCATCTCCGGCCGAGACGGACGGCTGGCAGAGGCGATACTGGCAAACTGCGACGACACCTTCAGCCAGTACGGCATTGATATTACCGCTATCGAGACCAAGACGCTGGATATGCCCGCGGAGAATAAGGCTGCTGTCTACGAACGCATGATTTCCGAGCGGGAGAAGATCGCTGCCGAATACCGGGCCAACGGCGAATACGAGGCCCAGAAGACCCGAAACAACGCCGACAAAGAGGTGGATATCCTTCTCTCTGAGGCCGAGGCACAGGCCACCGTTATCCGGGCTGAGGGCGACGCCGCCTACATGAACATTCTGGCCGAGGCTTACAATACTCCGGAGAAGGCCGAGTTCTATACCTTTATGATCTCTCTGGACGCTGCCCGAGAGAGCCTGTCGGGAGACAGCAAGACGCTGATTCTGGACGAGAACTCTCCTTTGACCCAGATCTTCTACAGCGGAAACTGAGTGGAAGAAAAACAGACAGCCCCGCTCCGGCGTTGCCGGAGCGGGGTGTTTTCATGTCTTGCGGGCGGGATCAGATCAGACCCTCTGCCTTGAGCCATTCCACTTCGTCGTGGATAGTCTGCTGATAGGAGCGGGTGGTATAACCCAGCTCCTGCTGGGCCTTGGAGTAGTCAAAGGCATTGTTTCGGGCCAGATTATAGACTGAGAAGGTGGTCATCATGGGCATCTCTCCGGTCTTTTTCGCCTTCTTTTCCATAATCCGGGCGATCTTATCCGCCCAGGTCAGGGGGAGATAGAAGGAAATCTTCTGGCAGCGGCACTCCTCGTGGAGCATCTGGCACAGCTCACGGAGGGTGACCTCCTCGTTGGCCAGAATATAGCACTCGCCGGTCCGGCCCTTGTCCACGGCGGCAATGCAGCCGGCAGCCAGATCGCGGACGTCGCAGAGGTTGAAGGAACCCTCCATGCCGATGGGCATCTCGCCTTTGATGATCTTAATCAGGGTGCTGGTGGTCTCGCCCACAGCGTGGTCGTTGGGGCCCAGAATGCCGCTGGGATGGACGACGCAGGCGTTCAGGCCCATGACCCGGACTGTATCCAGTACCATCTGAGTGGCTTTGGCTTTGGACTGGCTGTAGGCGCCCACCACCTTGGCAGGGTCATTGGGCTCCAGTTTGGCTACTTCGCGAATCTTCTGGCCCTTGGGCAGCTCAGGGATGGCGCCGGTGGAGCTGACATAGACCAGCTTTTCGCACTCCTTGTGAGCCAGACACATGGAGAGAATATTCCGGGTGCCGCCAACATTGACGGCCATCAGCTTTTCGCTGTAGGCGGGGTTGACGGTGACCATGCTGGCGCAGTGGATAACGACGCTGGTCATGCCGTCAGGCACGGTGAAGAACTGCTCCAGAGAGACCAGATCGCACAGGTCGCCCAGGCAGACCTCCACATCTTTGGGGATATGCTTTGCCGACTTGTCGTTGGGAAGAACCAGGGCCCGGACTTTTTTGCCCTGTTCCAGCAACTGGAGGCAGATATTGCTGCCCAGAAATCCTGCCGCGCCGGTTACCAGATAGATACGATTGCTCATAATACTGCCACTCCTGTTCAGAACGATTTCTCGGATGGGACTTATCTTATGGCTCCAGTGTATCTCGGGTCTGTTTGCGGCGAGTTTGAATTCTGTTTCCCTTTTATTAAAAATAATAAAGTCGCGGCAGGCGAAAGGCGTCTGCCGCGACTTGCTTGAGGAAACGGGGATCACCAGCCTCTTCCGAAGAAGGAGTAGGGATCAAAGAAACCGCCGAAGGGGTCGTAGCCGTACTGCTGTTGCTGCTGCTGTTGCTGCTGCTCTTCCTCGGTGGGACCGGCAGCACTCTCGGGCACTTCCTCGTCCAGAGTGATGACCATGGTGAGGTAGGTGTTCTCCCGGAAAACGGTGACAGTCATCTCGTCTCCGGCCCGAAGGGCATTCTTGGCGTCAATGAGCTCTTCGTAGGTGGTAATGTCCGTGCCGTTGACCTGAGTGATAATATCGCCCACCTGCAGGCCGGCCTTTTCCGAGCAGGAACCGGACTCCACGCCCTGAACGTAGGCGCCAACTACCATGTTGGAGTACTGCTGAGCGGTGATGCTGCTGACGGTGGAGACCGAAATGCCCAGATAGGGTTTGCCGGTGATATAGCCGTGCTGGATCAGATCGTCCAGAATGGCCATGGCGTCATTGATGGGGATGGCAAAGCCGATGCCCTCGATGGCGGCCTCGGAGGAGTAGCCGGAGTTGGAATACTTGGCGTTGACTACGCCGATGACCTCGCCGTACTCGTTGAAGAGAGGGCCGCCGGAGTTGCCGGAGTTAACGGTGCAGTCGGTCTGCAAGACGTTCATGACCGTGCCGTCGGACATGGTCAGAGCCCGATCCAGACCGGAGACCCGGCCGGAGGTGAGGGTGTTGGGGAAGGTGCCCAGGGCGTTGCCGATGGTGGTGACAGTAGAGCCTACCGGCAGCAGATCGGAGTTGCCGATGAGCATGGGCTGGAAGGGGGTCTCGCCCTCAATTTTCAGGATGGCGAGGTCAGCGTCGGCGTCGCCGCCCACATAAGTGGCCTTATAGCTGGTGGTATCAGCAAAGGTGCAGGAGAGGGCCTGATAGCCTTCCACCACATGGTAGCAGGTCATCACATAGCCGTCCTCGGTAATGACAAAGCCGGTGCCGGCGCCAATGCCCCGGGCGGTCTGGACCTCGATACTGACTACCGAGCCGGAATAGGCCTCATAGATCTGGCTCTGATCCATCCGCTCGCCGGCCTGTACAGAGGCGCTGCCAATCTCGTAGTCCGCCCGATCGCTGATCTGAACGTCCGAGCTGGGGGCCTCGGCGGGAATCTCGGTGGGGAGGGTATCCTCGGTGCTGACAGGCTCTTTTTCGCCGCTCAGCAGATTGTAGACCAGAAAACCGGTGCCGCCGCCGAAGAGGCAGAAGGCGAGAATGAGGGCGAGGGCGGTAATGGCAATCCGACCCTTGCCCGAAGGACGCTTCTCCCGACGGGGCGGCTGGGAGGGAGGAGGATTGGAACTGCCGGGGGGCGGTGTCACGGGAGGCGTAGTTTCCGCGCTTTGGAAGCCGTAGTTGTAGTGGTACTCGCCGTTGACCCGGGAAGAGCCGGAGGGGGACTGGGGATCGAGGTCTCTGCCCATGCGCAGAGGAGAGCCGTCGTCCCGGGGAATGGAGGAGCCGGAGAAGTGGTATTCTCCGGAGGGCTTGGGCTTATCCTCCGGGGGGCGGTTGTCGCTTTCCGGAGTGAAGCCGCTGCCATAGTTCTTGTCGTACATATTGTAACCCATAGGGATCGCTCCTTTTCAGCCGGTAAAGGCGTTTTTGTTTCTGGGATAACGATAGCGGGGAAATATGTCCCTGATATGAACGAAATGACGACAAAATATAAATTTAATCTGAAAGACTTTTAAGGTTGGCTGTTTTTGCGAGAAAAAGTTATAAAAAGCGGGAAAGAGAAAAGGGCTGTCAAGGTTATGATGAGCCGAAGAAGACCGATTATTCCGGAAAAGAAAGGCAGCCGCCAAACTGGCGGCTGCCCAATTGATTCAGACAGGCAGATTACTTGGTTGCCCACTGGCCGGTAGCGGCGCAGGTCAGGTAGGCATTGATAAAGCCGTCCAGATCGCCGTCCATGACGGCGTTGACGTTGCTGGTTTCGTGAGCGGTGCGGGTGTCCTTGACCAGCGTGTAGGGCATAAAGACATAGGAACGGATCTGGCTGCCCCATTCGATCTTCATCTGAACGCCCTTCAGGTCGGAGATCTTCTCAGCCTGCTGCTGCATTTTCATCTCTACCAGCTTGGCCCGGAGCATACGCATACAGTTTTCTCTGTTCTGGGCCTGATCGCGCTCGGTCTGGCAGGAGACCACTACACCGGTGGGCTTGTGGATCAAACGGACGGCAGAGGAGGTCTTGTTGACGTGCTGGCCGCCGGCGCCGGAGGCGCGGTAGACCTGCATTTCAATATCGTCGGGACGGATATCCACCTCGGTGTCGTCGGGCAGCTCGGGCATGACCTCGATAGCGGCAAAGGAGGTCTGGCGGCGGGCGTTGGCATCAAAGGGGGAGACACGGACCAGACGGTGGACGCCGTGCTCGGAGCGAAGATGGCCATAGGCGTTGGGGCCTTCAATGGAGAGGCAGGCAGACTTGATGCCGGCTTCTTCGCCGTCCTGATAGTCCATGGTCTTGACCGAGAAGCCGTGGCGCTCACCCCAACGCATATACATACGGAAGAGCATCTGGGTCCAGTCCTGAGCCTCGGTACCGCCGGCGCCGGCGTGGAAGGAGATAATGGCGTTATTGGCGTCGTATTCGCCGGTGAACAGGGTCTCCATCCGGGCGGCCTCAAGGCTGGCCTCCAGAGCGGAATAGCCCTCCTCCAGCTCTTCCAGCATGGAGTCGTCGTCCTCTTCGATACCCATCTCGCAGAGGACCATCAGATCCTCCAGCTGGCTGTGGCGCTTATTCTGGGCCTCCAGCTTGTCCTGAAGCTGCTTGATCCGCAGAGTAACCCGCTGGGCTTTCTTCATGTCGTTCCAGAAGCCGTCAGCTGTGGCCTGGGCCTCCAGCATATCCAGCTCCCGTCTGGCTGCGTCCAGATTCAGGCTGGCGCCCAGCTTCTCCAGCACAGGCTCGAGATTATTCAGTTTCACCTTGTATTCATCAAACTTGATGGATGCCATGGAAAGATCAACTCGCTTTTCACAATAATTCATTTTGTATTATAGCCTATGAGAAGGCTGGTGTAAAGCGCAAAAATGACTTTCATTTCCTGTCAAAAAGTTTGCTTTCAGCCGGTGCCTGTGCTATACTTTCCCTGTATCGCCCGGCGATACAGGGAAAGGAGAAATTGCTGTGAATCAACATGGATCTACCGAACGTGCCGTGCTGAAAGCACGGGCCAAAGAACTGATGAAGACGGTCCGGCCCGCAGCCTGGCTGATGGTTCTTGTCTATATGGCCGCCACCAATCTGGTCAGCGGTATTGTCGAGTCCGGGATTGCCGCCAACACCAATATAGAACTGCTGAGCTACTATGCCTCTCAGGGAGACACCTATATGGTGGGCAGCCTGATCCGGGAACTGTTTGCCTCTCCCGGCGGCTATCTGGCCATTTTCCTCTCTATTGCCGTTACTCTGTATACTACCGTGGTAGACTACGGCTATGTCAGCTATTCTATGCGGGTAGTTCGGAATAAACAGGCCGGCTACGGCGAGCTGTTCAGCCGCTTCTATATGGCCGGCAAGATTATCCTCTCTCTGGTTTTGGAGGTAGTCTTCGTCTCCCTTTGGAGTATGCTGTTTATTATCCCCGGCATTATCGCTGCCTACCGCTATCGAATGGTCATCTATCTGCTGCTGGACGATCCGGATTGCCCTGTGCTAGAGGCCTTCCAGCGCAGCAAGCTGCTCATGATGGGTCGGAAGATGGAGCTGTTCCAGCTGGACTTCTCCTTCTTTGGCTGGCTGCTTTTGGCTGCGCTGCTGATTGACCTGCCTGTCACCCTTTTGGGTATGACTCCCGGGGCCAACCTCCTGTCCAATGTGATCATGGTCGCCTTCAATCTCTTCCTGGTCCCCTATCAGCAGTTCACCTTTACCGGCTGGTACGAGGCCATCCGTCCCAGAGAGGTCGGTCAGACCTCTGACTATGAGATTGAGAACAGTTCTTTCTGAGATACTTGACTTTTGCGATTAAAAGCGTTAAAGTGTCCTCGTCAGCCTGTTAGAAAGAAGGGATGATCCCATGTCGGGTCAGAAGATTATTGCCGTTGTCGGCCTTGGCCTGATCGGCGGCTCCATGGCCGCCGCGCTCCGGGGCTTTGAGGACTATAAGGTGGTGGGCGTGGCCCGGCGTCAGGAGACGGTGGACTATGCTCTGCGCCACCATATCTGTGATGAGGCGACCACCGACCCTATGGAGGTTCTGCCCCGGGCAGACGTGGTCTGGCTGTGTATGAATCCCAAGGGCATCGTCCGTTATCTGGATGAGTACAAGTCGGTCTTTAAGCCCGGCTGTCTGGTCACAGATGTGGGCGGCGTTAAAACGGCGATTATGGAGGGGGCCAAAGTGCTGCCGGAGACGGTAGACTTTATTGGCTGCCATCCTATGGCCGGCACAGAGTTTTCCGGTATCGAGCACTCTTTTAAGACCATGTTTCAGCGGGCGCACTTTATCGTGACGCCCAGAGCGGAGAGCAGTCAGGCCCATTTGGACCTTATGAGCCGGTTTGCCCACTACATCGGCTGCGCCGACGTGATTACTACCAGCGCCGAAAAGCACGACGCCATTATCGCCTACACCAGTCAGGTCATGCATATTATTGCCGTGGCTGTCTGTGACGATGAGGATCTGTTCCAATGCCGAGGCTTTGAAGGCGGATCTTTCCGTGACTGTACCCGTGTGGCGGCCCTGGACGTGGGGCTCTGGACGCAGCTCTTTTCCATGAACGCGCCTGCCCTGTCCAAGGTCATCGAGCGGCTGGAGGTCAATCTCCATGCCTACCGGGAGGCCATTGACAAAGGGGACGAGGGGTTTCTGGCCGAGAAACTGGCCTGGTCGGCCAACCGGAAGCGGCAGATGAATCTGCCCGGCCCCGGACAGGTCGTGCTGTAAAAGACAAAAAGAGGCAGCAGAGAGTATGCTCTGCTGCCTCTTTCGTATTTACTCGTATTTTCTGCCGGTGTAGATCATGGGCAGAAAGATGGATATCAGGGTGGCGGCCAGCTGAATATACTTGGCCGGGCTCTGTTGATAGCTGTCGAAAAGCTGCCTCAGCAGCCAGTAGAGGATGGGGCTTGCTGTCATAGTAGCCATGGACCAGATCTGACCTACGCGGACGAGATAGGGGAAATTCCGGTTGGTAAAACGGACGCCGGGGAGATTCATTTTGAACGGTCCGTCGTGATAGTGGCCGATCCGGTTCTGATCATAGTAGTCCGGGATTCTGTCCGGAGAGAAGAAGCAGAACCAGGAACCCAGCAAAATGGGCAGCAGCAGATAGACGCCCAGATCGCGCCATACTTCCTCTCCGGCATAGCCAAGCCGGATGAGCAGGAGAAATTCCAGTCCGCCTGCCAGAATGGACAGCAGATAAGGCAGAGCCATTCTGCGTTTCCGGAGGGGGAGGCGGGAGGGTCGGCAGGAGGAAAGATCGATCACTTTGCGAACCAGATCCTCAGCGTCCTGCTTCTGAAGCGGCGCGCTTTCGGGCAGACGCGCTCCGGCGAGCAGCTCGGAGACCGATATCTTCAGCATCTGAGCCAGCGGCGTCAGCAGAGTTACATCGGGCAGACTCAGCCCCCGCTCCCACTTGCTTACCGCCTTGTCGGTCACGTGGAGCTGGGCGGCCAGCTCCTTCTGGGTCAGACCCTGCTCGTGGCGGAGCTGAGCGACAAAAAGTCCGAATTTTTCCTTGTTGAGTTCTGTCATAAGATCACCTCTTGGGATAATTATAGACGAGAGAAGCGCCGATTTGCAATCGACTGTCGGTAGAGTGACGGGAAAGGAGCACAGAAAGGGGAATTCAGGCCGGGAAAAGACTGGCCGACAGAGGAGTAGTCCGCTACAGCAGAGCGGACTGCCCCTTTTAAAGGTCTATCCCCCTCTCCGACTTGACGAATGGCTGGGGGTTTGCTATGCTGAAAAGGAAGAGAACTGAGAGGAGGCTCCCTGCTATGACGCTTTGCCGCCGCCACCATCTCCCTGCCGCCGAAGAGGGGGGAGCCCATGGACATACCCATACCAATACCAAAGCGGTGGTCAACCGGATGAACCGGGCCATCGGCCATCTGGAGTCGGTTCGTCAGATGGTAGAGGACGGCCGTGACTGCAGTGAAGTGCTCATCCAGCTGGCGGCAGTGACGTCGGCCATCAACGGTGTGGCCCGGGTGATTATGAAGGACCATATTGACCACTGTATTGTAGACGCGGTAGAGCGGGGAGACCGAAAGGCACTGGAGGATCTGGAGCAGGCCATAGACCGGTTTATCCGCTGAAAACTAGACCCGCAAGAGTTTGGTTTAGGGGTTGAAAAGGGAAAAACAGGTGTGCTATAATACCTCTCGGTATGAGGGAGTAGTTCGCATTTCGTAACAAAACGGGATGTCACGGCGCTCGTCATCACGCCCTGTTGGGCCGGACGCCGTGGGAGAGGAACGAGACTTTTATCGCATTTTGCCATGCGGTAAGGGTCTCTTTTGTTTTGCCCTGACCGAGGAAAAGGAGAAATTGTTATGATGTATATCATGCTGCTGGTGGGCTTTGTCCTGCTGGTCAAAGGCGCGGACTTCTTTGTGGAGGGAGCTTCCTCTGTGGCCCATCTGCTGCGCATTCCTTCGGTGGTTATCGGTCTGACCATCGTTGCCATGGGTACCAGTGCCCCGGAGGCAGCCGTCAGTGTTACTGCCGGTCTGAGCGGAAACGCTGATATCTCGCTGAGCAATGTAATTGGCTCCAACCTGTTCAATACGCTGGTTGTTCTGGGTGCCTGCGCTGTAATCGGAAAGCGGGTTCCTACGGATGCCGAGGTTATGAATCGGGACTTTTACTGGAATCTGGCCGCTACCGTCGTGCTGCTGCTTTTCGCTCTGGGCGGTACGATCCATCAGTGGCAGGGTCTGCTGCTGCTGGCCGTTATGGTTCTCTACCTGTTCATTATTGTTCGGACCGCGCTGAAGCACCGGACGGAGGAGGACGACCAGAAGCTGCTGAGCCCGCTGGCCAGCGCCCTGTATATCGCAGGCGGCCTTGCTGCCATTGTCTGGGGCGGAGATCTGGTGGTTGATAATGCCTGCCTGATTGCCGAGGCATGGGGTATGAGCCAGACGCTGATCGGCCTGACCATCGTCGCCATGGGCACCTCGCTGCCTGAGCTGGTCACCTCGGTGGTGGCTGCCCAAAAGGGAGAGACCGGGCTGGCGCTGGGCAATGTGGTAGGTTCCAACCTGTTCAACCTGCTCTTTATTATGGGCATCGCCTCCAGCCTGACGCCTATCGCTGTGGCTGCTGTCAGTGTGATGGATCTTGGCGTGCTGCTGGCCTGCGGCGTGCTCACCTATTTCTTCTGCAAGAGCCGGGAGGAGATCTCCCGGACAGAAGGCCTGATCTTGCTGGCGCTCTATGGAGCCTACATGGTCTGGATCATCCTGCGATAAAGAAAATCCTCAGACTCCCTTCTCGTCCTGCCCGGAGGAGAAGGGAGCTCTTTTTTTGAACAAGGAAAAGTGGTACGGAAAAGAAAGAAAAGTGTTACGAAAAGAGAAGTAAAGAGAGGAGAAGAAAGAGAAGTCGGGGGGCTGGAGTTGGAATTGATCGTTTTTCCTCTTCCGGGGAGTAAACCACCTTGACAAAAACTGGTGTATCGTATATTATGATACCCGTGAGAAGTTAGATTTGGACAATATCGTCCGATTTAATGCCTAAAACAAGAATTTTAAAAAAGGGGACATACTACGATGGCTGAACTGAATCTGAACAAGTATGGCATCACTGGCGTCACTGAGATTATCCACAATCCTTCCTACGAAGTGCTCTTCCAGGAAGAAATGGATCCCACTCTGGAAGGCTTTGAAAAGGGCCAGCTGACTGAGCTGGGCGCCGTTAACGTTATGACCGGTATCTACACCGGCCGTTCTCCCAAGGACAAGTTCATCGTCATGGACGAGACCTCCAAGGACACCGTTTGGTGGACCTCCGACGAGTTCAAGAACGACAACAAGCCCGCTTCTCAGGAAGCTTGGGATGCCTGCAAGGCTCTGGCTCTGAAGGAGCTGTCCGGCAAGAAGCTGTACGTCATGGACGTCTTCTGCGGCACCAACAAGGACTCCCGCATGGCTATCCGCTTCATCATGGAAGTGGCATGGCAGGCTCACTTTGTCAAGAACATGTTCATCACTCCTACCGCTGAGGAGCTGGAGACCTTCGAGCCTGACTTTATCTCCTACAACGCCTCCAAGGCCAAGGTGGAGAACTACAAGGAGCTGGGCCTGAACTCCGAGACCGCTGCTATCTTCAACCTGACCTCCCGTGAGCAGGTTATCCTGAACACCTGGTACGGCGGCGAGATGAAGA
>JAFQNL010000033.1 GCA_017395935.1 Oscillospiraceae bacterium
ATATTGTAAGCTACTGCGTCAATGGCGGATCCATGGTATACGGGGATCAGGCCAATGGATCACACAACGGGGCAGATACGGTGGTATCTTTCCTTAACAAGTGCAGCTACGAGCTGCCCAATACCGGCGGAGCCGGAACAACTTCTTATACAATGGCGGGCTTGGTGCTGATGATCTTCAGCATGGCCTACCTGCTGTATAGATCCAAAGCACGCAGAAGGGAGGAATTTAAATCTTCCTGATGCAAAACAAGCCCGCATGTATACCCAATAATCAAAAGAAGAAAGGAACGAAAACTATGAAAACCACTAGAAAACTCCTCGCCATGGTCCTGGCCGTTATCATAGTCATGTCTCTGGCAACTACTGCATTTGCAGCCATGGAAGGCACTCTGACCGGTGGCTCTATCACCATCAACGATGCTGTTTCCGGTCAGGATTACAGTGCTTATCAGATCCTGTATCTGGAAAGCTACAATGCTGAAGCTAAGACATATGTTTACAAGGCAAACTCTGCATGGGCAGACTGGCTGGCAACCTGCGGCTATGTCACCATTGATGATCAGGGCTATGTGACCTGGGTTGCAGGTAAGTCTGCTGCTGATTTTGCCAAGGCTGCTCAGGGTCAGCTGGCAAGCAAGAAAGCTGACAAGACTGCGACTGCTTCTGGCACCACAGTAAAGCTGGAGGGCCTGAATCTGGGCTACTATCTGGTGGACACCACCCTGGGTGCACTGTGCTCCCTGGATACCACCAATCCCAATGTTGTGATGGAAGAAAAGAACGAGGCTCCCGAGGCTAAGAAGGAAGTCAAGGAAGGCGAAGCCTGGGGCGAAACCAATGATGCCGACATCGGCGATAAGGTCGAGTTCAAGGCAACCATCACTGTCAAGGCAGGCGCTGAGAATTATGCCCTGCACGATACCATGTCTGCCGGACTGAGCTTCAACAATGATGTTGTGGTCACTGTAGGTGGTCAGACTGTTGCTTCTTCCAACTATACTGTCAAGACCAATGTCACCGGATACACCTTCGTGGTTGAGTTCAAAAACGAGTACATTCAGACTCTGGCCGCAAACACTGAAATCGTCATTACTTACTCTGCAACCCTGAATGAGAATGCTGTCGTTGCGGGTTCCGTCAATGATAACAAGATCAAGCTGGAATACGGCGATGAGACGGATCCTTCCTGGACTCCTGATGATACTACCATTACCTATACCTGGGAGATGCCCATCTTCAAGTACACCGGCGACAACAAGACTCCTCTGGCTGGCGCTAAGTTCTCCCTGTATACTGACGAAGCCTGCACCAAGATTGTCAAGCTGACCGATAAGGGCAACAATGTTTACAAGGTCGATCCCAAGGGCACTGTTACCGAGATTGAAACCGATGCAACCGGTAAGTTTGAAATCGAAGGCCTGGATTCCGGTATCTACTATGTGAAGGAAACCGAGGCTCCCGCTGGTTACAACAAGCTGGCCGGTGCTGTTGAGGTCGAAATCACCAACGAGGGTAAGGTCAAGCAGAATGGCAAAATCGTTAACCAGGTTGAAATTGAGAACAACTCCGGTACCGAGCTGCCCTCCACCGGCGGTATGGGTACCACCATGTTCTATGCCATCGGCGGCGTTATGGTTCTGGCCGCTGTGGTCCTGCTGGTGACCAAGCGCCGTATGGGCTCTGCTGAGTAATCCGTCCCGTCTTCACAGGGACCGGACACATCCGGTCGTGACTTATCCGGCGGGGGCTTCTCCCCCGCCGGATCCAACCGGCACAGGCAACGTCAAGGAGAGATCTATGAAAAAGCATTTATCCACAATTTTACTCTTTATTGTCTTCTTCGTAGGTTTGTCCCTGGTGCTGTACCCCACGTTCTCCGACTGGTGGAACTCCTTCCATCAGTCCCGGGCGGTCGCCAGCTATGTGGAGCAGGTGTCCAATATGGATAATGACCAGTATGATGAGATCTGGTCTGCCGCCTGGGAGTACAACCAGTCGCTGATCGACCGGCCCAACGACTATCTGCTCAGCCAACAGCAGCGGGAATACTACAATTCCCTGCTGAATGTGGGTGGAAATGGCGTTATGGGCTATATTGAGATCCCTAAGATTGATATTGTCTATCCCATTTACCACGGAACAGACGAAGCCGTCCTTCAGATCGCCATTGGACACTTAGACTGGACCAGTATGCCCGTGGGCGGCGAAGGAAGCCACTGCGTTGTCTCCGGTCACCGGGGATTGCCCAGTGCCCGGCTTTTTACGGACCTGGATCAGATGGAGGTTGGAGATACCTTCCTGATGCGTGTGCTGGATGAGGTTCTGACCTACGAGGTGGACCAGATTCTGATTGTGGAACCCCACGTGACAGAGGATCTTCTGATCGTGGAGGGCGAAGACCTCTGCACGCTGGTCACCTGCACCCCCTACGGAATCAATTCTCACCGGATGCTGGTCCGGGGTCATCGGGTCGAAACGGAGCGGGAAAAGCCTGTTTTCCGAATTACCGCCGACGCCGCACAGATTGAACCGGTCATTGTAGCCCCATTTATGGCGGCACCTGTACTGCTGGTACTGCTGATCGCATTGATGATCCCCAAGTCAAAAAGGAGAAAGGAGTTTAAAGGATGAAAAACGTGTTTATGCTGATGCTTTCCCTTTCCGTTTTACTTTCTTTCCCGCTGAGTGCCCATGCCCACGACGTCCCTCAGGAGCGGGAGGACTGCGGGATCGAGGTGATCGTCCGCTATGACGGTGAGGACGTGAATGGAGGTACACTGACCGCCATTCAGGTCGGATATGTGGACGAGGAGGACGGAAACTATTTCTTTTCTCAGGAGATGACCGGCGAGAAGCTGGATGACGTGGCTTCGCCGGAAGCCGCTCAGGCACTGAAGAAGTTCTATGACAACAGCAAGGGCAGCCATGAGTTCTATACTCAGACTCAGGCGGTCAAGCAGGGTAAGGCAGTCTTTTCCGATCTTCCCACAGGGCTGTATCTGATCGTTCAAAACAGAGCGGCAGAGGGCTTCAGCAAGCTGGAGTCCTTTCTGGTGGGTGTTCCCATGATGGTCGAGGGAGCGTATCAGTACCATGTGTCGGCGGCGGTCAAGTCTGAGCTGGAGCGGGAGCCGGAGCCGGCACCTCCCCCTTCCACCCACCCCAGCGATCCCAAGCTGCCCCAGACCGGTCAGTTGAATTGGCCGGTACCGCGGCTGGCAGTATCGGGAATGGCGCTGATTCTGGTTGGACGGCTGCTGTCAAAAAAAGAGCATGAAGCATAAAGCAGGAACGATCTGTATGATCCTGGGGACAGCGCTGATCTTCGGGGCGCTGTCCCTGCTGCTTTTCAACCGGCATGAAGCGGCAGAAGCGGATCTGGCGGGACAGGCGGTGCTGCCCCAGCTGATGGAGGTCATTCAGCTGCGGGACGATTCTGACGCGGAAGCGGATCTGCCGCCGGCAGGCACGCCCGTGGAGTATCTGGATCCCAGCGCTTTTGAGATGACCGAGGTGGAGCTCGACGGCTATGGCTATATCGGTTATCTGTCCGTTCCAAAGCTGGAGTTGGAGCTGCCCATTATGGCTGACTGGGACTATAAACGGCTGAAAATCGCCCCCTGCCGATACACTGGCAGCGTCAGAGGGGAGGATCTGGTCCTCATGGCTCACAACTATGCCCGGCACTTCGGCGGTCTCTCCGGCCTGGCCGCAGGTGACACGGTTATTTTTACCGATATGGACGGCATTCCCACTGTCTATCAGGTGGCGGCACAGGACATTCTGAGTCCCTATGCGGTGGAAGAGATGACTTCGGGCGCCTTCGATCTGACTCTGTTCACCTGCACCTATGGCGGTGAGAGCAGAGTGACGGTCTACTGCGATCGGGTATCTTAAGGGTGAACAACTATGACAGAACGAAAGAAGATTGGAGTGGGCTATCGTCTGGGCGCTCTGACCGTAATTGAGGAGACAGACCGCCGTAAAAACGGATACATGGTCTGGTCCTGTCTCTGCGACTGCGGAGGCAGGATCGAGTTGGATACCAGAACGCTCCAGCGGGGTACGGTGACCGACTGCGGATGCCGGAGCAGGGTCAGACCGGGACAGCGGGATCTGACCGGGCAGAAATTTGGCCGGCTGACCGCCCTCAGACCCACTGACCAGCGCAGCGCCAAGGGGGACACAATCTGGCTCTGCCGCTGCGACTGCGGAAAAGAGGCGGCCGCTCCCCTCTCCCAGCTCACTCAGGGGTACAAAAAGAGCTGCGGCTGCCTGGCCAGGCCGCCTAGAAAAGACCTGACAGGCAAGCGCTTTGGACGCCTGACCGTTCTGGACTATTGGGGCAAGAAAGCCGGGATGCATCGCTGGGAGTGCCGCTGCGACTGCGGAAAAATCGCCATCGCAGGACAGACATTGCTCCAGTCGGGAAAGACCAAAAGCTGCGGCTGTCTGGGGCATCCGCCGGTTCAGGATATTTTAGGTCAGCAGTTTGGTGAGCTGACCGCGGTGGAGTATGCCGGAAAAAAGGACAGACAGTACTACTGGCGCTGCCGGTGCAGCTGCGGCAAAGAGGCTGTGGTTCGCCAGAGTTATCTGCTCAGCGGCAAGACAAAGAGCTGCGGCTGTTTACAGGCAAGAATCGTGACGGAAAATATGAAGTTCGTAGACGGAACCTCTGTTACAATGCTGGAACGGACAGGACAGCGGCTCTCCCGCAGCAATTCCAGCGGCTATAACGGCGTATATTTTAACCGGAGAGCGCAAAAATGGGCCGCTCAGATCGGTTTCAAAGGAAAGACTTATTATTTGGGCTGCTATCAGCAGATCGAGGAGGCCGTGGAGGCCAGAAAGAAAGCCGAAGAAAGGATCTACGGCGAGTTTCTCGACTGGTACTATGAATATCATGCCGGAAAGCCGCGCGCTTCTTCCCAACGGCAGGAACAAAGCCGCTAATGAATATTTGCCCTGTCGATTCCGTGCCGTTCCCGTTTCATGCCCCGGCAGTCAGCCCAAACGAACCACTGTCTGCACCAGTTTAGTTAACAGCAAAAAAACGTTTCCACCCTTATTTTTATTGATTTCTTTTGCAACCCGTGGTATAGTTATATTGCTATAGGATCGAAGCGGTCAAGCATTACCTGTTTGATCGGCATCATCTTGACGATTAGCGCGGAGATGAAATTCTATCTGACACTAAATGACAATTTAGGTGGCGACAAGATGACAAAAAAAGAGCTTCGTCGGCTGCGCAGGAGTGATCTGCTGGAGATGCTGCTCAAACTGAGCGAAGAAAACAAGCTGCTTCAGGAGCGGGTCGCCTCTCTGGAGCAGCAATTGAACGACCGGACCATCTGTATTGATGAGGCCGGTTCGCTGGCAGAGGCTGCGCTGGCTCTTAACGGCGTATTTCAGGCAGCTCAGGCAGCCTGCGACCAGTATACAGAGAACATCCGGCGCCGGGCAGAGCAGCAGAACGAATCCAATACCAGTTCCGGTAAGCTGTCCAATCAGCCTGCCGCAATCGACGGAATTGACGACCGGCTGACCGAGCTGCTGAACGAAGGAAAGAAGCGGTAGAATACAGAATGAAACGAACTAGAACCGAGATACCCTCTGCAGAGCTGATCGAGTCAGAGCTCAAGCGGCTTCGCTATCAGAAAAAATACCGGAACGTACTTAAGAGCACCATCTACACTCTGGTCACTGTGGCAGCAGCTGCCGTTCTGGTTGCCACTCTTTGGCTGCCGGTTCTGCAGATCTATGGCAACTCTATGACTCCGACTCTGGCAGACGGAGAGATTGTCTTCTCCCTCAAAACCTCGGAGATGGAGCAGGGAGAGATTATCGCCTTCTACTATAATAATAAGATTCTGGTCAAGCGGGTCATTGCCGGCCCCGGCGACTGGGTGGATATCAAGGAAGACGGCACTGTTTTCGTCAATGACGAAGAGCTTGAGGAGCCCTATCTGTCTGAGCGCTCCTTCGGCGACGCGGATATTGAGCTGCCCTTTCAGGTGCCGGATGGTAAAGTATTCGTTATGGGCGACCACCGCTCTACCTCCGTCGACTCCAGACACACTGTGGTTGGCTGCGTAGCGGAGGAACAGGTGGTAGGTAAGATTATTTTTCGGGTTTGGCCGCTGAATCAGTTCGGCGGATTCTAAGATAAAGGAGGGCTGAGGATGGAGCATAAAACCCTGTCAGATGCTGCCCGTTACGCCAAGCGAAACGAGCGGAGGCGAATCTGGCAGAAGATCGTCCGTATGATGGCCTGTATCGTCGTTTTTTGTACAACCTACGCACTGATTTTGCCGGCGATTACGCTGGAAAAAACAACGTGCGGTCTGGAAGAGCATACTCACACAGACGAATGTTATCATACTGAGATTTGCACAGAGCAGACTGAGCTGATCTGCAACTATGACGCTCTGGGCGTACACACGCATACAGCTGACTGCTATGACGCAGAGGGCTATTTGGTATGCGGCCTGTCCGACTATGTAGTGCACAGCCACGACGCCTCCTGTCTGAATGAGAGCGGCAATTTGGTCTGCACTCTACCCGTGATCGAGGAGCATGTCCATCTGGACAGCTGTTATCAGGAGACCGTGATCGAGGGGCACACCCATGGCGAGGACTGCTGGAGCACTGAGCGGGGCGAGCTGATCTGCCAGCTGCAGGAAGTTCCGGAGCATGAACATTCCGAAGACTGCTACACTCAGGGTGAGTTGATCTGCGGAATGGAAGAGAGCGAGGGCCATACCCACGGAGATAAATGCAGCGAGACGATTCTGATCTGTCAGTCCGTGGAGGAGGATCATACCCATGGCGACGGCTGTTTCCAGGTCGTCTCTGTCTGCGAAGTGCCGGAAAGCGAAGGGCATCAGCACTCTGCCGAGTGCTATGAATCTCTTCTGATCTGTCAGCCGGAGCAGGCCCATCAGCATTCTGACAGCTGCTATGAAACAGTTACCTCGCTTATCTGCCAGCTGGAAGAGCAAGAGAGCGTGACTACCACCACGCTGATCTGTCAGCTGGCCGAGGTGCAGCTCCATGAGCACACGGTAAGCGAATGCTACGAGGTCTATCTGGACGGGGCAGGACTGGAGCAGCGGCGGCTGGTCTGCGACCGGCCGGTGGTCACGGCTCATGTGCACAGTGAAAGCTGCTATCAGCTGGTTCCTCTGCCGGAGAACAAGACCCTGATCTGTCCCTTCACCGAGGGGCATCTTCATACGGACAGCTGCTATGACGAGACGGGGACGCTGATCTGTACCGACTCGGAAGAGCACGTCCATGTAGCCAACTGCTACGGCGTACGGACGCTGACCTGTACGCTGGAGGAACATACCCACGACTTGAGCTGCTCGGTGGATCTGGACGCCGATACAGAGACGGAAGAGGTCTGGATCAACTCCTTCTCTAACGCAGAGCTCACCGGTCACTGGCCGGATGACGTAGTTGCCATTGCCCAGACTCAGCTGGGTTACAAAGAGAGCGTCAGCAATTACATCGTTCTGGAAGACGGCAAGACTCAGAAGGGCTACAGCCGTTACGGCGCCTGGTACGGAGATCCTTACGGCGACTGGTGCGCTATGTTTGCCTCCTTCTGTCTCCACTACGCCGGGGTGGAAGGAGTTCCTCTGGACTCCAACTGCCAGAACTGGATCGGCCAGCTCACCGCACTGGACCTTTACCAGACCCGCGACAGCTATGTGCCGATCAAGGGCGACCTGATCTTCTTTGACTGGGGCGGCGACGGCGTATCCAACCATGTGGGTATCGTGGCTCAGGTTTTCACCGACGAGAACGGCAGCCCCACTTCCCTGCTGACCATTGAAGGCAACTCCGGAGACAGCGTCTGTTACAACGAGTATTCCATCAATGACAGCGATATTATGGGCTACGGCCTGCTTCCCCTCCAGGAAGTAGAGATCGTCTATCTGTGCGGTCTGGAAGAGCACGAGCATGACGAGAGCTGTCTGGACGAACTGGGAGACCCGGTCTGCGGTCTGACCGCTCACAGCCATTATCTGCTCTGCACCGATCCCAACGCTCAGCTCTACTGCTGGCTGGATGAGCACAGCCATAGCAGCAGCTGCCGGAGCGAAACAGGCATTGTTATCTGCGATTTGCCAGAACACAGACACGACGACCGGTGCTGCGACTCTATTCAGGCGCTGATCGCCATGATTGATACCCTGCCCACCTCCGAGGAGGCAGAAGCCTTCCTGCTGGCCTGCGAGGAGGCCGAGGACTGGGAGAGCTACGCCGCCTATCAGCAGCGGGTAGCTAATCTGGCCTGGCCGCTGTACTACGCCTGCGAGGAGCTGTCGGAGGAGGATCTGGCCCTGGTCACCAACTATGACCGGCTGATGGATCTGGCCTGGCTGTGGAGCGCGGTAAGCTACGCGCTGCCCGCGCACTCCCCCTACTTCCCCATGGAGGGCGAGTGGGCCACCAATCTCTCTGAAAACAACGATTATTATAACTATGTTCACGTCAACGAGATTGTTCCGGACAGCTATACGGTAGACGGTATGGTTCTGGGCGAGAAGCTGATCACCAACACAGAGGCACACTTCGAGTCGGTATTCTCCGCTTCCCTGGCGGGGCTGACTGAAGAAGAGTGCGTCGCTCTGACCGGCTATCCGTGGAAAAGTCTGGACTCGGCCGGTCTGGACAACACCTACGGCGCTAACCTGATTATGCCGGCGGACAAAACCGCACATGACGCGCTGCTTGACAGCAACAAGAATTTCGTCGTCTATTACGACGTGGGCACTTATGGCGGCAATAGTATTGACCTGCTGATCCAGATTGTCAACTACAAGCCCTTTGAAGACGACGCGGGTGTTGTACACGACGGCATTCTGGGCTTCTATACCAACGGCTATATTGGTGTCGCGGTCTGCGGCGTTGAGTGGGTCAAGCTGCGCTACAACTTCATCCCCCACAGCAATATCGAGACTGGTATCCAGCTGGCATCCAGCGGCGCCTCTCTGTCCAGTGTACGAACCGATATCAGAGGCTCTACCTCCTTCTACGACGTAGACTACGCGCAGGCCGTTCATATGTACGGAACCGACGACTGGAAGGACATTCTGAAGGGCATCTATGTGACCAACGTGATCGACGCCGTGCCTGATCTGGATGCTGTCAACGCCTTGACTGGTGCCGGCGACAAGCGAGACTACTTCCGTGAATGGACCCCTGACGACTGCGTTCTGAAAGTCGGCTCGGTCAGCAACGTCTACGACAACTGGACCGGTCCTGTTGTATTCAGTCCTCACGAATATGACGCGGCAGACGAAGACTGGCGGGCAGACAGCAAACATGGCTTTACCGCCACCTTCAAGCATAACTGGTTCTACATGAACTTCTCCTTCGACAAGGGCAGAAACGCTGAGGGCGGTATCCGCCACTTCGCCGAGCCGGTCAGCAGAGGCCGGGTGACTATCCAGAAGGAGGTCACGGGAGTCAACGTAGATCCCGACAAGGAGTTCAACTTCAAGATCACCTTCTACAAATCCTCTTCCTCCGGCACCCACTCTCGGGACACGTCCCTCAGCGGCACTTACGGCGATATCGCGCTGACAGAGGGCGTGGGCACCTTTACCCTCAAGGACGGAATGTCCATCACCGTCTCTAACCTGCCCATCCGACAGTACGGCACCTTCTACAAGATAGAGGAGCTGAACCATGACGGATATGTGGTCGAGACCTCGGTGACCAGTCAGGCAAAGGGAGAAACGCCAGTCACCCTCGGCCCCTACACGCAGGACTATCTGGAGGGAGAGCTGAAGGCGGACTCCTCTATGACTCAGTCGGATACGGTGGTCTTTGAAAACTACGGCGGAGCCGTCCTGCCCGAGACCGGCGGAGTCGGAACGCACCTGTATACCACAGTTGGTCTGCTGCTGATGACAGCGGCCGCATTGTTGTATATCAATATTTTCAAACGCAGAAAGGAGGACGCGCCTTCTTTCTGAACCGAATCGCAGCCCCTTATCAATTCAAAATGAAAGGAACATGAAAAATGAAGAGAATCGCATCCCTTCTGCTGGCTCTGGTCATGGTACTGGGTCTGGCAACCACCGCTTTCGCAGCTGATACCACCGGCTCTATTACGGTTGAGAATCCTCTGGCCGACCAGAGCTACACCGCCTATAAGATTTTTGACGTGACTTATGACGGTGACAACTATTCTTACACCATCGATGCAGACAACAACAGCTGGTTCGAGACTGTCCAGGCCTACGCTAAAGGCGAAAACAGCGGCATGACCCTGACTCAGATCAACGGCACCTCCATTTATAACGTGACTACCACCTCCAATTTCAGCGCCGGTGCGTTCTCCTCCGCTCTGAACGCTGCTAAAGCTGGTAAGACTGGCGATGCTCTTACCGTCTCCGGCGGTAAGGCTACCGTCACCGGTCTGGAGCTTGGCTACTACTTCGTCACCAGCACCTCCGGCGCTCTCTGCAACCTGACCACCACCGATCACGAAGTTACCATCCGCGACAAGAACGATATGCCCTTCGAGAAGACTGCCGATGATGTCAGCGTGGAAGTCGGCCAGACGGTCAACTACAAGATCGAAGGCAAAGTGCCCGATACCACTGGTTTTAGCAGCTATACCTACAAGGTAACCGATACCATGAGCGAAGGCCTGACCTTCAAAAAGGACGTCAAGGTCACCATTAACGGCACCACCGTCGAATGCAATCCAGTGTACACTGATAACGGCTTTGAGCTGACCGTTCCCGTTACGGAGCATCAGAACAAGGTGGGCACCGCCATTCTGATCACCTACTCCGCCACCGTCAACGATAAAGCTGTCACTGTTATCTCCCAGAACGAAGCCGTTCTGGAGTACACCAACAACCCCGACGGCTCCACCACCGAAACTCCCCCTGAAGAAGTGAAGGTTTACTCCGCTAAGATCGTCATCGACAAGTACGAGGCCAACGCTGAGGACACCAAGCTGGCTGGCGCCAAGTTCATCCTGTATAAGGAAGCTGACGGTGTCAAGTCCTATTACAGCTATGACGCTACCAAGAAGGTCGTCAGCTGGGTTGCCGACAAGTCCGCTGCTACTACTGTTACCACCGATGCTAACGGCGCTGCTGAGTTCATCGGTCTGGAAGACGGTACTTACTATCTGGAAGAGACTGAAGCTCCCGCTGGCTACAACAAGCTGACTGCTCCTGTCACTGTCACCATCAGCGGCAGCGCCACTGACGCTACCAAGCTGACCGCCACCTCCGAGGTCGCCAACAACACCGGCTCCGAGCTGCCCGAGACCGGCGGCATGGGCACCACTCTGTTCTATGCCATCGGCGGCATCCTGGTTCTGGCCGCTGTGGTCCTGCTGGTGACCAAGCGCCGTATGGGCTCTGCTGAGTAATTCAGATCAGCCCGGCATCAATACCCGATCCTGCACCGGCGGGGGGCTTCTCCCCCCGCCGGTATCCCAACTAACAGCACCAAGGAGAGTCCTATGAAAAAGCATCTTTCTACTCTATTGCTCTTCATTGTTTTCTTTATAGGATTGTCCCTGCTGCTGTACCCTACGTTTTCCGACTGGTGGAACTCCTTCCATCAGTCCCGGGCCATTGTGGACTACGACTCGGCAATGGCTGATCTGGATCCGGAGGATTACAGCGCCTACTTTCAGGCAGCAGAGGAATACAACCGGCAGGTCGCTCAGCTGAACTACCCGCTCATGTACTATGATCAGGTAGAGGGTTACGAAGAGGCGCTCAATCTGACCGGCAACGGCATTATGGGTTATATTCAGATCCCCAAGATTGACGTCTCTCTGCCGATTTATCACGGTACCTCTGAGGGCGTTCTGCAGGTTGCGGTGGGGCATCTGGAAGGGAGCAGCCTCCCCACCGGCGGCGAGGGCACGCACTGCGCTCTGTCAGCCCACCGGGGTCTGCCCAGCGCCCGGCTGTTTACCGATCTGGATCTGATGGAGGTGGGCGACACCTTCACGCTGACCGTTCTGGATCGGCTGCTGACCTATCAGGTAGATCAGATCCTGATCGTTGAGCCTCAGGATGTAGAAGCGCTGTATGTAGTAGAGGGCGAGGATCTCTGCACTCTGATCACCTGTACCCCCTATGGAATCAATTCTCACAGAATTCTGGTCCGGGGCCACCGGATCGAGAACGCCCCGGAGGAGAGAGTCTTCCGGGTCACGGCTGAAGCCATTCAAATCGACCCGATCATTGTAGCGCCTATGGTGGCAGCTCCCATGCTGCTGATATTGCTGATCGTACTTCTGTTCCCCCATCCGGGGAAGAAAAGGAGGAAAGAGGGATGAAGAGAGGAATCAACGGACTGCTTCTGATACTGGCTGTTCTGCTCTGCCTGCCCCTTGGAGGGTCGGCTCATGATGTACCGGAAGAGCGGAAGGACTGCTCCATTGAGCTTCTGATCCGCTATGACGGCGAGGATATTACCGGCGGTACCTTAAAGGCAGTCAAGGTAGGTTATGTGGATCAGGAGGACGGCAACTTCTTCTTCTATCAGGAGATGACCGGCGAAAAGCTGGAGGACGTGGCTTCTCCGGAGGCCGCCCAGAAGCTGAAGGAGTTCTATGACGATAATAAGGACGACTACGACTTTTATACCCAGATCCAGACGGTAACAGAGGGCAAAAGCCAGTTTAAGAATCTGACCACCGGCCTGTATCTGATCGTTCAGGACAACGCGGCAGAGGGCTTCAGCAAACTGGATGCCTTTCTGGTGGGCGTTCCCATGATGGTCGAGGGAGAGTATCAGTACCACGTGACGGCAGCGGTCAAGTCTGAGCTGGAGCGGACCCCCACCCCGGTTACACCTCCTGCTGTCAAGCCCAGCGATCCCAAGCTTCCTCAGACCGGACAGCTCAACTGGCCGGTACCGCTGATGGCTTCCGCGGGTCTGGGACTGTTTCTGCTGGGCTGGGTCCTCTGTTTCCGGAAGAAGCGCGCAGACCATGAGAAGTAAAGCAGGCGTATTTTGTATGATCCTGGGGGCAGCGCTCGTCGCCGGAGCGCTGTCCCTTTTTCTGTATAACACTCGTCAGGAGCAAGCGGCTGAGCAGAGCAGCCAGCAGCTGATGCCCATTCTGATCGAGGAGATACAGGAGCAGCAGCAGTCCGGTCAGGCGCCGACCACCTATGAGCAGCCGGTAGGTACGCCCATCGAGCATTTGGATCCAGAGGCGTTTGAGATGACCGAGGTGGAAATCGACGGCTATCTCTATATCGGCTATCTGTCCATTCCCTCTGCCGGGCTGGAGCTGCCGGTCATGTCCGACTGGGACTATACCCGGCTTCGTGTCGCTCCCTGCCGCTACTGCGGCAGCGTCAGAGGCGAGGATCTGGTCATTATGGCTCATAACTATGCCCGGCACTTTGGCGGGCTCTCCAGCCTGTCTGAAGGGGACAGCGTCACCTTTACCGACATGGACGGCATTACCACCGTCTATCAGGTGGTAGCTCACGATATTCTCCAGCCCACCGCTGTGGAGGAGATGACCTCGGGAGACTTTGATCTGACCCTGTTCACCTGCACCTATGGCGGCAGAAGCCGGGTAACGGTATACTGCGATCTGGTTCAGGACGACTGAGAGGCAGGATCGGACCGGCCTCAGTCAGGGCCGGAGACACAGAACAACAAATTAAGCCGCCCCCGGATATCGGGGGCGGCTTTTACTGTTCTCTGCCGGATTTACTGCTCCAGCCGGGCCAGATACTCCTCGGCATAGTGTACGGCCATAGCTCCGTCGGAGACTGCCGTTACCACCTGACGCAGCACCTTACTGCGCACATCGCCGATGACAAAGACGCCGGGAATATCGGTCTGCGTAGACTCATCGGCCAGAATATAGCCTTTCTCATCCAGCGTCAGTTGTCCCTCCGCCAACTGGGAGGCGGGCTTTCTGCCCACGCTGATAAAGACACCGTCACAGGAGATGATCTGCTCCTCACCGGTAAGCAGATTCCGGACCCGGAGTCCGGAAACTTTCTCCTCTCCCAACAGCTCCACGGCTGCCGAGTTCCAGAGGAAGTTTACGTTGGGGGCTTTCATAAGGGGGGTATGATAGATTCGGGTGGCTCTGAGGGTATCTCGGCGATGGATGATCGTCACCTTTTTTGCCACACGGCTCAGCAGGATGGCGTCGGCCGCGGCACTGTTGCCGCCGCCGATAACTACGACCTCTTTTCCACGGTAGAACATTCCGTCACAGGCGGCACAGTAGGCCACGCCCCGGCCGGTCAGCTCCTTTTCCCGGTCCAGCCCCAGCTCTTTTGGTCCGGCACCAGTTGCAAAGACCACTGTTTTGGCCAGAAGGGTGCCGTTTTCCGTTACCACTGCCTTGGGCTCTTCCCGCAGCCGGACCTCCAGCACCTGAGCGTATTCGGTCAGGGCCCCGAAACGATGGGCCTGGCGCTGCATCCGGTCGGCCAGATCGTAGCCGTCAATCCCACCCACAAAGCCGGGATAGTTGTCAATCTGATGGGTCAGGGCCATCTGGCCGCCGGCGGAAAGCCGTTCGACCACCAGCACATTCAAGCCGGCCCGGGCTGCGTAGAGGGCTGCGGTATAGCCGCCGGGACCTCCGCCGATGACGATCATATCATAAACAATCTGCTGCTTCATTGTAATCACTCCCTGTTCGTTTTTTATAGTATACCCAGTCCGGGCGCTCCTTTCCGTGATGAAATCACGATAAAGCGAAGGCCGAAAGGACCGCGGCCCGGAGGCCGCGGTCCTTTCGTTTTGAGGAGAGAACATTCATTAGACTTCTTATTTCAGCACAGTCTTCCAAAGACCATGAAGATTGCAGTAGGCATAGACGGCTACCGCCTTGTCGCCGCCCAGAGCGAAGGATACGTGGGGCGGCTGGCCGGGATGCAGATGCTTGCGGAATACTCCTTTATCGGTCTCCAGTGCCACCCACTCGATATAGTGCTCATCTACCATAGGATGGTCCACGGATCCTACATTGACCTCCACGATATCGTCTCGAAGATTGACAGCGGGCAGATGCTTCTCGCCGCTGGCCTCTACGGTATTGGGCTCCAGCAGCTCCATCTTACGTCCGCAGCACATGACGGGAACACCGGAGCTGCTGATCATTTCTACCTGATTGCCACAGTGACGGCAGATATAAAACTTTGCCATATTATTTACCTCCTGAATAATCAAATAAAACTGTCCGCTGGTACCTTAGTCCAGCATACTGAGGATAGCTCTCTTGGGACGGGCGCCCATGGCGCGTTTGACTACTTTTCCGTTCCGAATGACGACCAGGGTCGGGATACTCATAACCTGATACTGAGCGGCCAGCTCGGGCTGTTCGTCTACATTGACTTTCACTACTTTAATATCGCTTCGCTCATTGGCGATTTCCTCTACCAGAGGAACGACCATACGGCAGGGGCCGCACCAGGGGGCCCAGAAGTCTACCAGTACGGGCTTATCAGACTGCAGCACTTCCTTATGGAACTGTTCTCTATTTACATCGATAGCTGACATGTTGTTGTCCTCCTTTTGTTATCTGTTTTGTGTCTTTATTATATCCGGCCGTGAACAGTCTTTCTGTGATATTATCACACTGAGCGTTATTTTTTATTCCGGCAAAAAACCGCCTGACCGATTATGGTCAGGCGGCGGAGATTCAGTCAAATTCCGGACTGTTGAGCGGGTTCCAGCTTCCACGGAGATAGGAGATCAGGTAGAGCAGGAAGAGGAGCATATTATGGGCGATCATGCAGCCCCAGGCGGAGACCAGGCCAAAGCCCAGAATCTGGGTGCAGAGGAAGGTTCCCACGATACGCACACACCACATACCGATAATATTGTAGACGAAGGGTGTTTTCGTCTTGCCCACACCCATCATCATTCCCTCAACGATAATGGCAAAGCCGTAGAAGGGCTCGGAGATGGCCACCATACGCAGGACGGACGTGCCCAGTTCAATTACCTCAGCGCTCTTGGAGAAGAGGCCCATGAGGGCGGGAGCGGCGGCAAAGAGCGCACCGCCGGAGAGGAACATCAGGCCTACCTCGATGGGAATAAACATGGTACTCAGCGACTTCATACGCCGCTTGTTTCGGGCGCCGTAGGCGTTGCCGGTCAGGGTGGCGGCAGCTGTCTGCATTCCGTAGCCGGGGATATAGAAGGCCGACTCCACGGTATTGGCAATGGTATTGGCGGCAGTGGCTACCTCACCCAGGGAGTTGATCATGGAGGCAAAGGCCACGAAGCCCAGAGAGGTGCCCAGACGCTGGAGCATATTGGGGAAAGCGATCCGCAGACAAGGTCTCAGGATCTCTGCATCCGGCCTCAGCCGCTCCCCTCTGGGAGATGCCATGGGATGGCGCCAAAGGGCGACTGTGATAGCCAGACCGCCCACAGTAAAGGCGACCGCGCTGGCAGCGGCGGCGCCGATTACCCCCATGCCCACGCCGGGCATGACAAAGGTCAGTCCAAAGAGCGTGACTTCCCGGGTGGGATAGATCAGCAGGAAGTTAAGCACGATATTGATCACATTGACCAAAACACCCACCTTCATGGGCGTCTTGGTATCGCCGGCGGCCCGGAGGACGGTACCAAAGATAATACTGGCCGTTCTGGGCAGCATGGGCAGGTACATGATAAAGAAATAGGAGGAGGCGATGGGCTGGATCTTCTCATCCACCTGCATCCACTTGGGAATCTCTCCGCTCAGGCTCAGGGTAATGACGGTAAAACCGATACCGATAACCAGAACCGAGAGGACGGCCTGAGAGACCGCCTTCCGGGCGGTAGCCCGGTCTGCCGCGCCGATGGCCTTGGAAATAATGGCCAGGAAACCCATACTGAAGGCGACAATAGAACTGCCGATCATCCAAGCGATGGTACTGGTGGCGCCGACGGCGGCGGTGGCCTGTGTACCCAGAGAGCCTACCATGGCGGTGTCGATATACTGTACGGTGGACTGCATCATCTGCTCCAGCATAGTGGGCCATGCCAGAGCCATGATCACTTTTGCAGTGGTCCAGGCTTCCTGCTGCTTTCGAGTCAGATACATCGGTCAGCGCCTCCCCTTTCCTCTGATCCGGCCGGGCCTGCGCTCGGTCTCTTTCTATGAAAAATATTATCAAATGCCGGTTTGCTTGTAAATAGGGCGGTCTGCACAGAACACAAGCCTGTCCAGAGAGGACATTTTGTCATCCTCCGAAACAGGCAGGACCGGCACAAAACAAGCAGACAGAGGGCGGAGATCCACCCTCTGTCCGACAGAATAGATTCGTTTTTTCTCTTACAGCTCGACACCCAGCGCCTGCTTTGCCAGCACGCCTACCACGAAGGAGACCACGGCTACGCCTACACTGATCAGCGCCATCTCCAGAAAACGATGCTTGAAGGGCTGGTCCTGAGCCACCGAGGTGTAGTAGGTAAAGCCGGCAATGATCAAGACGACCGTCAGCAGCATACAGGCCAGAGCGAGCAGATACTGCTGGCTGCTGAAGATGAGATAGGGCAAAATGAGCAGTACCACGGTCACCAGATAAGCTGCCCCTGTATAGGCGCAGGATTTCAGCGCGTCCTCCCTGCCCTCGCTCCGGGCGGCCAGAAATTCACTGGAGGCCATGGAGAAGGTGGCTGAGATACCGATAATCAGGCCGGAGAGGGCGATAAGCCGGGTGTTCTGCATGGCAAAGGTAAAGCCGGCAAGAGAGCCGGTCAGCTCTACCAGCGCGTCGTTAAGGCCCAGCACCATACTGCCCACATACCGGAGCCGTTCCTCGTCCAGAAGGTCCAGAAGCGCTTTCTCATGCTCTTGCTCCTGATGACGGATAGCGACGCTCTCCTCTACCTCGCCGGCAAGGAGATCGTATTGCTCCTGAGCGCTCTCTTCCCCCCGCTCCATCAGTTTGACAGCAAAGGTGAAGCCCAGAATCCGGGCCATCAGCTTATACCAGAAGACCTTCCCCCGCTCCGGCTTCAGCTCCAGACCGGTATACCGCTTCCAGACCTCGTAATGAGCCCGCTCCTCTTTGGCCAAACGGAGAAGAACCTGACGGTTCTCTTCTCCTCTGGCAAATTTCGCAATCTCTTCGTAAATTACACTTTCCGTCAGTTCGCTCTGCTGCATCCGTCGGATCACAGCAAGGGCGCCAGGAGATACTTTCTTCGTCATCGTCCGTTCCTCCTTCTGTTCAGTTTTAAAGATTGGTTCTGTGCTGCGGAATTCAGATCTTCTCTTGCTGTTTTGTTAGTTTTATTATACAATAGGTCAAAAGCAGCAGCAAGATAGCGCATGTGACTTAGTCACACAGAGCGCCCGCTCTGTCTTCCGTCTGAGGGTCAAAGGAGGTCCATTATGAACATTCAAAACACTATTTCCGCCCTTGAACGCAAAGGTTATACCGCCCGTTTTTTTGAGACCGGAGCGGAGGCGGTGGCCTATCTGGAACGCGCCATTGAGGGCAAGGTCATTGGCTTCGGTGGCTCCTGGACGCTGTACGCGCTGAAACTTCACGAGGTGCTGGGGCGGAAGAATACCGTCATTGATCCGGACTATCCCGACGATGGCCGGGAATTTGAGGAGGTTGCTCTGGATACCGTCCGGACGCAGCACTATATGCTCTCGGCCAACGCTATGAGCGAGGACGGCGTTATCGTCAATCTGGACGGTCACTGCAACCGGATCGCCGGCTCCGTATTCGGCCACGAGAAGATCTGGTATGTGATCGGCACCAACAAGATCGTTCCCTCCCTGGAGGACGCCATCTGGCGGACCCGGAACGTAGCCGCTCCCAAGAACGCCCGCTTCCTCAAGAGAAAGACCCCCTGCGCCGTCAAGGGCGACCGGTGCTATGACTGCAGCAGTCCCGACCGGATCTGCAGCGGACTGCTCATCAATCTGCAGAAGACTGGCAGCGCTGAGGTGGAAGTGATCCTCATCAATGAGGAGCTGGGCTACTGACAGCCCCTCTGAGCGCACCTTGACAGAATCAGCAAACCACCAAGGAGTGATCGCAATGGAATTTAGTGTTAACAGTCCCTTTTTGTACTTACTGGCCGGATGCGTCGTCATCTTTGTTCTGGCTCAGTCCGCCTTCTTTCTCCTCCGGGCATGGAAGCGGGGCAAAGAGCTGGGAATGACGACGGCCAAGCTGAAGAATACCGTCGTCTCTACCGTCGTATTTACCATCGCGCCAGCTCTGTCCATTCTGATCGGCGTAATCACCCTGTCCAAGTTTCTGGGTATTCCTCTGCCCTGGATCCGGATGAGCGTGATTGGCGCGCTGACCTATGAGCTGCCCGCTGCCACCTCGACGGCCAACGCTCTGGGTATTTCCCTGTCCGAGACGATCACCGATCCCAAGACTTATTCGGCCATCGCCTGGGTCATGACACTGGGCATCATGCCCAGCATTATCCTCCCTCCCCTGCTCATGAAGCGGATTCAGGGCGGTATGATCCGGCTCAAGCAGAAGGACAGCAAGTGGGGCGATATTTTCCAGACCTCCATCTTCCTGGGCATGATCTCCGCCTTTTTGGGTATGGTCTTTTCCGACGTCCGGTCGGGTCTGGCCGGCTGGATTCCGGTCTTTGTCCTGCTCATTTCCGCGGCAATTATGGCAGTACTCGGCCTGTTGATCAAGAAGATGGGCTGGAAGTGGCTGGAGACCTACGCCCTTGCCATCAGCATGGTGGGTGCCATGATCGGCGCCGTCCTGCTCAAGGGCGCGATCGGCTAAGGAGGGTTTGAGATATGAGCGAATATATGATCAAAACCGACCGGTATGGTAAGATCTGGGTCTGGACGGCCGTGGTCGTCGTTCTCATGGTGCCGGTTGCCATCTGCGTCAACTATCAGGCCTGGCCCGAGCTGAGCGCCGTATTCAAGGGACTGCTGGGTGTGGCTCCCATCTACTGGACGGTAGGTGTGATCGAAGTCATCACCTATACCCCCATGCTGGGTACTGCCGGCACTTACCTCTCCTTCGTCACCGGCAACCTGACCAGCCTGAAGGCTCCCAGCGCCCTCAACGCCATGGAGAACGCCGAGGTCAAGCCGGGCAGCGAGGAGGGCGAAGTCATCTCCACCATCGCCATCGCCACCTGTGCCATTGTAACCACACTGATCATCGTCATTGGCGTTTTTGCCCTTTCTCTGCTGACCCCCATTCTGAACTCCCCTGTTCTTGCCCCCGCCTTTGACAATATCCTGCCCGCTCTCTTCGGCGGTCTGGCTGTGGTCTATGTGAGCAAGAACTGGAAGATTGCCATCGTTCCGCTGGTCTTTATGGTCGCTATCTTCCTCGCCATTCCCTCTCTGGGCAGCTCGGTGGGCATTATGGTTCCCGTCGGCGTGCTCATCACTCTGGGCAGCGCCCGTCTGATGTACAACAAGGGCTGGCTGTAAGTATCCTGTCGGCTGCAACGAAAACCGGGTCTGAAATCAGGCCCGGTTTTTTCGTTTTCCGGCTATTTGAGGCTGATTTTGTCTTGTATCGCAGAAACATGTATGCTAAAATATGAGTAATTATGCACCTTCCACCTATTCTGAGAAGAAAAGAGTTGTTACTATGAATCAGAACCAAAAGCAAGTCAAGGCCAACCCTGCCGCGCTGCTGCCGATCGGCGTATTTCTGCTGATCTTCCTGGGCTCCGGCATCATCACCGGTGACTTTTACGCCATGCCTACCATTGTGGGCTTTATGATCGCTCTGATCGTCGCCTTTATGCAGAACAAGGGGCTGTCCTTTGACGAAAAGATCTCGGTCATCACCAAGGGTGTGGGCGATGAGAATATTATCACCATGTGCCTGATCTTCCTGTGTGCCGGTGCCTTCTCCGGTGCGGTTTCCGCCGCGGGCGGCGTCGAGAGCACTGTCAATCTCGGCCTGTCCATTCTGCCCCCTACGGTCATGGTAGCCGGCCTGTTCGTGATCGGCTGCTTCATCTCCACTTCTATGGGTACCTCCGTGGGCACCGTTACCGCTCTGACTCCCATCGCCGTGGGCATCAGCCAGAAGACCGGCTTTGAAATGGCTCTTTGCGTCGGCGCTGTTATGTGCGGCGCCATGTTTGGCGACAACCTGTCCATGATCTCCGATACCACCATCGCCGCTGTCAAGACTCAGGGCTGTGAGATGAAGGATAAGTTCAAGGAGAACTTCTTTATCGTCCTTCCCGCCGCTCTCATTACGGTCGTCCTCTTCTTCGCTCTGACTCTGAATGGCTCTGCCACCATCGACGGTGATCTGAGCTACAACATCTTCCGGGTCATCCCCTATCTGCTGGTTCTCGTAGGCGCGCTCATCGGCATCAACGTCTTTGTCGTCCTCATTGGCGGCACCATTTTCTCCCTCATCGCCGGCGTTGCCACCGGCTCTATCGCTCTGGATCAGATGTTCGTGGTCATGGGCAACGGCGTCACCGGTATGTATGACATCACCTGCATCTCTATTCTGGTGGCCTGCGTCGTGGCTCTGGTCAAGGAGTTTGGCGGTATCCAGTTTATCCTCGAAAAACTCCGCAGCCTGATCAAGGGCCAGAAGGGCGCCGAGCTGGGCATTGCCTCTCTGGCGCTGCTGGTTGACGCCTGCACGGCCAACAACACCGTCGCCATTGTCATTGCCGGCCCCATCGCCAAGGAGATCTGCGACGAGTATGGCGTGGATCCCAAGCGCTCGGCCTCTCTGCTGGATATCTTCTCCTCCGTGGGTCAGGGTCTGATCCCCTACGGCGCTCAGCTGCTCACCGCTGCGGCTCTGTCCGGTCTGACTCCTTACAACATTATGCCCTACCTCTACTACCCCATTCTGATGGCAATCAGCGCTCTGCTCTTCATCTTCTTCCGTAAGAGAGCCAAGTAAGTCCGGGCATCTTCCGCTCCTAAAACGCAAAAGATCCGTGCACCAAAGGGTGCACGGATCTTGTTTTTTATTTGGCGCTCAGGTCCACGGCCCGACGGAGAATGGACAGGGGCTTGACTTTGCAGGGCAGCTGCATCCGGAAGAGCATCTGGGGATGTCGGGGTTCTTCCAGCGCTGTGCCGTCCAGCTCGGTCATGACGGGAGCGGTCAGGACGATGGGCTTACTGTCGGGGCCCACCAGCTCCAGCTGATCTCCGGCACGGAACTTATTGCGCAGACTCAGCGTGGCAAGGCCGGACTCATCGCAGTCCTGAACGATCGCGCAGACCTGCCAGTCCCGGAGGTAACGGGAGCTCTCATAATACTGGCCGGGCTGGCCAAACCAGAATCCGGTGGAATAGTGGCGATGGCTCACTTTTTCCACCTCGTCCCGCCAGACGGGGTCCACCGGCCGGCCGGCCTTGACGTCGTCGATTACATGGCGGTAGGCGCCGGTGACAATCGCGGCATAGTAGGCGCTCTTGGCCCGGCCTTCGATCTTCAGCGAATTGAGGCCCACGTCATAGAGTTCCTGTACATGGTCGATCATGCACATATCCCGGCTGTTCATAATGTAGGTGCCCTTCTCGTCTTCAAAGACTGGGAAATATTCCCCTGGCCGTTTTTCCTCCATCAGGTAATACTGATAGCGGCAGGGCTGGGCACAGGCGCCCCGGTTGGAGTCACGGCCGGTCATATAGTTGGACAGCAGGCAGCGGCCGGAATAGCTGACACACATGGCGCCATGGGCAAAGGCTTCGATCTCCAGCTGGGGAGATGTTTTGGCCCGGATCTCAGCCACCTCGTCCAGACTCAGTTCTCTTGCCAGTATGACCCGATCGGCGCCCAGATCATGCCAGGCCCGGGCGGTCTCGTAGTTGGCAATACTGGCCTGAGTGGAGATATGGCGCTGGACATGGGGGGCGTATTTGCCCGCCAGAGTGAACGCGCCCAGATCAGCGACAATCACCGCGTCTACGCCGGCTTCTTCCAGCGTCTCCAGCCACTGAGGAAGATGAACGATCTCGTCGTTTCGGGGCATGGTATTGATGGTCACATGGCAGCGGACCTTCCGGTCATGGCAGTAGCGGACCGCCTCAAAGAGCTCCTCGTTGGAGAAGTTTCCGGCAAAGGCCCGCATACCAAAGGAGGCACCTGCCAGATAGACGGCGTCGGCGCCATAGTTTACCGCCATACGCAGCCGTTCCATATCGCCGGCCGGGGCCAGCAGCTCCAGAATGGGATGTTCCAGATTATTCATTCGTCTGTTCGGCTCCTTCTTCTTCGCCGCCCTCCTGCTCAGCCTGAACGGAATCCCGGAAGTCGAGGAACTCGCTGTAGGTGGAGAAGAAATGATGGGTATTGTCATTGCCCAGCATGAAGAAATAATAGTCAGTGCTGTTGGGATAGAGGGCCGCCTGAATAGACTCCATACCGGGATTACAGATGGGTCCTACGGGCAGGCCGGTATAAAGGTAGGTATTATAGGGGCTCTCCAGTTTCAGGTCGGCCTCGGTCAGCGTCTCCTTCCGCTCGGCAAGGCCGTACTGGATGGTGGAGTCCATCTGCAGGCGGCCGGCAGTCTCGCCGGAGGTCTGGAGACGGTTATAGATAACGGAGGCGATATTTTCCTGATCGGAGCCGTCGGTCTCCTTCTCGATAATAGAGGCCACGATCATAATCTCCCGCTGGCTATAGCCCAGACGCTCGGCCCGGGTCTTGCACTCGGAGTCGAACTTGGTGGAGTAGTTGTAGAGCATTTTGGACAGGGCCACCTTGGCATCGCCGTCCTTGTAGAACTTATAGGTATCGGGGAAGAGATAGCCCTCCAGCCAGTTGATATCCTTGCGCTCCAGGCCGGACAGGAAGGAGTAGGCAAACTCGTCGTTCATCGCCGACTGGGTAAGCTGCTCCACCGTACAGGCGCCCTTGATCTCCAGCAGCTCGAAAATCTCCTGCACGGTAAAGCCTTCGGGGATGGTAATCTCTACCTCTTCCCGGGCAGCGGAGTTGTTACTCATATTGTTGATCAGGGCATTGAAGTCCATGTTGGTATTGAGCTTATAGGTACCGCTGGTGATATTGTCTGCCTTATTGGTGACCGCGGCAAAGAGCTCAAAGAGGAAGGGATTCTCCACCAGACCGTAGTCCTCCAGCTTCTCAGCCACCTCATGGATGGTCTCACCGGATTTGATGGTGACGCTGACAGACAGCTCCTGCTTGTTCAGCGCCAGCATATCGTTGGCCCAGCGCCAGCCCAGAGTGGCCGTGACAAAGGCGATTGCAAGGACGCTGACGGCATAGAGGATGGCTACCAGCACCGTGATTCCCGTTCCGGTGCTCCGGCGGCGGGGCTGCTCCTCCGGCTCGTCTTCCTTAGAATCCTCAGCGGGAGGATCGGGAGGCGTTACAGGAGGCTCCGGAGTGGGCACAGAAGCCGGGCGGGTGTAGTAGGTCTTCTGATACTCGGACCATTTGGACATCCGGTCGCTGTTGGCGCTGACAGCAGAGGCGGGCGCGGCAGCTTCGGTCTGCTCCTCTGCCGTCTTGCGCGCCTCGCTCTCCCCGGTCCGGGGGGCTTTCAACGGCTCGTCGACGGGGGCAGGCTGATCTTCAGCTGTGCCGTACTGGGCAATCTGGCTCCGAATGGCCTCAGCGGCTCGGCCGTAGAGGCTCCAGTCGATTTCCTCCCGGCCGGGACGATTGACTTCTTCTTGGCCAACAGGCAGTTTCTTCTCGGTATCAGACATAAGGGTCGCTCCTTATCCTGTCAGATGGTCTTGCCTCTGGCAGGGATCGTCAGGGACTCTGTCAAAACAAAGTCCACGGGTTGGTCGTGGGGTTCTGTGGGGACGGTCTGCTGCAGGAGCAGGTCCCGGCACAGTCCGGCGGTAGCGCCGGTATATTCGGCCAGAAACCGATCGTAATAGCCCCCTCCATGGCCCAAACGCTGACCGGTTCGGTCATAGCAGAGGGCGGGGATCAGAGCAAATTCGATCTGTTGAGGCCGGATGAGGGGACAATTCAGGCTGGGTTCCGGAATGGACCAGCGGTTGAGCTCCAGATGCTCTCTCCCCCGGTAGCGGCGAAACTCCATTCTTCCTTCGGCAAGGCATCTGGGCAGATAGATCATTTTCCCGGTAACCAGCAGGGCATCAAACCAGTCCATGGTCCGGGGCTCGCTGCCGGTACCGCAGAAGAGCAGCAGGTTTTCCGCCTGACGGAAGCAGTTCAGCTGATTCAGCCGGGCAAAGAGGGCCCGGTCGCTCCCGGCCTGTTCCTCCGGGGTCATAGCCTTCTCCAGCTGCCGGATCCGGCGGCGGAGGGCCGCCTTTTCCTCAGTCCTGATAGTGGACACCGCTGCGCACCTGCTCGGCAGCCTCGGGGCCGCGAAGGACCTCAATCAGCTTCAGGCCGAAGTCAAAGGAAGATCCGGCAGCCTGAGCGGTAATGAACCGGCCATCCACCAGCACCTTCCGGCTGGAGTCTACCACGGCGGAGTACATCTCTTCCTCCATACCGGGATAGACGGTGGCGTTTCTCCGGTCCAGCAGGCCCTGATGGGCCAGAATGGAGGGGGCGGCGCAGATGGCAGCCACCCAGCGGCCCAGCTCGGCCGCTTTATTGATCATGGCAATGGCGGAAATGCTCTTGTGGATACAGTTAACCCCGCCCAGACCGCCGGGAAGGACCAGCATCTCCATGTTTTCGTACTCTACCTCGTTCAGAGCCAGGTCAGCCTGAACGGTAATATTCTGTCCGGAAACGACTTGCTTGCCCTCGACGCCCACCAGCGCTACCTCAATGCCGGCACGGCGCAGCAGGTCGGCAGGGGCCAGAGCCTCTACTGTCTCAAAACCATCTCCCAATAAAATGTAAACCATGATCTTTCTCCTCTCAGTCTTGTTTGATTTGTTGGGTCGTGTATCTACATTTTATAACGCATACAGGTTAGTCCAACGCCGTCTGAACGGCGGACCAGATCTCCTGATGGACCTCTTCTACTGTCCGGAGTCTGCCACCGGAGACGCAGGAGATCCGTTTCCAGCCCAGAGTATCGGCAGCCTGCTGGGCACAGAGGCGGCACTGGGCCAAGTAGGCGCTGTCCTGCTCGTGAATATCCGCCTTGGTATTGGTAGCCTCCTCCCGGCCTCGGAGCAGGGAAACAGAGACGTCTGTCGGCATATCCAGATAGCAGACCAGGTCGGGCTTTGGCAGGCCCAGCTTATCATACTCGAACTCATACAGCCAGCGGAAGTAGCTCTCCCGTTCCCCTTCGGCCACCTTGGAGCCCTGATGGACGGCATTGGAGGTGGTATAGCGGTCAGCCAGAATCACTCCGCCGGCTTCATAGATGGGCCCCCAGTCCTCCCGATAGGAGGCGAAGCGATCCACCGCATAGAAGCTGGAGGCGGCATAGGCATTCACATCTCCCGGCTTCTTTCCAAAGGCGCCGGAGAGATAGAGCCGGATCAGGGCAGAGGATTGCTCCTGATAACGGGGAAATACGATCCGGTGAAATGCTCTGCCCTCGTCGGCAAAGCGCTGGCAGAGCCGGGCAAACTGGGTGCTCTTGCCGGAGCCGTCGGTTCCTTCAATGACGATCAGTTTTCCTGCCATCGTCTCTTCCTCCCTGTTCATCCGGCGCGCAAAAGGGCAGACCGGGACACTTTACTACATGATCTATGATAACATACCCCCTTTGGAATGTCCATAACCCATTTCGCCGATGCCAGCGAGAGAAGATGAACATTTTATGACGTTTTTGTCCGGTCGGGGGATACCTTGCATTTCAGGCGGAGATATGCTATAGTAAGCTATATTATTGTTGCCTGACCGGGCAAACGCCGGTCAGAGCCTCTGTTTTGTATCCGGGAAGGAACAAGCTATGAGTGAAAACACGGGCAGCATCAAGCCTGCCATTACCGCAAAAAACGTCCACCTGAGCTATCGCAGCATCGTTCCGGTGGCCAAAAATAAGGAAGAGAGCAACGCGTCGGTTACGCGTAAGGGCCGCGTGGAGCATTTTGAGGCCCTTCACGGGGTCTCCTTTGAGATCAAGCGGGGCGAGATCGTCGGTCTTGTTGGACGAAACGGCTCGGGCAAGTCTACCCTGCTCCGGGTACTGGCCGGCATTTTTGAGCCTGACAGCGGCACAGTCGATCTCCACGGCTCCTCCGTCTCTCTGCTGGCGCTGGGCGTGGGCTTTCTCAAGCAGCTGTCCGGGCGGGAAAATATCTATCTCTCGGCCATGCTGATGGGCTTTTCCAAAGAGCAGATCGATCAGCAGATTGACGAGATCATTGAGTTTTCCGAGCTGGGCCGGTTCATTGAAAAGCCGGTTAAGACCTATTCCAGCGGCATGGTCTCCAAGCTGGGCTTCTCTATCACCGCTATTCTGAAGACAGACATCATTCTGGTGGACGAAGTGCTGTCGGTGGGCGACGCCAAGTTTAAGAAGAAGAGCTATCGCAAAATGATGGAGCTGATCTCGGACAAGAACCGGACGGTCATTATCGTCTCCCACGATACCAGAACCATTGACAACCTCTGCACTTCAGCTATCTGGCTCCATGACGGAGATATCATGATGGACGGCCCCACGGAAAAGGTGCTGCCAGCCTACAACAGATTTATGGAACTGTGAGTTTCCGGCTCCTCCGCTTTTGCCGGAGGAGCTGTTTTTTGTCCTGAGTTCTCAGAATATTCATTCTTTTTTCCCGAGTTGTGTTACAATGCAGGTACTATCTCCTGAAAGGAGGTTATTTCCAATGGATCTTTCTTCCGTGGGCGACTTTTTCTCCGGGCTGCTGGAGTCTGCTACGGGCAGCATCAATGAGCTGCTGGGACAGGCAGAAGTGCTGCTGCTGATCACCCGGTTCCTGGACGGTGCACTGGCCGTGCTGCTGCCTCTGCTGGCCATTCTGGTCATTGTCCGCTGCGCCCGCAGCCTGCTGCAGGGCAGGATTGAAAGCGAGACCTGGGGCTGGCTCTCCGACAGCGCCGGCGGGCATCATATCCTCCATCACTGGGAAGTGCTGCTGGGCAGGTCCCGGCGGTGCGACGTAGTACTGCCGGACAAGTCGGTATCCAGAAACCACGCGGCCATGACCCGAAACGACAAGGGAGAGTGGATTCTCTTCCCGCTTCGGAATAAGAACGGGCTCTTTCTCAACGGCAGTCCCGTCCTCTCCGCCCTGCGGATGAAGAGCGGTGACCGGCTCCGTCTGGGCGGCACCGAGTTGGTTTTTCAGGCAGTCACTGCCGCTCAGGAGGAAGAGCAGGCCAAAAAGCGGACTCGTCCGGGCAAGGTCTTTTCCCCCGGCGTGACGCTGTTTCTGCTGACACTGTTTCAGGCCATCCTCTGTCTGAGAAGTGTAGACGCGGTGGACAGAGACTACCATCAGTCCATCTATCTCTCCTTTATTGTTCTGGCGCTGCTCATGTGGCTGGTCTATCTGATCTACCGGATCTTCCGGCGGACCGGCTTTGAAATCGAGACGTTGGCCTTTTTCCTTACCAGCCTGTGCATGACGGTAACCGCCGTCTCCACTCCGGGTACCATTTATACTCAGCTGCTGTCCGTGGCTTTGGGACTGATTCTCTTTTTTGCCCTGTCCATCGTCCTGCGGGATCTGGAGCTGGCCAAGAGTCTCCGGTGGCCGGCAGCCATTGGCGCTGTGGCTTTGCTGACCTTTAATCTGCTGCTGGGTCAGACCCTGTTCGGGGCCAAGAACTGGATCGCTATCGGCCCGCTCTCCTTCCAGCCCTCAGAGATCGTCAAGGTCGTCTTTATTCTGGTGGGCGCCACTACGCTGGACCGGATGTTTGCCCGGCGGAATCTGGTCTTTACGCTGGTCTTTTCCGCCTTTTGCGTGGGCTGTCTGGGTCTGATGAGCGACTTTGGAACGGCGCTGATCTTCTTTGTGGCCTTTCTGGCCATTGCTTTTCTCCGCTCGGGAGATCTGCCCTCGGTCTGTTTTATGACTGCCGCTGCCGGATTTGCCGGCTTTATCGTGCTGCATTTTAAGCCCTATATCGCCAGTCGCTTCTCTGTCTACCGCCATGTCTGGGAGGATCCCATGGGCATGGGCTATCAGCAGACCCGTACTCTCTCGGCGATGGCCAGCGGCGGTCTCTTTGGTCAGGGCATTGGTGAGGGCTGGCTGAAGCGAATTGGCGCTGCCAATACAGACCTGGTCTTCGGCGTCATTGCCGAGGAGATGGGACTGATTATCGCTCTGCTGGCCGTACTGGTCATCGTTCTCTTTGCTCTTTTCGCCGTCAAGTCGGCGGCGGCTGGCCGGTCCTGCTTTTATGTGATCGCCTCCTGCGCTACAGCCATGATCTTTGTGGTCCAGACGATGCTCAATGTCTTTGGCTCTACCGATTTGCTGCCGCTGACCGGCGTCACCTTCCCCTTCGTCTCCTGCGGCGGGTCGAGTATGATGGCCTGCTGGTGTCTGCTGGCCTATATCAAGGCGTCGGACACCCGACAAAACGCCGGCATCGCCATTCGCCTTCCCAAGCCGCGCAGGCAGGAAGAGGCAGTCATTTCGCCGGCACCCCCGATCCCTCCCGAGGCACCCCAGCAGAACCACTTCCGGGAGGATCCGGATACTCGGGCTGCCACACAGCGACTGGAACAAGTTGCTCAGACTACCTCCCGCTGGAGTCCCGGCAGCTTTTCCGCCCATGTTTCCATTCACCGGGAGGACAGCAGCCCGGATGAATATCTGTGAAAGGAGGCGGAACGATGAAAAAGCTGCAAGGCAGGACCTGGTTCGTTCTGCTCTTTATCCTTCTGCTTCTGGGCGGAACGGGATTTCTCATGTACTCCTATGTAACTGAGGGAGGCGAGTGGGTAGCGTTTAAGGCCAACTCCCATCTCTATTCCAACGGTCAAATGACCACCGGCAGTCTGACCGATCGGAACGGTCTGGTTCTCTACGACGGTGAGACAGACAGCTACGCTCAGGATGAGGACATCCGCACCGCCTGTCTGCACGCGGTAGGCGACGAATACGGCAATATTGTCACCGGCGGCAGAGTCCTTTTTCGGGGCTATATGGCTGCCTTCCATCCGCTGACCGGCGTGGGCGAGTCTGGAAACACGGTCGCACTCACCATTGACGCCAAAATCAATGAACTGGCTTACCAAGCTCTGGACGGCCAGAGAGGAACTGTCGCCGTCTATAACTACGAGACCGGCGAGATTCTGTGTATGGTCTCTTCCCCTACCTTTGATCCCTACGACTCGGAAGAGGTTCTCATTGCCGTCAACGAGGGAGACGAACGCTACGACAGCGTCTATCTCAACCGCTTTCTCTCCTCCACCTTTACCCCCGGATCCATCTTCAAAATTGTAACGGCAGCGGCCGCTATAGAAGAGCTGGACGCGCTGGACAGCTTTTCCTTCACCTGTACCGGGTCTATGGAGCTGGATGATGGTGAGATCACCTGTCCCTCTGCCCATGGCGATCTGGATCTGGCAGGGGCACTGGAGCACTCCTGCAACTGCGCCTTTGGTCAGCTGGCATTGGAACTGGGGGGACAGCGACTGATGCGGTACGCGCAAGAGGCCGGCCTGCTCTCTCAGCTCACCTTTGACGGCGTCACCTCTGCCCGGGGCAGCTACAGTGTCACTGACAAAGACCTCGATCTGGCCTGGTCGGGAGTAGGACAGTATACAAATCTGGTCAACCCCTGCTCCATGATGGCGCTGATGGGCGCCATTGCCGGAGAAGGCAAGGCCGCCGCGCCCACTCTGCTCCATGGAGTCACCAGTCCCTCCGGACTGCCGGCAGCTATCGTGGGCAGCGACAGCCACAGCATCGGCTGGTCAGAGGAGACCTGCCAGACCCTGAAGCGTCTCATGCGCGGGAATGTCACCGGTCACTATGGTCAGCAGCAGTTCGGAGATCTGCCTGTCTGCGCCAAGTCGGGCACTGCCGAGGTCAGTTCTTCTGAGCAGCCTCACGCATGGTTTGTAGGCTTTGTGGACGATCCGGAACATCCCTATGCCTTTGTGGTCATGGTAGAGCATGGCGGCTGGGGCAGCAAGACCGCCGGCAGCATTGCTGCCAAGGTACTCACCGCCATAGCGGAAACGGAATAAAAACAGCAATCCCCCGGCAGTCAGACTGCCGGGGGTATTTTTGTTTGGGGGGGCCTTCTCACCCCCAATACTCAGTCCTTTTGAAGGACAAAAGCTGCCGCAAAGCCGGCAGAGTGCTTCCGTTCAGGCCGGAATCAGCTTTCTTTCCCGCTAAAACTACAATGAGCCGCCATGGCCGCGGGCAAGAGTCAGGCAGATAATCTCACCAGCGCCTGCCTGAGTAAGGACCCGGCTGCATTCCTCCAGTGTGGCGCCGGTCGTAATAACATCGTCTACCAGCAGAATCCTTTTGCCCTGCACCTGTGCTCCGGGCAGGAGGGCATAGGCATTTTTCGCGTTTTTCTTTCGCTGCTGCGGAAGCAGTGCCGACTGCCGCCGGGTATGGCGAACCTTTTTCAGCAGCGGTTTCGGTGTCATATCATAGAGCTTCGCCGCTTCCATCGCCAGCAGCCGGGCTTGGTCATAGCCTCTGCTCCAGCGGCGAAGGGAACTGAGGGGCGCCCAAGTAATCAGATCAGGAGGCACCACCTTCTCTTCGGCCAGGCAGCTTCGCAGCCAGCGGCCATAGGCAGCGGCGTAACCTTCCCTGCCCTGAAACTTATAGCGCAGAAAGGAGTCAGAGAGGGGCACTTCATAGTGAAAGGGTGTCAGGCAGTAGAGATAAGATTCTCCAAAGACCATCCGCTGCTCCGGTTTTATGACCGGGAGGTTGGTCTCACAGCAATCACAGACCGGTTCTCCCCTTCCCGCTGGCAGCAGCCGGTTACAGAATACGCATTTGGGCGGAAACAGCAGGTCGACAGCAGCTGCTGAATACTTCATATCGTCACCCCCCATGGATAAGTTCTTTGTATCCGGAACAGTTCCGCTCGGGACGACCGCCTGATCTATCCGGCTGTCCGGGCAAATATCCCGGCAGCAGACGCAGTTCAGATCCGGCTCCAGTTTCAGATCATATAGTGTACGCAGGCAGGCTGGCTTGTAATCGCAAGCGGTTTTCTCCGTTCTCCCTTGCTTCATCTTCGTCTTCCGTATCTGCCTCTCCGCTCCGTCGATCATGGTCAGTCCTTACAGATCTACCTTCTTTCCGACTTTTACTGCCAAACACATTATACATCAGACGCTGCAAAATGTTAAAGTATTATTTTAATTGCCTGCATAAATCTTCACCTATCATTCCTCAATGCGCTTCACCGGTCATCATAGCAAAACAGACGGCCCATCAGAGTCCTGTCCGGCAGCGCTCTTAATAGCGGTACTTTTTCCTCAGCAGGACTATGAACAGGATTCCAACCACAGCTGCCATTAACTCAGCAACCACAATGGACGCCCAGATGCCGTTAATCCGCCAAATAAGAGGCAGCAGCAGAACAGCACCCAACTCAAAGACCAGTGTGCGAAGGAAGGAAATGACAGCGGATACCAAGCCGTTATTGAGTGCCGTGAAGAAGGAGGAGCTGAATATGGCCATGCCCATAAACAGATAGGCAAAGGAATAAATGACAAATCCGTTTACAGTCAGATCCATCAGCTGCTTATCGTAGCCCACAAAGATCGCTGAAATGGGCCGCGCCAGACCTTCTGACAGGAGGAACATACTGAGGGAAAAGATTTCAATGATGATCAGGCTCTTTTTCAGCAGGCCTTTCAGTTCCCTGTAGTTGTTTGCGCCGTAATGATAGCCGAATATCGGAGCGACACCGCTGGAATAGCCAAGAAAGGCGGCTGCAAAGATCATACTTACATACAGCAGCACACCGTATGCGGCAACACCATCCTCTCCAACGTATTTCATAAGCTGCATATTATAAATAATACCCACAAAGGACATGGTAATGCCGGACAGCAGTTCCGAGGAGCCGTTGGTACAGCATTTGGCAACCGCCCGGCTGTCAAAGCAGGTTTTGGTCAGCTTCAAAAGGATGCTGTTTCTGCGCGCAAAATAGAGCAGCGGGAAGATACCGCCCACCATCTGACTAAGCGCAGAGGCCGCCGCTGCACCTGCAATGCCCCACTGGAATACAACGATGAACAGTGCGTCCAGAGCAATATTGGTCACGCCCGCGGCGATGGTTACGATCAGACCCAGCTTTGGCTTTTCTGCCGTAACAAAAAAGAGCTGAAACTCATACAGTAGGATCCACGCGGGAAAGCTCAATCACTTCAATAAAGCCATCTGGATGCTTTTATGTGTCTTTTGAAGGGCCTGATCCTCCGCACGATACAGAACGCTCAAAAACTGTTTGGTATAGCTCTGACCGGCATCTGTGAGCATCCCGCGTATTTCCGCGTCAGACGGCTTTTTCTTGGCTTCATTGAGATCATATACCTCGTCGATATTATTCAGAGCTCGGATCAAACGCCGCACGTTTTCTTTCATATCATATATCATATACTCCTCAATTCAAAGTCCGTTGACGTACTTATATAGTATAGTACGTCAACGGACTTCAATCAAAATGGAGCCTTAAAAATTACAAAGAATTCATAGCAAAAGAAACGTCCGAAAACCAAAGCCTTTGATAGATCAAGCGATTACAGCTTTTTGCTCTTTGGTGTTCCGCAAATTACACTCGTAAAATATCGCAAATATTCCGCAAAGCCAAGACCGAATCGAAAAAACAAACCCCAAACCCCTTGATTTGCAAGGGGTTTGGGGTTCTTGAATCTCTCAAAAGGTGCGGGATTTATTTCCACTCGTTGCAGGGACTTGCATCTTAAACAATTTTGTTTAGAAGATATTGCACCTGCTACTCTGATTATTTTGATTACCCACATTATTGTAGCTGTACGATGAATGCTTATCAAAATCTTATCACCGCTGATAAGAATACTATATGTCAAAATAAATAAGTGGTCTGAAATCAAGCGATTTCAGACCACTTAGAATCAATATGCAATTATTCCCACTCATTTTTGAGTTTCTTCTTTTGCTTATTTATGCTCTAAATAGTATCCTAAACAGCGATTTTGAACCCGATTTTCTTCCCATTATTTCATTTATCATAAATTTTATTGCAGAAAAAGTTGCAAAATTGTCTGAGAAATGGTGCCGGGTGGCTAAGATGCTGTCATAAAGAGCTACAGGTTTATATACCGCATTACCTGTTTCAAAAAACGTCTTTTACGCTTTGCTGTTTTTCCTTTAGCATTTTATTGAGCTTTGTAGTATTCCTTTTGATAATGCAATAAATGATCGCCCAAATAACGATATAGCCTACAACAAAAATTGCCGTAAAAACTACAATAGGAATGATACCAAAGTCCAGCCAATCGTTGAGAAGATAAG
>JAFQNL010000034.1 GCA_017395935.1 Oscillospiraceae bacterium
CCTCACGCTTTACGTTACACATTCGTGAACTAAAGGCACAAACCTTAACTACCGAAGGAAAAACGGAAATCCTAAAAACATTTACTGTGGATTCCCCGATCCCTTTTTTAATGAGCGATTTACTAACTCTCTTAAAAGACGATGATACAAGAAAAGGTGTTGGCAAAAATGGAGCGCCAGTAAAAGGCGACTGGGAAGGGAAATTAACTCGTTTCATTTCGAGATTGGAAGCCAAACTGGATGATAAAACCTATGGTTTTATGTTTCAACCTGTCGAAGAAGCACAGAATTATACGTGGCTTAGTGAAATGCTTTGTAAGTTGTTGGGATATTTTGATGGTTCCCCGGGAATTAAAATAATTGATTTCTCTGAGGTTCCTTCCGATGTTCTTCCTGTAGTTACCGGAACATTGGCTCGCCTTCTCTACAATATACAGTTTTGGATGGAACCATCTATGCGTACGCCGTTCACACTTATTTGTGACGAGGCACATCTATATCTTCCTATCAAGGACGAGGCCGATGCAGTTCAAAAACAAGCTCTCTACAATTTTGAACGTATTGCTAAAGAAGGACGAAAATATGGTGTATCAATTCTGGCCGTAAGCCAACGTCCAGCTGATGTTAGCAAAACAATTTTAAGCCAATGTAATAATTTCGTGGTGCTAAGGTTGACGAACGAAAAAGATAAGGGTGTAATTAAAAACTTGTTGCCCGACTCCCTAAAAAGCACTATTGAATTTCTGCCTCTGCTTGATGTCGGTGAAGCACTTGTAGTCGGTGATGCAATTCTGCTACCGAGCAAAATTTTATTAGATAAGCCTGCCGAAGATCATCAGCCCGTCAGCGCCACTAAAGACTTTTGGGACGAATGGGATAGCAAAAAGCCTGATAACGAAGCTGTAATCAAAGCTGTTGAATCTCTAAGAAGCCAAAGCAGGTTGTAATTCTAACATTTTGATGAGTGGCCGCTTAACTAAATAATCTAAACACTGATGCCCGGGGAGCCTATCTGGCCCTCCAGGCATCGTTTACATTAATGGCGGCGCTATACATAGCTCCTGGAGATGCCGCAGGCGGCTGCCGTCTCCCGCTGAGTTTGGGGCCTCTGCCCCCCAAGACCGTAGCGCCGGAGGATGATCTCCCGCTCCCGGGGGGTAAGGACGGCGTCGATGGCCGAGCGGATTTTTTCACAGGATTCCCGGTCGGCCAGCTCTTCCAGCATATGGTCCTCCACCCGGATCACATCCATCAGTGACAGCGAGCCGCTGCCGTCGTCTGCCTCCAGCGCCTCGGAGAGACTGACCTCTCCGGACAGCTTCCGGGTCTTTCTCAGATACATGAGAATCTCGTTTTCAATGCACCGGGCGGCATACGTGGCCAGTCGGATTTTTTTGCCCTGCTGGTAGGTATTGACTGCCTTGATCAGGCCAATGGTTCCGATAGAGATCAGATCATCCGAGTCTCCCGATTGGGCGTAGTATTTTTTGGCGATATGGGCTGCCAGCCGGAGGTTGTGCTCTACCAGTTTGTTCCGGGCCTCCAGATCGCCCTGACTCCAGCGGCGGAGACATTCGGCCTCTTCCTCCTCGTTTAAGGGCCGGGGAAAGGAGGAGGGGGCGCTCAGCCGAAGGGTGAGCAGCTGCCCCTGCAGCAGCAGGGCGGCGAGAAGAGATAACATGGCGTCAGACTCCTTTCTGAATGCAGATGTAAGGAGTCTATTCCCCGCCGGGTCGTCCCTTGCCGGCAGAGTGAAGGGAGGCTGTAGGAATTTGGAAGGAAGTGGATATTTTACATTGTCACCGCTCTGTGACTTGAAAGCAGCGGAAAGGGCTGATATAATGAGGGAACGTACTTGCTGGGTGGACGAATGTGCGGGTTGTGTGGCCTGTCCGTGGTCGACGATCTGTGGTGCCTGGCTGATAGACAAAGGAGCAGAAGAACTATGAAATTTTCCCAGATGCCTTATGCGCGGCCTGATCTGGCTGCCTTTCGCAGCCTGACCGAGAAGACTGTAGCCCGACTGAAGGAGGCCGGGAGTGCTCATGAGCAGATTGAGGCCTACCGAGCTTATGAAAAGGCCAGCAACACCATTGAGACTATGGCCGCCATTATCACCATCCGCCATACCATTGATGCCAAGGACTCCTTCTACGCCGGCGAGCAGGACTGGCTGGATGAGTCCATGCCTCAGATTGAAGAGCTGAGTCAGCTGGTCAATCAGGCGCTGTTGGACTCTCCCTTCCGCGCCGAGCTGGCTGCGGAACTGGGAGAGGTGCTGTTCACCAATCTGGAGATCGCGGTGCGGGGATTTAAGCCTGAGCTCATGGAGCTGATGATGGAGGAGAACAAGCTGGTATCCGAGTACCAGAAGCTCTCTGCCTCTGCCACCGTGGAGTTCGACGGAAAGATCCTTCCCCTGACCAAGCTGGGCCCCTATAAGCAGAGCACCGACCGGGCTGTGCGCAAGGCTGCCTTTGTGGCTGAGGGCGAGTGCTATGACCTGCATCGGGAGAAACTGGACGAGATCTTCGATAAGCTGGTCAAGAATCGTCACGCTCAGGGCAGACTGATGGGCTATGACAATTATCTCCCTCTGGCCTATGACCGGCTGGGCCGGAATTGCTACGGACCGGAAAAGGTAGCCGCCTTCCGTGCGCAGATCGCTCAGGATCTGGTTCCCATTGTAGCCAGAGTCAAGGAAGATCAGCGCCGCCGGCTGGGAGTGGATCACCTCTATTTCTATGACGATGGCCTGCTCTTTCCTGACGGCAACGCCGACCCTCAGGGCAGCGCCGATGACATTCTCAGGGCCGGTCTGGAAATGTACCACAGTTTGAGCCCTGAGACGGCCGAGTTCATTGACTTCCTCTATGAAAATGAACTTTTGGACGTGCTGAGCAAGGAAGGTAAGGCTCCTGGCGGATACTGTATCTCCATTCCCGACTACGAGGCCCCCTTCATCTTCTCCAATTTCAACGGCACCTCCGGCGACGTGGATGTGCTTACTCATGAGGCCGGTCACGCCTTTGCCGACTTCCGGGCAGCACGGAAGGGTTATATCCGGGCCCTTCAGAATCCCACTATTGAGGCCTGCGAATGCCACTCCATGTCCATGGAGTTCCTGACTCAGGACTACCACAAGCTCTTCTTTGGTGACCTGACCCGGAAGTATGAGATCGGACATTGTGAAGACTCGCTGATCTTTGTCCCCTATGGTTGCATGGTCGATGAGTTCCAGCATCTGATCTACGAAAATCCGGAAATGACTCCCGAAGAGCGCAACCAGTGCTGGCTGGAGCTGGAAAAGAAGTACCGTCCCTGGATGGACTTCGAGGATCTGCCCTGCTTCAGCAGAGGCGGCGGCTGGCAGCGTCAGCAGCATATCTATATGAATCCCTTCTACTATATCGACTATGTTCTGGCACAGACGGTGGCCTTCCAGTTCTGGATTGTCTCCATGTCTGACCGGGAGGATGCCTGGAAGCGGTATCTGGCCTTCGTAGACAAGGGCGGCACCTGCACATTTGAGGATCTGGTCCGCAGCGCCGGCCTTCAGATCCCCTATGAGCCCGGCTGTGTCCGCCGGATCGGAGCTGCTATCGGCCGGTGGATTGAGGAAAATCCCCTCTGATCTCTGCAGGATAAATGGCGTGAGAATTTTACCCTCTGGTCGTATGGTATACAGGTTTATACATTTTGTGACCGAGTGTGCAAAGCTTGAAACAGTCCAATCTTTGACGAATTAAACAAATGGCGGATTAAAATAAAAAAAGCTTTCGTCAAAACGCACAATAGTGACAAAGTGTTGCTCAATTGTAAACGTAGGAAAAACAAATATTTTCCAGAAAAATTTGCCAAATTAAACTTTATTAGTTGAAAAATCTTCGGAGATATGTTAGGCTAAATAACAAATGTTTTTGCAGGAACGACTGCAAAGGACGGCTGGGCAAAACGCCATGGCGTTTTTTCATGGATCATTCTGATCCATGAATGGTCCTCGCCGCCAGTCAACGGTATTTTTTGGCGCTGCCATGAAATATAAAATTCAAATAGGAGGAAACACTATGAAGAAGATCCTTGCTCTCCTGCTGGCTCTGGCAATGATGCTCTCTCTGGTCGCCTGCGGCGGTACTGATGCACCCGCTGAGGAGCCCGCTGAGGAGCCTGCTGCCACTGACGAGGAGACCCCCGCTGCTAGCGAAGCAGTCGAGTACGTCGATCCTTATGCCGATCTGGCTGAGGATTACACTGCCCAGTCCGAGGCTATCTATCATGATATCCTGGGCGAGTTCTATGAGGCCTATGAGGCTGCCAAGGCTGTTGAGAACGTCTCTGAGCGTTATGCTCTGATGGCTATCGCCGAGGCTAAGCTGATGGAATCCGCCGTCATGCTGCCCCTGACCTCCAACGGCGGCAACTATGCCATCTCCCGCGTTGTCCCCAACACCGCTACCTCCACCCTGTGGGGCAATGACTATGAGCGTTATCACAACGTTCTGGTCTGCACCGAGCCTCTGACCGCTGAGCACCGCGCCGAGCTGAAGGCTATGTGGGCTGAGCTGGCTGGCACCGGCACCTGGGTTGACTCCGCCAAGGCTTATGTCGAGGAGAAGGGCTACACCCTGAAGGACAGCTACACCTTCGGTTACTCCAGCGACCCCCTGACCTGGGACGTTCTGAACACCTCCCGCTCCGCTGACTCCGAGGCCATCATCAACACCTATGACGGCCTGCTGGAATACGATTCCGAGAACATTCTGCAGCCCGCTCTGGCTGAGAGCTATGAAGTTTCCCCCGACGGCCTGACCTACACCTTCAAGATCCGTGAAGGCGCTGTCTGGACCGACTCTCAGGGCCGTAAGGTCGCTGACGTCGTCGCTGACGACTTCGTGGCCGGCATGCAGCACATGATGGACGCTCAGGGCGGTCTGGAATATCTGGTCCAGGGCATCATCGTCAATGCTACCGAGTACATCACCGGCGAGATCACCGACTTCTCTCAGGTCGGCGTCAAGGCTATTGATGACTACACCCTCGAGTACACCCTCTGCCAGCCCACCTCTTACTTCGTTACCATGCTGGGCTACGGCTGCTTCGCTCCCATGAGCAGAACCTACTACACCCAGTGCGGCGGCCAGTTCGGCGCTGACTTTGACAGCACCGCTGAAGGCTACACCTACGGCACCTCCCCCGACACCATCGCTTACTGCGGCCCCTACACCGTCAGCAACTTCACCGCTGAGAACACCATCGTGTTCAAGGCCAACCCCTCTTACTGGAACGCTGACAACATCACCATGAAGAGCCTGACCTGGCTGTACAACGACGGCGAGGACGCTACCAAGGCTTACAACGACACCATGTCCGGCGTGCTGGACGGCGCTGGCCTGAACGCTTCCGCTGTTGAGGCTGCCAAGTCCGACGGCGTGTTCGACACCTATGCTTATGTCGCCGCTACCGACGCCACCTCCTTCATGGCTTTCTACAACCTGAACCGTCTGGCTTTCTCCAACTTCAACGACGGCTCTGTTGCTTCTACCAAGACTCCCGAGGCTGCTGTCCGCGACACCGGCGCTCTGCGTAACGAGCACTTCCGTCGCGCTCTGTCCTTCGCTACCGACCGTGGCGCTTACAATGCCCAGACCGTCGGCGAAGAGCTGAAGTACACCTCCATGAGAAACTCCTACACCCCCGGCACCTTCGTCTATCTGACTGAGGACGTCACCGTTGCCATCAACGGCACCGACACCACCTTCGAAGCCGGCACCTACTACGGCGAGATCATGCAGGCCCAGATCGATGCTGACGGCGTCGAGATGATGGTTTGGGATCCCACCGCTGACGACGGCATCGGCTCCTCCGACGGTTTCGACGGCTGGTACAACCCCGAGGCTGCTCAGGCTGAGCTGGCTCTGGCTGTTGAGGAACTGGCTGCCATCGGCATCGAAGTTTCCGCTGAGAACCCCATCTACATCGACCTGCCCTACTTCTCCGGCTCCGAAGCTTACGGTAACCGCGCTAACGCCTACAAGCAGTCTCTCGAGACCGTTCTGGGCGGCGCTGTCATCGTCAACCTGGTTGAGTGCGTCGACTCTGCTGCCTGGTACTATGCTGGTTACTACACCACCTATGGCTACGAAGGCAACTACGATATGTACGACGTCTCTGGCTGGGGCCCTGACTACGGCGATCCCGCAACTTATCTGGACACCTTCCTGCCCGACTACGCTGGCTACATGGTCAAGTGCATCGGCCTGTTCTAAGGTCCATTAAGTTCATGTAAAACCCTTGGGAGGATGGACTTTTTAGTCCATCCTCCCGTCCGTACAAGTATGGCAGGCGCTGAAGAGACGGTGCAGGAAATGCTGCCCCCAGTATTTCGGCACAAACGGCCTTGAAATTGTTTTATATAAATTTAACGGTTTAAAGTGAAATGTCTTTTAATTCCGAAATGCTGTGGGCAGTATTCTCTGCTGCCCTGCAGCAGCCCAGTTCCAATTTTTCAGTGCCCTATCAACCGGAAGCAGCAGCCCCAAGGGCTGCGTTCATCGAAATCAAACGAGATGAGAGATTGATATGACGAAATATTTAGTAAACAGAGTGCTGCGTGGTTTGGTCTCTGTGGTTATCGTTGTCGGTATCGTCATGGTGATGATCTATTCCTGTCTGGACAGAAACCTGATCTTCGCTGCCGACCCCAACTACAGCCATGTGAAGGCCAATGCCAAGGAAGTCTACATGATGCAGCAGTGGGAGAAATATGGTTATCTTGACTATGTGACCTACGCTGACTTCCTGATCCAGCTCAAGCGCGACGGTGAGATCGACCAGGAAACCTACGATCAGGCCGTCAAGATGGGCAACAAGGTTACCGGTGAGAACGATGTCGCTGCAGAGTACATCGCTCGCTTTACCGAGGAGTACGAGGCTAACGGCTATACCGTGGAGACGCTGGAAGCCAAGATGAAGGGTAAGACCAAAAAGTATCAGGACGGTGGTCAGCCCTACCTCTTCGCTTACAAGGATATTCCTCTGCCTGGCCGTCTGGTCAACTATATCACCGGCCTCATTACTGTGGACAATATCCACTATGTGCCCCCCGAGGAGGACATCGGTGAGCGCGGAATTACCTTCACCACTCACGACCCTGCCTACGGAGGAGAGAAGTTCTCGCCTGCCATTATGGGCAACGGTACCTATCATAAGTACCTCTTCTACTGCAACGATCAGTTCCCCTTTATCCATCAGAATCTGGTTAACATCAATCTGGGTACCTCTTACAGTATCCGCCGTGATATCGACGTGTTCCAGATTATGACCGATACTCAGGGCTCCTATTCCTACTCTATCGTCACCTATCCCACCGGTCGTGTGGCAGAGAGCGCCGATGATCTCCACTCCGCCACCTATTCCTTGGGATCTCTGTCCAGCGGCACCGACATCCTCCGTGCCAACTTCGTAGACGACTATACCAACGTCAACACCAACAAGAGCGGCCTGTCCAAGATGGGTTACTCCTTTACCATTGGTATTATCTCTGTTATCATGGCTTACCTTCTGGCCATTCCTCTGGGCACCCTGATGGCGCTGAAGAAGGACAAGTTCATTGACAAGCTGGGTACCATCTACATCGTCTTCATTATTGCCGTTCCCTCTCTGGCTTATATCTTCCTGTTTAAGGCCATCGGCGGCAACTTCGGCCTGCCCACCACCTTCGATATGGAGAATCCCACCTGGCTCATGTATGTGCTGCCCATCATCTCTCTGGCACTGCCCTCCATTGCCAACCTGATGAAGTGGCTGCGCCGGTATATGATCGACCAGATGAACTCTGACTATGTCAAGTTCGCTCGCTCTGGCGGTCTGTCCGAGGGTGAGATCTTCTCCAAGCACATTCTGAAGAATGCCATCATTCCCATCGTCCACGGCATTCCTTCCAGCGTGCTCTTCGCTATGACCGGCGCCATCATCACTGAGCGTGTCTACGTTGTCCCCGGTGCCGGTAACCTGCTGACCCGAGCCATCAACGCCTATGATAACGGCGTCATCGTCGGCATGACCCTCTTCTATGCCCTGCTGACTGTGACCTCTGTCATCCTTGGCGACGTGCTCATGTCCGTGATGGATCCCAGAATTTCCTTCACATCCAAATCGAGGTGAGAACTATGGCTGATAAAATCATCAATCTGGACGAGTTTAACCTGTCCCAGGAGGAACTGTTCGCTCCCGTTGACCGTGACAGCCTGGATTCTGAGAAGATCACCGCCCCCAGATACTCCTACTGGCACTCCGTCTTCCGCGTCTTCTTCCGCAAGAAGCTCAATATCGTTATTCTGCTCCTGCTGGCCGTCATCATTGCCTTTACTTATATCTATCCCGCAGTGATCGGTTATGATGCCGCGGTGGATCCCTATATCAACCTGATGGACTCCTCCGCCAAGCATCTGACCCCCGCTGCCGCCATGGACAAGTTCGGGCACAACATTCACTGGATTCTGGGCGCCGGTGCCTCCGGCCAGTCTACCTTTGACGCAATTTGGTATGGTTCCAGCATCTCTGTCTCCATGGCTCTGATCTGCGCTCTGATCAATATGACTGTGGGCGTTGTCATCGGCGCTATCTGGGGCTTCTCCCGTAAGGTCGATATCGTCATGACCGAGGTCTACAATATCGTGGGCAACGTTCCCTACATTCTGCTGATCTCTGTCATCGTTCTGATCATGTCCGCCAGCTTCTGGACCATGGTCTTCGCCCTGACGATTACCGGCTGGCTGGCAATCGCTTACTTTATCCGTACTCAGGTTATCATTATCCGTGACCGGGAGTACAATCTGGCTTCCCGCTGCCTGGGCACTCCCATCATGCGCATTGCCAGCAAGAACATTATGCCCTTCATGACCTCTGTCATCGTGACTCTGGCTGCTACCGAGATCCCCTCCTATATCTCTTACGAGGTGTTCCTGTCCTATATCGGCATGGGTCTGAGCGATATGTCTCTGGGCCGACTGATCGAGGCTTCCCAGAGCGCCATGCAGACTCCCGGCTGGGAGATCGAGTTCTGGGCACCCGTTGCTGTGGCATCCATTATTACGGTCGTTCTGTACGTTGTTGGTCAGAATCTCGGTGACGCGTCCGACCCGAGAACTCATATGTAAAAGAGGAACTTGATATGGAAGAGAAAAAAGTCTTATTGTCTGTCAAAGACCTGAATGTCAAGTTCCGTGTTCGTGGTCGGATCTTGACGGCTATCCGGGGCGTCTCGCTTGACTTCTATGAGAACGAGTCGGTAGCCATCGTCGGTGAGTCCGGTTCCGGTAAGAGCGTCTTTACCAAGACCTTTGCCGGTATGCTGGAGACCAACGGCTTTATTGACGAAGGCTCTATCATCTTCAACGATGAGGAGCTCTCGGATACTAAGGTGACCCTGCGTGAAGCGGATAAGAAGCTTTTGGCTATGGCCACCGCCAAGCTCAACGAATATTCCAAGCTGGAATTCGGCAGCGAGACCTACAAAGCCATGCTCCAGCTGGAGAGCGAAAAGAAGGCCAAGTTCTTCCTCAGCGAGGAAGAGGAGAAGGCCCTGAACGGCGAGATCAGCGAGCTGACCTATAAGCGGACTGAGCTGTTTAATCTGAAGCAGACGGTGGACGGCTCCAAGGAGCGTGAGCGCCTGAGAGAGATGGACGCCGAGCTGAAGAAGATGGACGCCGAGATCAAGGCTCTGGAGAAGAAGAAGGCCGACACCATCGCTGAGCATAAGAAGAAGGCTGAGCAGGATTCCCAGTATAAGGAATACTTCAACTCCAGAATGACTCAGCTCAAGAGCGACTACAATCGCCGGATTCAGGCTGAGATTTCTCCGGAGACCCGGAAGAGAAACGAGATCCTTGCCAAGGAGATCTATCTCTCGATCGGACGCTATGACACCCGTACCCGTAAGAAGCTGCTCAAGCAGCTGCTGGAGTGTATGAAGAAGGCTATGCAGATGGGCGTGGATCTGGACAGCGACGAAATCCGGAACACCATCTTCGACGAGGTCGCCTTCCGTGTTCGCTATCTGGACGAAGAGGGCGATACTCTCCACGGCCACTGCATCCTGAACCTGGCCAAGGTCAACTATTCTAAGGACTGGACCAAGATCCGCGGCGGCAAGATTGCCACCGTCTTCCAGGACCCCATGACCTCCCTGAACCCCATCATTACCATCGGCAAGCAGATTACCTCCGTCATTCTCAAGCATCAGGACTGCTCTGAGCTGGAAGCCCGGCTCCGTGCCCTTGAGCTGATGAAGAAGGTGGGCATTCCCAACGCTGAGGCCCGGTTTGATGACTATCCCTTCCAGTATTCCGGCGGCATGAGACAGCGTATTGTTATCGCTATCGCTCTGTCCTGCCAGCCCAAGATTCTGATCTGCGACGAGCCCACTACCGCTCTTGACGTCACCATTCAGGCCCAGATCCTCAAGCTGATCAAGGATCTGCAGAAGGAGTTCAAGTACACCATCGTCTTTATCACCCATGACCTTGGTGTGGTCGCCAATATTGCCGACCGCGTGGCTGTTATGTACGCCGGCCAGATCATTGAGCTGGGCACGGTAGAAGAGGTCTTCTATGATCCCCGCCATCCCTACACCTGGGCTCTGCTGTCCTCCCTGCCCCAGCTGGCGCAGAGAAACACCAAGCTCTACTCCATCACCGGCACTCCTCCCTCCCTGTATAACAAGATCGTGGGCGACGCCTTTGCTCCCCGTAATCCCTACTGCCTGAAGGTGGACACCCTGAAGGAACCCCCCATGTTCCAGATCTCCGAGACCCACTTTGCCAAGACCTGGCTGTGTGATCCCAGAGCTCCCAAGGTGGAGAAGCCCGAGGCCATTCAGGGTATCCACGAAAAGCTGCTGAAAGCATTCAATATTTAGGAGGTCAGGTCGTGACAATGGATAAGAACAAGATGGGCGCAGCCCAATCTTCGCAGTTGCCGGAACATGGTCCTCTGGATGCAAATGGCAGAGAGATCCTTCTGTCCCTGAAGAACGTGGACATCACCTTCGGCAAGGGTGAAGACGCTGTCAAGGCGGTTAAGAATGCCAGCTTTGACATCTATAAGGGAGAGACCTTCTCTCTGGTCGGTGAGTCCGGCTCCGGCAAGACTACCATCGGCCGCGCCGTTATCCGGGTCAACCCCTGTGCGGCAGGCGAGATCCAGTATAAGGGCGTCCGTATCTCCGGCAAGACCTCCAAGGCTCTTGACCGTGAGGTTATCCGCAATATCCAGATGGTCTTCCAGGACCCTGCCGCCTCTCTGAACGAGCGCGCTACCGTTGACTATATTGTCTCCGAGGGTCTGTACAACTTCCACCTGTATGAAAATGAGCAGGACCGTGTCCAGAAGGTGGAAAAGATCATCGAGCAGGTGGGTCTGCTTCCTGAGCATCTGACCCGCTACCCCCATGAGTTCTCCGGCGGTCAGCGCCAGAGAATCGGCCTGGCCCGTGCCATGGTCATGGACCCTGAGCTGGTCATCGCTGACGAGCCCATCTCCGCTCTGGACGTCTCCATCCGTGCCCAGGTGCTCAATCTGATGAAGAAGTTCCAGGAGGAGAAAGGCATTACCTACCTCTTTATCGCCCATGACCTGTCCATTGTTCGGTTCATCTCCGACCGGATCGGCGTTATCTATAAGGGCGATATCGTTGAGGTCGCCGATGCCGAAGAGCTCTTCGACTTCCCCCTGCATCCCTATACCCGCTCTCTGATCTCGGCCATTCCCATTCCTGACCCCGCGTTGGAGAAGAACAAGGTGCTCTTCACCTATGACCCCTCCGTCCATGACTACAGCGTGGATAAGCCTGAGCTGGTGGATATCGGTCATAACCACTTTGTCTTCGGTAATCAGCAGGAAATCGAGGAGTACAAGGCCATCCGTGATAAGGGCGAGCCTCTGAAGTCTATCACCATTCTGGACCCCGACGATCCTCTTGCCGAGGAAAAGATGGCCCAGCAGCAGAAGGAATATGAGAAGGCCCACGAGGAGCAGTTCACCATGAATACGCCCCTCCATGATACCGGTAGCATCTGGTATACCATTATCTCCTTCATTCTGCCCATTCTGGGTATTATCGCCGGTCTGGTCTTCAAACACTTTAAGCACTTTAACAACTTTAAGGCCTGTAAGAAGGGCGCCATTGCCGGTATCGTTGTGCTGCTGGTGATCATTCTCTTCTTTGCGGCGATGCTTGGCCTTGCGTTGGTATAAGCGCTGCTGAATCGGAGCTTCCAACACTATGAAACATCCACCCAGAAGGCCCTATATCCCCCCGGTTACTAAAATTGAGCTGTCCGAGCACAAGACCGGACTGCGTATGGTATTGATTGTCCTCTGCCTGATTGTTGGCGGCGTCGCGCTTGGCCATGCCCTTACCGGTGTGCTCAACGGCGAGTCCGGCTGGCAGACCGTGGAGATCTCCGCCACCGAGCGTAACCACAGCGAAGAGATCACCTTCCAGTACAATTTCGGAGCCACTGGCGCTGCCTCTTCTGAGGAGCGCCGGCAGCTCTCCAGCCTCTATACAGAGGTCATGGAGCACGCCTACCGGATCTTCACTGTTGATGAGGCGGTGGATACGGCGGATAATCTCTACGCCGTGAATGCCGCTGTCAATCAGCCGGTCAAGGTAGATCCTGTCCTATACCGTGCACTGGAAAAGATCGTCCGCCACAACAGCCGCTACCTCTACTTGGCCCCCATCAACGACGAGTATGACCGGGTCTTCCTCAGCCAGACTGAAGAGGAGGCCGCCGGATATGACCCGACCAGAGGGGGAGAGGCGGGAGAATATGTGGCGCAGCTGGCCGGCTTTGTTTCCGACCCTGCCCATGTAGATCTCCTGCTGATGGAGGACAGTCAGGTGCAGCTCAACGTGTCTGAGGAATATCTGGCCTTCGCTCAGGAGTATGAGATCACCACCTTTTTGGATCTGGGCTGGATGCGTAACGCCTTCATTGTGGACTACGTGGCCGATTCTGCCGCTGAAAAGGGCTTTACCAGAGGCTATGTAGCCAGCTACGACGGCTTTACCCGGAATCTGGACAGCAGCGGAGACTACTCCATCAACCTCTTCATCCGGGAGGGGAAGGACCTTTATCTCCCTGCCCAGATGGATTACGACCGACCCATCAGCATGGTCATCTTCCGGGATTACCCCGTCTCCGAGCGTGACCGCTGGCATTTCTTCGCCTACTCGGACGGCAGCTTTACCACCGCCTATCTGGATCCGGCCGATGGTATGAGCAAGAGCAGTATCCACGGTCTGACGGTCTACTCCTATGAGGAGAGCTGCGCTGATGTGATGCTCCGTGCTGCCCCCTGCTTTATTGCGGACCAACTGCCGGAAGAGGCTCTGGCCCGGTTGAAAGAGTCGGGTGTCTTTTCTGTCTGGAACGAGGGCATGACAGTCTGCTGGAATGACAGCGAACGGAATCTCATGCTTAACGAAGACAATGGAGCGCTCTTTACCGCACGGCTGAGCGAATAACTAAAACCTGAAATCCCGGGATCAGAGGATCCCGGGATTTTTTGTGAAACCAGACAAAAGGGTGGGAAAAAGATCTCAGGCATGATACAATAGCCGGAGAGAATAGAAAGAGAGGCATATATCATGAAACTCAACTACAAGCGGACCTTCTTTATCGGCCTGGCATTCTTCTCTATCAGTGCCTTCTGGAATATGTATGACAATATTATTCCATTGATTCTCCAGAATACCTTCAATATGAATGAGGGTGTCACCGGCGTTATTATGGCCATTGACAACGTGCTGGCAGTCTTCCTGCTGCCTGTGATCGGCGCCTTTTCTGACAAGGTGGATACCCCGCTGGGCAAGCGCACCCCCTTCATCATCGGCGGTACTGCCGCCGCGGTCCTGTTTATGATGCTCATGCCCAAGGCGGACGCGAGTGGCAACCTGCTTCTCTTTGTGGCCGCGCTGGGAATGACGCTGCTCTCTATGGCCCTTTACCGTTCCCCGGCAGTGGCGCTGATGCCTGACCTGACCCCCAAGCCGCTGCGATCCTCGGCCAATGCCGTGATCAACCTCATGGGTGCTTTGGGCGGCGTATACACGCTGATCCTGATCCGCGTTCTGGTCAAGAAGGGGGATAAGCCGGACTATCTGCCGGTATTCCTGGGTGTGGCGGCTATTATGGTGCTGGCGGTGGCTCTGCTGGTGCTTACTACCCGGGAGAAGAAAATCGCCCGTCAGGTGGCAGAGGAATATCCCGACGAGGAGGAAGAGCAGTCTCTGCAGGCCGATAACGGCCAGCTTCGTCCTGAGGTCAAGCGGAGCCTGACCTTTATCCTTCTGTCTATCTTTCTCTGGTTTACCGCCTATAACGCCGTTACCACAGCCTTCTCCCGCTATGCTATTAATGTCTGGGGTATGGAAGGCGGCGGCTTTGCTGACTGTCTGATGGTGGCCACTGTGGCCGCAATTATCAGCTATATCCCCAACGGTGCGCTGGCCTCACGAATTGGCAGAAAAAAGGCCATTATTATGGGCCTCATTATGATGCTGATCAGCTATAGCGCTGTGTTCTTCTATCCCACCTATCATGTGACGGCCAACTTCTTCTTCGCCCTGATCGGCGTTGGCTGGGCATCCGTGGGTGTCAACTCTCTGCCTATGGTGGTAGAGATGAGTCGGGGCAGTGAAATCGGCAAGTATACCGGCCTCTACTATACCTTCTCCATGGCGGCGCAGACCTTTACTCCGATCGCTTCCGGTCTGCTGCTGGAGTATGTCTCCTATGATACCCTCTTCCCCTATGCCATCTTCTTTGTAATCTGCGCCATTATCACCATGACTCAGGTTAAGCACGGAGACTCCAAGCCCCAGAAGAAGGCCAAGGCATTGGAAAACTTTGACTTTGACGACTAACCGGCCTGCTGCCGGAGGAAAAACGAGGAAAAACTATGATCCTACCTGTTCTGATCATCCTGCTCTATCTGCTGGCCATTGCTCCACGCATGGCCGGCCGGCCGGATTTTGAGCCGCTCTTTTCCAAGGGCATCTACTACGCTCATCGTGGCCTGCATGATAACCGAAGTCAGGCTCCGGAGAACTCTATGGCTGCCTTCCAAAAGGCGGTGGAGGCTGGCTACGGGATCGAGCTGGATGTCCAGCTGACCCGGGACCGGATTGCTGTGGTATTTCACGATGAGACCCTCAGCCGGGTCTGCGGTGTGGAAGGCAAGGTGAGGGACTATACCTACGAGCAGCTTCGGAGTTTTTATCTCTGCGGCACGCAGGAGCGGATTCCTCTCTTTGCGGACGTGCTGGCGCTGGTAGACGGACAGGTTCCTCTTATTATTGAGCTGAAAGCCTATGAAAATCCGGAGACCGTCTGCCGACTGGCTGACCAGCTTATCAGCGCCTATCAGGGCCCTTACTGCATTGAGTCGTTCCATCCCTTTGCAGTCCGCTGGTATCGTAAGCATCGACCTCAGGTCATTCGGGGACAGCTGGCCTCCAACTTCAATCGTCCCGAGCGGAGAGAGCCGGTCCATGAGGCTATGGTTCATCATCTTCTGACCAACTTTCTCTCCCGACCGGACTTTATCGCCTATGATCACCAGTACGAGGGAAACTTGTCCCGCCGGCTTTGTTGCCGACTCTTCCGGGCACTGGCAGTGACCTGGACCATCAAGAGCCCGCAGCAGCTGGAGAAGGTCAAAGACAAGTTCCGGCTCTTTATCTTCGAGGGCTTCCGACCTGAAGCGTAATAAAAAGACACCGCGGGATCCGGCCTGAGAGAGGCGGTTCCCGCGGTGTTCTTTTGTTATGACCTGTGACCGGAAGGCTCAGCAGAGCTCCAGCTCCTCCAGCGTCCGGGCGACTCCATCCTCGGCGCAGTGGGGACAGATCCGGTCAGCGATGGCCTTGACCTCCTCCTGTGCGTTTTCCATGGCGCAGCCCAGACCGGCGGCTTCGATCATAGCCGAGTCGTTGGTGCTGTCACCAAAAGCGATGGCATCCTCAGCTGTCTGACCAAAGTAGGCGCAGATGGCCTGGAGCGCCTTGCCCTTATCCACGCCGTGGCGGTTGAGCTCACCGGAGATGATATAGGGGTTAGGGAAGAGGTTATCGAAGACGGTAACGGAAAAGTCAGACTCCACCATTGGGCGGATGCGCTCCCAGTGCTCTCTGGAGGGGGCGACAAAGCAGATCTTGTATCCCACAGCGCCGGGATGCGAATCCCAGTCCGAGAGCTGGATAATATCCAGGAAGCCCTGAATATAGGGCAGTACATCCGAAGGCTGCTTTGCCTTGACAGCTTCGTTCTGGGCCGTATCGGTATAGTTGTCGTCTCCGCCCTGCAGGGCAAAGCAGACATCGTTCTCCCTCAGCAGAGCCAGCGTCCGGTCCAGCAGTTCTTTGGGCAGCGGCTCGTCCACCAGCATCCGATCTCCCACCTGTGCGCTGGCTCCGGCGTTGGTGATATAGCCGTCAAAGCCGATAGCACTCACTGCCTGAGGGACGCCGCTGAGATTTCTGCCGGTAGAGAGAAAGGCCTTATGGCCCTTGGCCCGGGCAGCGCGAATGGTAGCTACCGTCCGGGGGGAAGGCTGAGTGCCGGGCATACACAGGGTACCGTCAATATCAAAGAAGAGAAGCTTTCTCATACTGGGCTCCTTTACTAGGATTAGAGCAATTGGAACAAAAGTTATTTTATCAGAGACGGCTGAAAATGACAAGGGAAACCGTCCCGGCCCCGAAAGGCCGGAACGGTCAATTGATCCGCATTGTCCCAAAAACGCCCAGATGAGCTGGAGCGGGGAAAGGATGAGAGAGGCTCCCTTCCCTATGGGTCCAAAGAGGGCGGAATCTGATGGGTTGTAAGGGCTCAGAGAGGCTTATTTCAGCGCGGCGGCCATCTGCTCCAAAGCCTCCTGGAAGGAGTCGGCCTGATAGATGGGCATGGAGGCGGCAAACATGAGATTGATCGGGAAGTCAAAGTTCTCGGCGTTGCAGCCGCAGGCGTCCCGATAGCCTCGTTCCGGGCCAAAAGAGGGAATACGCTCGATCATTCGCCGGGTGTCCTTCATATAGCCAAAGAGCTTTTTGCCCAGCTGAAAGGCCATACCGCACTCAAAGGAGGTATCGCTGTCCGGCTCCCAACCGTGGAAGTCGTTGAGATCGGCCAGCAGGATATCGCAATGGCGGACGTGCTGCTGCTGACGCAGGAAGGTCAGATAGGCGTCGGTATAGGGATCTCCGGTCTCGGCCGGAGGGATGCCGGGAATCGGATCGGTGGGGACGATGGGGTAGAGCCCATTGGCCAGACAGAGTTGCTTGAAGAGCTCATACCGCGCCGGGGCATCGGCTTCAAACCGGTCAGGGCCTGCCAGATAGACGATAGGCATTCCCTTGCTGTCCGGCTTGGAGCAAAGGGGGAGATTGGAAACGGGTGGGAAGAGCGCCAGTTTCCGTTTTTCCTCCATATCCAGAGCAAAGACCTGCAGACAGTCGTCAAAGTCGCCTTCCACGATCTTACAGGCGCCGACCACGTTGGGGGAGAAGGGAAGCTGAGCGTAGGGGAGTGGGCGGCCCTTCTGGTCGTAAACGATCCCCTCTTTCAGCTGACTGCCCTGATATTTCCAAACCATAGGACGCTTGTCCCGCGTATAACCGTAACAATGGGCCCCCTTAGCGTAGGCCATGCCCATCTCATAGATGCTGCCCCCATCCACATCGGGGCCGCGATAGAACTCCAGATTGCAGATAATGGCGGTGGTCTCATTCATCCACCGGGCGCAGTTGTTGAAGATAGTCACCGCGTTTTTCTGCAGATCCACCGGATCCATGATCAGATCGGACTCGTTGGGCATGGTGACGTCAAAACCCTTTACCTTGGCCCGATCCCGCATCAGATCCCAGCGGGGATAGCCGTCCTCATAGAAACACATGGGGCCGGCGATATAGATACGTTCTTTCTCCATAGCCACCTCTGTTTATGCCAGAACCAGCTCTTTCAGCAGCTGCAGGAAACGGCCGCAGTCGGCCTTGGCTCCGATCTCGATGACAGGCAGATGAGTCCAGACATGGTGGTGCCGTCCGTCCAGAACGGTCATGCCCCGGCACAGGACGCTCTCGGTCTCCACGCCCACATGGCCGGAGATGGTCTCCACCAGTGTGGGATCAATGGCATAGCCCACTGCCATGCAGTCGATGATCGTGCAGTAAGCTTCAAAGCCCCGGTTGTGGACAAAGGAGATAGCCTGGTGGAGAAACTTTGCCTCAGGCCGGGAGCTGGTCCGAAAGGCCTCGATGTCTTCCTCGGAGAAGTTGACGTCGAAATGGGTGGCAACGTCAAGACCCAGCGCTACCAGCTTAATGCCAGACTCGTAGACGATCTTGGCTGCCTCAGGGTCTACATAGACGTTCCATTCGCTCTGGGGCGTGTCACCGGTAGCGTTGGCGAAGGCGTAGCGGTTGAGACCAAAGGCGCCGGAGATGGCGATTACTTCGGCAATCAGGGGCTTGATCTCAGGCGCTTTGGTAATGGCCATGGCCAGATTGCTCATGGGGCCGGTACAGAGAATGGTGACCTCATGAGGATGGGCTTTGACAGTTTCAATTATCAGGTCCACAGCGTGAAGGGGAGAGAGGGGAGTGATGGGGTCGGGGAGAAAGTTCTCCGCCTGACCGTCCGCGCCGTGGGTGAAGGGGTCGCTGGGACAGGGACGGACCATAGGATTTGCCATGCCCCGGGCTACGGGGATATGGGCCTTGCCCAGCAGCTCCAGCATCTTTCGGGCGTTGACGCACGTCACGTCAACAGGATAGTTTCCGTTTACGGCAGTGACTGCCAGCAGTTCCAGCTGGGGCGCTTTGGCAGCCATGACAATGGCCATGGAGTCATCCATACCAGGATCGCAGTCCAGAATGATCTTCTTGGAAATCACGAAGTTACACCTCTTTCTGACGGTGGCAGATGTGTTTAGTAAACGCCGCCCTGGATCTCCCGATCCGGGGCGGCGGTGGTGGTGCTTGAGATGCAGAGCGGGACGGATCATCAGGCAATGGTCCTGACAGTTTGAGTCCGGCGAAGCTCCTCGGTGAGCTCGGCCACTTCCTGCCGGGCAAGCGCTTTGTTTTCAGCCGACAGCTCCATAGCGCCGTAGTAGCGCAGGTTCTGTGCAGCAGTCACGTTGGCATAGGCAGCGATCTCGTAGATGTCCTTTTCCTCGCACCAGGCATAAAAGGCGGCGGCAGTGGAACTGTTGCCGCAGCCGGTCACGTCAACCACGGGATATTTCTTGTAGCTGGGAGCAAAGAGAACTTCCTGCTCTTTGATAATATAGATTCCACGCTTGCCCACACGGTAAATGATCAGCGGGCTGGCAAGGGTCCGCAGGCAGCGGATCGCGTCCTCATCATTGTCTACACCGAAGAGGGTAAAAGTCTCCGGCTGATTAATGGAGAAGGAGTCTACCTGCTGGAGCATTTCCCGCAGTTCAGGCAGATACTCCGGCACGGCATAGTCAGCCTTGATCTCCCAGTTGAGCTTGACGCCGAAGCGGCGGCGCAGGGCGAAAATCTGCTGGAAGAAGTCGGGATTTCTGCCCCGGAAGATGGTCAGGCCTACAGTGCCTTCCAGATAGTCTTCCAGATGGTCCAGCCGGGGATTGCAGTCCAGACTGTCGTAGTGCTCAACGCCGTAGACCGTCTTAGTGTCCCAGCCGCCCTCATCCCGGTAGAACATATAGTTCAGGGGATTGCGGGGATCGCGGACGTTGAAGGCCCGGCGGTCGATTTGATTGCGCTCCATCCACTGGCCCATCTGGTCCATATAGTCGGCGCCAAAACCGCCGCACATGAGCACGTCATCCGTCCAGAGCTGGATGCCTGTCAGTGCGAACAGCGTAGCGCCGCCCGGCACAAAGCCGGTACAGGTGCCGTCGGCAAAGGTGATGCAATCGGCGGCAGCACTTCCTGCTACTACGTATTTCATTTTGCTTCCTTTCCCGAGTCAATGCGGAATCTCCCGCACCGACTCGCGGCAAATCAATTTAGGGGTGACCTTGCAGACCCGGTCTGTCAGACTCTCCCCCTTGATCTGTTTCCGAATCATGAGAGCGGCTTTTTCTGCCAGCTGATCGACCAGCTGATCCACAGTGGTAAGCTGTGGCTCAATGATCTTGGATTCAAGCGAGTTGTTGAAGCCCACAACAGACAGGTCGTCGGGGATGGAGATTCCCTGCTGACGGCAAACCTGATAGACACCGGCTGCCATCAGGTCGCTCTCGCAGATAATGGCAGAGAACCGGGCGCCGGAATCCAGCAGATCCCGGAACGCGGCCATAGCGCCCTCAATACTGAAGTCCTTGAACCGGATCAGCTCGGGCTTGACCGTCAGCCCATGGGAGAGCAGGGCACTCACATAGCCCTGATAACGATAATGCTCAAAGATACCTACCTGCAGGCCGGACAGATAGGCAATGTCCCGGTGTCCAAGCTGAATGAGATAGTTGGCCGCCTCGTACATACCGGCAGTACCGTCGGAAAAGACCAGCGCCGGCGCGTTGTACTCGGACATATAGCTGTCGAGCATGACAAAAGGTTTTTTCGCGTCACGAAGCAGCTCAATACAGTTCTCCTCAGAGGTGACGGTACTCATATAGATGATACCGGACACGCTGGGAGAGAGGAGGCTGCGGATGGCCTTGCGCTCCTGCTCAGCTGAGTCCTGAGTGATCTTGAGCAGCAGGGTGAAGCCTGCCGCCTCCAGGCGGATGGTGAGCTGCTCGATCAGAGAGGCGAAGTAAGGATCGGACAGACCGGGGATGACGGCGCCGATAACACCGGAGGACTTGGTGCGGGTATTGACATATCCGCTGCGCTCCACCACGTCGTGGATACGGGCTCTGGTGGCCATGCTCATAGAGCTGAAGTCCTGATTCAGATATCTGGATACCGTAGCGATGGAGACACCGCTCTCCTTGGCAATGTCCCGAACGGTTACCTTTTTGATACGCATAGCCGATCTTCCTTCCTGCGTAAAAGACTAAGATAATAATATCATAGTCAATGGGAAACGAAAAGGGTTTTGTTACCCAATTGCTACTTCCAGTGCCAGTGTGAGCATCTGGTCCAGAGAGGTCTGACGCTCTTCCACGCTGCAGTGACGGCCGTCGAAGACCATGTCGGTGACGGTGCAGAGGGCCAGAGCCTCCTTGCCGGCTTCCATAGCGTTCATATACAGCGCGGCAGACTCCATCTCTACCGCCAGAGCGCCCATTCGAACCCATTTCTGAAGGAAGTCCTCGGAATAATGGAAGGCGCAGCCGGAGAAAAGCATACCGGCCTTGAGAGACAGACCCATCTCCTGGCCCTTATCCCAGGCGGCTTTGGCCAGAGCGAAGGAGCAGCAGGGGTTGAAGGTGCCGGGCAGCTGGAACTGGGTAGCAAAGCCGGAGTCGGTACTGGAAGAGAGGCCCAGAACCATATCTCGCAGCTCCAGATCGGGATGCAGGCCGCCAGCAGTACCCACACGGATAATCCGTTCCACCTCGTAGTCGTGGTAGAGCTCGTGGGAATAGATACCCATGGAGCCGGTACCCATACCGCTGGCCATGACGGAGACCCGCTTGCCCTTATACAGGCCGGTATAGACGGGGATGCCGCGGACATTGCTGACGCACTGAACATCGGAGAGATACTTCTCGGCGATATAAGTGGCCCGCAGAGGGTCGCCGGGCATGAGGACGGTGGGTGCGATCTGGCCGGGAAGGGCCTTGTTGTGAATGGTAGGAGCTGCCATGGTTACACCTCGTCGTACTTCAAACCGGTGATTGCCTCGAAGAAGACCCGGTTATACAGGGCGCTGTCGATGGTGTAGGCGGTCTGGATCTTGTGCAGGTTATCCCACATGAAGTGGTTCCGGCAGTCAACGATGGTCATGCCGCGGGTGAGCTGGCTGTCGGAGGTGTCGATGGCCACGTTGATCTCCTTGGTCTTAATGATCTCGGGGCAGATAACGGTGCACATGGAGACGGTGTCGATGGGGCCGTTGTTGAACAGGTCGGGCAGAGAGTTATTGCGATCCACGTAGTCGATGATCTCCAGTGCATACCGGGCGGAAGTGGAGCCCACCTTTTCCAGCTTGGCCAGAGTTTCGGGGAGAATATTGACCCACTCAGGATTGAAGGCTACATCCAGACCGATGGTAGTCAGCTTGACGCCGGAGCCGTAGACGATGTCAGCGGCCTCGGGGTCTACGTAGACATTCCATTCGCTCATGGGGTTGTCGCCGGTGGCGTTGGAGAAGGCATAGTGAGTGACGCCGTAGGAGCCGCCCAGATGATAGACTTCCTTGACCATGGGGATAATCTCGGGAGCCAGCATAAAGGCCAGCGCTACATTGGTCAGAGGAGCGGTACAAAGGATGGTGACCTCGCCGGGATACTTTTTGACCTCGTCGATGATAACCAGAGCTGCGTGCTTGTCCACCACTTTGAGCTTGGGCTCGGGGAAGAAGTGGTTGCCCAGACCGTCCTGACCGTGGCTGTAAGGATCGGAGGGATGAGGCCGGACCAGAGGATGGAGCATGCCCCGGGCCACGGGGACGTCGCTGCGTCCCATCAGCTCCATGATCTTCAGGGCGTTGATGCTGCTCTTGTCGCTGGTCAGATTGCCGCTCTCGGCGGTGACGGCCAGCAGCTCAATGTCAGGGTGCATGAGCCCCATCACGATGCACAGGGAATCGTCGGTGCCGGGGTCACAGTTGAGGATGAGTTTTTTCTTTTCAGCCATAGTGTCTTCTCCTTTCTCAGTCGGCAATGACCTTGACCACGCACTTGCGGCTCCGGGGACCGTCGAACTCCAGGAAGAAGATACCCTGAGAACTGCCCAGAAGCAGTTTACCGCCTTCCACGATCAGGGTCATATTGCAGCCTACGAGAACAGACTTGATATGACCGGCGGCATCTTCGGGGGTGTCGAACTGGTGGAAGAAGTCAACACGGGTGGGAACAATACGGCGCATCTCGCTCTTGATGTCGGCGAAGTCGGTCTCGTCCCATTTGGAGGTGATGGTAATGCCGGCAGTGGTGTGAGGGCTATGAATGATGCAGATGCCATCCTGAACGCCGCTCTCGGCGACGATACGTTCAATCTCTTCGGTCAGGGAGATGACATCGTCCTTGCGGCTCTTAAGATTAATAGTTTGAGTCATGGTCTTCCTCCTCAGATCATTACGATCTCGCTTTCGGTGAGAATACGGGTGCCGGCAATAAAGCTCCAGTCAGGCTGGCCGCTGCGGCCATAGGTCTCGCCCTTGAGCTCGCAGAGGTAGCCGCTGTACAGAGAGATGGGCAGGTAGTTGAGCAGAGGTGCCAGCCAGTCATACTCGGCCTTGGGGATCAGAATCCGGACAGCGGGCTCGGGCAGAGGCATATCGGCATCGTCGGTGACCACGAAGACGGTACCTCTGATATGGGTCATGGATTCCAGACATTCCAGTGCGCGGCTCCGGTCGGGACCGGCGCCGTTTGCGTTGACCATGATAACGCGCTTGTCGATGGGCCGGAAGAAGCAGTTCATATGGTTCCAAGCTTCCAGATCACTGAAGATGGCGGCATCGCCCGTGCACTCGACGATCTTGGCGTGGCTGAACCAGGCGGTGCCCAGATTGCCGCCGGAACCGGCGAAATCAAAGAGCTCTTTCTCCCGGGTCTGAACGGCCAGCTGCCACATTTGCTCGTCCAGCTGAGGCAAAATCTTCTCAAAGGCATCTGCGTAATTGCAGACGGCCCGGCGATAAGCCTCAGAGTCGGTCATCATATAGCGGCACTTGACCTCACCGATCCGGATAGCTACCAGAAGCAGAGAGAGCATGGAGATCAGGTAGCTGCGCACACCGTTGGCGCCGCCCGCGGCAAAGGGAGGGATCTGGATGGGGACGCGTTTCTTGGCGGCTTTGGCCAGCTTGGACTCGGGGTTTCCGGTAATGGCCAGCGTCAGGCAGCCGTAATTGCCGGCTCTCTGGACAGCCTCTGCCACCCGGGCCACGGCGCCGGAGTTGCTGACGGCCATGACCAGTGTGCTGCCCGGCTTGCCAAAGACGGCGGGGTCCGAGTAGCGGGCAACGTGCATGGCGGGAAGCACTTCCACGGGCAGGCCGGTCAGATGCTCCATAGCCGGCTTCATGGAGAGACCGGCGGCATAGGAGTCGCCGCAGCCGATGATAATGATTCGGCGGAACTCGTAGATTTCGGGGGTGGTCAGGATCATCCGGCTGTCAGCTTCGATCTTGGCACACTGGCTGCGGCACAGGGAGGGAACGTCGTAGGCGCTCTCCCACATGGGATTATGAAGGGGAGTGAGGTTCATCAGGGTATCCTCCTTGAGATTATTCCTTGACGGCGCCATTGGTCATGCCGTCAACAAAGTATTTCTGCAGGGACAGGAAGAAGATCAGAATGGGAACAATAATGATCAGCGCGCCTGCCATCTTCATGCCCTGGTCGTGGGTGACCGAGCCACCGTTGAGAGAGAGGTAGCCCAGCGTGACGGTGAAGTTCTCGTTGCCCTGCAGGAAGGTGGAAGAGATCAGATACTCGTTCCAGGCGTTCAGGACTACCAGAACAGCTACCGTGATAATACCGGGTCGGACCATGGGGATAATGACGTAGCGCAGCAGCTGAGAGGTGGAAGCGCCGTCCAGACGGGCTGCTTCTTCGATGGTGACGGGGATACGCATAAAGAAGGTGCGCATGAGCATGACCGACAGCGGCATATTGATGGCCGCGATAATGAAGCAGACGGCATAGACGTTGCCGATCAGGCCCAGCTTGGACAGGGCGGCATAGAGGGGGAAGAGGAAGAGCTGAACCGGAACGGTCATAGCCATCAGGAAGTAAATCTGAACGATCCGGTTACCCCGGAACTTACGCATACCCAATACATAGCCGGCCGGCAGGGAGGCGACCAGAACGATCAGAGCGGTGACGGAGACCAGACGCAGACTGTTGAGGAAACCGTGGCCGAAGTCGGCGGTCTTCCAGGCGGTGGTAAAGTTCTGCCAGTAGACCTCAATGGGGAAAGCGACCGGGTTGGCTACGATCTCGGCGTGGGTCTTGAAGGCGTTGATCAGTACCAGATACAGAGGGAAGAGGGAAATAAAGGCCATGATCACAGTGAGGATCCACTGCAGGGCCAGACTCCATTTCTTGGGTTTCATAATCAGTCACGCTCCTCCTTCATGCTGGCTTTCGTGTAGAAGAACGCCGCGATCAATCCGAAGACACTCATGATCACCGAGTAGGCCGAAGCCATACCGATCTTCCGTTCCGAGAAGGCGCTGGTGTAGGCCAGCGTGGCCAGCAGCTCTGTGTAGTGAGCTGGTCCGCCCTGGGTCATCAGGTTGACGTAGTCGAAGGCCAGGAAGGAGAAGATGACGATCATAATGCTCATCAGGTGGACGGTGGGTTTAATGTTGGGCAGATAGATGTGGAAGAACAGCTGGGGGAAGTTGGCGCCGTCCAGACGGGCAGCCTCCAACTGGTCGGCGGGGGTCTGGCGCAGAGCGGCCAGATAGATGATCATTAAGTAGCTCCAGAAGTGCCACATATCGACAGCTGCTACAGCGATAATACCGAATTCTCTGCTGGTCAGCGGGTTTTTCAGATCAAGGCCCACATTCAGCTCGTTCAGGAAGTGGATCAGACCGGAAGTGGGGCTGTAAATAATGTTTTTGAAGATCATGGCAGTGACCACGGGGGCCAGCACATAAGGGACCAGGAAGATCATCTGAAGGAAGTTCCTGCTCCGCTTGCGCTGGAGAAGCAGCAGAGCCATACCCATACCCACACAGACGGGTATGGTCAGGAAGAGGAGCATCCAGATGATATTATTCTTGATGGCGATATGGAAATAGCGGTCCTCAAAGATCTCCAGATAGTTGGCAAAGCCGATGAAGGTCTTTTCTGCCGCAAAGCCGTTCCAGCTGGTTAGAGAGTTATAGATCGTCTGGATCGAAGGGATAAGTACTACGCTGATGCTGATGAAAAGCGCAGGGAAGAGCAACACAATATCTGTGATCTTACCTTTTCTGTTTACCATAGAACTTTTGCCTCCTTAGGGCAGTCTCTTGCCAATAAAGAGCGATTTGAGAGAAAAGTGGGCGGTTACCACAGATAATCGCCGGGTAACCGCCCACTAAATTAGGTTAGGAAATTACAGATCCGAATCAGAACTTGGGCATGGGGATCTGGCCGATAGAACCGGCCTCGACGTCCTCAGCATAAGCCTCGTCCAGAGAATCCAGATACTCCTCGACGCTCTGCTCACCGAACCAGACGGTGTCGATGTCGATGGAGGTCTCATAAGTCACAGCGGGGAAGCAGGTGGAGGCGGCATAACCGAAGTTGCCGGCGTCCAGAGCGGCTACAACGTCAGCACAGGCCTGAATGTAGGCAGCGTAGACACCCTCGTAGTCAGCGGGATCAACAGTGGTGAACTCGACAACGGGCATGCCCCAGTAGCCGGGCCACTCGGAGGACATACCAGAGGCAAACTCAGCGGTCAGCATGTAGTCCAGAACGGCAGCGGCGGCATCAGGATGCTCGCTCTTGGCGTTGATGGAGTAGGAGCAGACAGCACCCAGGGTAACAGGGGCATCGCCGCCGTTCTTGGCGGGCAGCAGCATGAAGCCGATGTTGTCCAGAGTAGCGTCATCGGGAGCAACGCCCTTGGCCCACTGGAAGCCGTTCAGAGGAGCGTAGCAGAAGGGGGTCTTCTCGTCGACCAGATACTGGAAGATCTCGTTGGCGTCCAGGCTCCAATAGTCCTCGCCGCCCATGTAGCCGTTGTTGTACCAGGTGACCATTTCGTTGGCAGCTTCCACGATCTCGGGGGAGTTCCACTTCTGCTCACCGGTCAGCACCTTGTAGACAGCCTCGGGACCAGCAACGGAGGTCAGCAGCATGCTGATGGGCCACTCGTTGGTGTATCTCCAGTCCTTGGCACCGATCAGACCGCCATACAGACCGGCCTCGATGGCCTTGTCCATGGTAGCAGTCAGCTCTTCATAAGTAGTGGGGACGGCCCAGCCGTTGTCCTCCAGCACCTTCTTGTTGTAGAAGACGCCGAAGTTGCTCATGCCGCCGGGAATGCTGTACAGGCTGCCTTCGACAGTGCACAGATCATAGAAAGCGCCGACCAGACGGTCCTTCCAGCCATACTGCTCAGCATAGGAGTCCAGGTTGACGAACAGACCTTCAGCGGCATAGCCAGCGACGAAGGCGGGGCCGGAACCGTAGACGATGTCGGGGCCGCCGCCACCGGACAGAGCGACTGCGATGTCGCTGTCAACGGAAGAACGGAACTCGACGACCAGCTCATACTCTTCCTGAGAGTTGTTGTAGGCGTCGATCAGCCACTTCTGCATAGCGTTGCGCTGATAGTCAGAGGCGCCCCAGAACCACATGGTGATCTGCTTGCGCTCGGCGGCGGGCTCGTCTTCAGCGGGGGTTTCCTCAGCGGGTTCCTCGGCGGCGGGCTCGTCAGCAGGTTCCTCGGCGGGCTCTTCAGCAGCGCCGCAGGCGACCAGAGACAGGACCATGACCAGAGCCAGGAGCAGGCTGAGAAGCTTCTTCAGGTTTGTCATTGTTTTCTCCTCCATTTCAGAATTTTAGGAAACAGTTTTGTTGCCGATAAACCAAGTATAGGGTTTTGAAACTTGATTGTCAATACTGTTTTCTGGCTTTTTCAAATTCTGCTTTTTATACAATCGGAGAAAAAGAAAGAATGTTCTCAAAGTTAAATATTGGATAATATATAACTAAATACCTATAAATAATGTAAAATAAGGAATTTTTGCGGGTCATTTTTCTGCTGTCTGGAAAGGGGATGGAAACGAAACCAGCTCTGGCGGACGGAAGAGAGCGCTGGAGGGCGATTGACTTTTTGCGCTTACTGCATTACAATTTTAGAGTAACAAAAGCAATTTGTTTACGAAACGGAGAGTAACGATGAATCGAATTCTATTGAAGAACGCGCTGGTGCTTACGCTGGATCCCCAGTGCCCGCTGGTAAGAGACTGTGACTTGGTCATCTCTGGCGGAAAGGTGGAGTTTCTTGGGAAACAGGCAGAAGGCCGGTTCGACCGTGTGCTGGATGCCAGCCATTGGGTTGTTTTGCCCGGACTGGTCAACGCCCATACCCATACGCCAATGACGCTGCTGCGGGGGTTGAAGGACGACTGCGATCTGGACGTCTGGCTCCGGGACTATATCTGGCCGGCGGAGAATGCGCTGACCAGAGAGGACTACTATGTGGGCGCTCTGCTGGGTATGGCGGAAGCCATTGCCACCGGCTCCACCTCCATCACCGATATGTACCGGGCCTCCGGCGAGAGCATCCGGGCGGCGGTTGAGTGCGGTATCAAGGCCAATATCTGCGAGAGCATCTTGGCTGACGAGAGTTTTTCCCCTCTGACTCATGCCGGCGTACTGGAATCTCACCAGACAGTCCGGGACTTCAATGGCTACGACGACGGCCGAATCCGGATTGACACCAGTGTACAGAGCTGCTGGCAGACGGTGCCCGCGCTCTGGGAGCATATTGCCGGCTTTGCCCGTGACGAAGGGATTGGTATCCATGTCCATCTGGCAGAGACCACCAGCGAGATCGACCATTGCCGGAAGACCTATGGAGACTCGCCCGTCCGGCTGCTGGACAAGGCGGGTATCTTCCAAAACCGTGTGGCTGCTGCCCACTGTATCTATCTTGACGACGAAGACCGGCAGATCCTTAAGGACCGGAAGGCGGTTATCGTCCATGACCCGGCCAGCAACCTGAAGTGCTGCTGCGGGTTTGCCCAGCTCAAGCCCTGCGTAGAACAGGGGATTCCCATTGCGCTGGCCACCGACGGCGTCTGCTCCAATAATACCGGCGATCTTTTTGACACCATTAAGCTGACCAGCCTTGTTCAGAAGATGCTGAGCAATGACCCGGCCTTCCTGACGGCTAACGAGCTGCTGGTCATGGCCACCCGGAACGGACTGCTCTCTCAGGGCAGAGCCGGGGAGGCGGGAATGATCCGGCCGGGCATGGACGCCGATCTGATCGCCGTCAATATCGACCATCCCTCCATGCAGCCACTTATCTCCCCGGAGGGCAATCTGGTCTACTCCGCTTCGGGAGCCATGGTGGAGCTGACTATGGTCCGGGGCAGAATTCTCTATTACAAAGGAGAATTTACCACCATTGACATGGACCGGCTCCGCTGGCAGGTCAAGCAGATCGTGGACAGATATTAACAGACTGACAGACAGAAAAAATCCGCCGCCAGAAGCGTTGCTTCCGGCGGCGGATGTATTTGCTTCAGGAGCGGTCAGTCCTCTCTGGCCCAGTCGTAGGCGCATTTGACTGCCTTGTTCCAGCCCCGGACCTTCTTGTCCCGCTGAGCGGAGTCGATCCCGGGAGTGAAGATCCGGTCAATGGCCCAGTTCTGCCGGACTTCCTCTCTGCTCTTCCAGTAGCCCACGGCAAGACCGGCCAGATAGGCGGCGCCCATAGCGGTGGTCTCTACACAGACCGGCCGGTGGACGGGGCCCTGAATGATGTCCGACTGGATTTGCATGAGCAGATCGTTGGCCGAAGCGCCGCCGTCCACTTTCAGAGCGGAGAGACGGATGCCAGAGTCTGCCTCCATGGCCCCCAGTACGTCGAAGGTCTGATAGGCCAGCGACTCCAGAGTGGCCCGGATAATATGGTATTTGTTTACGCCCCGGGTCAGTCCTACAATGGCGCCCCGGGCATAAGCATCCCAGTGGGGGGCGCCGAGGCCGGTAAAGGCGGGGACAACATAGCATCCGTTGGTATCCGATACCTTACGGGCGAAATATTCCGAGTCGGCGGCCGAGTCCACGATCTTCAGCTGATCCCGCAGCCACTGGATGGCCGATCCGGCTACAAAGATAGAGCCTTCCAGAGCGTAGGTTACTTTGCCGTCCAGACCCCAGGCGATGGTGGTGACCAGACCGTTGTGAGAGAAGACCGGAGTCTCGCCGGTGTTCATGAGCATAAAGCAGCCGGTGCCGTAAGTGTTCTTAGCCTCGCCCGGCTGGAAGCAGGTCTGGCCGAAGAGGGCTGACTGCTGGTCGCCGGCAGCGCCGGCAATGGGAATGGAGCCGCCGAAAAGATCAACCACCGTATGACCATAGACACAGCTGGAGGGCATAGCCTGAGGCAGCATGGCCCGGGGGATCTCCAGCTTGGTCAGAATTTCTTCGTCCCAGGTCAGATCAACGATATTGAACAGCATTGTCCGGGAGGCGTTAGAGTAGTCGGTCACATGGACTTTGCCGCCGGTCAGCTTCCAGATCAGCCAGGTTTCCACTGTTCCGAAGAGCAGCTGTCCGGCCTCAGCCTTCGCCCTGGCACCGGGCACATGCTCCAGCAGCCAGCGGATTTTGGTGGCGGAAAAATAGGGGTCAATGACCAGACCGGTTTTGGCCCGGAACGCGTCGGTGCAGCCTTCCAGTACCAGCTGGTCGCAGTATTCTGCCGTCCGGCGGTCCTGCCAGACGATGGCGTTATGGATGGGTTCACCGGTCTCCCGGTCCCAGACGATGGTGGTTTCCCGCTGATTGGTGATACCGATGGCGGCGATATCGGCAGCGGAAGCGCCGATCTTGTTCAGAGCTTCGGCAGCCACGGCATACTGAGTCAGCCAGATCTCGGTGGCGTCGTGCTCCACCCAGCCGGGCTGGGGGAAATACTGAGTAAATTCCTTCTGGGCAACGCTGCACATCCGACCCTGCCGGTCGAAGAGGATACAACGATTGCTGGTAGTGCCCGAATCCAGCGCCATAATATACTTTGCCATAGGACGACCTCCTGACTGATGGTTTCTGTCTGTAGGACCAGTATACATTAAGAAAAGAGATTTGTCATTAGTCAACTGCCCGGCACTTCCCGGATTTGGCCATGTGTGCTATACTGAGGCAAAATGAACGGCCGTTTTGCCGGCGGCAAAGGAGCAGGACTATGATCAAAGCGATCTTTTTTGATATTGACGGTACGCTGCTGTCTCACTCTATGGGCTGTATTCCGCTCGACACGCTGGAGGCGCTATGCCGGCTTCGGGAGAAAGGGATCCGGACGGCCATTGCCACCGGACGGCATCTGCTGGAGATGCGGGAACTGCCGGTCTGGCAGACACCGTATGACGGCTATGTGCTGCTCAATGGACAAATGGTACTGGGTAAGGAGCTGGAGCCTCTGTTTGAAGCGCCTTTTCTGCCGGCCGAGCGGGACTATCTGGTTCGGCTGTTTGAGGAAAAGAAGACTCCGCTCATTTTGGCTGACCGGCAGCGGATGTATATCAACTTTTCCACTCCGGCTGTAGAGCGGGCTCAGGCGGCCATCTCCACACCGGTCCCGCCGGTGGGACAGTACCGGGGAGAGAGCCTCTTTCAGGCCATTGCCTTTGCCGGTGCCGGAGCGGAGGAAACCCTCTCCCGGGCGCTGCCCGGCTGCGGACTTACCCGCTGGAATTCCTTTGGCATTGACGTGACGCCTCAAGGAGGGGGCAAAGTGACCGGGCTGCGGCTGCTGATGGAACGCTGGGGGATTTGCAGGGAGGAGACGATGGCTTTTGGAGACGGAGAGAACGACCTGGAAATGCTCCGTTTTGCCGGCATCGGCGTAGCTATGGGCAATGCCCCGGAGAGCGTGAAAGAGGCGGCTGACTATGTGACGTCAAGCGTGGATGATGGCGGAGTTGCCCGAGGACTGAAAGCGCTGGGGCTCCTCCCCTGAAGAAGCGGCGCTCGTGCAGAGCACGGGAGAGTTCTTTGCTGGAGAGGGCTTATCCTGAATGGCGGAACGGATTTTAGTGAATGGTGCTGGAAACGAAACGGTATTTATAATGTAGTGGGTTGGCTTTGCCCGGACAAAAGAGATGACACCGGTAACCGGTGTCATCTCTTCTTTCATCCGTTGGGATGCAGTCTTTTATAGGTCAGAAAACCCTCGAGAATGAGGGTGGCAGCGACGGCGTCTACGGTGTTCTTCCGCTTCTTGCCGTGGCGGCCGTTCTCCGTCAGGATCCGGTGGGCGTCTACCGTGGTCCGGCGCTCATCCCACATGGTGAGGGGGAGGCCGGTCTCGGCCTTGAGACGCTCACCCATGGCAAGGCTCTTTTCCGAACGCTCGCCCAGCGTGGCATTCATATTCTTGGGCCAGCCCAGCACCAACTCGTCCACTCCGTGCTCGGCGATAATTTTCTTCAGCTCCTCTACCACTTTGTCCTGATTCCGGCTGTGGATGACGGTGGTAAAGCCGGCCAACATGCCGAAAGGGTCGGAGATGGCAACGCCGGTCCGGGCGTCACCGTAGTCAATGGCCATAATTCGCATAAAAGGGACCTCCCCTGTGAGGATATGTTTCTCTTATCATATCACAGAGAAGGCTTTTTTGTCTATCGGCTACTTAACCGCCGATGCTGGCAGGATTCCTCCTCACGCTGATAGGGAAAGCTGTCATTGAGAGGAGAACCATTTTTTTCACTGGTCGAGCTTTGGAACAGGGACAAGGGCCTTTCTTCACAAATTGTTTACTTGCCTTTTGGCTGCCCTTCGCCTATAATGCAGCAAGCTCCAAAGGAGGGAAACTATGACAGAACAGACAAGAATGACCCTCGGAACGGTGCTTTTGGTCCTGTTCCGGATCCTGTTTACCGGCTTTGCCGTCTATACCACCTGGTTTATCTTCTCCAACTCCATGGAGGTGGCTGCTGTCTCCTCGGCTAAGAGCGCGCAGGTGCTCCAGAGTGTCAACGGCCTGATGACCCAGCTGGGGCTGGACAAACTGAGCAGCTATGAGATCCGAAAGCTGGCGCACTTTGCCGAGTTTGCTGTGCTGGGCTTCTGGTTTATGTGCTGCCTGCGGGTCTACACCAGAAAATATATCCGGCATATCAGCTGGCCGCTGCTGCTGGGACTGGTTATTGCCAACGTGGACGAGACCATCCAGCTCTATGTCGCCGGCCGCTCCTCCAGCGTCAGCGACGTCTGGATTGACTTTGGCGGCGTCTGCGCCGGTGTGCTGGCCGCTTTCTGCCTGCTGCTTCTGCTGGGCAGCCTGCTCTATCTGATGGGCTTCGGCAGGGGACGGGCCCGGCAACCGGCCTGAAATAAGAAAAAGCGCTTTCCAAAAGGGAAAAGCCGGGATAATTCTCGAAAAAGATTTGAAATAATGCTTGACTGAGGACTTCGGTTGTGGTATTCTATCTTCACCTGTGAAAGCGGGCTTTGTTGTGTTGCGTTTTTTAGCGTATCCTCACCCCGCTTGCCCCGCTTCGGTGGGAACACAGGGAGGCAGAATACCTTCTGTCGAAGTCCTCAAGTCATATCAGGGTCCCCTTGCGGGATCATGCCTTGCCGGTCTTTGACAGATGTTTGCCCCGTTTCGGGCCATCTGCCGGAGAACCGGCATTATTTGTGCCCGAGACAACCAAACACAAACTAAGGAGGTGCCGAACTATGGCGAAGGCCGGCGCACGGGTGAAGATCACCCTGAGATGCAAAGAGTGCAAGCAGAGAAACTACAACACCAATAAGAACAAGAAGAACACTACCGACAAGCTGAAGCTGAACAAGTATTGTCCTTTCTGCCGCAAGCACACTGAACACGTCGAGACCAAGTAATCGGGAAGGAAGAGTGTTTGAACATGGCTGAGAATAAGGCAATCGAAAAGAAGGAGAAGAAGCCTAATTGGTTCGTTACCAAGTTCCAGTCCCTGAAGAGATGGGCAAAGGACGTTAAGGGCGAACTGAAGAAGGTCGTCTGGCCCGACAAGAAAGAGACCCTGACCAATACCGGCGTCGTTTTCGGCGTGGTAATGGGTATGGGTGCCTGCATCTGGATCTTTGATGCGGTTGCTGCCGGCGTGATTCGTGCCCTGATCAACCTGGTCGCAGGCTGAGGAAACGAACATGGCTGAAAGCGCAAAGTGGTATGTGGTCCACACCTACTCCGGATATGAGAACACTGTAGCCAGTGCAATCATGAAGAACGTGGACAACCGCAATCTGCACGATCTGATCTGTGAGGTCACCATCCCCATGGAGACTGTCACCGAGATCACAGAAAACGGCCCCAAGACTGTCGAACGCAAAGTCTTCCCCGGCTATGTGCTGGTGAAGATGGTGCTGGACGATATGAGCTGGCACGTGATCCGCAATATCCGCGGTGTCACCGGTTTCGTCGGCTCCGGCAATAAGGCAATTCCCCTCACTGACGAGGAAGTCATCGCTATGGGCGTTGAGAAGCATGAAGTACATGTCTCCTTCGCCGTTGGCGACAGCGTTAAGATCATTGACGGCGCTCTCTCCTCTTTCATCGGCACGGTGGAAGAGATGGACGTGGAAAAGAACAAGGTCCGCGTCGTGGTTTCCATGTTCGGTCGAGAGACCCCTGTGGAACTGGAACTGGATCAGGTAGAGCCTGTCGAACTGTAAACAGAACAAAACTTGTTCATCTGAAGAATTTTAGGAGGTGCTCTTCGTGGCAGCTAAACCCAAGAATAAGAAAATCACTGGCTATGTCAAACTGCAGATCCCCGCAGGCAAGGCTACTCCCGCTCCCCCTGTCGGTCCTGCTCTGGGCCAGCACGGCGTCAACATCGCCGCTTTTACCAAGGAATTCAATGAGCGTACCAAGAAGGATATCGGTCTGATCATCCCCGTTATCATCACTGTCTACGCTGACCGTTCCTACACCTTCATTTGCAAGACCCCTCCCGCAGCCGTTCTGCTGAAGAAGGCCTGCAACCTGGAGTCTGCTTCCGGCGTGCCCAACAAGACCAAGGTCGCTACCATCTCCAAGGCTGAGATCCAGAAGATCGCTGAGCTGAAGATGCCCGACCTGAACGCTGCTTCTCTGGAGGCCGCTATGTCCATGATCGCCGGTACCGCCCGCTCCATGGGTATCGTCGTTGGCGAGTAAGGAGGTAACTAACTGTGTTTAAGGGTAAGAAATATCAGGACAGCGTTAAGCTGATCGAAAAAGGCAATCTGTATGAAGTCACCGAGGCTATGGACCTGATCGGCAAGACCGCTAAGGCCAAGTTCGATGAGACCGTCGAGGTCCATCTGCGCCTCGGCGTCGATGGCCGTCATGCTGACCAGCAGGTCCGCGGCGCCATCGTCCTCCCCAACGGCACCGGTAAGACCGCCCGCGTTCTGGTCTTCGCCAAGGGCGCTCAGGCTGAGGCCGCCAAGGCTGCCGGCGCTGAGTATGTCGGCGAGATGGATCTGGTCGACAAGATCATGAAGGAAAACTGGTTTGACTACGATGTGGTCATCGCCACCCCCGATATGATGCGTTTCGTCGGCCGTCTGGGCCGCGTTCTGGGCCCCAAGGGCCTGATGCCCTCCCCCAAGTCCGGCACCGTCACCCCCGACGCCGGCAAGGCCGTTGCTGAAGCTAAGGCTGGTAAGGTCGAGTACCGTCTGGACAAGACCAACATCATCCACTGCCCCATCGGCAAGGTCTCCTTCGGCACTCAGAAGCTGGAAGAGAACTTCAACGCTCTGGTCGGCGCCGTTATCAAGGCTAAGCCCGCTGCCGCCAAGGGTCAGTATATCCGCTCCTGCACCGTGGCCTCCACCATGGGCCCTGGCATCCGCGTGAACCCCGCCAAGCTGGTGTAATTCACTCCGGATAGGAGAAAAACTGTAAAATCCACGGGAGAATGGGGTTGACAAAGCCTCATTCTCCCTGGTATAATACCACTTGCGTTCAAAGACAGCAGGAGCCCTATGCGTAACAGGCGAAAGCCATCCTGCCGAGAGTGCATAAAAGATCATAGCGATTTTTTGTGTTTACTATCCTCCTGTCTTTTGACGCGGAGGATTTTTTCTGTTGTGAGGTGAAACGAAACTATGGCTAACGTAAGCATTATCAATGAGAAGGCTGCTGTCGTCGCTGCTCTGAAGGAGCAGATCGGCAATGCTCAGGCTGGCGTTCTGGTCGACTACAAGGGCATCACCGTCGCTGAGGATACCGAGCTGCGTAACGAGCTGCGCAAGAACGGCGTTGAATACGGCGTCGTTAAGAACACCATGGTCCGCCGCGCTCTGAACGAGCTGGGCATTGAAGGCATGGATGCTGCTCTCAACGGCAACACTTCTATGGCCACCGCTACCGACGATCCCATCGTTCCCATCCGTCTGCTGGCTGACGCTTCCAAGAAGATGGGCGAGAAGTTCCAGATCAAGGCCGCCTTCATGGAGGGCAAGGTTCTGTCCCAGGCCGAGATCGCTCAGCTGTCCGCTCTGACCAGCAAGAAGGATCTGTACGCTCAGCTGGTCGGCACCCTGATGGCTCCCGCCGCCAACCTGGCTGCTGTTATCAATGCTATCGCTGAGAAGCAGGAGGGCGGCGCTGCCGAGTAATCGGATCCGTCCCCAAGGCAAAAACTAAACTCAAAAGAAATTTTACTCGATTTGGAGGTAAATATCATGTCTAAGATCGCTGCTATCGTTGATGAAATCAAGGCTCTGTCCCTGCTGGAAGTTAAGGAACTGACCGACGCTCTGAAGGAAACCTTCGGTGTTGAGGCTATCGCTATGGGCGCTGGCGCTGGCGCCGCTGCCGCTGCTCCCGAGGTCGAGGAGAAGACCGAGTTCGACGTCGTCCTGGCTGGCTTCGACGCTGCTGCCAAGATCAAGGTCATCAAGGTCGTCCGTGAGGTCACCGGTCTGGGTCTGGCTGACGCCAAGAAGGCCGTTGAGGGCGCTCCCTACACCCTGAAGGAAGCCATGGCCAAGGAAGAGGCCGAGGCCCTGAAGGCCAAGCTGGAAGAGTCCGGCGCCAAGATCGAGCTGAAGTAATTCGTCTCCCTCTTAACAACAAGGCTAAAAAATCCCGCTCCATACGGAGCGGGATTTTTGTTCTTTCAGAGCCTTCGTTTTCAGACGGCGACAGAGTCCATGCCGGCAGACAACGCTGCAATGTTCAGATCGGCCAGCTTGGCCTTGGGGCCGGAGAAGATATGGTGGATCATCTTTTCCACCGTCTCCTTGCTGACAGCGCCTGTGGCTGCGATAACAGCGCCCAGCATGACCATGTTGGCGCACTTGACATTACCCAAGCCCCGGGCGATATCGTCGCAGGGTACCCGGTAGATGGTCACATCGGGCCGATCAAAGTCCTCGGTGATAATGGAGCTGTTAATGAAGATAATTCCCTCGGGGTCCACGGTGGGAGCAAACTTGAGCAGAGAGGGATAGTTCATGGCGATCAGCTCGGTGCAACGGGAAAAAACGGGAGCTGCCACGGGTCGATCAGACAGGGTGACCGAGCAGTTGGCGGTACCGCCGCGCATTTCGGGACCATAGGAGGGGACCCAGGAGACTTCCAGACCTTCCTCCATGCCGGCTTCCACCAGACTCTTGCCGATGGACATGACGCCCTGACCACCGAAGCCCGCGATCATGATCTTCTTTTTCATGGCATTACACCTCCTTGATGACACCCAGAGGATAATACTCAGCCATGGGACCCAGTACCCATTCGTTGGCCTTCCGGGTAGTCATGGCCCAGTTGGTGGGACAGGCAGCCAACACTTCCACAAAGGTGAAGCCTTCGTTGTTGAGCTGCTTGGTAAAGGCCTTCTTAATGGCTCTCTTGGCTTTAATGATGTGAGGCACATCAGCCACGCAGACACGCTCTGCATAGACCAGACCACCCAGACTCGACAGCATCTCGCACATCCGGATCGGCTCGCCATGGAGCTCCTTCTGACGACCAAGCGGAGCGGTGGTGGCCTTCTGACCGATGAGGGTGGTAGGAGCCATCTGGCCGCCGGTCATACCGTAGATACCGTTGTTGATAAAGATGGTGGTGAACTTCTCGCCGCGCATAGCTGCGTGAACGATTTCAGCAATACCGATGGAAGCCAGATCGCCGTCGCCCTGATAGGTAAAGACAGGCTGGTCGGGGCAGGTGCGCTTGATGCCGGTGGCGACAGCGGGCGCTCTGCCGTGAGCGGCCTCAACTGCGTCGCAGGCCAAATAGTTGCCGGCAAAGACGCCGCAGCCGACGGGGCAGATGAGAACGGAGGTATCAATGATATTCAGTTCTTCCAGTGTCTCGGCAATGAGCTTATGAACGATGCCGTGGCTGCAGCCGGGGCAGTAGTGGAGCTCAGTATCCTGCAGGCCCTTGGATTTCACATAGACAGGTTTCATTTGCCAGCGCCTCCTTTCACGACAGAAGCGGCAAAGTCGGCAACCTCGTCCACTGTGGGGATAGAGCCGCCGGCCCGACCGAAGAAGTGGACAGGTGCTGCGCCGTTGACGGCCAGCTTAACGTCGTCTACCATCTGGCCCTGACTCATTTCCACCGAGATGACTGCTTTAACGCCGGGACGGCTGGCAATCTGGTGGAGCTGGTCATAGGGGAAGGGGAAGAGGGTAATGGGACGGAAGAGACCGGCTTTGATACCGTACTTCCGCTCCAGACGATTGATGGCCGACCAGCAGATCCGGGCGGTGGTGCCGTAAGAGGCGAGAATGATTTCAGGCTCCTGACCGTCGCAGCCGATGGTCTCATAGCGAAGCTCTTCCTCTGCCATGCGGTCATACTTGGACTGGATGTGGACATTGTGCAGCTCGCAGTCGGGAGCGTCAATCCGAAGAGAGGTAACAAAGTTGTTCTTCTCTCTGCCGTGACGGCCGGTGGCGGCCCAATCCTTGGGAGGAAGCTCTACGGAAGGCCGCTGCTTCCACTCGATGGGCTCCATCATCTGACCAATCATACCGTCAGCCAGAATGAGCACCGGGTTGCGATACTTATCAGCCAGATCAAAGGCGTCCTGAACCAGATCCACAGCCTCCTGAATGCTCTGGGGGGCCAGAACCATAGTCCGGTAGTCGCCATTGCCGCCGCCCCGGGTGGACTGGAAGTAGTCAGCCTGAGAGGCCTGAATGGTACCCAGGCCGGGTCCGCCGCGGCTCATATTGATAATGACGGCGGGCAGCTCAGCGCCGGCGATATAGCTGATACCTTCCTGCTTCAGGCTGATGCCGGGAGAGGAGGAGGAGGTCATGGCCCGCTTGCCGGCAGCGGCAGCGCCATAGACCATATTGATGGCAGCGACCTCAGACTCGGCCTGAACAAAGACCTTGCCATGCTGAGGCATATGCAGCGACATATATTCCGGGATCTCGTTCTGAGGAGTGATGGGGTAACCGAAGAAGCAATCGCAGCCGGCCCGAATGGCGGCCTCGGCAATGGCCTCATTGCCTTTCCAGAGTTCTTTTGCCATGTTACTTCCCCCTCTCAGTCACGGTAGACGGAAATGACCGAATCCGGGCAGATCCGTGCGCAGCTGGCGCAGCCGATACATTTACTGGTATCAGTGCAGCCGGCAGGGTGATAACCTTTGCGGTTGGTGGATTCTTCCAGTGCCAGAATGTGGACCGGACAGGCATCTACACAGAGCTCGCAGCCCTTGCAGCGATCCCGGTCGAAGATGACTTTGGCAGCCATATGCTTCGCCTCCTCTTAAATGACTATGGCTGATGGTGGTGTATGGTACAGGTGCTTAGAGTTCCCAGGGGTGTTTCATATATCGGGTCATTGGAAATACGGGGGAGCTTTGGGGCGGGAGCTGACAGGCCAGATGCGCTTCGGCAGAGTGGCAGAGGATGGGGACGCCGGTCTCCAGGGAAAGGGCCTCCGCCAGCGCGATACCATCAAGAATGGTCTCCACAGTGGTCTCGCAGCCCAGATGGGAGTTGTTGATGATACCGACTACAGGAAGTCCCATGATCTGGCTGATTCCCTCCATGGAGATCAGGGCGCCTTCCAGTGTGGAGGTGGCCGGCCGGCAGCCGTTAAGGACAAAATAGACGCCCTGAGACTGAGCCAGAATCCGAGGCCGATACCGGGCCAGCACCCGGGCTCCCTGGACGCTTCCGCCGATATCCAGAATGGCTGTCAGAGAAGGGTCATCAAAAACGGCGTTAAGCTGGGCCGGCATGGAAGGCAGGTCTGCGTCCAGACAGGCCTGAGAGCTGGCGATCAGTTCAATTCCCTTTTCTTTCAGCAGATCGCGCCGTTCTCGGGAGCGGTAATAGGGATTGACCACGTCCAGATCAGCCAGCACAGGTCTTGGACAGTGCTCTGCCAGCGCCAGTGCCAGATTGACGGCAAACTCCGTCTTTCCGCTTCCGGTATGGCCGACGATAATAGAAATGCGGGGGAGAGAGAGGTCTCTGACCGAGAAATCCATAGACAGACCTCCTTTCAGAAAGGGGCGAGTTGTATGATGAAAGGTTTATTGTATGATGTCATGATACAATAAAATTGATAATATGTCAAGGTCTTGAATAAAAGTGATTGCTGTGCTATACTACAGAAAATCAGAAGAGAGGAAGTGAAGCGAATGGCAGTGCCGGAGAAAAAACTGGCCGATCAGACGGCAGAGAAAATCTTTCAGATGATCATTTCCCAACCTCAGTATATCCCGGGAAGTAAGCTCCCCAATGAAGCAGAGCTCTGTCAGATCTTTCAGGTCAGCAGAACCACGTTGCGGGAAGCTATCCGGACACTGGTGACTCAGGGCTATCTGGAGGTCCAGCGGGGCAAGGGTACCTTTGTCTCCAAGCGAATGTCCATTCGGGGCGATATTGGGCTGGGCCAACTCCATGCCGTCCAGATGCGTCTGCAGGAGCTCTTTGAGATCCGGCTCATGCTGGAACCCTCTACAGCCATGCTGGCCTGCGCCAGAGGCAGCGACGAGGAGATTGCCCATATTCTGTCCATTGGTGAGGAGGTAGCCAACCGGATCCATAACGGCGGCGACTGGGACAGCGCCGACCTCCGCTTCCATCAGGCCTTTGTGGAGGCTTGCCATAACCATTTTATGGCTCAGCTGATTCCTATTATCCACAGGGCAGTCTCTGAGACGTGGAATATGATTGGCGACTATCCACAGCTGCCGGACATGGTGCTTCGGGACAATGAGTTGATTATGAGCTTCCTTCAGGACCGGGACCCTCAGGGAGTTCGCTTGGCCATGTCGACCCACCTGCGTCATGTGATTGCGGCGCTGGACTTTGGTATGACCGACTTCATGCAGATGCTCTGAAAGAAAGAGAGCAAAAAAGCGCAATGCTGACAGCATTGCGCTTTTTTGCTTTATAAGCATTGGCGGGTTCAGAGCAGCTCACCCTCGTTGGCTTGCTGGGTGACGATCTCCTGAGCGGGGGCCTGGACAGAGAAATCCGCCTGCAGGACGGCCTGCGGCCAGTTGAGGCTGATTTGAACGTGCTTTCCCTTTTCTGCAGCTGCCTGTTCCAGTTTCTCGCACAGACAGAGCAGAACATCCCGGGTCAGATAGCTGCCCCGCCAGTGGAAGAGGAAGCTCCGGTTCTTCCGGATGGCCTGAGCGGCTCTCCTTACAACCTCTTCCTCCTTGGTAAAGGAGAGCTTCTTTTCCCGATAGTAGAAGCGGCTGCTGTCACTGCAGGGAGGGACAGAGAAGAGAACAGGTTCGTGGTCCCGGAAAATGGCCCTGTCATCCAGACAAAAGTAATCATAGCGGATCGGTCCTTCGCCGGTAAGAGTGTTGTCAAAGGTAGCGTCCAGATGGTAATACTTGCCGTCGAGCCTGACGATATTCCATGTATGGCGATACTTAATCCCCTTTTCCGGGTTGTTGCCGCTGATAGGAATGACGCACCAGATCCCTAACTGGTCGCAGAGGGATTTGACCGCCTTGGCGATCCCCTCGCAGACTGAGACGCCCTGTGTGAGCGGTCCGATTATTTCGTGGGAATAGGCTTTCTTCAGCTTGTCGTAGCGGACATTCTGGCAGATAAAGTCGTGGACAAAGAGGAGCTTATCCCACTCGCTCTTCTCCCTGACCGGGCGGCAGAGCTTCTCAATCCGGGCCGTCAGCGCCTCCCGGTGGGCGAGGATCTTTTTCTTCTCAAACAGATACTCCGGCACCAGCTCCACATGGGAGGCATCCCGGTAAAAGCGGTAGGAGTAATTGGTCACATAGAAGATCTCCGGATGATCCAGCCGGAGCTGCAGCAGAATCTCGGCCAGTTCCTGTCCCTCCAGTCGGGGGACGGGGAAGGCTGGGGCAACGGCACGCAAACCGGTGAGCATGGCGTGATAGGCCTCCTGGTGGGCCTTGGAGAGGTGAGCGTAGTAGTAGGCCTCCATGCTCTCAGCGGCCTCTCAGGGCGCGCAGATCGGACAGCAGGGCCTCGATGGCCTCGTCGGTGGTGGACCAGCTGGTGCAGAAGCGGACCGCGTCGTGCTGCTCGTCCACATGAGCCCAGTGCTCAAAACCGTGCCGCTGCCGGAGAGCGGCGATTTCGGCTTTGGTCAGGATGGGGAAGACCTGATTGGTGGGGGACTGGGCAAAGAGAGGAATATCCAGCTCAGAGAAGAGATCCCGGAGCTTCTGAGCGCAGGAAACGCCCCGGCGGCAGGCGGAGACATACAGATCGTTCTGGAAGAGCGCGCCAAACTGAATGCCCAGCAGACGGCCCTTGGCCAGCATGCCGCCGTGCTGCTTGATGAAGTAGCGGAAGTCCAGATTGAGGGCGGGATGGGTGATAACCACTGCCTCGCCAAAGAGCAGACCGCACTTGGTGCCGCCGATATAGAAGGCATCGGTGAGCCGGGCCAGATCGGCCAGCGTCACGTCGCACTCGGGGGTGGCCAGAGCATAGCCCAGACGGGCGCCGTCCACAAAGAGGAAGAGTTCCCGCTGGCGGCAGACCCGGCTGATCTCCTCCAGCTCGGCCAGCGAGTAGAGAGTGCCCACCTCGGTGGACTGGGAGAGATAGACCATGCCGGGCTGAACCACGTGCTCATGGCTCTCGTCGTTCCAATGGGCCTGCCAGGCCTCTTCAATCTGAGCAGCGGTGATCTTGCCGTTTACTGCCGGGAGCGGGAGAACCTTGTGGCCGGTGGCCTCAATGGCGCCTGTCTCGTGGACATTGATATGGCCGCTCTGAGCGCAGAGAACCCCCTGGTGGGGCCGGAGGGCGGCGGCGATGACGGTGGTGTTGGTCTGGGTGCCGCCTACCAGAAAATGAACGTTGGCGGTGGGAGCCTTGCAGGCCTCCTTGATCAGCGCGGCAGCTTTGGCACAGTAGGGGTCACAGCCGTAGCCCACCGTGTTGTCGTCGTTGGTGGCGACCAGAGCCTCCAGCACTTGGGGAAGACAGCCGTTAACGTAGTCGGATTCGAAGAAATACATGGTTATTACCTCACAGTACAGAAAAATGTAAAAGACAAAGGAGATCAAAAGTCTGCCGGAGGGCGGAAGAAGCTCTCATGGCGCAGTCGGATCGAGACTTCGTCTACCTTATAGCGGCTCAGATGCTTTTCCACTGCCTGCTCGGCCCCAAGGGGATCCCGGGCCAGCAGGGCGTTTACCAGCTCACGGTGATCGGAGAGCATCTTGGTGTTGTTTACCGGCGAAAGAGACAGCGTCCGGACCCGGTCGAAGTGGATGACAAAACCGCTGAGCAGCTGGTGGGCATGGACCATACCGGCCAGTTCAAAAAGGGCCTTGTGGAAAGCGTCGTCCAGAGCGAGGAAAAGATCGTTATTTCCTAACCTGATCGCGTCGGCTTGGCGGCTGATATACTCCAGCAGCGGATCCAGCAGTTCCGGTTCTGTCATCTGACAAAGCTTTTTGCACACGGCAGTCTCCATGGCAAGACGCATGAACCGGGCCTCGTCCACCAGATCGTAGTTCAGGTAGGCGATTCGGCTGCCCCGCTGGGGCAGAACTTCCACAATGCCCACTTTGGACAGGTCGATCAGCGCTTCCCGGACAGGGGTACGGGAAAGCCCCATCTGGTCGGCCAGCTCTTTCTCGCTTACCAGCGCACCGGGAGGCAGCTCGGTCAGCACGATATTATCCCGAATGGTCCGGAAGGCGTATTCCCTTCCGCTTTCGTAGGGAGATCTCTGGGTTAGCTTCATCTTTTATCACCTTTTGAGCGCATACTGTAGGCAATATAACATATCTACCTTTTTTCGTCAACTGACGGACCGGTTTCAAAGACTGAAAAGAGTACTTTTCCGATAAAGGAAAGTGTGTTATACTCGCGGAAAAGAAGCTGAGAGGAGCGAGAGCGATGACCCTGACCAAATGTTGGCCGGGAGGAAAGACCAGGGCCTTTAATCTGACTTATGACGATGGCGTGGTACAGGATATCGGAATGGTGGAGCTGCTGAATGAGCTGGGTCTGAAAGGTACCTTTAACCTGAACTCCCAGCTCATGGCAGAGGACTTCCGGTGGCAGCATCCCTGCGGAATGTGGGTCTGCCGTCTTGGGCCGGAGCAGGCGGCAGCCCTCTATGAGGGCCATGAGGTGGCCTGCCATACCCTGACCCACCCCGATTTTTCTGCCCTCTCCCGGGAGGCCATGCTCTGGGAAATGGGGGAGGACAAGCGCCGGCTGGAAGCGCTGTTTGGCCGGGAGATCCGAGGATTTGCGCTGCCCTTTCATCACTGGAGCAATCTTGCCAGATCTTGTGCCATTGAGTGCGGATTTTCCTATGCCCGTATCTCGGAGGAGAGCGGCGCTTACCGGCCGCCTGAAGATTACTATAGCTGGAAGGCGGGTATTTTCCATCTCAACGAGGGGCTCGACGACTATGTCGAGGGCTTTCTCCAGTGTGAAAATGAGATGGCGCTGGGTCAGATTGTGGGTCACAGCTATGATCTGGACGCCATTGGAGACTGGGAAACCATGGCCGGACACCTTCGGCGGATCTCCGAAGATTCGGATACCGTCTCCATGACCAATCTGGAACTGGCCGACTACCTCCGGGCTATGGAACAGGCGGTGCTCTCCGATGGCCGGCTGGAAAACCGGAGCAGTCTTCCGCTCTGGTTCCGGCTGAATACAGAGAGGATTTGCCTGCTGCCGGGTGAGAGCCGGCAGCTGTAAGGGAGAAAAACTGCCCCGCTCAAAAAGAGCGGGGCAGTTAAGTTTGGGATGAAATCAGCTATGGCCTTACTTCAGCAGCTCCTCCGGGACGGCTCCCGCCATCTGGAGATAGCCAAAGGCACTGGGATGGAGATGATCACCGCTGTCGCAGTCCTTACGGAAGGCGGCGGAATTGGCCGGGTCCCGCAGGGCTTTGTCAAAGTCAATGCAGCCGTCAATGAGGTTGGTGGTTCGGATCCAGTCGTTGTAGGCGTTTCTCAGCTCATCTCTGAAAGGGGCGTAAGTCCGCCAGCCCTCAATGGGCAGCAGGGTACCGACATAGACCTTGTAGCCAAAGGCACGACAGTAGTAGATGTAGCGCTTGAGACCGGTGATCATCTCTTCCACCGTGGGCAGATCGCTCATGGGCCGGAAGGGATTGACATCGGTGCCTACGGGATGAATGATGTCATTGATTCCGTGCTGGATAATGACAGTATCTGCCCCGTCGGTAGGGACCTCATGATGGAAGCGGCGGCTGCCCTTGAGTCCGTAGGAGGCGTAAGTAATATTATCGTATTCCCGAAGGATCCGAGAGCCGCTGGTAGCTCGGCGGACAATGGCGGTGTGGTTTTTGCCCAGCTCCTTGCAGCGTAAAGTGAGATAATCGGGCCAGTCCTGAGCGGTAATGGAGTCGCCGTAGCAGACGATGGTCCGGTTTTCTGTAGAGGTATAGACCGAAACGTTGGTCAGGAAGTAGAACAGGTGGGTGCTCTTGGAAAGCTCAATTGGGAAATCCTTTACCTCTGTCTGATCGCCCAGAGCATACTGACCGGTGGACAGAGGGCCTCTGGTAAAGACAGTAGAGCGCATGAGCGTATAGTCAGCCAGATAAAAGCTGATAGCAAAAGTGGACTGGGCCTGTACCTGGCATTCCAGAGAATCGGTGACGGCATAGCCCCGGGCAGGAATGGTGACGCCGGACTCACCTTTGAAGGAGAGACGATAGAACGTGTCGCCGATCAGAACAGTGGCCTTGGAGATGGTGATAGGCTCGGTGCCGCAATAGTTATCGAAGGTCAGTCGGAGACCGGTGCCGCCAAACTGGCTGTAAATGGGATAGCGCATGGTGATGTTCTTGCTGTAGCTCTCCGGGCGGCTCTCGCCGATGGAAACGGCGTTGCCCCAGACAGAGGCCCAGTGCATATCGGGTCGTTCGGTCATGATCTCTTCTACCTCCGATCAGCGTGTCATCCGGCCGTGGGGAATGAAACGGCCGAAAAGAAAGGATATTATTATTGTACTCAGAAAAAGAGGAAATGTAAAGAAAAAGCAGGGGTGGAAGAGAGAACGGCTTTCTGCTATAATAGAGAAAATACTAAATGAGGTGGCCTGATGTATTCCAAGGTCTATCTGGAGATTACCAATATCTGCAATAAGAACTGCTCTTTCTGTCCGGGGACCCTTCGGCCTCTCCGGCAGATGACCATGGAGGAGTTCCGGCTGCTCGCCGGTAAGCTCCAGGGGGTCACTGAGTATCTCTACTTCCATATTATGGGAGAGCCGCTGACCCACCCTCTGCTGCCGGACTTTGTCCGTGTTGCCCGAGCTATGGGGTTCCATCCGGCTATTACCACCAACGGCAGTCTGTTGCCCAGCCGGAGTCAGGCGCTGCTGGAGGCTATGCCCTATAAGGTCAATCTCTCTGTCCACAGCTTTGAAGAGGGGGATCGGGAGGCGTATCTGAGCTATATCAACGGCTGTCTGGACTTTGCTGACCGGGCCAGCCGGGCCGGAACGATTGCCGTGCTCCGGCTCTGGAACCGGGGCTATGATGAGGGCAGGAATGTGGATACCGAGGCGCTGATCCGCCAGCGCTTTGGCGGCCAGTGGCAGGAGGGCCGCCGGGGGATCCGGATCCGGGAGAAGCTCTTTCTGGAATACGGCGACCGCTTCCAGTGGCCGGACCTGCAGGCAGAGGACGGAGGAGAGCGGGTTTTCTGCTATGGCCTGAAAGATCAGTTCGGCGTCCTCTGCGATGGCCGGGTGGTTCCCTGCTGTCTGGATCGGGAGGGAGCGATAACGCTGGGCAACCTCTTTGAAGAGGAGATTGGAGCGATCCTCTCCTCTCCCAGAGCCAGGGCTATGGCTCAGGGCTTCCGGGATCGGAAGGCCACTGAGGAGCTCTGCCGAAAGTGCGGCTATGCCCGACGCTTTGGCTGAGTTTTGTTTGATCTTCCTGTGAGGAGGAGTTATATGGAAAAAATCAAAAAACTGTTTGGGCAGACGGAACTGTCCTGGAAGCAGATTTTCCTCTTCGCCCTGTTGGCCGGCGTCTATGCCGGTGTTGCCGATCTGATTCCTGCTCTGGAGGATACCTCCTTTTCGGATATTTCAGTGAGCTTTGAGTGGTGGATCCTTTTCGGGATCTTTCTGGTGGTCAACTGCACTACCCCCGGTGAGGCGGCAGCTAAGACGTTTCTCTTCCTGCTGATCAGTCAGCCACTGTCCTGTCTGATTCAGCTGCCCTTTGTGGGCTGGTCCTCATTCGCCGGCTGGCCGGTTTGGACGGCCTTGACCGTACTCAGTTTCCCGCTGGGCTTTGCTATCTGGTATGTCCGGCAAAAGAACCTGCTCAGCGTCCTGCTGCTCATCCCGGTCAACGCTTTTCTGGCTCTGCACGCTATCTACTACCTCTGGGAAGCGGCAGAACGGTTCCCACGCCATCTGCTCTCCGGGCTCTTTTCCATCGCCCTTATTCTGGTTTTTGTTTTCTGCCTCTTTGAAGGGAAAGCGGCCCGCGTGGGCAGTCTGTTGGCCGCCGCCTTTTTCCTGTGTCTGTTTGCCTGGCTGCAGCTTAACGCGTCGGCAATCTGAGCGGAGAAAAGATAAAAGATAAAAGATACAAACGCCGGTCTTCCAACAAAGGAAGACCGGCGTTTTCTGTTACTTTTTTCGGCTCAGACGTTCCAGTGCTGCCCGGGCGGCAGTCTGCTCGGCGTCCTTCTTACTGCGGCCCTTTCCGCTGCCAACAGGCTTATCATTGAGCCTGACCTCCATTTCGAAGGTCTTGGCATGGTCGGGACCGGACTGCCCGATAAGATGATAGGTGAGCACCTGTCCGCTCTTCTTCTGGACCAGCTCCTGCAGAGCGGTCTTGAAGTCCCGGCCAGCCTGACTCATCTGGGCAATATTGTCCAGAATAAAACGCTGAATGATCCGGCGGGCCTGAGCGATGCCGCTGTCAAGATAGACGGCGGCCAGAACAGCTTCCACGGCGTCGGCCTGAATGGAGGGACGCTCCCGGCCGCCGCAGCTCTCCTCACCCCGGCCCAGTTTCAGGTAAGAGCCCAGATCCCACATTTGGGCTACCACGACCAGATTGCCCTCGCAGACCAGATTGGCCCGCATCCGGGTCAGATCACCCTCGGGCAGGGTGGGGAAATTACGATAGAGATAATCGGCTACCACCATGCCCAGCACAGAGTCGCCCAGAAATTCCAACCGCTCATTACTCAGCAGCTTGGCTGCGTGATGCTCGTTGGCATAGGAGCTGTGAGTCAGGGCGTTGGCCAGCAGCGACGGGTCCTGAAAGCGGTAGCCCAGCTTTTCTTCCAATGTTTTCATCTCCGGCTCCTTACTGCTCAGACAGGTTGAGCTGGATGCTGTCCACGTTTTCTGCGATGGCGTCAACAATACCGGCCTCCACAAAATCAGCGGCCTTACCAACGGCCCGGCAAATGGCGTAGGCGTCCGAGGAGCCATGGGCCTTGAAAACGGGCTTGCGCAGACCGAGGAAGGCGGTTCCGCCGGTCTCGCGGCTGTCGAGCATTTTCTTGAACTCGCCCATATTGTTCTTAATCATCAGATAGCCCATCTTGGTCTTGGCGTTGGTAGTAAAGATCTGCTTGAGACCTTTGACCAGGAAAGAGGCAGTGCCTTCCAGCGCCTTGAGGAAGATGTTGCCGGTAAAGCCATCGGCTACCAGTACATCGGGGGCGTCCTCGGTGGCAAAGACATTGGGCTCGGTGTTGCCCACGAAGTTCAGCTTGCCCTCTTCGGAGAGCTTGCGGAGCTGCTGATGGACTTCCTTGTAAAACTCGTTGCCCTTACTGGGTTCGGCGCCGATATTGAGCAGACCAACCTTGGCGTTCTTCCGGCCCAGGACCCGCTCAGCGTAGAAGGAGCCCATCATGGCAAACTGGCAGAGATATTCCAGCGTGCAGTCGCTGTTGGCACCTGCGTCGATGAGGACTGCGCCTCCCGCGCCGGTGGGCACGATAGGAGCTACGGCGGCCCGCTTAATGCCGGGGATGCGCTTGACCAGCAGAGTGCCGCCGGAGAGCAGAGCGCCGGTGCTGCCGGCAGAGATAAAGGCGTCGCCCTTGCCGTCCCGAACCAGCTTCAGTCCTACGGTCATAGAGGAGTCCTTCTTCTCACGCCACGCGGTGGAGGGATTGTCACAGATCTCAATGGTCTGAGTGGCGTTGACAATGTCCACGCCGGGAGGAAGCTGTCCGATGCCGTCCTGCTCCAGGATCTTGCGGATGACTTCTTCCTTGCCGACCAGAGTGATCTCGCAGCCATACTCCTTTCGGGCCATGAGAGCGCCCCGGACAGGGGCCTGGGGGGCCAGATCGCCGCCCATTGCGTCGATAATGATTCTCATTTGGGATCCTCCTTTGAAAGAGTGAAGGGGGGTAGGGCAGCCATACACGGCGGCCAGCCTTGACCGCAGCGTATCACTGCCTTACGCAGTGAAAGGGGGGAGTGGGATCAGAACTGAAGCTGATCCAGCGCTTCCAGCGCCCGCTGAGCGATGACGGCATTCTTGTTCCGCTTGCCCCGGACCTTGTAGCCCAGAGGGGGAATGATGCCAAAGTTGACGTTCATAGGCTGGAAGTTATAGATGGTGGTGTCGCTGATGTAGCAGGCCAGAGCGCCCAGAGCGGTCTCCTGAGGGAAGTCCACCGGGTCCTTGCCCAACAGTCGGTGAGCCAGCTCGATGCCGGCTACCAGACCGGAGGCAGCCGACTCCACATAGCCCTCGACGCCGGTGATCTGACCGGCGAAGGTGAGGCGGGGCTGATCAATGACCTGATAGTAGCGATTGAGGAAGCGGGGGGAGTTCAGATAGGTGTTGCGGTGCATGACACCGTAACGGAGAAACTCTGCCTGCTCCAGACCGGGAATCATAGAGAAGACTCTCTTCTGCTCCGGCCATTTCAGATGGGTCTGGAACCCGACGATATTGTACACCGTGCCCATGGCGTTGTCCTTTCTCAGCTGGACGACGGCATAGGGTCGGCTTTCCGGATTGTGCGGATTGGTGAGTCCTACCGGTTTCAGAGGCCCGTAGCAGAGGGTATCCCGGCCGCGGCGGGCCATAACCTCTACCGGCATACAGCCTTCAAAGACCGACCGATCCTCAAACCCGTGGAGCTCAGCTTCCTGAGCAGAGACCAGCTCAGTCCAGAAAGCCTCGTATTCCTCTCGGGTCATGGGGCAGTTGATATAGTCGGCCGTTCCCTTGTCGTAGCGGGACCCAAACCAGGCCTTGTCCATATTAATGCTCTCAAAGCTGACAAGAGGAGCAACAGCGTCAAAGAAGTGGAGATTGTCCTGGCCGGGGAAACGGGCCTGAATGTCCTGAGTCAGGGCGTCCGAGGCCAGAGGGCCGGCGGCGATTATGACCTGCCCTTCTTCGGGGATGGAGGTGACCTCCTGATGGAGGACGGTGATCAGGGGGTGAGATTTGACAGCCTGGGTGACAGCTCCGGAGAAGCCATAACGGTCCACCGCCAGCGCGCCGCCGGCAGGAACCTGATGGGCATCAGCACAGGCCATGATCAGAGAACGGCTCCGTCGCATCTCCTCCTTGAGCAGACCCACCGCGTTTTCCACATTGTTGGCCCGGAGAGAGTTGGAGCAGACCAGCTCGGCAAAGTCAGCCGTCTGATGGACGGGACTGCTCTTGACCGGACGCATCTCATAAAGTTTAACCGGGATGCCCCGTTCTGCCAGCTGCCACGCAGCTTCGCAACCGGCCAGACCGGCGCCGATGACAATGACCTGTTCCATAGTCGCTCCTTACTCTTCCGCCTTGGACGTCTTAGTCCCGGCAGTTTTTCGCCTGGTGGCGGTTTTCTTTTCGCCGGCCGCGGCTGAGCCAGCCTTCTTTGCCGCCGATTTCGCGGCGGTCTTTTTGGCGGACGTCTTTTTCTCGGCCGGCTTTTTGGCAGCGGGCTTCTTCTTGGCGCTGTCGCCGGAAGCGGCCTGCTGGTCAGCGCTCTGAGCAGTTTCCTCGCTGCCCTCAGGAGCCTCCTCGGTAGGAGACTTCTTCTTGTAGCCCCGCTGATCTTCGGGGAGGAAGTTGGGGCAGGTCTCGTTAATACAGAAGGGCTTCTTAAAGCCCCGGCCGGACTTCTTGAAGAGGGTCATGCCGCAGATGGTGCAGTTTTCCTTGACCGGTACGTCCCAGGTCATAAAACTGCAGGGCTCACCGGAGACGACCCGGTTGCGCTCGCAGCCGTAGTAGGTGTAGCCCTTGCGGCTGGTCTTTTTCAGGATCCGGCTGCCGCACTGAGGACACTTGCCGGGCATCTCAACAACAATGGGCTTGGTGAAGGTACACTCCGGCCAGCCGGGACAGGCCAAAAAGCGGCCGAACCGGCCGGTCTTGATGACCATTTTCTTGCCGCACAGATCACAGACCTCGTCAGATTCTTCAGAGGGGATCTTCAAATAGACGCCTTCCAGCGCTTCCTCTGCTGCCTTGAGTTCGGAAGAGAAGCTGCCATAGAAGCGGGCCAGAACGTCCTTCCAATACTCCTTGCCCAGTTCCACGTTGTCCAGCTGGTTTTCCATATTGGCGGTAAAGCCGGGATCCACCAGATCGTTAAAACGCTCCATCATCAGTCCGTTTACTACCTCGCCCAGAGGAGTGGGACGGAGAACCTTGCCCTCCTTGAGCACATAGCCCCGGTCCAGAATGGTAGAGACGGTGGGTGCGTAGGTGGAGGGGCGGCCAATGCCCTTTTCTTCCAGCAGCTTGATCAGAGCGGCTTCGGTGAAGCGGGCAGGGGGCTGGGTGAAGTGCTGGGCCTTGCTGGTATCGGCCAGAGAAACCTGCTCCCGCTCTTCCAGATCGGGAAGGGGAGAGCCCATAGCCTCTTCGCCCTCGTCCTTGCCTTCCACATAGACGGCGGTAAAGCCGGAGAATTTGAGAGCCGAATGGGTGGCCCGGAAAAGATGGGAACCGGAATGAACGTCAATGGAGACGCTGTCAAAGACGGCGTTGGCCATCTGACAGGCCAGGAACCGGCTCCAGATCAGCTTGTACAACCGAAGCTGCTCTGCAGTCAGACTGCCCCGGACCGCCTCAGGCGTGAGAGCCACGTTGGTCGGGCGAATGGCTTCATGGGCGTCCTGAGCGCCAGACTTGGTCTTGAAGACCCGGGCCTTGGCGGGGAGATAATCCTTGCCGTAACGGCCGGAGATAAAGCTCCGGGCAGCGCTCACTGCCTCGTCAGACAGACGGAGCGAGTCGGTACGCATATAGGTGATCAGGCCCACAGTGCCTTCGCCCTCAATATCAACGCCTTCGTAGAGCTGCTGAGCGACGGACATGGTGCGCCGGGGAGTCATATTCAGCTTCCGGCTGGCCTCCTGTTGGAGCGTAGAGGTAGTAAAGGGGGGCGCAGGCTGCCGCTGCTTTTCCTTGCGGGTGACAGAGGAGACGATAAAGGGGGTGTGCTGAATGTCGTCGAGAATGGCCTGCACCTCTTCGGCGTTTTTCAGCTCTGTTTTCTTCTTGCCCTCGCCGTGATAGTGGGCCTTAAAACGCCCCAGCTTGGGAGCGATCCGATCCAGAGTGACCTCCAGAGACCAGTATTCCTCCGGTACAAAGCTCCGGATCTCATTCTCCCGGTCTATCACCAGCCGAGTGGCTACAGACTGGACCCGGCCGGCGGAAAGACCCCGACGGATCTTCTTCCATAGCAGGGGAGAGAGCTGATAGCCGATAATACGGTCCAGAATCCGGCGGGCCTGCTGGGCGTCTACCAGATCCTGATCAATGGCACGGGGATTGGCAATGGCCTCATTGACCACCTTTTTCGTGATCTCGTTGAAGGTGACCCGGTAGGTCTTGTCGTCCGGGATACCGAGCAGTTCCTTCAGATGCCAGGAGATGGCTTCGCCTTCCCGGTCCGGGTCGGTTGCCAGATAGACCTTACCGCTCTTTTTGGCAGCGCGGGTCAGGTCACTGATCACGTCTTCTTTGCCCTTAATGGGCTGATAATTGGGAACAAAGCCGTTATCGATATCCACGCTGATTTTGCTCTTGGGCAGATCCCGGATATGACCCATAGAGGCCTTGACCTGATAGCCGGGGCCCAGGTATTTGCCAATCGTTTTGGCTTTTGCGGGGGATTCTACGATAACCAGATCGGTTTTAGCCATGAAATGTTAGCCTCCGATATCAGAATAAAACAGACAGGTCCGTCAACTGCCCAGACGTTCTTCCAACAGCCGGTAGCGGCCGCCGGGGAGTTCCTCCACCGTGCCGGTCACTGCCAGCAAAGTCAGCGCGGCAGAGACGGAAGGGGCGGTCAGACCCGTCTGGGAGATGAGCGTTTCCACGGTAGCGGGGCCGGAAAGCAGGGCCTGCAGCAGCTTTCGCTCCTCTTCTGTGTACCGCTGAGGGTCGTTCAGTAATTCAATATAGCCGCTGTTTTGGGTGGTGTCAACCTTTTTTTCCTCCTCAGGAGAGGAAGAAGAGGCTTTCTTTCTGGCTTTTTCGATCATTTCCGACAAAGAAGCATCCGGATCTTCCTTCGGATTCAGCCGGATGGAAGACCAGCGGGTCAGGTCGGGAGCGGCCTGCTTCTCCTGAATGAGGAAGGGATAGCGGCTGAGGATATCCTGAGGCCCGGTCACCGCCATGGCAAGTCCCTGCCGGAGCAGGTCGTTGGTGCCGGCCGACTGGCGGGAACCCAGATTGGCAGGAATGGCAAAGATATCCTTTCCCTGTTCGGCTGCCAGCGCGGCCACACCCAGAGTGCCGCTGCGCTCACCTGCCTCAACGCAGAGAAGGGCGACTGAGAGCGCGCAGAGGATGGTGTTTCTCCGGCGGAAGTAGCTGCCCTTATGGGGCGTGCCGGGAGGCAGCTCAGAGACAATCAGTCCCCGAGCGGCAATGTCCCGGAGCAGGGCGCGATTGTCCTCGGTGTCATAGTAAGGCAGATCCACGCCGCCGGCCATGACGCAGAGCAGGGGACCGCCAGCCTGAAGCGCGCCTCGGGCCGCTGCCTCGTCGCAGCCGGCGACCACGCCGGTGGCCACGATACCGCCGCCCTTGGTAATGGCAGCAGAGAACTGCCCTGCGTTCCGGACACCGTAGGGAGTAGCTTTCCGGGTGCCGGCAACGGCGATTACTGCCTGCTCATCCAGACGGAGCAGTCTGCCTCTGAGATAGAGAACGAGAGGAGGGACCTCAATATTGCGCAGCCGCTGCGGATAGTCTGTGTCAGCATAGGTGAGGATACGGATATTCTCCCGGTCGCATCGTTCCAGTACCTGCTCGGCCATGGCCGGAGACTTGTCCTCCAGCAGCTGGCGCTGACTGGGAGAGAGTCCTTCGATGCGCTCATATTCCTCCGGATCGGAGAAGTAAGCCTTTTCGGGGGAGCCAAAGTGACAGAATACCTTCCAAGCCGGAAGAGGATCCAGCTGAGTGGTCAGCCAGAGCCAGTATTTGATGGACGTCAGCATAGTGCAGCACTCCTTCCTGATGCAGGGGGAGAGGGCTCATTGAGCCCGATAAAGCTCCCAAAGAACTACAGCCGCCGCGGCCGCCGCGTTGAGCGACTCACATCTGGCCTCCATAGGGATCTTCCAGGTTTTACGGCAGAGAGAGAGCATCTCCCGGGAGATTCCCTGTCCTTCGCTGCCGATGACCACGGCGGCTCTTCCGCCGTCGTAGCTGCGCAGATCCTCTGTGTCCTCCAGCAAAGCGGTGCCGTAGAGGGGGATGTCCGAGCGGGCCAGCAGGGAGGCGATCTCCTCCGGCTCTGCCTCCCAGACTGGAAGCCGAAAAGCGGCCCCCATGGTGGCCCGGACAGTCTTCCAGTGCCAAGGGTCGGCAGAGTGATGGGTAAGGATAAGTCCGTCAGCTCCGAAGGCGTCGGCTGTGCGCCAGATGGTACCCACATTGCCCGGATCCTGAAGCCCGTCGAGAATGAGATAGCATCTGCCGTCCAGCCGCTCCGGAAGCGTCAGCCGGGGAATCCGGCAGAGAAAGAGCAGACCCTGGGGGGTCTTGGCCGGAGAGATGGACGACATGAGACTGTCAGGTACCTGAACGGCCCGAACACCCCGGGGCAGAGACGGGGGCAGTTGCTCTCCGGTAAAGAGAACGGTGGTCACCTGTGCCTGCCAGCGCAGAGCCTCGGCGCAGAGCTTGGTGCCGTCGCAGAGAAAGAGCCCGGTTTCCCGGCGAAAGGACCGATCCTTCTCCAGCTTTCTGATCTGGGAGATGAGGGGGTTGGTCCGGCTGGTGATCACTTCAAAGTTGGGGGCCATAGGGTCATTACCTCGCAGTAAAGAAGAGTCATATACATTTAATATATACACCCTGTTGGCCCTTGTCAAATCCAATCGGCGGCAAAGAGGGAGAATAAATGGGAGCAGACGGGGGAAAATAAGCCGGGAATTGAATTGTGAAACAATTATAAATAATGAACAGACTCCATTGACGGAGCGGTTGATTCATATTATGATAGCTTTTACGGAGAAGAAATCTCCGTATTCAGGAAAATTACCACCAATCAAGGAGACTATTATGAAGAAACTGATTGCGCTGCTGATGGCAGCAATTATGATGCTGAGTCTGGTAGCCTGCTCCTCTTCCGGTGAGCAGGAGCCTGTCGAAAACGAGACTCCTGTTGTTGATGAAGATGTCAGCGGCCCTGCTGCTGAGGGAGAAGGCCCCCTGGCCGACGATATGACCGTTGTTCCCGATGCTGAGGGCGAGGGCGTGGATACCCCTGCGGTGGACGGCGAGACGCTGGGTACCCAGCTCAATGCTGAGTTTGTGGCCCAGATGGTGGCAAACCCTGCCATTACCGCTCAGGAGATGGCAGATGCCATTCTGGCCCATGAGTCCATCCTCTTCTCCGGCGCTTCCATGCCTGTAGAGCCCGGTCTGCTTACCGGCTTCGGTGAGACCGAGATCACCGGCTTTGAAGAGGGCGTCATGTTCGCTCCCATGATCGGCACGATTCCCTTTGTAGGCTATATCTTCACTCTGGCGGAAGACGCCGATGTGGACGCTTTTGTTCAGATGCTCTCTGACAACGCCAACCCTCGCTGGAACGTCTGCACCGAGGCAGAAGAAATGGTGATCGATATGAACGGCTCCACCGTATTCTTCCTCATGTGCCCTCTGACTCTGGAGGAGTAATCGAATCAAACCACCCCTGACGGCGGGCGCGGTCATCCGCGCCCGCCAAAGTTATGAAATGACAAGCGCCGAAAAGTGAGGTGAAGACAGATGGTCTTTTCCAGTATTCCCTTCCTGTACTATTACCTGCCGGCTGTACTGGCGGTCTATTTTCTGGTTCCGAGACAGGGGAAAAATCTGATCCTGCTGCTGGCCAGCCTCTTCTTTTATGGCTGGGGAGAGCCAGCCTGCCTGCCGCTGATGGTGCTGTCTGTCGCTCAGGGATATGTCTTTGGCCTTGCCATGGAAAAGAGTAAACAGCAGCGGTGGAAGAAGCTCTGGCTTCTGCTTACGCTGGCTTGCTCGCTGGGGGCGCTGCTTTGGTTTAAGTATGCCGGCTTCTTCGTCGGGAGTTTTGCCGCCTTTACGGGAATCCCTGTGCCGGCGCTGAAGATTGCCCTTCCGATCGGTATCAGCTTTTATACCTTCCAGATCATGAGCTACAGCGTGGATGTCTATTGGGGAAAGACCGCTGCCCAGAAAAACCCCATCCATCTGGCGGCCTATGTGTCCATGTTTCCTCAGCTCATTGCCGGCCCCATCGTCCGCTATACGGATATCGCCCGGCAGCTTGAGCGGCGTACACATAGCTGGGAGAAGCTCTCACTGGGGATCCGGCGCTTTCTGCTGGGACTTGGCAAGAAGGTGCTCATTGCCAATCAGCTGGGCGCGCTCTGCGGGCAGTATCAGAGCCTCCATGAGCCCTCTGTGCTTTTCTGCTGGCTCTATGCCTGCGCCTTTACGCTGCAAATCTACTTTGACTTCTCCGGCTACAGCGATATGGCCATTGGCCTTGGACGTATGCTGGGATTTGACTTTACAGAGAACTTTCATTACCCCTATGTCTCCCGGTCGGTGACCGAGTTCTGGCGGAGATGGCATATCTCGCTGGGCAGCTGGTTCCGGGACTATGTGTATATTCCTTTGGGGGGCAACCGGGTGAGCCGGGGAAAGTGGCTGAGAAATATTCTGGTGGTCTGGATGCTCACTGGATTCTGGCACGGCGCGGCATGGAACTTTGTCCTCTGGGGACTCTGGTACGGCCTACTCCTGCTGGGTGAGAAGCTGCTCTGGGGCAGAGGACTGGAGGGGAGACCGGTGCTCAGCCGGGTCTATGTGATGCTGGCAGTCATATTCGGCTTTGTTCTCTTCAATGCCGCCAGTCTGAGCGACGCGCTGGATTGTATGTCCGGTATGCTGGGACTGGGGGGTCTGCCGCTCTGCTCTGGGGAGGCGCTGTACTATCTCAGAAGCTACGCGGTTGTGCTGATACTGGCTGTGGTGGGAGCGACTCCGCTTCCGGCCAGAGCCTTTCGTCGGCTGGGAGAACGCTTTGAGGGAGTGTTCACACTGCTGGAGCCGGTTGGCCTCGCGCTTATTCTGCTGCTCTCTACCGCCTATCTGGTGGACGGCTCTTTCAATCCCTTCCTCTATTTCCGGTTCTAAGGAGGGCGGCCATGATGAAACACTACAAACATCAGATTCAGACCATTCTCCTTGGCTTGCTCCTGCTGGTCATGGCTCTGCTCTGCTGGTTCCATCCGGAGCAGCTCTACTCTGACAGTGAGCGGCGTGTACTGGCCGGCGCCCCCGAGCTGAGCTGGGAGGAGATCCGGTCGGGGGACTATATGAGAGACTTTGAGGCCTATACGCTGGACCAGTTTCCCGGCCGGGACGGCTTTCGCCGCCTGAAAGCGGTCTCTGCGCTGGAGCTGTTCCGGCAGCTGGACAACAATGGGCTTTATTCTGCCATGGGCTATACTTCCAAACTGGAATACCCCATGCATCAGAATATGATGGACCACGCTGCCGGCCGTTTCCAGCGCATCTGGGATCTCTATCTAAAGGACAGCGGCGGACCGGTCTGGCTGTCCATCATTCCGGATAAAAACTGTTGGCTGGCAGAGGAGAGCGGCCGCCTCTCTCTGGACTATGACCAGTTTATTCAGACTTTCCGGTCGCTGGCCGGGGAGGAGATGACCTATATTGATATCACTCCCTGCCTCTCGCTGGAAGACTATTACCGGACCGATACTCACTGGCGGCAGGAGTCTATTTCGGATGTGGCGCAGACGCTGGCTGCGGCAATGGGACGAGAGCTGAACGGGGAGTACGAGACGGTAACGCTGGAAGAACCCTTCTATGGTGTCTATTACGGCCAGTCAGCCCTGCCGTTGCTGCCTGACCGGCTCAGCTATCTGACCAATGAGACGCTGGAGAACTGTACTCTTACCAGTTATGACACAGGGAAGCCGGTTGACAAGGAGATCTATGACCTTTCTCAGGCCGGAAGCCGGGATCCTTATGAGCTCTTTCTCTCCGGTTCGGACGCGCTGCAGGTGCTGGAAAATCCCAATGCCGACACCGACCGGGAGCTTATTATCTTTCGGGATTCCTTTGCCAGCAGTCTCGTCCCTCTGTTGGCAGAGGGCTGGTCTTCTATCGTGCTGGTGGATATCCGCTATGTGGATCCCGCTATGCTGGGGGCCTTCATCGACTTCCACGGTCAGGATGTGCTCTTTCTCTACTCCACTCTGCTGCTCAATAACAGTTTGGGCTTGCGGTGAGAGAGCTTGTTTTTTCCGCCGGAAGAGACTATAATGCAGCTATCTGAAACGAAAGATTCCGGGAGGACAGAGACTATGGCAGAACGAGGAAAACGCGCGGCCGCCAGCGGGCGAAGGAGCTTTGGGCCGGTCAGGGTGCTGCTCATCCTGATCTTTGCCGCAGTCTTTGTCTTCTCTGGCTATATGTTCCTCTCCACTTATCTGGAAGGACAGAAGGAACAGGGCGCCTTTGACCAGCTGACTCAGCTCAAGACCGAGATCCTGACCGGTGCCGGATCGGAAGAGATAGACATGAGCCTCTACTTCCCGGATGGAGACTACTCCACCGCCAGCGCTGAAGAGATTGCCGCTGCCGAGGAACGAGCCGCCGCTGAAGCGCTGGCCCGGGAACAGCAGGCAAAGCTGGACTGGTACAGCCAGATGAAGGAGGAATACCCCGATCTGATCGGCTGGGTCAGCGTGCCGGGCATGCTGATTGACTATCCGGTCATGTATACTCCGGAGGATCCGGATTACTATCTCCATCGCTCCTACGACGGGAGCTATGCCCGCAGCGGTACCCCCTTCCTTGGCGAGGGCGGAGACGAGAACAGTGACTGCACCATCGTCTACGGCCACAATATGAAAAACGACACCATGTTTGGCACTCTGGAGGAGTACAAGGAGGAGAGCTTTGGCCGGGCCAATCCGGTGGTCTATTTCGATTCCCTGGAGGAGATCCGGGCCTATACTGTCTTTGCGGCCGTAGAGTGCCGAGTGCTGACCGAGACGGAAAATGACCTGCGCTATTACCAGTATGCCGGTCCGCTGGACGAGCGTTCCTTTGATGAGCTCAACGACTGGCTGATAGACCGGTCTATCTATGATCTGGGCGCCGCACCCCAGTTTGGAGATCAGATTGTCATCCTCTCTACCTGCAGCTATCACACCGAGGACGGCCGCTTCATTGTCGCCGCCTTCCGGGAGAGACCGGAGGAGACAGAAGAAACAATACAGGCTGAATAATGAGAAAACCCCGAAGAAAGGAAAGTTCCTCTCTTCGGGGCTTCTTTTTATCTGTAGTAGCTCAAACACCGCCGGACAGCGCCCAGCTCTTCAAAGTACATCTCGTATTCCTCCAGATACTGATAGCCGCGGCCCTCAATCAGTTTCTGGGAAGGCAGGTTATCCGAGAAATGGTCGCAGACGCAGTAGTCAAACCGCTCTTTCAGATACCGGGTAACCATCTCCAGCATTTCACTGCCCAGACCCTGCCTCTGGAAGCGGCTTCCAATCACAAAGCCCAGTCCAACGCATGCTCTTCCGGCCAGAGGAGGTGTGCTGCTTCGGTAGGGATTGACATGGATATAACCGATCAGCTCCCCGTTTCGCAAAACGGCAAGAGCGGACCGGTAGGCGGTCAGAGACTGAAAGAACCGGTCAAAGGCTTCGTCGTTTTCTGCCGGAAGAAAGCCTGCCGGCTCGGTTACCGCCCTGCTGTCCAGCAGACAGGCCAGCGCCTGCCGATCCTGCCCGTCCAGCAGCCGACAGGTCAGCCGGGGCGAAGCGAGCGTCTTTCCGGTCATACCAATCATGTTCTAACCTCCTGTCTGTTTCTACTGTGATGATAGATTGAGGCGGCGAAAATGTCAAGATAAGAATGACATAATAACATATTATGTAAAATAAAAAACGGAACCGCCGCACCCGGCTGGGTGCGGCGGAAAGGTAATAGGTGAGATCAGGAGATCCGGGTGCCCTCGGGGACAGAGTCATCGACCATGATGACCTGGCAGCCGCAGGCGCTGTTGGTTGCGGCCAGCAGCATACCGTTGCTCATGATGCCTACCAGCTTCTTGGGCTCAAGATTTGCAACGACAATGATCTTCTTGCCGATGAGCTGGTCGGGGGTATATTCGTTCTTGATGCTGGAGACGATGGTGCGCTCACCCAGACCGTCGTTCAGGGTCAGCTTCAGGCAGTTGCGGGAGCTTTCCACGCTGACGCAGTCAACTACCTTGCACACCCGCAGATCCAGCTTGGCGAAGTCGTCGATGCTGATATTGTCCTTCAGCTCGGCCACGGGATCGCCGGCCTTCTGCTCAGCGGGAGCAGACTCGGCCTTGGGAGCCTCAGCCTTGGGGGCGTCTGCCTTCTTCTCGGCGGGCTTGGCGGGCAGATCCAGAGGCTTCATGGTGGGGAAGAGGAGAACGTCCCGGATGGAATCGCTGCCGGACAGGAGCATGACGCAGCGGTCAATGCCGATGCCCATACCGCCGGTGGGAGGCATACCGTATTCCAGAGCGTTGATGAAGTCCTCGTCCATCATACCAGCCTCGTCGTCGCCCTTGGCGCGCATCTCGACCTGCTTCTGGAAGCGTTCCTTCTGGTCGATGGGATCGTTGAGCTCGGAGAAGGCGTTGCACATCTCGCTGCGGCAGATGAACAGCTCGAAGCGTTCGGTCAGCCGGGGATCGGCGGGAGAACGCTTGGACAGGGGGGAGACATCCACGGGATGCATGGTGATAAAGGTGGGCTGGACCAGCAGACCTTCCACCTTCTGATCGAAGCAGGCGTACAGGTAGTTGCCCCAGGTCTTATCCGTGGTCTCGCCCAACTCGACGCCCACGCTCTTGGCCAGAGCCTCGGCCTCTTCATCGGTAGAGATGGACATGAAGTCAATACCCAGATACTGCTTGACAGCCTCGTGCATGGGCAGACGGGCCCAGCCGGGAGCCAGATCCACCTCTTCGCCCAGCCAGGAGACCTTGTAGGTGCCCAGCAGCTTCATGGCGGCAGAGGACAGGAAGTCTTCCATCAGATCCATCATGTCGTTGAAGTCGGCATAGGCCTCGTACAGCTCCACGGTGGTAAACTCGGGATTATGACGGGTATCCATACCCTCGTTGCGGAAGATACGGCCCACTTCGTATACCCGCTCCAGACCGCCGACGATGAGGCGCTTCAGATGGAGCTCGGTGGCAATGCGCATGTACATATCAATGTCCAGCGTATTGTGGTGGGTGATAAAGGGACGGGCGGTAGCGCCGCCGGAGATGGTATTGAGAACGGGAGTCTCTACCTCCATATAGCCCCGGTTATCCAGGAACTCGCGGAGATACTTGATGAACTGGCTGCGCAGAGCGAAGGTGTTGCGCACGTCGGGGTTCATGATCAGATCCACATAGCGCTGGCGATAGCGCAGCTCCTTGTCGGTCAGACCATGGAACTTTTCGGGCAGAGGCAGCAGGCTCTTGGACAGCAGCTTGACCTCGTCGGCCCGGACAGAGGTCTCGCCGGTCTTGGTCTTAAAGACATGGCCGGTGACACCGATGATATCGCCGATGTCACACTTCTTGAACCAGCTGTATTCCTCTTCGCCGATCAGATCCTTGCGGACATAGATCTGAATCTGGCCCACCTTGTCCTGCAGACCGCAGAAACAGACCTTACCCATGCCCCGCTTGAACATGATACGGCCGGCCACGGAGACGACCTGCTCTTCCAGAGCTTCGTAGTGCTCCAGAATGTCGGTGGTGTGGTGAGTGACGTTGTACTTGGTCAGGGTGAAGGGATCCCGACCGGCGTCCTGAAGGGCAGTCAGCTTATCCCGACGGATCTGAAGCAGTTCGCTCAGGCTCTGAGCCTCATCAGGGATATTGTTCTTGTTTGCCATAAATGTTTCTCTTCTTTCCAATAATTTAGCGGTTGACAGTGATATTGACAACGCGGTAGGCGATAGCACCCATGGGAGCGTCCACGGTCACTTCGTCGCCGATTTCCTTGCCCATCAGGGCACGGCCGAAGGGGGATTCCTCGGAGATACGGCCGCTCATGGGGTCGGCTTCCTGAGAACCGACGATACGGTACTCCTCCTCTTCCTCCAGATCCAGATCCAGAACGGTGACGGTGCAGCCCAAACCCACTCTGGTATCGTCGGAAGCGCCCTCTTCGATAAGGATATAGTTATCCAGAATGGCCTGGACCTCGGCCTCACGGGAGTAGAGCTTACCCTGCTCGTTCTTGGCCTCGTCGTACTCGCTGTTTTCGGACAGGTCGCCGAAGGAACGGGCTTCCTTAATCTGCTCGGCCACTTCCTTCTCGCGGACGGTCTTCATCCATACCATTTCATCCTGCAGCTCTTTCAGACGGGCAGGGGTAAGCTTGACGGGATTTGCCATGATATATCACCTTTCTTCGATAAAAGTCAATAAAATACCCCATTTCTGAGAGGGGAATCCGGCGCCGCCGGAAACTTTCCTATCAAAAATGGCATAATTGTACATTATTGAAACAGTATAGGCTCTTTTGCCCGGACTGTCAAGGGGAAGATACCACAAAAGAGGGGGATAAAGAAGGGGAAAAACCGCCGATTCGCCTCTTTTTTGGAAAAAACCAGCTGCGTCTGGAAAAGTGACGCGTGTTGTGCTAAGCTATAAAATGGTGATGTATCATGATCCAAATCAGTAATATCCGCCTCCCATTGGGAAGCGACCGGCAGCTGCTGGAACGGAAGCTGGCAAAGCTGCTGCGGGTAGGACAAAGCGAGATCCGGGAGATCCAGCTGGTCAAGCAGTCCATTGATGCCCGAAAAAAGGAAGAACTGAAGCTGGTCTACACAGTCAACGTCTGCCTGAAGGACGAGGAACTGGCCCTCAAGCGGGCCGGCGGCGGGGCGAAACGACTGGAAAAGAAACCCTATCTCTTTCCGGAGACCAGCCCCTGGACGCACAAACCTCCGGTTATAGCCGGAATGGGACCTGCCGGTCTTTTTGCCGCTCTTTATCTGGCCAGAAACGGCATCCCCTCCATTGTCCTCGAGCGGGGTAAGCCGGTGGAGGAGCGCCAGCGGGATGTGGAGACATTTTGGAGAACAGGTGTGCTGGATACCCGGTCCAACGTCCAGTTCGGCGAGGGCGGAGCAGGCACCTTCTCTGACGGAAAGCTGACCACCGGAACTCATGACCCCCGGATCGGTGCCGTGCTGGACACGCTGGTGGAGATGGGAGCTCCGGCCGATGTGGCCTGGTCCTTCCGGCCCCATGTGGGCACAGATATCCTCCGTCAAGTGGTCTCTGCTATCCGCCGGGAACTGATCCGGCTGGGCTGCGATGTCCGGTTCCAGACCCAGCTTACCGGTCTGCGGATTGCCGGCGGCCGGCTGGAAGGGGTAGAGACACAGTGCGGACAACAGCGGGAGTATATCCCCACAGAGCATCTGATTCTGGCTCCCGGTCATTCTGCCCGGGATACCTTTGCCATGCTCTGTCAATCCGGCCTTGCCATGGAGCAGAAGCCGTTTGCCATCGGCGTGCGCATCGAGCACAGCCAGCAGGCTATCAGCTTTGCCCAGTACGGCGAGGCATACCGGCATCTGCCGCCCAGCGATTACCATCTCTCCTGCCATCTGCCCAATGGACGCAGTGCCTTCTCCTTCTGCGTCTGTCCCGGCGGTCTGGTAGTAGCCTCAGCTTCGGAAGCGGGGCGTCTGGTCACCAACGGCATGAGCTACCGGGCCCGGGATGGGGAGAATATCAACGGCGGCTTTCTGGTGGGAGTGGGGCCCGGCGACTATCCCGGCTCTGATCCTATGGCAGGCGTCCGCTTCCAGCAATGCTGGGAGGAGGCAGCTTATGAGCTGGGCGGGAAAAACTTCCATGCGCCGGCTCAGCTGGTGGGCGACTTTTTGTCTGGCCGAGCCTCCGCTCAGGCAGGCGCCGTCCGGCCTACCTATCAACCCGGCGTCCGCTGGACCGATGTGTCCGGCTGCCTGCCTGGCTATGTTTCTGAGACCCTGCAGGGGGCGCTGCCTGTCTTTGACCGGAAAGTAAAGGGCTTTGCTCATCCGGAGGCGGTGCTCACCGGCATTGAAAGCCGATCCTCTTCTCCGCTGCGAATCCTACGGGACGAAAGCTGTCAGTCCAATGTTCAGGGTATTTACCCCTGCGGCGAAGGCTGCGGTTACGCAGGCGGCATCATGAGCGCTGCCGTGGATGGAATCCGAATTGCCGAAGCGGTGGCACGAGGCTAGCCTTCGCCGCAGCACAGGAATCAAGAATAAGAAAAGAGAGAATTATGGTCGCCTATCTGCTCATTCGTAAGATTGCTCAGCTGTTTCTGATGATGGCTCTGGGCTTTGGTCTGGTTAAACTGAAGGTACTCAAGGCCGATGAGAGCGCAGTGCTCTCCCGACTCTGCCTGTATCTGCTCATGCCCTGCGTGATCCTCAACGCTTTTCAGGTGGACTACTCCGACTCCCTCCGGGACGGAATGTTCCTTGCCTTTGGAGCGGCAGTCTGCTGTTATGCCCTGCTGCTGACGCTGGACCAGATGGGCAGTCGCCTGCTCCGGCTGGATGAGGTGGAGCGGGCCTCTGTCCTCTACTCCAACGCGGCAAACCTGATTATCCCCATCGTCTCCTCTGTGCTGGGGCCGGAATGGGTGGTCTATACCAGCGCCTTTATCACCGTCCAACAGGCCTTTGTCTGGACGCAGGGAGTCAAGCTTTTTTCTGAAGACGGCACCTTCCGGTGGAAGAAAGTCTTCCAGAACATCAATGTTATCTTTATCTGTCTGGGTATCGTCCTGCTCATTACCGGACTTCGGCTGCCCCCTGTCCTCGGAGAGGTTACCGAGTCGGTAGGCAATATGGTGGGGCCCACCTCTATGTTTGTCACTGGTATGCTGATCGCCAAGACCGACCTGAAGCGGATTTTCGCCAAGAGCCGGATCTGGCTGGTGCTGCTGCTGCGGATGATAGTTGCGCCCGGCCTGACACTGCTGCTGATCAAGCTCAGTGGCGCTGCCGGACTGGTGGAAAACGGCCGTATGATCCTGATGGTGGTCTTTTTGGCCGCCTGCTCTCCCTCCGCTGCCACCGTTACCCAATTCTCCCAGATTTACCACAAGGACGCCGAGTATGCCGGAGCCATCAATATTCTGACAACGCTGGCCTGTATTGTGACCATGCCGGCCTTTGTCTGGTTGTACGAGCTGCTGTGAGGAGGGCGCTATGAACGAGTTGAATGTAAAACTGTCTCTCGCTCCAGGAGCTGATCCGGAACGGGCGGAGCGACTGCGAGCCCTCTTTCCGATGGGAGAGGGGGAGGCCGACGGGCTGACGCTGGAACTGGACGGGGAGGGGCTTTCCCTCCGATGGGAGGATCAGGTTCTTCGGGGTGATTTCGCCCGGCTGTTGCCCCGGCTTCGGGGCGGCGTGTCCGGAGAACTGCTGGTCCGGGCCGCGAAAATCAAGAACCTTCCGGGACAACAGACGGTGCTGGATGCCACAGCCGGTCTGGGTGAGGACTCCTTTCTGCTGGCTGCCGCCGGATTTCGGGTGAAGATGTACGAGCGGAATCCGGTCATTGGACTGCTGCTGGCCGACGCACTGGAGCGGGCCGGCAGACGGAGCGAGCTGGCGGAGATCGCCGGACGTATGGAGCTGGTCGTGGGAGACAGTATTGAGGCAATGAAAGAGCTGAAGCAGGCGCCGGACGTCATTCTGCTGGACCCCATGTTTCCTGAGCGGCAGAAGAGTGCTCTGGTTAAAAAGAAGCTTCAGATCATCCAGAAGCTGGAGATCCCCTGCAATGATGAAAGAGAACTGTTGGCGACAGCCATGGCCGTCGGAGCCAGACGTCTGGTCATCAAGCGTCCGCCCAAAGGACCGTGGCTGGCTGGCTTCAAACCTGACTACTCCATTCAGGGCAAAGCGGTTCGCTTTGACTGCGTTGCCGCTCCGGCGGACAAGCTGAACAAGCTGCTGGCTGGAGGAAAATAACAGACACTGCTGGAAAAGAGCCTTTGAGAAGGCTCTTTTCGTCATTTTTAGCCATGAAAGAATGGGAAAACGTCCCCAATTTGCCGGAAACTGCATTGCAAAACCCGGCTGAAACTGATATAATAAACTGTCATGCTATTGAATAGAGCAAGCGAGGTGCGAACGTGTACTTAAAAGCACTGGAAATACAGGGGTTCAAGTCCTTTCCGGACAAGACGGTCTTGAGCTTTAACGAGCCCATCACTGCCATTGTGGGCCCGAACGGAAGCGGAAAGTCCAATATCTCCGATGCCATTCGCTGGGTCATGGGCGAGCAGTCGACCAAGGCGCTCCGGGGCGGCAAGATGGAGGACGTGATCTTCGGCGGCACCCTCAAGCGAAAGCAGACGGGCTATGCCGAGGTCTCCCTCATTCTGGACAACTCTGCCGGTTTGCTCTCTATGGAGGAGAGCGAGGTCATGGTGACCCGCCGGTATTACCGCTCCGGCGACAGTGAATACTATATCAACCGTCAGTCCTGCCGGCTGCGGGATATCAACGAACTCTTCATGGATACCGGTCTGGGCAGAGAGGGCTACTCCATTATCGGCCAGGGCAAGATCGACGAGATCCTTTCCACCCGCGGCCAGGAGCGCCGGGCTGTTTTTGAGGAGGCTGCCGGGATCTCCCGTTTCCGCCATCGGAAAGAGGAGGCTGAGCGAAAGCTGGAAAAGACGGCCGATAACCTGACCCGGATTGGGGACAAGATCTCTGAGCTGGAACTGCAGGTGGAGCCTCTGCGCCAGCAGGCGGAAAAAGCCAGAGAATATCTGGTCTATCGGGATGAGCTGCGCGGGCTGGAGATTTCGGTCTGGATGGAGCAGCTGGACCGGCTGCGTCAGAACAACCGGAAGCTGCTGAGCGACTATGAAGAGGCCTGCCGCCAGCGGGACGAAGCCGCTGCCGCACAGGCGGAGTTCTACGCTCGCAGTGAGGAACTCTCCGCCCAGATGCGGGAACTGGACGTGGAGGCCGATCGGCTGCGCACCGTCCAGTCCGGATTGGCCGGTCAGGCTGCTGAGCAGGAGTCGGAGATTGCCATCCTGAAAAATCAGATCCAGAACAATCTGGAAAATGCGCAGCGACTGAACCGGGAGCTGGATCAGCAGGAAGGCCGGGCCGACTCGGTGGCCGAACAGATCGCTCAGCGGGAAGCTCGACTTGCCCAGATCCGGGATCAGCGGCAGGAGAGCGAACAGGAGCTGTCTCAGCTGGAGCAAAAGGAGAAGGAACTCTCCCGTGAAGTTGGAAAGCTGAGCTACCGGCTGGAGGCCCTTCGCCAGCGAGAGGCGATGGAAACGGCCTCGGCCGCCGATGCCAGAGCGCTGCTGTCCGCTCTGGCCGCGGCACAGCAGGAGGTGCTGGACCGGGAGACCGCGGTTGAAAGCCAACTGCAGGAGAATAGCCAGCGCCTTGCCGGTATCCGTCAGGAGTCGGAGGATAAGCAGGCAGAGCTGGATCAGGCCAAAGAAAAGACTCAGGAACTGACTAATCAGATCAGCGGCTATCAGCTCCGGCATCAGATGCGTCAGCGCCGTCTGGAGGCGTGTACCGATCAGGCCAACCGACTGCTGATGGAGGATAATAATCTCCAAAGCCGAATCCATATGCTCTCGGAAATGGAAAAAATGTACGAGGGCTATTCCAAGGCTGTCAAGGTGGTCATGCAGGCTGCCGGACGCGGCCAACTAAAGAATATCCACGGCCCGGTGGCCTCCCTGCTCCGGGTAAGTGATGAATATACCCTTGCCATAGAGATTGCGCTGGGCGGCGCCATGCAGAATATTGTTGTGGAACGCTCGGAGGATGGCAAGGCGGCCATTGAGTATCTGAAGCGGCGGGACGGAGGCCGGGCAACCTTCCTGCCCATCTCCGATATCCGGCCCGGCCAGCTCAATGAGCGGGGGCTGGAGGAGGAGTACGGCTTTGTAGGCGTTGCCAGCCAGTTGATCCGCTACGACAGCCGGTACGAAAAGATTTTCTCCAACCTGCTGGGCCGTGTGGTCATCTGTGAGGAGATGAGCGATGCAATCCGCATGGCCAGGAAGTATGGCCACCGCTTTAAGATCGTCACGCTGGACGGTCAGGTGGTCAATCCCGGCGGCTCTATGACCGGTGGCTCGGCCAACCGGAACGCAGGCATCCTCTCCCGGGCCGGTGAGCTTGAGCGGCTCAAGGCCCAGGCGGCAGGAGTCAGCGAGAGCCTGGAGAAGGCCAGAAAAATTCTGAATGACGCCAAACGGGAGACGGCAGCCGCCGCCTACGAGGTGGAAGCTGCGCAGAGCGCCAAACGGGAGCAGGACGACCTGATCCTCCGGCTGGAAGGTGAAATGGGCCAGTATCGAATCCTTATAGGCGCGCTGGAAGAACAGATCGCTGCCCTTCGGTCCGAGCGGGACAGCCTGACCGAGCGCAGCCGTCAGGTGGAGGAGGACAGCCGTCAGGCTGAGGCGAGGATTGCTGAGCTGGACGGTAAGGCACAGGCTACCCGGGAAGAGAGCGCCGGCGCGGAAAGCGGACAGAGTGAATACCGGGCTCGCCAGGACCGGCTGACCCAGCAGATCTCCGCTCTCCGGGCAGAACAGGCTGCGCTGGAGGCGGAAGAAGGGGCCGTTATGCAGGCGCTGGGTGAGCTCCGGACTATGGCACGGGATATCTCCGGCGACCGGGAGACCCGTCTGGATCAGATCCGGGAATACGAAGAAAGAAACGATTCTCTCCGTGGCCGGATCCAGCACCGGGAGCAGGCTTTGACCGCTCTGCGCCAGCGCCAGAGAGAGCAGGAGCAGATCGTGGAAGAGCTCAACCGCCAGAAGCTGGAGCTGGAAGGACAGCGCAACCGGGCTGACCGCAGTTCTCGTGAAAAGGGACAGGAACTGGTGCTCATGGAGCGGGAATGCGCCCAGCTGGAGAGCCGGAAGGCGCAGGCGGCGACAGAGGAAAAGCAGCTGCTGGACAAGCTTTGGGATAACTATGAGCTCAGTTACGACGGGGCCAAAAGCCAGCGCCAGGAGCTGGAGTCAATGGCCAAGGCCAGCCGGCGGATCGGCGAACTGAAGCGGAAGATCTCCTCTCTGGGTCATGTAAATGTGGGCGCGATTGACGACTTCAAGCGGGTCAATGAGCGCTACGAGTATCTGACTGGCCAGCGGGATGACGTGGAGAAGGCCAAGCGTGAGCTGGAGACCATTATCGGTGGCATCACCTCCGAGATGGAGAAAATCTTCTCCCAGCAATTCAGCCGGATCGGCGAAGCGTTTGCCCTCACCTTTACCCAGCTCTTCGGCGGCGGCAAAGCTACACTGGAGCTCTCCGACCCCAAAGATATTCTGAACTGCGACATTGAGATCAAGGTCCAGCCCCCCGGAAAAGCATTGAAGATTCTCAGTCTGCTCTCCGGCGGCGAAAAGGCCTTTGTAGCCATTGCCCTCTACTTCGCCTTCCTGAAGGTTCGTCCCACGCCCTTTGTGGTCATGGATGAGATTGAGGCAGCTCTGGACGAGAGCAACGTGGTCCGCTTTGCCCGATATATGCGCGGCATGACTGACAGAACTCAGTTCATCTGTATTACCCACCGCCGGGGTACCATGGAAGAGGCTGATGTCCTCTATGGCGTGACCATGCAGGAGAAGGGCGTCAGCAAAATGCTTACCATCAATCTCAACGACGTTGAGAAGGAACTGGGCATCAAGTCTGAATGAGAAAGAACCTGTCCCGGCAGAGAGCGACCGATCAGACCGGGCAGCGCGGGAACACGGACAGATGCCACCCCCCCACCCTAAATCAGAACAGGAGTGCATACCATGGGATTTTTTGACAAACTAAAGAAACTTAGTATTTTTAATACCTATAAAGAGCTGGACGACGACTTTTACGACGAGCTGGAAGAGGCGCTGATCCTTTCCGATATGGGTATGGAGCCTTCGCTCAAGGCCGTGGCCCAGCTGCGGGAGCGGTGCCAGAACGAGCGGATCGGCGATACCGAGAAGGCAAAGCAGGTCATGCGTGAGATTCTGGCCGATATGCTGACGGTGGGAGATAAACGGCTTATCCTCTACAGCCAGCCCTCTATCGTCCTTTTTATCGGCGTCAACGGCGTAGGTAAGACTACAACCATCGGCAAGATCGGCAATATTCTGAAAAAAGAAGGCAAGAAGGTCATGTTTGCCGCCGCTGATACTTTCCGTGCCGCCGCCACCGAGCAGCTGACCATCTGGGCAGAGCGGTGCGGCGTGGAGATCGTTAAGCAGGGCGAGGGCGCTGACCCTGCCGCTGTCGTCTTTGACGCCATCAATGCCGCCAATGCCCGTCTGACCGACGTGGTGCTGGTAGATACCGCCGGACGGCTCCACAATAAGACCAACCTGATGAACGAGCTCAATAAGATTGACCGGGTCATCAAGCGGGAATGCCCCATCTGCTCCAAGGAGACGCTGCTGGTGCTGGATGCAACCACCGGTCAGAACGGCCTCATTCAGGCCAAGCAGTTCAAGGAGTCCTGTGGGATCACCGGTATCGTCCTGACCAAGCTGGACGGCACCGCCAAGGGTGGTATCGCCATCGCCATTGCTCAGGAACTGGGCCTGCCCGTCAAGTTTGTGGGCATGGGCGAGGGCATTGATGATCTGCGCTATTTCGAGGCTGACGAGTTTGTCAAGGCCTTTATCTGAGGAGGCGATCCAGTGAAGCGTATTGATAACCGGGCCAAGGATCAGCTCCGGCCCATTGAAATCATTCCCAACGTCAATCGTTTTGCCGAGGGCAGCTGCCTGATCAAGTGCGGCAATACTCAGGTCTATATTACCGCCTCTGTTGAAACCCGTGTCCCGCCGCATGTCCCCATGGGCGAGGGCTGGGTGACGGCGGAGTACAATATGCTGCCCCGGGCCAATCGGGAACGCAGCCGCCGGGACGTTTCCAAGCTTAAGCTCTCCGGCCGTTCGGCTGAGATTCAGCGGCTCATCGGCCGCTCTCTCCGGGCCGCGGTAGACATGAAGAAGCTGCCTGGCTTCCAGATCACCATCGACTGCGACGTTCTTCAGGGAGACGGCGGTACCCGTACCGCCTCTATTACCGGCGGCTTTGTGGCGCTGGCCCTGGCCTGCAAAAAGCTGCAGCGGGAGGGCTATCTCACCGAGAGCCCCATCGTTCAGAACGTGGCCGCCATCTCTGCCGGTATCGTGGACAATGCCCTGCTGCTGGATCTGTGCTATGAGGAGGACTCCTCTGCCATGGTGGATCTCAACTGTGTGATGACCGGCGACGGCAAGCTTATCGAGATCCAGGGCACCGGCGAGGGTCGTGCCTTCTCGGTAGAGGAGCAGCAGAAGCTGGTCCGGATCTGTACCAAGGGAATTCAGGAGCTGGTAGAGATCCAGAATCGGGTCATTCAGGAGGCCTGAGAGATGAAACTGGTACTGGCAAGCAAGAATCAGGGCAAGCTGAAAGAGATGCAGTCCATTCTCCAGTCACTGGGCGTAGAAGTAGTACTCCAGTCGGAACTGGGAATCGACGTAGATGTGGAGGAGACGGGCACTACCTTTTCTGAAAATGCCCAGATCAAGGCAGAGGCAGTCTGTAAGGCTTCCGGCCTTCCGGCCATCGCCGATGACTCCGGACTTTGTGTAGACGCCCTTCAGGGCGCCCCCGGCGTCTATACCGCCCGTTACGGCGGTGAGGGGCTCAGCGATGAGGCTCGCTATCGTCTGCTGCTGAACAATATGCGGGGGCTCGGTCCCCGGACCTGCCATTTTGTCTCGGCTATTGCCTGCGTTTTCCCGGACGGCACCCTGCTCCAGGCGGAGGGGGTCTGCGACGGCACGGTGGCCTATGCACCAATGGGTACCGATGGTTTCGGATACGACCCCATTTTCTTTATCCCCGGAATGAAAAAGACCTTTGCCCAGCTGACGGCAGAGGAAAAGAACGCCATCTCCCACAGGGGCAAGGCCCTTCGGGCCTTTGCTGAGGTGCTGGAAGAGCATCTGAAGAGCTGAAAAGGAGGCGGAGTCTGTGGACTTGAATAAGTGGCTGAAGGAAAAGTTTGTGGCAAAAAGCTTCCGGATTGATCTGGAGCAGGAGCACCGACCCAGCCGGACGGAACAAATTCGGGCCATTGAGCAATACGCTGCCTTTACCGGAGAAAAGCTGCGCTTTCTCCGGCAGGAGGAGGAACTGCTCTTTCTGTTGGACAAGGATTGCTATCGGGCAGAGCTTACCTATGCCCGGGAGCGGGGCTATTACGGCCATCGCCTGATCTGTCGTCAGATTCTGGAAGAGGAGGATCTTTATCTTCCCAAAGGAGTGTGACCGAGATGGATTATGCAGAAATCAACGCCGGAATCATTGACCGGTGGATCAAAGAAGGCTGGGAATGGGGACAGCCCATTTCCCATGAGAGTTATGAAAAGGCGCTGAACGGGGAATGGGAGATGCTCCTTACCCCGACAAAACCGGTGCCCAAATACTGGTATCCTGAGCTGAGGGGCTGCCGGGTACTGGGCCTTGCTTCCGGCGGCGGGCAGCAGATGCCCATCTTTGCCGCGCTGGGAGCGGAATGCACTGTGCTGGACTATACGCCTGGCCAGCTGGAGAGTGAGCGTATGGTGGCAGAGCGGGAAGGCTACCGGATTACCATCGTTCGGGCGGATATGTCAAAGCCGCTTCCCTTTGCCGACGAGAGTTTTGACCTGATCTTCCATCCTGTTTCCAACTGCTATATCCGGGAGGTTCTGCCGCTCTGGAAGGAGTGCTGGCGGGTTCTGACACCCGGCGGCCGACTGCTGGCCGGACTGGATAATGGAGTGAACTACCTCTTTGATGAGGACGAGCGGACGGTGGTTAATTCTCTGCCCTTTGATCCTCTCAGCGATCCGGAGATCTATGAGCAGTGCATGACGAGCGACGTGGGGCTTCAGTTCTCCCATACCTTGGAGGAGCAGATCAGAGGTCAGCTTCAGGCGGGCTTCCGGCTGCTGGACTGTTACGAGGACACCAACGGAGAAGGAGAGCTCCACCGGCGGAGGGTGCCTACCTATTGGGCAACCTGTGGGGAAAAAGAAGTAAAATGACTGATTTAGGAGTATAGATATTATGGAACTGACAAGCAAACAGCGGGCACAGCTCCGCACTCTGGCAAACGGGATCGAGACCATCCTGACCATTGGCAAGGACGGTATCAGCGACAATCTGGTCAAACAGTGCCGGGATGCACTGGAGGCCCGGGAACTGGTCAAGGGCAAGGTGCTGGAAAACAGCGAGTATGACGCCCGCTCCGCCTGCGCCGAGCTGTGCGAGCGGACTGCTGCCTGCCCTGTGCAGGTGATTGGCAGCAAATTTGTCCTCTACCGGCCCAGCCATCGTAAGGACAAGAAGGACAAGATCGTTCTCACCGACAAGGGCGGCAGAAAGTAAGCGTCCTTGATAGCAAGAAAGGGAGAAGAGAATGAAGATCGGCATTTACGGCGGAACATTCAATCCCCCTCATTTGGGCCATATGGCTGCGGCGGTGAGTGCCGCCAATGTGCTGAGTCTGGATAAGCTGCTTCTCATCCCTGCCGGTGTGCCGCCCCATAAAACCATGGCTGAGGGCTCTGCCTCCAACCGGCAGCGGCTGGAGATGACCGGCCTGATGGCTGACCGGCTGGGACTGAAGATCCCGGTGGAGGTGCTGTCGCTGGAGATGGACCGGGAAGGGAAAAGCTATACCAGCATGACCCTGCGGGAGCTTCGGGCCATCTATCCTGAGGACGAGCTCTGGCTGCTTATGGGCACGGATATGTTCCTCACCTTCCACTGCTGGTATGAGCCGGAGGTCATTGCCCGGCTGGCAGGACTATGTGCCTTCGGCCGGACAGAGAAGGACGGAGAGGCGCTCTTTGCGCCCCAGAGGGACTACCTGAGCCGGAAATATGGGGCCAGAATTGTGACGCTGACTCTGCCCAATATGGTTGAGGCCTCTTCCACCCAGATCCGGCAAGCGCTGGCGCAGGGAGGGGGAGAGGACTATCTGGATCCCAGTATCTGGGGCTATATTCTCTCCAATCGCCTCTACGGAACGCGGGCTGACCTGACTCAACTCAGTCTCAGCCAGCTTCGTGCGGTAGGTGAGTCAATGGTCCGGGCCAAACGAATCGCCCATATCCGGGGGACAGAAGAGACGGCTGCCAAAATGGCTCGCCGCTGGGGTGCGGACGAGACTGAAGCCAGAAAAGCGGCCATCCTGCACGACTGCACGAAATATTTCACTCTGCAGGAGCAGTTGTCAACCTGCCAAAAGTATGGTATTCTGTTGGACGATATGGAAAAAACCACACTTCCGCTTCTCCACTCCAAAAGCGCCGCCGGTATTGCCCGGGCCGTCTTCGGTATGAGCGATGAGGTGGTCAGTGCTATTTTCTGGCATACCACCGGCAGAGCGGATATGACTTTGCTGGAAAAGATCCTCTATATCGCCGACTACGCTGAGCCTACCCGGAAGTACAGCTGGGCAGAGCAACTGCGAAAATTGATCGAGACCGATCTGGACGCCGCCGTGCTGCGGGGTCTGGAGATCACCATAGAACACACTGCCGGCAAGGGAGAACCCATCCATCCCCGGACTCTGGAAGCCCGGAACTGGCTGCTGGCCCATAGAAAGGAAGCGTAACATGGCAGAAGCAAGAGTATTGGCCGAGGCAATCATTAAGGCCCTGGACAGCAAGCGCGCCCGTGATATCCAGCTGCTGAAGGTGGGAGATATTACCATCCTGGCCGACTATTTTATCACCTGCACCGCCACCTCCACTACCCAGATCCGCACCCTCTCCGACCTGTGCGAAGAGGCTGCCGAGGCGCTGGGTGAGCCCGCCCATCATAAGGAGGGCGAGCGGGAGTCCGGCTGGGTGCTGCTGGATTTCTCTACTGTGGTGGTCCACATTTTCCTGCCCGAGCAGCGGGAATTCTACAAGCTGGAGCGGTTGTGGAACGACGGCGAGCTGGTAGACATCTCCGGTCTGCTGGAAGAGAGCCGGGAGGCCCGCAAGCAGCTGCTGGAAGACAGCCGGCTGTAAGAGAAACTGGAGATTAACCCCTTCGCGGGGCTGAAAAATAGAAACTTGAGAAGAAAGCGTGATCGATTTGAAGTACGATTTTACCGCCATTGAAAAGAAATGGCAGGCCAAGTGGCTGGAAACCAAGGCCTTTAAGGCTGTTACCGGCGATACTACCCGTCCTAAGTTCTACGGTCTGGTGGAGTTCCCCTATCCCTCTGCCGCCGGTCTGCACGTGGGCCATCCCCGGCCCTACACCGCCATGGACGTAGTTGCCAGAAAGAAGAGAATGGATGGCTATAATGTTCTCTTCCCCATGGGCTTTGACGCTTTCGGTCTGCCCACCGAGAACTTTGCCATCAAGAACAAGCTCCACCCCGCCAAGGTGACCCGGGACAACATTGAAAACTTCACCCGTCAGCTCCAGATGCTGGGCTTCTCCTTCGACTGGGACCGGGTGGTGGACACTACGGATCCCAACTACTATAAGTGGACCCAGTGGATCTTCCTCCAGCTGTTCAAGAACGGCCTGGCCTATAAGACCACCATGCCTGTCAACTGGTGCACCAGCTGCAAGTGCGTGCTGGCCAACGAGGAAGTGGTGGAAGGTGTCTGCGAGCGCTGCGGTGCTGAGGTTGTCCGGAAGGAAAAGAGCCAGTGGATGCTTAAGATTACCGAGTATGCCCAGAAGTTGATCGACGGTCTGGACGGCCTGGACTTCATCGAGCGCGTCAAGACCCAGCAGAAGAACTGGATCGGCCGCTCCACCGGCGCAGAGGTTAATTTCAAGACCACTGAGGGCGATGTGCTCACCGTCTATACCACCCGCTGCGACACCCTCTTTGGCGCTACCTATATGGTTATCGCTCCTGAGCATGCCTATGTGACCAAGTGGGCCGATAAGCTGGAAAACTACGACGAGGTCACCGCCTATGTCCGTAAGGCTGCTGCCAAGTCTGACTTTGAGCGCACCGAGCTGGCCAAGGAAAAGACCGGCGTCATGCTGCGGGGTGTCCGGGCCATCAATCCTGTCAACGGCAAAGAGATCCCCATCTTTATTTCTGACTACGTTCTGGCTACCTACGGAACCGGTGCCATCATGGCAGTTCCTGCCCATGACACCCGTGACTGGGAGTTTGCCCGTGTCTTCGGCCTGCCCATCATTCAGGTGGTAGCCGGCGCCGAGGGCGAGGTAGACGTGAATGCCAAGGCCTTTACTGATGTTGAGACCGGCGTCATGGTCAACTCCGGCTTTATGAACGGCATGAGCGTGGAAGACGCCCAGCAGGCTATGATCGCTTTCCTGGAGAAGGAAGGCATTGGCCACGCTCAGGTCAACTATAAGCTCCGTGACTGGGTCTTCTCCCGTCAGCGCTATTGGGGCGAGCCCATTCCTATCGTCCATTGTGAAAAGTGCGGCTATGTGCCTCTGGATGAGAGCCAGCTGCCTCTGCTGCTGCCCGACGTGGAGAGCTATGAGCCCACCGACAATGGTGAGTCCCCCCTGTCTACCATGACCGACTGGGTCAATACTACCTGCCCCTGCTGCGGCGGTCCTGCCAAGCGTGAGACTGACACCATGCCTCAGTGGGCAGGCTCCTCCTGGTACTTCCTGCGCTACATGGACGCTCAGAATAATGACGCTCTGGCTTCCAAGGAGGCGCTGGACTACTGGGGACAGGTTGACTGGTACAATGGCGGTATGGAGCATACAACCCTCCACCTGCTCTACAGCCGGTTCTGGAATAACTTCCTCCACGATATCGGCGTCATCCCCCACGCTGAGCCCTATGCCAAGCGAACCAGCCACGGCATGATTCTGGGTAAGAACCCCTACTATGTGGGCAACTTTGAGACGCAGGAAGAGAAGGACGACGTAATCGCCAAGTACGGCAGTAAGGCTCTGCGGCCCTCTGTTAAGATGTCCAAGAGCCTGGGCAACGTGGTCAATCCCGACGATGTTATTCGTGAGTACGGCGCCGACACCATGCGTCTGTATATCATGTTTATCGGCGACTTTGAAAAGACCGCTACCTGGTCTGATGAGTCGGTCAAGGGCTGCAAGCGCTTCCTGGACCGTGTCTGGAACCTGCAGGAGAAGGCTGTTGACGATCTCAGCTACTCCTCTGCCAATGAGCCGGCCATCCATAAGGCGATCCTCAAGGTCAATCAGGACATCGAGGCTATGAAGTTCAATACCGCCATTGCCACCCTCATGGCCCTGACCAACGACTTCTACGCCAACGGCTGCACCAAGGGCGACCTGAAGGCACTGATCCTCATGCTTTCCCCCTTTGCTTCTCATATGTGCGAAGAAATGTGGGAGAATCTGGGCTTTGCCGGCGAGGGAATGGTCTGCCTGCAGAAGTGGCCTGAATACGACGAGAGCAAGACTGTGGCCGCCACTGTGGAAGTGGCTGTTCAGGTCTGCGGCAAGCTCCGGGCCAGCATTATGGTTCCCGCTCAGATTGACGATAACGACGTGGTAGAGGCCGCGATGGCAGACGCCCGGATCCAGAAGCAGGCCGAGGGCAAGCGCCTGGTCAAGCAGATCGTTGTTCGGGACAAGTCCAAGAAGATCAAGCTGGTTAACCTGATCCTGAAGTGAGCGGACAGACTGGATCTGTCTTCCAACTGAGGACAACAAAATTGCACAAAGCCCTCTTGACAAGCGGTCGGTTATGGTGTACAGTATATGCTAACAAGCCCTGTTTATGGGTTGGTATGCCCTTGTACGAATACTCCCGGGCATGAATCGGAGGGAGGGAAAATAGAATGGCAGAAATCCGCGTTAGAGAGAACGAATCTCTGGATAGCGCTCTGAAGCGTTTCAAGCGTAGCTGCGCCAAGTCCGGCGTCCTGGCTGAGGTTCGCAAGCGTGAGCATTACGAGAGCCCCAGCGTCAAGCGCCGCAAGAAGTCCGAAGCTGCTCGCAAGAACCGCAAGAAGTTCTATTAATTATCAGCAAGCAAACACCCTGCATCATCTGATGCAGGGTGTTTTTGCTTCTCTAACCCACCAGCCTCCGCCATTGATCCTCCAGTCCGGCCATCTCCTGCCAGGGGACAACGGCCATTTGAATCCCCAGCGCCTTTGCCCGCTCCATCTTCCTGATCAGTGAGGCCCGATCGTCAAAGACGACATAGTGGAGCGACTCTCCCTCCTGCAGAGTAAAATACCGGGCGCACTGCTCTTCTGACCAGTAGACCCGGCCCCTGGCCCGCCGGATCAGATCCTCCAGTGCGGAAGCCGAGAGATCCCGACCATGTCCGTCGGGAGAGGGGAGCAGATGATCCCGGGCATAGGGCCGAAGATCCAGCGCGGTACGGTCTCTGCCCCATCGCTCCAGTGACCGGAGCAGGCCGGTTTCCAGCCTTGAGCTTTGTGTGCGGGAGTTGACCAGAACGGCCGACTCCTCCCAGGCACCGGCGTACTCCTCCTCCAGCCAGAGGCGAAAACCGCCCTGAGCCAGAGTCTGCCCCAGCAGCCGACTCAGATCCCAAAGCAGAGACGATCGATTCTTCCACCGGCAGAGGACGCCGGACGCGCCCCGCAGCCGGCATTCCTGCATAATCTGACGACAGAGAGAACGAAGGTCGATTTCAGGGAGAGGCGCGGCCTGCTCTATGACCAGCAGACCGCCCCGAAGGTGGACAGGGGGCGCGGAGCGGAGCAGGCCGGCAGGACCGCCCAACCGATAGGCGGCCAGAGCGGGAGAGAATCCTCGGCTGAGCAGGGGAGAAAGCTCCTCCGGCAGAGCGAGGGGATGGAAACAGGAAATAGACGACATTTCGACGCCTCCTCTTGTGACAGGAATAGAAAAATGATATAATAAAAAATTGAGAGCTGATGCAAAAGCATCGGCAGGACAGAAGATTTTATGCCCGACAGTGGGAGGAAATGCCATGGCACTGCCGCAGGTACCGGACTATATCGTCTCCAGCGTCTTTGACTTAACCCCGGAAAAGCTGACAAGGATGGGAAAAACCCTTGTACTGGCGGATCTGGACAATACTTTGGCCCGATACGGAGAAAAGACAGCCTCAGCAGCGCTGCTGAACTGGAAAGAGGAGTTGGAGCAGGCCGGGATTCAGATCTATATCGTATCCAACAGCCGAAAGCCTACCCGGGCAAAACGGTTTTCCGAGAGTTTTGGCGTGAGCTTTGTGGGCCATTCCGGGAAGCCGGGCACCAAAGGTTTTCTTCGGGCGCTGAAGGAGACGGGGAAAAACCGACAGCAGGCGCTTATGGTTGGAGACCAGATCTTTACTGATATCTGGGGCGCGCACAACGCTGGCGTTCTGGCTGTGCTGACCCAGCCCATAGCGCTGGATAACCTCTTTCGCCGCCTGCGTTATTTGGTGGAGACTCCCTTCCGGGCGCTTTGCCCCCATAAGGAGGGGTTGGAATGAGCGTAAAGTTTGGCGTAGCCGGTAATTCTGATACCTTTACCCGGACTGTGAGTAAGTCCAGTGTGGATGCCCCTGGATGGCTCCGATCCATTGGGCTGGACTGCTATGAATACCAGTGCGGCAAGGGAGTCCGTGTAGGTCAGGCCACAGCCCGGGAACTGGGAGAAAAGGCGGCGGAAGCCGGGATCGGACTCAGCCTTCATGCCCCATATTTTATCAGTCTGGCAAACCCGGACCCGGAGATGCTGAAAAAGACCACAAAATATGTGACAGATTCCTGCATGGCGGCCCAGTGGATTGGCGCCGACCGGGTGGTGATCCATTCCGGGGCGCTTATGAAGCGGAGCCGGGAAGAGGCGCTGGCCATCGCCAAGGCATCGCTTGGCCATGTGATCAGCGTCTGTGACGCAATGGGTTATGGTCATATCACTCTTTGCCCAGAGACCATGGGCAAGATCAACCAGTTGGGTGATTTGGACGAGGTGCTGGAGCTATGCGCTCTGGACGAGCGACTGATCCCCTGCGTGGACTTTGGACATCTCTATGCCCGGACGCTGGGAAATCTCAACGGGCGGGAGGCCTGTGTGCAGATGCTGGACAAGCTGGAGGACAAGTTGGGCCGTGAGCGGGCCAGCCGGTTCCACAGCCACTTTTCCAAGATCCAGTTCACTCTTAAAGGGGGCGAGGATAAGCACCTGTGCTTTGACGATCCGGGCTGGGGTCCCGACTTTGAGCCTCTGCTGGAGGAACTGTACCGGCGGGACTGGAGTCCAACAATCATCTGTGAATCAGGAGGCACGCAGAGTGAGGATGCTCTGACAATGAAATACTACTATAATACCTTAAAGAAAGAAGGGTCACTATGAACCATCTCCATCAGATCCGTCAGCAGCTGAAGAGCTATGACCTTGAAGCTATGCTGATCACCGGTGAGGCCGGTGAATTCTACGCCGTAGGTTTCCAGGGCGAGGGCGTGGTGCTGGTCACCGAGACCGGCAGCTGGTATTCCACCGACTCCCGCTATATTGAGTCGGCTGAAAAGCAGATCGCCGACTGCAATATTCTGCTGATCGGCAAAGGAAAGGGACACCTGACACTGGCTGCCGAGGAGATCGCCCGTCAGGGCATCAGCCGGATCGGCATTCAGGAAGAGGCGATGACCATCGCCGAGCACAAGCGTTGGGTGGAAGTGCTGGGCGAGGATTGCCAGCTTATCCCTTCCGGACAGCTTGTCGCTCAGCTCCGTGCCTCCAAGGACGAGGAGGAGCTCAAATGTATGCAGGAGGCACAGGCCATCACCGACAAGACCTTTGCCGAGATTCTGAACCATATCCGCCCCGGTGAAACTGAGCAGGAGATTGCCGCCAAGATCACTTACTACCAGATGAAGTTCGGCGCCAGCAAGAACTCCTTTGATCCCATTGTGGTCTCCGGTGCCAACGGCAGCCTGCCCCACGGCATTCCCAGCGCAAAGCCCATTCAGGCCGGCGAGTTCGTGACGATGGACTTCGGCTCCATGGTGGGCGGTTACTGCTCGGATATGACCCGTACTGTGGCCGTTGGACAGCCGACTGAGGAGATGGAGCTGGTCTATCATACCGTCCTCGAAGCCCAGCTGACAGGAATCTCCATGGCCAAAGCTGGCGTGATCGGCGCAGACGTGGATGCCGCTGCCAGAAAAGTGATTGAGCAGGCCGGCTACGGGGAATACTTTGGTCATGGTCTGGGCCACAGCCTGGGCATTGAGATCCATGAGAGCCCCAACTTCAGCGCCGGCTGCAAGGAGCCGATCCCCGCCGGAGCTGTGCTGTCGGTGGAGCCGGGTATCTATCTGCCCGGTAAGATGGGTGTCCGAATCGAGGATGTGGTCTGGCTGGAAGAGGGAGGCTGCAAGGTGCTGACCAAGTCTCCCAAAGAGCTGATCGTTCTGTAAAGAAGTCTTGAAAAAGCAGAAGCGAAACTGACAAAAAGCTCCGTCAAATGGATGGGAAAGCCGGGAAAAATCGGCGGGATTTCGTGTGATTTTTTCTTGACGGAGCTTGAGCGAGATGCTATAATTTCAAATTGTGTAGGTCTGCGAATAGGAGGAATCAGCTTGATCGGGCGCGAGAAAAAACCTGCTTACGTGGCTGGGATCAAGCAGACCCGTAAAGCGATCTTGAATCAGTCGGCAGTGCAGGTGCTGCTGGCAGACAACGCAGATCCCGCTCTCACCGAACCGCTCAGCCAGCTGTGTCAGCAGCGGCAGATCCCCGTCCGTTGGGTCAGTACCATGCAGGTGCTGGGCAGGGCGCTGGGCCTTGCCGTAGGCGCTGCGGCGGCAGCCGAGTTGAGAGACTGAATCGGTTTTAGCGGCAAAGCCGTTAAAATAAATGTAAAAAGTGAGGAAAGGAGGAAATCAAGTAATGCCTACTTTTAATCAGCTGGTGCGTAAGGGCCGTCAGACTTCTATCGAAAAGTCCAAGAGCCCCGCTCTGCAGAAGGGTAAGGACACTCTGAAGGACAAGGAGACCAATCAGCCTTCTCCCCAGAAGCGTGGTGTTTGCACCGCCGTCCGTACCGCCACCCCCAAGAAGCCTAACTCCGCTCTCCGTAAGATCGCTCGTGTGCGTCTGTCCAACGGCTACGAAGTTACCGCTTATATCCCCGGTGTCGGCCACAACCTGCAGGAGCACTCCGTGGTTATGATCCGCGGCGGTCGTGTTAAGGACCTTCCCGGTGTTCGTTACCACATCATCCGCGGTACTCTGGATACCCAGGGCGTCAACGGTCGTATGCAGGCCCGCTCCAAGTACGGTGCCAAGCGTCCCAAGGCTGCAAAGAAGAAGTAATTCTTTCAGCGAAACATTCTGATGCACTTTTGCGCATTCTGCGCAAGGCACACTGCCTTGCTCGAAGACGCTTACTATATATTATGGGTAAGATCTTCGGCAGGCACTGGACAGGGAAGAGCCCTGTCTTACACGGAGACCGCAGGACGAGCGGTTTTCGAGTACCGATGAAATCATATTATGAAGGAGGGAAGTAAAGTGCCCAGAAGAGGAAATGTACCCAAGCGGGAGGTCCTCCCCGATCCTATGTATAACTCCATCCTGGTGACCAAGCTTGTCAATAGCATCATGCTCGACGGCAAGAAGGGCGTTGCTCAGAAGGTCGTTTACGGCGCTTTTGATATCGTCCAGGAAAAGACTGGTAAGGACGCCCTGGAGGTGTTCCACGCCGCTATGGAAAACATCATGCCCAGCCTGGAAATCAAGTCTCGCCGTGTCGGCGGTGCTACCTACCAGGTTCCCATGGAGGTCCGCCCTGCCCGCCGTCAGACCCTGGGTCTGCGCTGGCTGACCAACTATTCTCGTAACCGCAGCGAGCGCACCATGAAGGAGCGTCTGGCTGGTGAGCTGATGGATGCAGCCAACAACACCGGTAACGCTGTTAAGAAGCGCGAGGATACCCACAAGATGGCCGAGGCCAACAAGGCATTCGCCCACTTCCGTTGGTAATCCCAAGTCAACTCACTACTATCATAAGGAGCATAAGAAATGCCTAGAAAAGTTTCTCTGGAAAAAACTAGAAATATCGGCATCATGGCTCATATCGACGCTGGTAAGACTACCACTACCGAGCGTATCCTGTACTACACCGGCGTGAACCACCGACTGGGTGAGACCCACGAGGGTACTGCTACCATGGACTGGATGGTCCAGGAGCAGGAGCGTGGTATCACCATCACTTCCGCAGCAACCACTTGCTTCTGGAAGGATCACCGTGTCAATATTATTGATACCCCGGGTCACGTCGACTTCACCGTTGAGGTGGAGCGTTCCCTGCGTGTTCTGGACGGTTCTGTTACCGTCATGTGCGCCAAGGGTGGTGTTGAGCCCCAGTCTGAGACCGTTTGGCGTCAGGCTGATCACTACCGCGTTCCCCGCATGATCTACGTCAATAAGATGGACATCATGGGCGCCAACTTCTACCACGTTCTGGACATGATCCATGAGCGTCTGAAGGCTAACGCAGTGCCCATCCAGCTTCCCATTGGCGCTGAAGCCGATTTCCGCGGCATCATCGACCTGGTGGAGATGAAGGCTGACGTCTACTATGACGACAAGGGCAACGACATGCGTGTGGAGGAGATCCCCGCCGATATGATGGACAAGGCCCTCGAATATCGTCAGAAGATGCTTGACTGCGTTGCTGACGTGGACGAGGAGATCATGATGCTGGTGCTGGAAGAAGAAGAGGTTCCGGTTGAAATGATCAAGGCAGCGATCCGCAAGGCTACCATTGAAAATCTGATGGTCCCTGTGGTCTGCGGTACTTCCTACCGCAACAAGGGCGTTCAGAAGCTGCTGGATGCCATTGTGGACTATATGCCCGCCCCCACTGATATCCCCCCCATCAAGGGTATCAACCCCGAATCCGGTGAGGAAGAAGAGCGGCCCTCCTCTGACGACGAGCCCTTCTCTTCTCTGGCATTCAAGATCATGACCGACCCCTATGTGGGCCGTCTGACCTTCTTCCGTGTCTACTCCGGCTCCATTCCCTCCGGCGCTGCTGTTCTCAACAGCACCAAGGGCAAGCGTGAGCGAATTGGCCGCATCCTTCAGATGCACGCCAATCACCGCGAGGACATTGATCAGGTCTACGCCGGCGATATCGCCGCTGCTGTCGGTCTGAAGAATACCACCACCGGTGATACTCTGTGTGACGCGGATCATCCCGTCATTCTGGAGTCCATGGAGTTCCCTGAGCCCGTTATCCGGGTGGCCATCGAGCCCAAGACCAAGGCTGGTCAGGAGAAGATGACTGTCGCTCTGATTAAGCTGGCTGAGGAAGACCCCACTTTCAAGACCTACACTGACGAAGAGACCGGTCAGACCATTATCGCAGGTATGGGCGAGCTCCACCTGCAGATCATCGTTGACCGTCTGCTCCGTGAGTTCCGGGTAGAAGCCAATGTCGGCGCTCCCCAGGTTGCTTACAAGGAGACCATCAAGAAGGCTGTTGAGCAGGATACCAAGTATGCCCGTCAGTCCGGTGGTAAGGGCCAGTATGGCCACGTTAAGATCCGCGTGAGCCCCAACGAGTCCGGCAAGGGCTATGAATTCAGCAACGTCGTCGTCGGCGGCGCCATCCCCAAGGAGTATATCCCTGCTGTTGATGCAGGTATCCAGGGTGCGATGCAGGCTGGCGTTATGGCAGGCTACCCTGTAGTCGATGTCAAGGTAGAGCTGTATGACGGCTCCTTCCACGAAGTCGACTCCTCGGAAATGGCATTTAAGATTGCCGGCTCCATGGCCTTCAAGGAGGCTATGCGCAAGGCAAATCCCGTGCTGATGGAGCCTATCATGAAGGTTGCTGTCACTGTGCCTGACGACTATATGGGCGACGTTATCGGCGACCTGAACAGCCGTCGTGGCCAGATCCAGGGTATGGAGCCCCGCAGCGGCGCTACCCAGATCGACGCTCTGGTGCCCCTGGCTGAGATGTTCGGCTATGCTACCGACCTGCGTTCCCGTACTCAGGGCCGCGGCCAGTACGCAATGGAGCCCCATAGCTATGTTGAGATCCCCAAGTCCATCGCTGAAAAGATCGTTGCTGGTCGCGGCAAGGGCTGAATTTCAACAAAAAATTGAAAAAATTAGTTGCATTCCCACACACTATGGGGTACAATGACCTCATAGTGTGCTATGCAACCCACAATTCTAACCGATTTTGTTATTTGAGGAGGAAAATCCATCATGGCAAAGC
>JAFQNL010000035.1 GCA_017395935.1 Oscillospiraceae bacterium
CCTCTGTCATAGCGGATCTTCAATCCTGATGTGCCGGTGTTGGTCAGACACCGATGTAAGGGGTCAATTTAGGGTAACTGTCGAAAATCCCTTATTTTCGGGCTTTTTTGTGTTGTCCCTATTATCAATCACTCCCATCCCCTGCAGGATCCCACCGGTTTTTTCCAACAGATCCTCGTCAGTGATTCGGAGCATTAGGCTTTGGCTCTCCTGAGAGGAATGAGGGTAGATCCGGAGGATCTCGATTTCATATTCCTCTGTCTGCTCCCCTTCCACATTAGCCAAAATGATGGCCGCCCCCGTTTTCACCTCATCCCTCCTGGCTACCGGTACTCTTTCGCCGGGAAAGCAGTCAGAGTATAGGGTGCCAAAAATACCGCAGGGTGTATTGTTTGTCAGTCTGCCCAGTTCCCGGCTCAGATCAAAGCTTCCATGAAGAGCTCCGGGACTTCCCTTCTCTCCGGGCAGCAGACCAGTGACGCTGGAGGGCATCACTGCGCCCGACTCCAGCGGCATGATCAAGCCAGTATCTACGTCGTTGATACCGTGACCCAGAGCTCCGAACTGGCCGGTAGCCGGATCATAAAAGGTGACGGTACCAATTCCGGCCATGGAGTCCCGAATCCACGCGCCCAACTTATACTCCTCTCCGGAACGGCAGAGAGCAGCCTCACCGGAGCAGGTAAAGCTCTGGTCCTGACGCCGGATTTGAAGCTCCAATCTGCCCCCGCTGTCTTTCAATACATCCTGCACCTCTTCAATCGAGCTAACACTTTGGCCGTTGATCCGGGTGATCATATCTCCACTCTTCAGGCCCAGTTCCCGGGCCGGAGAGCGAGCCCCCTGCTCTGTTTCCACATCGGTGAGTCCTACCACCATAACGCCTTCAGCAAAGAGCTTGATTCCCACCGTTCTGCCCACCGGCACAAGCATTCGCCCTTCCTGCCTGTTTGAACACTCTACCGAGCCCTCCAGCGCCTCCGAGGCCGCAGTCAGCCCAGTCAGCAGGGCAGCCGCGGTCAGCACTGCCAGCAGACAGCGTCCCAGCTGCCAGATCCAGGGGCGCTCCCATTGTCCTTCCTTCATCTTCCAGATCCCCCTTTCCGCCGCTTATCTGCGGCGATGGACATACCATACCCCAATGAGACCGGTCCAGTCTGCCGTCTAAGGCAGGCTTTCCCTGCTCTGGATTGGAGGAAATGTCCAAGGGTCAGCTGGACGCTCTTTTCCCGGTTTCAGCAGGTGCAATTTGCTTTGGAAAATGATTCAGAATTAAAAACAGACGCTCGTATTCAGTTTGCCCCATCGACAAAAAAAGATCTCCCGGAGGGAGATCTTTTCCTGTGCAACTATTGGTCTTTTACATTCTTCAGTACATAGTAGCTGGTAATGGAGGAAACCCCTTCCATCATGGCAATCCGATGATGGAGATTTTGCAGATGCTGATGGGACTCGGCAGTGACCCGGAGCAGATAGTCCATATTGCCCGTCAGGTACTCGCAGTCAATTACATCCTCTTCCTCTCGAATCCGTGCTTCAAAGCGCTCATAATACTGAGGACTCTCAATGGACACACCCATGAGCATCATCAGCGGCCGGCCAAGCTTGGCCTGATCCACTATTGTAGTATAGCGCTGAATCACTCCCTGCTCTTCCATCCGATGGATCCGCTCCAGCACCGAAGAGACCGAGAGGTTTACCTGTCTGCTAATCTTGGAAGCCGAAAGACGGGCATTCTCCCGCAGGCAGTTTAAAATATCCAGATCCAACTGATCCATATGCTCGTCCACCTTTACATGGTCGTTAGAATGCATTTATTGTACCCGATTTGGTCGTAAATGTCAAAGCTTCCGGGAAAATATTTCGTAATTCAAATTATTTTCCCTGCGCAGACGCACTTTCCGGACCATTCAGTCCTCTAAAAACCAGATATTTCGGTCCACGTTGCCATCGATCCCGTCCACTTTGCCCGAGTCGGTATATTGCCAGATGGCAATCCTATAGGCGTAGGTAGGATAGTCGCTTCGATACTCGGCGTACCAGACACCTACATCGCTGAGCTTATTCAGGTCGTAGCCCAGATAGCCCAGCATACCGTTGCAGTAGATCATAGGGGTATAGCCCGCCTTTCGGATCTCCTGACAGAAGACCACGGCGCAGGCGGTAACCTCGTCTCCCTCCAGATCGTCGGTCCGGGCCTGTTCATGGGTGATGTACTCCCAGTCAAAAACCACCGGCCCCTGGATCTCTTTGCCCTCCAGCCACTGGATCACCTGATGGGCCTCAATGAGAGCCTCGGCCTCGTCCAGCGCCTGCGAGAAGAAATAGACGCCCACATCAATTCCGTTTTCGGTAGCCCCCTGATAGTTTTCCTCAAAGCGGCTATCCTGATTCAGCGCGCCCTCAGAGTAGCCCCGGTATCCGATCCGGAGCATGGCAAATTCTACTCCGTCAGCGGCAACGGCGGACCAGTCGATCTGGCCCTGATGGGCGGAGACGTCGATTCCATAGCGGGCGTTGCCGTCATAGATGATGGTTCCGTCCTCCAGCCGGGTGAACCGGTCGCTTTGGAGCTGGTTCGGTTCCAGCGTCCGGTCGATCTCCACCTGCTGGCCGCCTACGGTCACTACATCCTCCGGCTCAGCGTCCTCCTGCCGGTGGGCCTGGTCATATTTGGCCTGCTCAGAGGCTACAAAATCCATCACCAGATCCCGGTACCGTTCAGCCAGCTTGGTCACTACCAGTCCGGCCAGAACCAGAAAGACAGCCAACAGCACCACCAGCAATTTGAGCAGGGGGGTACGATCTTTGCTCGGTCGCTTGCCTTTCACAGGCGCTTTTACTCGTCTGCCGGACATGGCCTTTGACCTCCCTTTCTCTCCGGCGGCAGGATCTGACAGAATCTGACACCGGTCATAGAAAAAGACCGTCAGGAAGCTCCCGACGGTCTTTGAAGCTTATAGGAAATTATCTGCGCTTGTTGAAGATAGCGAAGATATCATCGAAGGGATCTTCTTCCTTGTCGATGACCGGCTGAGCCACAACGGCAGCGGCCTCTTCTTCGGCCTTGGGAGCCTCTTCCTCAGCAGTACCCTCGGCAGCGGCCACCTTCTGGGCAGCCTGGCTGAAGGGCTTCTCTACCACTTCGTCGTCCTTCTCAAAGCCGGTAGCGATAACGGTAACCCGGATCTCATCCTCCAGAGAGTCGTCGAAGGTGGCGCCGAAGATAATATTGGCGTCGGGGTTGGCAGCCTGCTGAACCAGGTTGGCAGCAGTCTCTACCTCTTCCAGACCGATCTCCATAGAGCCGGCCACGTTGACCAGAACGCCCTTCGCACCGTTGATGGAGGTCTCCAGCAGGGGGGAGGAAACGGCCAGCCGGGCAGCCTCTTCGGCCTTGCCCTTACCGGCAGCGCGGCCGACGCCCATATGGGCCAGACCGGCATCCTTCATGATGGCAGTCACGTCAGCAAAGTCCAGATTGATGAAGCCCACGTTCTTGATCAGGTCGGAGATGGACTCCACGGCCTGACGGAGGACGTCGTCAGCGATCTCAAAGGCGTTGGCAAAGGTAATCTTCTGATCAGTGGCGTGCTTCAGGCGGTCGTTGGGAATGATAACCAGAGAGTCCACCTTGCTCTTGAGCTCGGCAATACCGGCCTCGGCCTGCTGCATACGGCGGCGACCCTCAAAGCCGAAGGGCTTGGTGACCACGCCCACAGTCAGGATGCCCTGCTCGCGAGCCACGTCGGAGACGATAGGAGCGCCACCGGTACCGGTACCGCCACCCATGCCGCAGGTGACGAAGACCATATCAGTGCCTTCCAGGCTCTTTGCGATCTGGCTGCGATTTTCCTCGGCAGCCTTCTTGCCCACCTCAGGATTGGCGCCGGCGCCCTTACCCTGAGTCAGCTTCTCGCCGATCTGGATCTTATAGGTAGCGCTGGAGGCGTCCAGAGCCTGCTTGTCGGTGTTGACGGCGATGAAGTCAACGCCCTTGGTGCCGGAGCGGACCATGCGGTTGACCACGTTGGTGCCGGCGCCGCCGACGCCGACGACTTTGATATTAACAACAGTATCAGGGGTGGGTTCAAATCCAATAGACATATGGTTTTCCTCCTATGTGATCACGGCCAGTGCCGACTGTATGAATTACGTACCATGAGATGACAGTATCATATTTTATTGTAAACGGAATCCGGCGGCAGGTCAATACTCTTTTCTGGTTTGGGAATTATTTTTTCCCAAATCTCCCCTCTGAGCCGCTCTGCCGCCGTCAGAGTTAATTTTTCGAAAGAACAGCTTCGCCGGTATTTTTTGTCATATCCAGCGTGCCGGAATCCTCTTCCGTCCAGTTGTCGTTGATATAGCGTTCCTGTGCCGCGTGAAGCATCTTGACATCGTAGTGGAAGTCATCGGCCAGACCCATCTTCACCGTCAGTCGGCCGTCATAGAGCATAGTCAGATAGCTGTTGGTGGCCAGCTCAATGGACTCCACCCGCTGTACCGATCCATCTTCCACCAGAGCGCGCAGCAGACCCTTCAGGCCCCTGAACTTCAGATCCTCCAGCTCATCCACCACCAGCTCCGATCCGGCAGTCATTTCCATAACGGTCAGGCCGGTGACGACAGGATAGCCCTCGTTCTCAGGCACGTCGCCCAGCACCTTTCCATTACAGTCAATATACCAGTAGGAGCTGCCAAAGGCGATCGCGGCGGCAGGTTCAGTTTCTACCACCTCGATGGCCACCCCTTCCGGCAGCTTCAGTCGGATCTTAACCGTACTCAGATAGGGCAGCTCGGCCTCCATCCGGCTCTCAATCCGGCTGCGGGGGATACGAAGCAGGTTGTCGCCCTGCTGAATCCCCGAGCTCTCCAGCAGCAGCTGACTGCTGTAGCGCTCATTGCCCACCACCTCTACGGTATGGACCTTGAAGAATACCATAGATCCGGCGGCAATGGCCAGCAGGATGATCAGTCCGCAGACAGCGGTATACAGGCGATTATAGGTTCTCCGGTCGTGCCGGTCTCCCCGCCGTTTGTGCTTGCGTTCTGTTGCCATAGTGTTTTGCTTCTCCTCTGTCGTCTTCCCGATAGATCTGTGCGCCCAGAGCGGTCAGATCCTGAGTCAGTCGGGCATAGCCCCGGTCAATATGGTCCAGTCCGGTGATCCGGCTCTCTCCTTCCGCCCCCAGAGCCGCCACCACAAGCGCGGCGCCGCCCCGGAGATCCGGAGCAGTCATGGGCGCGCCCCGGAGCCGCTCTCGGCCGCAGACCACCGCCACCCGGCCTTCCACCCGAATATCTGCGCCCATGCGGACCAGCTCGGCCGTATGGCGATAGCGGTTTTCAAACATTGTCTCCACAAATACCGTCGTCCCCTCCCCCCGGCAGAGCGCTGCCAGTACAGGGGGCTGAGCATCGGTAGGAAAGCCGGGATAGGGCGCTGTACGGACGGGGGAAACCCCCTTCAGTCCGCCCCGGGCGCTGAGGAAGATCCTGTCTCCCTCTCCCCTCACCCGGCATCCGGCCTGCCGGAAAAGGTCACAGATCAGCAGCAGCTGCTCCCACTCCACGCCCCGAAGCTCTATCTCACCTCCGGCGCAGGCACAGGCAGCGAGATAGGTGGCTCCGCAGATCCGGTCGGAGATAACCTTATGCTCGGCATGGTCCAGAGGGATTGCTCCCTCTACCGTGATGACCGAGCTGCCGGCGCCCCAAACCCGGGCGCCGCAACCGCGCAGGAATTGCTGGAGATCCCAGATCTCCGGCTCCCGGGCGGCGTTGTAAATCGTAGTTCGTCCCCGGGCGCCGCAGGCGGCCAGCATGGCGTTCTCTGTGGCTCCCACACTGGGGATAGTCAGGCTGATTTGGCAGCCTCTTAGTTTTTTGCTGCGGCAGCAGAGCCGTCCGCTCCGCTGATCGATCTCCGCTCCCAGCCGGCCAAGGGCCTCAAGGTGGAGGTCGATGGGTCTCGGACCCAGCTCACAGCCTCCCGGGGGATAGATCCGGGCCTCACCGGTCCTGGCCAGAATGGCGCCCAGAAAAATGACCGACGAGCGCATCTCACGCATCAGCGTCTCGGGGATATCACAGCGATCCAGCGTGGAGGAATCCACCGTCACCGTCTCCCCTTCCCAGCACACCCGGCAGCCCAGGTGGCGCAGGATAGCAATGGAGGCCGCCACGTCGGTCAGCGGCGGGCAGTTATGTATCACACTGGTCCGGCCGGAGAGAATGGTGGCGGCCAGAATGGGAAGCACGCTGTTTTTGGCTCCCTGAACGTGGACCACACCCTCCAGAGGCCGGCCGCCGGAGATATAGAGCGTATTCATCTTCCTTCCTCCCATACATGGTTTTTACCCAGTCTATGAGAGTAGGAGGAAAGGGGTTCCTGTGTTACTTTATCAGGCCACGAAGCACCTGATAGATCCGCTCGTTGGCGTCGGTGACCGAGACGCGGGCCAGCACGGCACTCATCTCTTCCAGACCCGCCCGGTCAGCCAGCATGGCCGAAACCTGCTGGTAAAGCCGCTCACCGGAGCACTCCGGCTCCAGCATCAGTACCGCGCCACCCTGATCAGACAGGACCCGGGCGTTCTTTTCCTGATGGTTGGCCGTCACGTTGGGGCTGGGGACCAGAATACTGGCTTTGGCAATGGCGGAGATCTCCGAAATTGTAGAGGCACCGGCCCGGCTGAGCACTACATCAGCCGCGGCCATACAGACAGGCATATCATAGATATATTCCCGCACATCCACCAGCGGATACTGCTTCAGGTCGATTCCCTTTTCCGCCAGTTTTTCCATCACCCGGCTGTAATAACGCTTGCCCACACCGTAGATATGATGGAAGGGCTGGCCCTCGGCGCATTCTCTTGCCACAAAATCCACCATATAGTCATTCATGACCTGAGCGCCCAGACTGCCCCAAGTAGTCAGAACCACCGGTTTGTCGTCCGTATACCCCAGCAGGGCGCGGGCCTCCTGCCGGGACAAGGAGAAGAAGTCTCCCCGGACAGGGGTACCTGTGACCTCAACCTTGCTGGGATCCGGATAATGGGCCCGGCTCTCCTCAAAGCCCACCATCACCTTGTCTACCACCTTGGCCAGCATCTTAGTCGTCAGACCGGGAAAGGCGTTGGACTCGTGGACAGCGGTAGGAATCCCCCGTTTGGCAGCGGCCTGAACCACCGGGTAGGAGGCGTAGCCGCCGGTACCTACTACCAGATCGGGCCGGAATTCGTCCAGAATTCGGGCAGCCTCCCGTCGGGAGGTAAGCAGATTTTTCAGGGTACCCAGATTATGCCGAATGGCACTCAGGCTGAGCGAGCGGTAGAAGCTGGAGATTTTGACCGTCCGGATGGGAAATCCCTCCCGGGGGATCAGCTGCTCTTCCATGCCACCCTTGGCACCCACAAAGAGAATCTCTGCTCCGTCCCGCTCCCGGAACATTCTGGCCAGCGCCAGTCCGGGATTGATATGTCCCGCGGTACCTCCGCAGGTAAAGAGAACTTTCATGGTTTCTCTTCCTTTCTGAGAAGATCAGTCGTGTTTTGGCCCGGGTATCTGCCGTGAGACGGAGAGGATCAGACCCATTTCCGCCATCTGAATGATCAGCGCCGTTCCTCCGTAACTGAAGAAGGGCAGCGAGATACCGGTGGCGGGGATCAGATTGGTCACGACGGCGATATTCATAAACACCTGCACAGCCAGCAGCGTGGTAACGCCGACCACCATGAGCGAGCCAAAGCGGTCCCGGGCGTGAAGGGCCAGATAGTAGCCTCTGAGAATCAGCATCATGAACAGGGCAATAATCAGCGTAGCGCCGATGAAGCCCAGCTCCTCGCAGACGATGGCAAAGATGAAGTCGTTCTGTTCCTCAGGGAGGTAGAGATATTTCTGCCGGCTCAGACCAAAGCCACGGCCGTTAAGGCCGCCCGAAGCCACGGCATAAATAGACTGAATAATCTGATAGCCCTTGTCCTGAGGGTCGCTCCACGGATCCTGCCACACGTCCAGACGGCTTGAGTTATAGCCGCCCACGACCACCAGCAGGAAGAACAGCAGGGCCACACCAAGGCCGCCAGCCACGAACCAGCCCACATGGACGCCCGAGGCAAAGAGGATAGCGGCAGCGGCGGCGAAAATCAGCAGCGTACCCGACATATGAGGTTCCAGCAGCAGCAGGAAGGCGATCAGACCCAGTACCAGAATATAGGGGATCAGCTCGCCGAAACCGGTCTTGGCGCTGAACCAGCGGTAGACGTCCTTCAGATAGGTGCCGTTGGTCTGTCCGGGCTTGCGCTTGGGGAACTTCTCGGCATACTTCTGGGCCTTGAGCTGGGTCAGAGGCCGTTTGGATAGGCTGGCCGAGAAGAAGACGACGACGGCGATCTTGGCGATCTCCGATGGCTGGAACTGAACAAAGATCAGGTTGAGCCAGCGGCGGGCATTGTTTCGCACGACGCTGATCAGAGGGATGGGCAGCAGCACGATAATGAGCATGAAAATGGACACGATCAGCAGGGGCACGCTCATCCAGCGCAGATGCTGATAGTCAAAGCGGGAAACCAGATACATGATTATCGTTCCGGCAATGGCAAAGCTCAGCTGATGCTTGAAGTAATAGGCAGGGTCATAGTTGGAGACCTCTTCCATGCCGGCGGCATAGGAAGAGGCGGACAGGAGCATGAGCAGACCGATGGTCATCAGCAGAATGGTCAGCATCAGGAAAGGCATATCCAGAGGCCCCTGTGCCCACTGCTGCTCCCGGGTCATATCACGTTTTGATCTCCACGCCATAAGCGGTTGCTCCTTTCATGCAAACAGGAAAATGAAACCGATCTGGCGGCCTTACAGCACGACCGGGAAGCGCCGGATCACGCCGAAGTAGGCCAGCACGCAGCAGGCAGCGGTAATCAGGGTAAAGACCAGAAACAACTTTACCTCGCTCCAGCCGCCCATCTCGAAGTGGTGATGGAGGGGAGCCATACGGAAGATCCGCTTGCCGTGGGTCGCTTTAAAGTAGACCACCTGAATAATATCGCTAAGGGTCTCGGCAATATAGATTACGCCGATCAGCACCAGAATCAAGGGCATATCCAGACAGAAGGCCATACCTGCCACGGCGCCACCCAGAAAGAGCGACCCGGTGTCGCCCATAAAGACCTTGGCCGGATGGAAATTATAGATCAGAAACGCGCACAGGCCGCCGAACATGGCTCCGGCAAAAACGCTCAGCTCAGTCATGCCCCAGGCCATAGAGACGGCCAGATAAAACAGCGAGACCGGCATAGTGACACCGGTCGCCAGACCGTCTACACCGTCGGTGATATTGACCGAGTTCACCGTACCCACGATTACGAAGGCGGCAAAGGCCAGATAGAGAATCCAGGGCAGCTGGAAGGTGGTGTTGAGGAAGGGAATGTAAAGCTGGGCGTTCAGATAGCCAAAGTTGCGCAGCAGCACGATAAACAGCACGGCAGCAGCCAGCTGGAGCAGAAATTTCTGCGCGGCAGTCAGACCCTCGTTCTTCTTATATTTGACCTTCATATAGTCGTCGAACAGGCCAATAGCGCCGAAGACCAGCGCGAACAGGAAGACGAACAGAGCGCCGAATTTACCGGCAGCCAGATCGGGAGCGCCGGCCAGCAGAACGGCGGCCAGAATACCCAAAATAAACATGATACCGCCCATTGTGGGGGTGCCCTGTTTGGACATATGCCATTTGGGGCCAATCTCCTTGATAGTCTGTCCGGCCTTCAGGGCCCGGAGCCAGGGGATAAGCACTTTGCCCAGCAGCGCGCTGAGGACAAAGGCGATGACAAAACTCAAAATTACTCTCATCTTTCGAAAAACCTCCTGCCGGACATGACTCACGGAAAAATATGCTGTACATTTAAGAATATCATATCCGGCCGTTTCTTTCCAGTTCTCTGATTGAATTTCTCTGCCCCTGTTCCGTTTTTACTCCTCGAAACAGGGGCAAAAGGTACTATTGACCTTAGTCCAGCGCGCTGCTGTCGGCGTCGGCAGCCTCGGGATCGCTGAAACGGATGGTGATCGTCCGGCCCCGCTGGATTTCCTTTCCGGCATCCACGCCCTGCTCGGTGCAGACGGTTGTGCTGGTATAGAAACCGGAGGTGCCGGTGGCGTTCATAAACAGGCCCACTTTATTCAGCGCCTCCATCGCCTCTTCCGGATCCTTTCCGATCAGGTTGGGCATGATAGCAGGCTCAGTGGGTACCTCCTCACCCATGTAGAGGATGACCGTACTGTTCTGGGGCACATAGTTGCCAGCCGAGGGAATCTGGCCGGTAATGGTGTCGCCGGAGCCCACCACACGGTAGTGGAGCTTCTTCTCGTCCAGTTTGAGCTCGGCCTCAGCCTCGGTCATGCCGGAGAGATCGGGCATGGCAGTCATTGCGCCCGTCAGGTCGTCAGAGCTGAACTCCTTGGTATGGCCACGATAGTCCAGAACCTCAGCGATCAGTTCGCCAGCCACAGGAGCGGCCATCTGGCCGCCGTAGACCGAGTAACCGGCCGCCGTACTGGAGCTGCCCTCGCCGGAGACCTTGGGGCGGTCAAACATAACCAGAGCGATAATATCCGGGTCATTGGCCGGAGCAAAGCCCACAAAGGAGACGATATACTCGTCGTCCACCAGAGTCTGAGAGGTACCCGTCTTTCCGCCAATCCGGCAGCCGGGCATATAGGCCTGCTTACCGGTATACTTGGCCACGACACCCTCCAGAATCTCGGTGCAGCGCTCGCTGGTAGCTTCGCTGATCACCTGGCGAACAGGAGTGGTGTCTGCCTCAAAGATGGTATTGCCCTCCGAGTCGGTCACCGTCTCCACCACATAGGGGGTACGCAGATAGCCGCCGTTGACCACTGCGTTGAAGGCGGTAATCAGCTGGATGGGAGTCACATTGAAGCGCTGGCCAAAGGAAGCGGTGGCCAGATTGACAATACCGAAGTCTTCATAGTCCCAGAAGTAGCTGGAGCCCTCGTAGGGCAGGTCGATACCGGTGGGATCCATCAGACCGAAGGCATAGAGGTAGTCGTAGAAGGTTTCCCGTCCCAGCTTCTGGCCAATGGTAATAAAGGCAGGGTTACAGGAGTGACCCACAGCCTCCTCCAGATTCTGCACACCGTGGCCATAGCGGGCGGTACAACGGATGGGCTCTTCCCAGTCGCCTACAAAGACCTGACCGGAGCAGTCAAAGGTCATATCGTCGCTGATAACGCCCTCTTCCAGAGCGGCAGCCAGCACCATAGCCTTGAAGGTAGAGCCGGGCTCGTAGGTCTCGGTAATCGCCTTGTTGGTCCAGAGGGAGTAGAGGGCATCAGCATAGAGCTGCTGATAGGCGGTGTCATAGTCCAGAGGCGTTTTTTCCTCCTCGGTGAGCTCCCGTTCCTCCGCCTCGGCCAGCTCGATAGCGGCCTTGACCGCCTCCTCCGAGGCCTCTACCTGCTCCCGTGCCTCCTCGTCCAGCTGCTCGAGCAGGATGGGATCGGAGATCACGCTGTACTCGTTCAGATCAAAGGTGGGAGACTGAGCCATGCCCAGAATAGCGCCGGTATCGCACTCCATGACGATCATCAGACCGCCGTTCTGGCACTCGTACTTCTCCGTATATTCCTCCAGATAGCTCTCGCAGTAGCTCTGGATGGTGGGATCAATGGTCAGATAGTAATTATCGCCATTCTGGGCGTCATAGTAGTCCTGGAAAAAATTCATCAGGTCGGTACCGGCGCCGTTCTGGGCGGTAACGGTAAGACCCGCCTTGCCGGACAGCTGCTCCTCGTAGAGCGCTTCCAGACCGTAGGCGCCGCCGCTGTCATTGGTAAAGCCGATAATGGAGGCTGCCATAGAACCATAGGGATAGTAACGGCGGGTATTTTCCTGAAGGTAGACGCAGCCGGAAACCTTGGAGGAGTCGATAAAGGTACGCACCTCTTCCTCCGTCTCCCGGTCCAGCTTGACAGCGATACGCTTATACTGGCTGTTGGTGTCCTGACACTTTTCCCGCAGCTCACCCTCGTCCAGATCCAGGATGGCAGCCAGATTGGTGCAGACGGCATCCTCCACGTTCCAGTCATAGGGGGAGGTATCGCCCTCCTTCTCGATGGCCCGGGCCAACTTTTCGTCCATATCCTGCTGCTTTTCCACAATGGCCTTGGGGGAGATGATTACGTCGTAGACGGTAGAGCTGATGGCCAGCACATTGCCGTCGGTGGTGTAAATAGTGCCCCGGCTGGAGGATACGGTAAGCTTGGAGGTCTGCTGCTGAACAGCCATCTCCTCCAGCTCGTCGTGACGGACGATCTGGAGCTGGAAGAGCTGCAGAATCAGGGGGATAAAGATAAGAACGCCGAAGAGGATCATCAGAATGATAGATCGGCTGAGCACCTGCCGGTTTGCCGCTCTGCTGGCTTCGCGAAGTTTACGTTCGTTGTTCACTGTGTCACTGCCTTTCATGACGGTGGGGAAATGGGATAAAAAGGGCGCAAGAAAACGAATTCTTTTCTTACGCCCTCATTTCATTCTCTTTTGCCTCTCTCTTCGCCTTCAAACTATGTATGCAGGGCTGAGATTATGACAGGAGGGAGTTCCAGAACTCCTTGAGACTGCCCAGCAGTCCTCCGCTGCCGTCTTCGCCGTGGAGCACTGCGTTGTCCGGCTCGGACAGGTCCACATAGACCTTCTGATCGCTGGTGGCCTCGGTCAGATCGGTGCCGGAGGCCAGAACGGCAGACTCCAGAGCAGCCCGGTCAAAGACTTCCTCATACTGTGCCAGAAGATCAATCTCCTCTTCCTGAAGAGCGCTGAGCTCCTGACGGGCCACTACAGTGTCGGCATAGATGCCGTCCAGTTCCACGTAGCCCATAATGATCAGCACAGCCATAAACGCCACGCAGGCAAGGGCAATAACGGGGAAGATACTGTACTCCTCGCGGGCCCGTACATTGACCCGAATACGGGCCTGTACATCCTCGCGAGTGGTATTTCTGGGCTTGACCAGAGGCAGCTCATGGAGCCGGGGGCCATTCTCCCGCCGTTTCCGGGGAGAAGGAGCTGCCTGGGTCTCGTAGGCGAGATTCTCTTTTCTCAGTGCGCTTGCTGCCATATTTGTGGCTCCTTATCAGAATAGTATCGGTACACTTCCCTCAGCAGCGCTCACAGACGCGCAGCTTGGCGCTTCTGGCTCTGGGATTCTCTTCCAGTTCAGCCTTGGAGGGGAGGATGGGTTTTCTGGGACTCAGGCGGACCTTAGGCTGGTTTCCGCAGACACAGACCGGGAACTCAGGAGGGCAGGTACAGCCCCGGGCAGCCTGAGCCATGGCGGTCTTGACGATTCGGTCTTCCAGCGAGTGGAAGGAGATAACGCAGAGCCGTCCGCCGGGATTGAGCCGGTCGATGACCGCCTCCATAGTATCGGCGATAGCGCCCAGCTCATCGTTGACGGCAATGCGCAGCGCCTGAAAGCTGCGCTTGGCGGGATGCTGCTTTTCCCGCAGCGCCTGAGGGGGCATGGCAGAGCGAATCACCTCTACCAGCTCCAGCGTGGTCTCAATCGGCCGCTGCTCTCTTCTCCGGCAGATCGCAGAGGCGATCCGGGGAGAATAGCGCTCCTCGCCATAACGGCTGAGAATAAGACGCAGCTCCTCTTCACCGTAGGTATTGACCACCTCGGCGGCGGTCAGCGACTGGGTCTGATCCATGCGCATATCCAGCGGAGCGTCCTGCATATAGGAGAAGCCCCGGCTGCCGTCGTCCAGCTGGGGAGAGGAGACACCCAGATCCAGCAGAACGCCGTCCACACCGGCCAGACCCATGCTGTCGAGAATCCGGGGGATATTGCGGAAGTTATCGTGGACCAGCGTCACCTTGTCAAGGTACTCTCCGAAGCGGCGGGGCGCTGCCTCCAAAGCGGCAAGGTCCTGATCAATGCCGATCAACCGGCCGGTAGTCAGCCGGGCAGCCACCTCACGGGCATGGCCGGCTCGACCAAGTGTGCCGTCGATATAGACGCCTTCAGGGCGGATATTCAGGCCCTGCAGGCATTCCTCCAGCAGGACGGAGCGATGAGTAAATTCAGCCATAGATGGAGCCGCGCCGCCTTTCTGCCGGAAGATACAGTCTCTCAGACTGCCAGCGTACTCTTGCTAATCAGTATAATTGTTTTGTATCAAAATTGCAACCCCTTGTAACCAATCTTAATACAAAATTCTGACCTGTTTTTCCGTGAAAATCGGTAATTTTTAGGAGCATTTTGCTCAATTCACCGCTTCCCGGTTCTGTTTTTTCTATATAACGGCCAGTTTGGGGCAAAATCAGGGAGCGATTATGTAAATGGCTTTATGACAGGAGGAGGGAAAAGAGAAAAACAGCCGACGACTACTCATCGGCTGTCTTCAGGTTCTGATCCGGACCTCAAATCTCTTCCTTGGCAGCGTCGTAGGCCACGGCCCGGGTAACGGGACGGGCGCCGGTGCTCATACCGGCCACGGAGCGGAACTTGGACCGGGACTGGCGGATCTCATTAAGAGCCACGTTAACAGCGTCCTCTGTCCGGCGCAGAGCGTCCTCGCAGTAGCCGTTGGCAGCCCGCTTCAGATCCTCAGCCCGCTTTTCTGCCTGAGCGGTAACGGCGGCAGCCTCAGCCCGGGCCTGACGGACGATCTCATGCTCATCGACCATACGGCGGGCCTTGTCAGAGGCCTGCTGACACATATGCTCGGCGTCGGCCTTGGCCTTATCCAGCACTTCATCCCGCTTGCTCAGCAGTTCCTTTGCCGCGCCCAGCTCGGCGGGGAACTTGTTTCTAATCTCGTCCAGCAGATCCAGCGCATCGTCGCGGTTGATGCGACAGGTGCCGCCCAGACCGCCCTTAGCGTCGTCGATCATGCGATACAGCATATCCAGCAGTTCGATTACTCCATTTGCCATAGGGGTACCATCCTTTTCTATATTCCACGAGTGAACTCAGCGGCCAAGCCGCTCGTCCATCTTTGCCTGTACTTCTTCTGCGATCTCCGCCGGGACAAAGGCGTCCAGCGGTACCTGATACATAGCCAACTCCTTCGTGATGCTGGAGCTCAGGTAGGTGTAGTTCTGGCGGGAGGGAAGGAAAATGGTCTCCAGACCGGGGTTGAGTTTCCGGTTAATGATGGCCATCTGGAACTCCTTCTCAAAATCGGACATGGCCCGTAGTCCCTTGACCAGACAGGTGGCGCCGCGGCGCTTGGCATAGTGGGCCAGCAGCTCATTGGACGAGTCGATCTCCACGTTAGGGATATCCCGGGTCACCCGGCGGAGCATATCCACCCGCTCGGGATGGTCAAAAAGACCGTTCTTCTCCGAGTTGACCATCACACAGACGATCACCTTGTCAAACTGGGCGGCAGCCCGCTTGATAATATCCAGATGACCCTTGGTCACCGGATCGAAGCTGCCCGGGTAGATAGCGACACTCATGTTTCAGAACCTTCCTTTCGATACAGCGTGAGCTTGATCTTGCCGTAACGGTTCACCCGGCTCTTATAGTAAGGGGCGGGCAGGTCGGGCAGGTCCTTTTCCACTCTGCTTTCACAGATGATTATACCATTGTCCGACAGAATGTCAATCTCAGTGATCGTTTTTAGGGCCTTATCAAGCAAATCGGTATCATATGGGGGATCAAGGAAGATCAGGTGGTAGCGCTCTTTCCGGCGGCGGAGTTCCTTGAGCGAGTCACCCAGAATAACCTGAGCATTTTTCTCAAGGCCGGTATCCCGGAGATTTTTCCGCACCAGCGCCACAGCGTCCCGTCGCTGGTCCATAAAGGTGCAGCTGGCCGCTCCACGGCTCAGGCACTCGATACCCAGTTGGCCGGTGCCGGCAAAGACATCCAGCACCCGTCTGCCCTCGATATCAAACTGGATCATATTAAACAGGCCTTCTTTAACCCGGTCAGTGGTGGGTCGGGTCTCCAGACCTTCCAGCTCTCCCAGCCGCTTACCCCGGGCCGTTCCTGTAATCACTCTCATCCTTCTTCTCCTCTCTCCCGGTCCCCTTCCCCGGAATGGAACCAGTGCCACACGTTTCTGGCAGCAGCCTTGCCCACCACCCCGGCCAGTTGGCTCTCGGTAGCTCCGCGAATGGCCTTCATGGTCTTAAACTGCTTCATCAGCGCCTTGCGTCTTGCCTGACCCACGCCGGGAATCTGCTCCAGAGCGGAGGCTACCGTCTGTTTGGCGTGGCTCTCTCGATGGAAGGTAATCGCAAAGCGGTGGGTCTCCTCCTGAATCCGGCCGATCAGGCTGAAAAGAGCCTGATTCTGCTGGATACCGATCTCCTCGCCGGTGGGGGCGACCAGCGCCCGGGTCCGGTGCCGGTCGTCCTTGACCATACCGAAGACAGGCACCCTCAGTTCCAGCTCCTCCAGCACCCGGAGAGCCACCTTGACCTGACCCTGACCTCCGTCCATGAGGATCAGATCGGGCAGGGAGGAGAACTTCTCGTCCTCCTCCAGATAGCGCCGAAACCGGCGCGTGAGCACCTGTTCCATGGAGGCGTAGTCATCCGGATGCTCCATGTCCCGGAGCTTAAAGCGGCGGTAATCCTTTTTCAGCGGCTTTCCGCCCTGAAAGACGGTCATGGAGGCCACAATATTGCTTGCCCCGGTATTGGAGATATCGTAGGCCTCAATTCGGTCCGGCGTCCCTTCCAGCCCCAGCGTCCTGCCCAGCAGCTCCATGAGTTTGCTCTGGCGCTCCTCGGCGGTGGTCACCCGCTCGGCCTCATCCATGGCCGTCCGCTGGGCCAGCTGGATCAGATTGACCCGGTCCCCCCGTTTGGGCACGGCAAGGGCCACCTTTCGCTCTGCCTTTTGGCTCAGCAAGCTCTGCAGCTCCTCCAGATCCTCAAAAGATCGGGGCAGCAGGATCTCTCTGGGCAGCGCCGATCGGTTCAGATAATACTGTTTGACCAGGGCGGAGACAATCTCCTCCGTCTCCTCCTCCAGCGGCGTGGTCAACACCTCGGTATCCCGGTCAGTCAGTGAGCCGGAGAGGTAGTGTAGGACTACAAAGCAGCTCTTTGCCTCTCCCCGGTAGAAGCCCACCACATCGGTATCCGCCCGGGAGGCGGCTACCACCTGCTGGCGCTTGCCCAGCAGTTCAATGGCTCCAAGCCGGTCCCGATACTCAGCTGCCGCCTCAAAGCGCAGCTCTTCCGAAGCCTTGAGCATCTGCTCCCGGAGTTCCTGCTCCACCTGATTGAACTTGCCCTCCAGTAGCCGGACCGCCTGATAGATTCGTTCCCGATATTCCGCCTGCGTCAGTTTGCCCTGACACCAGCCGTCACAGAGATTCAGATGATGGTTCAGGCAGGGCCGTTCCTTGTTCAAATCCCGCGGGAACTGTCTCCGGCAGGTGGGCAGCCGCAAGGCGTTACAGATTGCTTTAATGGCCTCTGCCGTAGCGCTCCGGCCTCCGTAGGGGCCAAAATATCTGGCCTCATCCTTGGCCGGCTTGGAGACCATAGAAAAGCGGGGATAATCCTCGTTCCAGCTAAGACGAATATAGGGGTATCCCTTATCATCCTTGAGCAGAATATTATAGTGGGGTTTATGGCGCTTGATCAGAGAGTTTTCCAGTACCAGCGCCTCAAACTCGCTGGAAGCCAGCAGATAGTCAAAGTGGTCGATCTGGCTGACCATAGCCCGGGTCTTGGCGTTATGGCTGGCAAGGTCGGCAAAATATTGGCTTACCCGGTTTTTAAGTGCCCGGCTCTTGCCCACATAGATAACCTGACCAGTCTTGTCCATCATAATATACACGCCGGGGCCCAGAGGCAGAGAGTGGGCCTTCTGTTTCAGTTCTTCCTTTGTCATGAGGCCGCTCCCTCCTTTCCGGTTGTTTCCTTTCCCCGCTGCTCAGTTATCCCGGGTTTTCCCTTCTTGTTCCGCTTTTCCCGCGTATGGCGAAAAGAGCACCGCATAGCGGTGCTCTTTCTGTTTCTCATTTGGCTTTAGTGGGACAGGCCATTGGCCAGCAGATCCACCAGACTGTCGATGGCCTCTGCCTCGTCCACGCCATCAGCGATCAGGTTGATAGCGGTGCCCTGAACGACGCCCAGAGACAGAACGCCCAGCAGGCTCTTGGCGTTAACCCGACGCTCATCCTTTTCCATCCAGATGGAGCACTTGAATTCATTGGCCTTCTGGATAAAAAAAGTAGCGGGGCGAGCGTACAGACCCACCTGATTGTTGACTACAGCTTCTTTCACGGTCATTACAATACCCCCAAGACACTGTCCGTGTTGATACCTTATATTAGCAGATTCTTTCCGCCGCCGTCAACGTCATTTTTACCAAATTTCCTTCCGATTATCTTCTCAAAAGAATCTTTTCATCGGCAATGACACCGAAAGTCTTGGTTTTAAGGCAAATTTTCCAAAAGTTTGCTGCCGATTCTCTGTCAAGTTAACGCAGCTCCACCACCGTGACGCCCATCTCGCCTTCGCCGAACCGGCCGGGTCGGAAGCTCTTGACGTACTTGCAGGAACGCAAATGCTGCTGAACGGCCTGTCGAAGGGCTCCGGTACCCTTTCCGTGAATAATGGTAACCGTCTGGAGCCGGGCCATCACGGCGTCGTCCAGAAAACGGTCGATCACTCCGTCACATTCGTCGGTCATCATCCCCCGGATATCCAGCTCGGCCCGAGCGCCGGCAGAGCGGATCTCCCGTTGGATCCGGTTGGCCATCTTTTTCGCCTGCGCCTGAGCGTTGGTCTTTTGTCCTTCCACCACCCGGACCTCTTCCTGTCTGGCCGAGATGGTCAGGATGCCGGCCTGAAGACGAAGGGTGCCGTCCTTGCCGACGGAGATGACCTGAGCTTTGGTGCCCACCTTGATCAGCTCTACCGTATCTCCGGCCACGGCGGGCCGGGTAGCGGGCAGCTGCTCCTTCTGGGTTCGGGAGAGCTTGTCTGCCGCCTCGTTGATGCTTCGCCGGAGCTCTGCCCGACGCTGATTCTCCTCCTGAGCGGACTCCTCCTTCCGCTGGCGCTTCTTCATCTCGTCCAGCTGGTGGAAGACCTGATTGGAGACTGTGCGGGCCTCCTGAAGGATGGCCTCCGCCTCCTTCCGGGCCTCTTCGGTAATCTTGAGACGCTGGGTCTCCAACTCCTTTCGGTAGGCTGCCGCCTTCTCAGCGTCAGTCTCCATAGAGCGGCGGAGGTCCTCCGCCTCGGTCCGGGCCTGCTCCATCTCATGGCGCTGATGCTCCAGCTGGGTGAGCACATCCTCAAACTGGACGTTGTTCCGGTCGATTCGGCCGGCAGCGTTCTGAATGATATGCTCCGGAAGGCCCAAACGGCGGGAGATAGCAAAGGCGTTGGACTTGCCGGGAATACCGATCAGCAGCCGGTAGGTGGGCTTCAGCGTCTCCACATCAAACTCGCAGGAGGCGTTTTCCACCCCTCGTTCGGTCATGGCGTAGGTCTTGAGCTCGGCGTAGTGGGTGGTTGCTGCCACCCGGGCTCCCAGACTTCTGGCCTCTTCAATAACGGCTACGGCCAGCGCCGCGCCCTCGATCGGATCGGTGCCGGCACCCAGCTCGTCAAACAGGATCAGGGTATTCTCGTCCGTCTCCTCCAGAAAGCCCACGATATTGGTGATATGGGAAGAGAAGGTGGACAGAGACTGCTCAATAGACTGCTCGTCACCGATATCGGCCAGCACCGCTCCATAGACCGGGCAGCGGCTGCCGTCGGCTACCGGCAGCTGAAGGCCGCACTGGGCCATCAGTACCAGAAGACCGATGGTCTTGAGGGTAACTGTCTTGCCTCCGGTATTGGGGCCGGTAATAACCAGCGTATCAAAGCTGATGCCCAGATTCACGTCGATGGGAACGGCGGTCTTCGGGTTAAGCAGCGGATGGCGGGCCTTGACAAAGAGAAGGGAGCCGTCCTCGGTGAGCTCAGGCTGAATGGCCTCCATCTGATAGGCCAGCTTAGCCCGGGCGAAGATCATATCCAGACCTACCAGCAGGGTATAGTCGTCCAGAATACTCTCCCGGTAGCCGGCAGCCTCATTGGACAGCTCGGCCAAAATTCTGGCGATCTCCTTTTCTTCCCGGGCATAGAGCTCCCGAAGCTCGTTATTGGCCTTGACGGCGGCCATAGGCTCCACAAAGAAGGTGGAGCCGGAGGAGGAGACGTCGTGGACCAGGCCGGGGACCAGACCCTTAAACTCAGACTTGACCGGAACTACAAAACGGTTGGACCGGATGGTAATAATCGGCTCCTGCAGATACTTTGCCGCAGAGGAGGAGATCAGATGCTGCAGCACCTCCCGGGCCTTGCCCGAGGAGACCCGGATCTTCCGGCGAATATCCGCCAGCTCGGGGCTTGCGTTATCCGCGATCTCCTCTTCCGACAAAATAGCGCCGAAAATCCGGTCTTCCAGCGTCTTATTGGCCCGCAGAGAGCGGAACATCTGGTCAATGCAGGTGGAATTCTCTCCGTCTCCCATGCAGCTCTGCGCCGTCCGTGCACAGCGAAGAACGCCGGCAATATCCAGCAGCTCCCGGGGATTCAGGGCTCCGCCCAGATCAGCCCGCTGGAGTGCGGCGTCCACCGGCTTCAGACCGCCAAAGGTTGGGGTATTGCCCCGATCCATCATGGACCGGGCAGCAGCGGTCTCTGCCTGCAGGATCTGAACGTCCTTCAGCCAGCCGCTGGGCCGCATTTTCCGGCAGCGCTCCTGTGCCTCCAGGCTGACGGCTTTTTTGGCCAGCAGCTCCAGCACCTGGGGCAGCTCCAGTGTGCGGATTGATTTTTCATATCGCTCTGTCATAAAAATGACTCCTCAGTTCAGGAGCTGAATACGGTTTTTGGGACCTGCAGCTCCTTATAATAGTCCAGTGTACGGAAGCCCCGTTCCAGCTGGGTGAGCAGATAGGCTTCGCTCACGTCGGCCAGCTGAGCCAGTTCCTTCTTTCCCAAGCGGAAGGACAGCAGCTTCTTTCCGGGGCAATTGACGATGTAATTCATAGCCCGAAGGGTCTCCGGACTTAGGGGCATGGAGATGCCCTCTCCGGCCTCTTCCTTGCAGGCCGGGCAATGGAGGATGCCCTGAGTCAGATTAAGTCGGGGCTGTTCCGGCATCCGGCCGCAGATGGCACAGCCGTCCAGCAGCGGCTCAAAGCCGGCCAGACTCATACAGCGCACTTCAAAGGCAGCCTTTATCTGTTCCAGCGGCCGATCCAGCGTATCCAGCGCATAGAGGCAGTTGAGCAGCAGCGGCAGCAGATCGTCTGCCGGACTCTCCTCCTGAACGATACTGTCCAGCACGTCGGCAAAATAGGCGCCCAGAGCCAGCCTGTCCAGATCCGAGCGCAGTCGGCGGAACTCCAGCTCCACCGCCGCCTCCGTCACCGTCCAGCGGCCCCGAAACTCGGACAGCGTCATCTCCGACCAGACCAGCATCTGGCAGGCGGCGGACAGACCATTGCCCTTCTTCCGGCAGCCCCGGGCGTGAACGGTAATCTTGCCCAGTTCCTCGGTCAGCAGGGTGAGAATCTTGTCCGACTCCTTATAGGCAGCCTCCCTCAGGACGATCGCTTTGGTTGTCACGTGCAAGTCTCACACCTCCCGACACTTCTCGTTCCATCAGGCCATTGCCATGCAGACCACTGCCAGCAGGAGCAGATGGATAGGGTAAAACAGGTAAAAGAACCACTTGTTGCCTCTGCCCCGCTGGCCGTTGTAGAGCAGGGCGAGCACCAGTCCCAGCACGGCCCAGTGCTCAATATCATTGTTCTCCATGACGCAGTAGACCAGAATGGAGGTGCTGCCCAGCAACAGCTGAGCCATTCCTCTCCCCATTCCCGGCTCCCGGACCAGACTCCGGCCGACAAACAGGGCGGCAATCAGACCTACGCCGAAGCCGGCATAGTCGGTCATCAGCAGTTCCCCTCCGGCCACAGCGGGAATGGCCGCCAGAGCAGTGGCCGCCGCCGGATGCAGATTCAGCCTGCGACTCAGCTCCCAGCTGAACCAGATCGCCAGAAAACCCAGAAGCAGAGTAAAAAAGACATTCTGCCCCTGAGGATAAAAGACCGTTTTCTCAATGGCCAGATCAAAGGGAATCTCGGCCAGCAGGCAGAACAATCCCAATCGAAGAGCGTATTTTTTCCGGTCCCGGGTATAGAAGAAGCCCTCTACCAGCAGAAAGCAGAAGATTGGAAACGCCACCCGGCCCACAGTGCGCAAACCGTAGTAGCAGTCGTAGAGCACCATAGTAGGCTGGCGCAGATAGAGCTCCAGCACCACCGTGGCTCCCAAATGGTCCAGAAACATAGTAAGGATGGCCACCCATTTCAGGGCGCTGCCGGACAGCCCGGCTCCCTGCCGCAGGCTCATCCGCTCACTCCTCGGTAAAGCCGAAGGAGCGGATCAGGCCGGGATTGTCCCGCCAGTTCTCCTTGACCTTGACCCAGGTCTGAAGGTAGACTTTGGCGTCCAGAAAGCGCTCCATATCCTCCCGGGCCTGGGAAGACATTTTCTTGAGCATGGCTCCCTTTTTGCCGATAATGATGCCCTTATGGCTGTCCTTTTCGCAGTAGATAATGGCCTCAATGTCAATCACGCCGTCCTTGCGCTCGTGAAAGCGCTCGATGGAAACGGCAGTGCCATGGGGGATCTCCTTGTCCAGCGAGCGCAGCAGTTTCTCACGGAGAATCTCCCCTACGATCTGCCGCTCAGGCTGGTCAGTGATGGCGTCCTCCGGGAAGTACCAGGGGGACTCCACCTGATACTCCTCCAGCAGACGGAAGAGTTCCTCTACGCCCTCTCCCTCCTTGGCGGACATGGGCAGAATGGCGTCAAACTGATGGACCTGCTGGTAGGCGTCGATGACGGACAGCAGCTTGTCTTTCTGCTCTACCCGGTCGATCTTATTGATGATCAGGATGGAGGGCACACCCAGCTGATCCATCCGGTGCATAAGCTCCTCCTCGGCCTTGCCGGGAGCGGGGACGGGCTCCACCACCAGAATGGCCACGTCTACGTCGGCCACGCTGGAGCGGGAGACATTGTCCATGAACTCACCCAGTCGGGTCTTGGCCTTGTGCAGGCCGGGTGTGTCCAAAAAGATATACTGGGCGCTTCCCCGGGTCACAACGCCGGTGATCCGGTTCCGGGTGGTCTGGGGCTTGTCGGAGACGATGGCCACGTTTTCGCCTACAAGGGCGTTGAGCAGGGTGGACTTGCCCACATTGGGCCGCCCCACGATGGCGATCATTCCGCAGGTGGTAATATGATCCATGATAGTACCTCGGTTTTTCTTTTGTTTTGCCGGCCGCTCAGCGTTCCAGCTTCATAACGGCCATAATGGCCTCTTCCCGCTCTCTCATCTGACGCTTTTCTTCCCCTTCGTCCATATGATCGTAGCCCAGCAGATGGAGCACCGAGTGAACGCAGAGATAACCCAGCTCCCGCTCTGTCGAGTGGCCGAATTCCTCTGCCTGAGCCACGGCTCTCTGATAAGAGATGACCATATCGCCCAGAGGGACCAGTCCGGTCTCCGGGTCCTCTTCCAGTTCCTCGCTCTCGGAAGGGACGCCGGGCCGGAAATAAAACATGGGGAAGGAGAGCACGTCGGTGGGACTGTCAATCTCCCGGGTCTCGGCATTGATCTGCCGAATCCCCTCGTCGTCGGTAATGAGCACATTTACCTCGCAGTCGAAGTCCACCTGCTGCTGATCGAGAGCAGTCTCAATGCAGCGTACCAGCAGCTGCTCATAGGGGAACTGTTCTTCCAGTTCGCTGTCCAGAATAATCCTGTGTTCCATAGCGCGCCTCACTTCTTTTTCTTCTCTTTGTCCTGCCGCTGCTCGTCGTCCTCGTAGGCCTTGATGATCCGCTGGACCAGCACGTGGCGAACGACGTCGGAGCCGGAGAGCCGGCAGATAGCGATATCTTCCACGCCCTTGAGCACCCGCATCGCCTCCTTCAGACCGGAGACCTTGTCGCTGGGCAGGTCGATCTGAGTGACGTCGCCGGTGATCACGATCTTGGAGCCAAAGCCCATACGGGTCAGGAACATCTTCATCTGCTCCCGGGAGGTATTCTGTGCCTCGTCCAGAATAATAAAGGAATCGTCCAGCGTCCGGCCGCGCATATAGGCCAGCGGTGCCACCTCGATATTGCCCCGCTCCACATACTTCTCATAGGTCTCCGGACCCAGCATCTCAAACAGGGCGTCATACAGCGGCCGCAGGTAAGGATCTACCTTGCTCTGCAGGTCACCGGGAAGAAAGCCCAGCCGCTCACCGGCCTCAACGGCAGGTCGGGTGAGGATAATCCGGTTGACTTCCTTGGCCCGGAAGGCGGCCACCGCGGCGGCAACGGCCAGATAGGTCTTGCCGGTACCTGCAGGGCCTACACCCAGCGTGATGGTGTTTTTTTGAATGGCCCGGACATACTTGGTCTGGCCCACCGTCTTGGCCTTGATGGGCTTGCCCCGGGCAGTGATACAGAGCACATCCCGGCCAAAGGAGTCAATCTCATCGGCCCGGCCAGCCCGGACCAGCGAGATCACATAGCGGATGGTCTGCTCGCTGATCTCCTCACCCCGGCTGATCAGGGTCATAAGGCCATTGATGGCCTGAATGGCCCAGCGGACCATCTCCCCGTCGCCGCTGACCTTCAGCTCGCTGTCCCGGCTGACAATGGAGACATTGAACTCCCGCTCCAGATGGCGGATATTTTCATCGAAGGCGCCGAACAGGGTGACGGCCTCCTCCATACGCTCGATATTGATGCTATGCTCGATCAAGTATACTCATCTCTTTCTGTCGCGGCAGCCCCTGCCGCTTAGTTGAGCCTCACCCGCTGTCCGATATCCTCCAGACACTGGGCTTCCAGCGTCACGTAGAGGGCCCCCTGCCGCTGCTCAGTCGTCCAGCGCAGAGAGAGGATCGTTCCGTCCGAAAGCTGTCCGGCCAGCCGCTCTTCCAGCAAAGCCTTGAGCTGCCGCTCCGTTCGCTCCGCTTCCAGTCTCTGGGGCGTCTGCTGCCAGCTCCGCCAGCCAAGAGACCAGACCCCGAAGGGGAGACGACTTTCGTCAGGAAGGGTGAGGGGATACAGTATGGCTATTTTATCACAGGCAGTATCCAAAATGCTACTATTTCTATAAAAATTGAGTCGTCTGCCCAAAACTTCCAGCCCCCATCGCCGTGTCTCCTCTCCCTGCTCTTCCTCCGGTATCAGCGCCGTCAGCGGAGCCGCAGCGGACAGACAGCGGCGTGTATAGGCCATAACCCGGCCCTGTGCCCGGATCTGGCGGAAGCCAAAGCTGCCGCCGCTGCCGTCAGCCAGTTTGTGGGTGATGAGTCCGGAAATGAGCACCTGCCCTTTTTCTACTGCGTCTCCCGTCTCCACCAGCGCCCGGCCAGCCACATCCTCCACCTTCAGCACCACTCCCTCCCGGGCGGCAGCAATATCCACCTTCTCCCTCTCGTCCCGGACCTCCGGGGTGGGCGGACGCTCCCGGAGAATGACGGTGGCCCGGATGCCGGAGAGATTGACCGCGCAGAAGCGCAGCTCCTCCAGACGCAGCATCATCCGGTTGGACAGTTCCCGTTCATCCACTGCCGGTCCATAGCTGCCCACCTTCAGCCCGCTGTCGGCCAGGGCCGCCAGCACCTCCGACCGGGTCAACTCCCGGTTTCCCTCCACCTCGATGACCAGTACCGTCTGCCCGGCAAGGGCAAAAAAGAGAGCCAACCCCATCAGCCCCACCGCCAGTCCATACCTGCCTCGGACTTTGCTCAGCAGACCCGGCAGCCCCATCAGGGCGGTCACCTCTCCCCGGCATCCCGCCTCTTCCATTACTTTCAGCGCCCGCCCCTTCCGGGCAAGAGGGAGCGTAAGGCTCAGAGCCTGCTCTGACTCCCGGCGCAGAGCCCAGAAGGGGATCCCATTCTGCGCCAGCCGGCTGCAGCAATATTCAGCCGCCGGTCCGGTAAGGCGGATCCGGACCGTTCCAAACAGGGCATGATACAGCCGCTGCATCGCCTACTCCAGTTCCAGCGAGGTAATCCGGCCGGAGATACAGAGAGTATGGGCGGTCATCACCCGCAGCTCCAGCTCCCGTCCCCGGAGGCAGACCACCATCTTTCCGCCGCTGATATGGATCTCCTCCTCCCCGTAGCTGAGAATGCCCTTATGCCCCTCCATCCAGAACTCTCCCCGACCCAGCAGCTCTATCCGGGGCTGGCCCGGCGGGATCTGATCCCGAACCTCGGCAGACGGCTGGTCCTGCCGCCGGAGCGCTTGCTTCCAGTCCATGGCGCCCCCTCCCTTCTCCCTTCAGTCTATGCCCGCCCCCGCCGTCCATACCTGTCAGGAGGTGAGGCGATTTTCCATACCTGTTTTGTGAGGTGTTAAAATTATGTAAACCATCCGTCCACAATATCTTGTGCGCCTGATTTTTTCCTTCCACAAGAGACCTCTGCTCCTCTTCCGGCCAGCGGAGAATCTTTTTCCCCGATGAGAGGGGGGGTGGGCGGTTTTCGGCGGAGCTTTCGCTCCTTTCCAGCATTCTTTGTCACCTTTTGTAATCTATATGTTGTGTTTCATTATGGTAAATTACCAGATTTGACCACAATATATAGTGCCAAATTTACTTTTCCCCCTTGCCTTTTCCCTCAATGTCTGATATAGTAAAACCTGTTCCAACGTGATTAGTCTGCCCGCCCGGCTTCGGACGAGCAGTTTCTTATGAGCAGATCAACCCCCTTTGCACAGAAAGAGAGGATTTCCATGAAAGTAATCAAGAGAGATGGTGCCACGGTCGATTTCGACCGCAGCAAGATCGTTGTGGCCATCCAAAAGGCAAACGAGGCTGTGGAGTCCCCTTATCGTATCTCTCAGCATGAGATCGACGATATCGCCGACTATGTCTCCCGGAAGGACCGCCCCCGCCTGCTGGTGGAGGATATTCAGGATATGGTAGAACAGCAGATTATGTCCCTGGGCAAGTACGAGCTGGCCAAGGCCTACATTATCTACCGCTATATCCGCTCCCTGGCCCGCCGCCAGAACACCACAGACGACGACATTCTCGACCTGCTCCACAACGCCAACAAGGAGATGGCCGAGGAAAACTCCAACAAGGACACCACCGTTGCCTCTACCCAGCGGGACTACATCGCCGGTATTGTCAGCCGTGACCTGACTCGCCGCCTGCTGCTGCCGGACAAGATCTCCAAGGCCCACGACGAGGGTTTGCTCCACTTCCACGACGCCGACTACTATGTCCAGCCCATCTTCAACTGCTGCCTGATCAATATCAGCGATATGCTGGATAACGGAACCATGATGAACGGCAAGCTCATCGAGAGCCCCAAGAGCTTCCAGGTGGCCTGCACTGTCACCACTCAGATCATCTCCTGCGTGGCCTCCAACCAGTACGGCGGTCAGAGCGTGGATATGAGCCATCTGGGCAAGTATCTCCGCTACAGCAAGCAGAAGTTCACCAAGAAGATTCTGGCCGCTGCCGGCGGCCAGATGGACCCCGAACTGCTGGACCGGCTGGTAGCCGAACGGCTGCAGACCGAGCTGAAGAACGGTGTGCAGACGATTCAGTACCAGATCAATACCCTTATGACCACCAATGGCCAGTCTCCCTTCGTCACCCTCTTCCTCTACCTCCGGGACGACGATCCCTACGCCGAGGAGAATGCCCTCATTATTGAGGAGATCCTCCGTCAGCGTCTGGAGGGCATCAAGAACGAGCAGGGCATCTATGTCACGCCCGCCTTCCCCAAGCTGGTCTACGTTCTTGACGAGAACAACTGCCTCCGGGGCGGCAAGTACGACTATCTGACCAAGCTGGCCGTCCGCTGCTCTGCCAAGCGGATGTATCCCGACTATATCTCCGCCAAGAAAATGCGGGAAAACTACGAAGGCAACGTCTTCTCTCCCATGGGCTGCCGCTCCTTCCTCTCTCCCTGGAAGGACGAGAATGGCCAGTACAAGTTTGAAGGCCGCTTCAATCAGGGCGTGGTCTCCATCAACCTGCCTCAGGTGGGTCTGGAGGTTCGCGGCGATATGGACAAGTTCTGGGCCGAGTTTGACCGGCGTCTGGAAATCTGCAAGGAAGCGCTCATGTGCCGCCATAACGCGCTCAAGGGTGTCCGCTCCGACGTCTCCCCTATCCACTGGCAGTATGGCGCGCTGGCCCGTCTGAAGAAGGGCGAGACCATCGACCGCTTCCTCTACGGCGGCTACTCCTCCATCTCTCTGGGCTATATCGGCCTGTATGAGCTGACCTATATCATGACCGGCAAGAGCCATACCCAGCCCGGCGGCACCGAGTTTGCCATGCAGGTCATGAACCATCTCAAGGACACGGTCATGCGCTGGCGGGAAGAGACCAATATCGGCTTCGCCCTCTACGGTACCCCTGCCGAGAGCCTGTGCTATCGTTTCGCCCGGGTGGATAAGGAGCGCTACGGCACGGTCGAGAATGTCACCGATAAGGGCTACTACACCAACTCCTACCATGTGGACGTCCGCGAGGATATCGACGCCTTCAGCAAGTTCACCTTTGAAAACCAGTTCCAGCCCATCTCCACCGGCGGCTGTATCTCTTATGTAGAGATCCCCAATATGCGCCATAATCTCCCCGCTCTGGAGCATCTGGTCCAGTTCATCTATGACAATATCCAGTATGCTGAGTTCAACACCAAGAGCGACTACTGTCAGGTTTGCGGCTTTGACGGCGAGATCACCATCAACGCCGATCTGGAGTGGGAATGCCCCAGCTGCGGCAATACCGATCAGCGGAAGATGAACGTGGTTCGCCGGACCTGCGGCTACCTCGGTGAGAACTACTGGAACGTGGGTAAGACCAAGGAGATCAAGTCCCGAGTCCTCCACCTGTAAGACAACACCCCATCTCAACACGAAAAGGCCGACGTTCCCTGTCGGCCTTTTTCAAACCAAGGAAAGGAGTCCCTGACTATGAATTATGCTGCCATCAAGCCCCGCGACGTGGCTAACGGCCCCGGTGTCCGGGTATCGCTCTTTGTCTCCGGCTGCACTCATCACTGCAAGGGCTGCTTTAACGCCGAGGCATGGGACTTCAACTACGGAACACCCTATACCGCCGAGACCGAGGATTCCATTCTGGAGGCGCTGGCTCCCTGGTATGTGACCGGTATCACTCTGCTGGGCGGCGAGCCCTTTGAGCCCCAGAATCAGCCTCAGCTGGTCAAGCTCCTGCGCCGTATCCGCTCTGAGCTCCCGGAGAAGACCATCTGGTGCTTCACCGGCTACACGCTGGAGACCGATATTCTCACCGGCAAGCTGGGAGACTGGAATATTACCAAAGAGATGCTCAGCTATATTGACGTGCTGGTGGACGGCCGGTTCGTTCTTGAGAGGAAGGATATCACCCTCCAGTTCCGGGGCTCGTCCAACCAGCGGCTCATTGACCTGAAAAAGACATTGGCTGCAGACCATGTAATCTGGTGGCAGCCGGAAGATTGATCGTCGCGCGTAAAAGCCCTGCGGGAGCAGTCCCGCAGGGCTCTTTTTCACTTCAGCAGCAGCGCAGCCCCCATAGAGAGGACCATGCACACCGGCTGATGGATCATATAGACCACCAGGCTGTGCCGCCCGATCCAGTCAAGAACGGGCAGTTTCCGCCCCAGCAGCGCCGAGCTCTTTTCCAGCACCACCCGGCCCAGAAAATAGCCGGTCAGATACAGGAAAAACCAGGGCAGCAGCGGGAAGTAGTCGCTGGAAGTAAACTCTGGACCCGGAAACCCCAGCGGCGCCAGCCAGGAGGTCTGATACCAGCTCTCCGGCAGCCGTACCATCACCCAGTTTCCAATGCCCAGCAGACCCTGATCGATCCGATAGGTAAGCAGAAAGAGGAACGCGCTCCCTGAGGCGCCCAGTCGCCAGTCCACTTTTTTCAGCGCCGGCTCCAGCGCCGAGGCAAGCAGCAGCGAGCAGCCCAAACAGTTGAGCACGCCAAACCAGACCGCCTGATCGGGCATAACTGCCACCGTCACCGCTGTCACTATCAGACCGCACAGATTGATGATAAGGCCGCTTTTGACCCGCCGGCTGCCCAGATGGAAGCAGAGGCCGGACAGGAGCAAAAAACCGCAGCAGATGGCCATCTGCCAGACACGACTGGCCGGACGCCAGTACCAGTGCCGGTCAAAGCCCTGAATGATACACAGGTCATACATAAAATGAAACAGCACCATATTGACCACCAGCAAACCCCGGAGGCCGTCGAGAAGATGATATCGCTCCCGTTTCAAGCGTCTCCCTCCTTTTCCTTTTGTTTAGTATAGCAGTTTTTTCCTCTCCGGTCTATCCCCCGGCCTGTCCCCATAGGATAGAGAAAAAAGGAGGTGGGTCTGTGACCCGGGTACTTATTCGTCTTGCCGCCGGTATTTTTTCTCTGGCGCTGCTCTTCTTTCCTCAAGCCGGCGCCCAGGGCGCCCGGTCCGGTCTGGTTCTCTGCGCTCAGACACTGATCCCCAGCCTGTTCCCCGCCTTTGCCGCCGCCGGACTGGCTATGGAACTGGGGCTGGGCCGGTGGCTGGGGCGAAAGCTGGGTCCGGTCATGGAGCCCGTCTTTCACCTCTCCGGCCCCTGCGCCCTTCCGCTGGCGCTGGGTCTGCTGGGCGGCTATCCGGTGGGCGCCCAGTCTCTTGGTCAGCTTCGGGCACAAGGGCTCTGCAGCCGGGAGGAAGAGGAACGGCTGCTGCTCTTTTGCAACAATTCCGGCCCCGCCTTTCTGCTGGGCGTTCTTGGAGGTTCCGTTTTCGGACAGCCGTCTCTGGGTCTGTTTCTCTGGCTGGTTCACGCACTTTCCGCCTTTGGAGTTGGACTCCTGACCCGGGGGGAGCGGCGGCCTCATCCCTCCCGCGCTCTGCCCAATGCTCCTCTGCCCTCTCCCGCCGCTGCCTTTTCCCGGGCAGTGAAGCAGGCACTGGCCTCGGTACTGCAGGTATCTGCCTATGTGGTCCTCTTTCAGGTCCTGTTGGGGCTTATTCAGGCCCTTCCTCTGCCCCAGCTCCCCTTCAGCCGGAGCTGTCAGGCCCTTCTGATGGGAATGCTGGAGCTAACCGGCGGTGTCTGCGCCCTGACAGAGGAGCTCTCTCTGGCCGGTCGGCTGGCACTGGCCAGTTTTCTCATGGGCTGGGGCGGTCTGGCCGTCCACTGTCAGACTATGGCCCTGCTGGAGGAGGAAGGGCTCAGTTTTTCCCCCTATCTGCAGGCAAAGCTGCTGCAGGGTCTACTGGCTGCCGGTATCTGTCTGGTACTGCTGGCGCTCTTCCCCTCCCTTATCGGCGCTCCTTCCCTCTCCCTCTCTCCGCTGCCGCTGGCAGGAGCCGGGCTGGCCGTCTGTCTGGGTCTGGTCTGGACCCGGCGGGGAAAAAAGGATGGAAATCCGGATGGGAGCGCGCTATAATAGAGAAAAGACAACCTCAGGAGGAGATCGCCATGCTGTTTCGAAAAGATATGGAGCCCCGCTGCGCCTACTGCGTCCATGCCGCCGTTTTGGACGAGGACCGTGTAGGCTGTGTCAAGAAGGGAATCCTCTCCCCCGGCGACAGCTGCCGGAACTTTTCCTACGACCCCTTTAAGCGCATTCCCGCCGCGCCGGCCGCGCCGGATTTTTCCCGTCTGAAAGAGGAAGATTTTTCCCTCTGAGGCCGGTATAGGATCTGTTTTTCCTGCTTACACTAGCTTCCGTGAGGCATTTCTGTCTCCGGGAAGGAGGAACTACGGATGCTGGATAAACTTGCGCTGATCCTTGTGATCATCGGCGGCTTGAACTGGGGGCTGGTAGGTCTGCTGGAGTTCGATCTGGTGGCTTTTCTGTTTGGCGGCTCTGCCAGTCTGCTCAGCCGGATCGTCTATGTACTGGTGGCCATTGGCGCCATCTGGTGCATCTCTCTGCTGTTTCGGGACCGGACAGAGGATCGTCCCGGCTCTGACATTTGAATCAGGCTTCTGCCAGAGGGCCGGCTCAGACCGCTGAGCCGGCTCTTTATCGTCTATTCGGCAGCATCACGCAAGATTCCCTGTTTTTCGGTTTATTTTACTTGAATTATCTTGCCATTCGCCCAAATTCCTGATATAATTTTTTCACACAATTGTTTTTTCTTCCACTCAGGGCCCAAAGGCGATTTTCGGAGGCACGCTATGGCAGGATCCTTCTCTGTTACCGATCAGGTAGCAGCATATATCCAACTGAATATTGAAAACGGCTCCTGGCCTCTGGGCAGTAAACTTCCCTCCGAGAGCCAGCTCTGCAGCACCCTCGGAGTCAGCCGGACCAGCGTTCGCAGCGCAATCCAGCAGTTCATCGCCATCGGCGCCGTAGAGAGTATCCATGGCAAAGGCACTTTCGTCCGCTCGGACAAGGTTGGCCGCCTGAATCGGGCCACGCCCATTACAAAAGAGATCCTCAAAGACGTGCTCAATGCCTGTGCTCTGCTGCGGCCCCAGATCTGCCTGTACGCCATGCAGGCCGGCGACAGCCAGCTGCTCCCCGATCTGAAGAAGATCCTACATCAGATGCACAACCTGAAGCCCGAACAGCACCGGGAGCTCTTCCGGCTGATCGACCAGTTCTATCAGCGAATCTCTTCCACGCTGGACAATCAGGTTCTGGACATGGTCCGTAAGCAGTTTACCTCCGTTCTCAACTATTTTCCCCCTTCTGAGAACGATAATGTTCTCTTCTATGGCAGCCTTTACTATCACAACGCCATCGTAGAAGCCTTTGCCCATCAGGACGCCGAACGACTGGTACATATAGTAAGCAATTACTACAAGAATATGATCAGCTTTTACGACTGCCGCACAACCCGGACCAGGCCCGGCTCTGATCCGGAATAATTTTTCAGCAGCTCAGTGCCCCGTTTTTCAGCGGGGCACTTGACTTTCTTAAGAAGTTGTGCTAAGCTAACTTTACACCCCCCAGGGGTGGGGTATTACAGAAAGGAGCACTGCTATGAAACAATCTTTTTCCGTCACCGGAATGAGCTGCGCAGCATGCAGCGCCCATGTAGAAAAAGCTGTCTGTGCCCTGCCTGGAATTCAGTCCGTCAGTGTCAATCTGCTGGCTAATTCCATGGCAGCAGAATACGACGAGAGTCAGCTCTCCGCCCAGGAGATTTGTCAGGCAGTGGAGGATGCCGGGTACGGCGCCGCTCCCGCCTCCTCCGCCAAAGGAGGAAAGGCCCCGGTCAAAGAGGAGGCAGACCCTGTTGAGGCCGAGATCCGGACCATGAAAAGACGTCTGATTGGCTCGCTGATCTTTATGATCCCCCTCTTCTATATCTGTATGGGCCATATGCTGGGCCTCCCCCTCCCCGCCTTCTTCACCGGCGCGGAGAACTCCATGGTTTACGCGATGACCCAGCTGCTGCTGACCCTGCCCATTCTCTATTTGAATGACAAATATTTCATCAACGGCTTTCAGGCGCTGATGCGGAAGGCGCCCAATATGGATTCCCTCATCGCTATCGGAGCCGCTTCCGGTCTGATCTACTCCCTCTACGCCCTCTACGTCATGGCCGCCGCCCTGGGGCGGGGAGATTTTGAGACCGCAATGACCTTCCAGCATAAGCATCTGTATCTGGAGTCGGCCGCCATGATTCTCACCCTTATTGACGTGGGCAAATATCTGGAGACCAGAAGCAAGGGCAAGACCTCTGACGCGCTCCGGCATCTGATGGCTCTCCAGCCCAAGGTAGCCACCGTGATCCGGGAAGGCGCCGAGGCTGAGATTCCCATCGAGGAGGTAGAGGTCGGCGATCTGATTCTGGTCAAGCCCGGCCAGTCCTTCCCGGTAGACGGCAAGGTGGTCTCCGGCTCCACCTCGGTCAACGAGTCCGCCCTCACCGGCGAGCCCATCCCCGCCGAGAAGCACCCGGGCGACAAGGTCTACGGCGGCACCATCAACGGCAACGGCACCATCACCTTCTCCGCTGCCCGGGTGGGTGAGGATACTACATTGGCCCAGATCATTCGTCTGGTTCAGGAGGCCTCCGCCTCCAAAGCGCCCATCGCCAAGTTGGCCGACAAGGTAGCCGGTATCTTTGTGCCGGTCGTACTCGTCATCGCTCTGGTCACCGCCATCGTCTGGCTGGTTCTCACCCAGTCTGTCACCTCCGCCCTTACCGCCGCCATGTCGGTGGTGGTCATCTCCTGTCCCTGCGCGCTGGGACTCGCCACCCCTGTTGCCATTATGGTGGGTACCGGCAAAGGCGCCGAGCTGGGTATTCTTTTCAAGTCGGCGGAAAGTCTGGAAAGCCTGCATAAGATCGACACCGTGGTTCTGGACAAAACAGGTACCATTACCGAGGGCAAACCCAAAGTCACCGATCTGCTCCCCGCCCCCGGGCGGACAGAAGGCGAGCTGCTCAATCTGGCCGCCTCTCTGGAGGCCGCCTCGGAGCATCCGCTGGCAGACGCTATTGTTGGCCTTGCCAAAGAGCTGAATGTCCCCCTCTGCCCCGTATCCAACTTCCGGGCGCTGCCCGGTCTGGGACTTCAGGCTACCATCGACGGCGACCAGTACGCTGCCGGCAATCAGCGGCTTATGAAGCAGCTGGGCATCGCAATCGACCCCGCTCAGGCCGAGGCACTGGCTGACAGCGGCAAGACGCCCCTCTACTTTGCCGAAAACGGCCGCTATCTGGGCACAATTGCCGTAGCTGATACCGTCAAAGCTACCAGCCCCAAGGCCATTCAAGCGCTGAGATCGCTGGGCATTCAGGTGGTCATGCTGACCGGCGACAACAGCCGGACAGCCCGGGCGGTAGCCGGTCCTCTGGGGATCGACAGCGTTATCGCCGATGTTCTCCCCCAGGACAAGCAGCAGCAGATCGCCCGACTCCAGTCCGAGGGACGTAAGGTGGCCATGGTAGGCGACGGTATCAACGACGCCCCCGCTCTGGCTCGGGCAGATGTGGGCATTGCCATCGGAGCAGGTACCGACGTGGCCATTGAATCGGCCGACGTGGTACTGGTCAAGTCCGATCTCACCGACGCCGCCGGCGCCATTGAGCTGTCCCGAAAGGTCATTAAGAACATCAAAGAAAATCTTTTCTGGGCCTTCTGTTACAACGCGCTGGGTATTCCCCTGGCCGCCGGCCTCTTCTATCCCCTTCTGGGCTGGCAGTTGTCTCCCATGTTCGGCGCTGCTGCCATGAGTCTGAGTTCCTTCTGTGTGGTCTCCAACGCCCTGCGCCTGCGGCTGTTCAAGCCCAGCCATCCCTCTGTTTCTTCGGCGGATACGCCCGTGAACGCCCCTGTCCAACCTGTCACTGAACTAAAAATCAAAGGAGAAGATGTAGCGATGAAAAAAGTTCTCGTTGTTAACGGCATGATGTGCCCCCACTGCAAGGCCCGTGTAGAAAAGGTGCTCGGCGAAGTTCCCGGTGTGGAAAGCTGTCTGGTAGATCTGGAGGCCAAGACGGCCACCTGTACGCTGAAGGCTGACGTGGCCGATCAGGTTCTGGCCGACACTGTGACCACCGCCGGCTATGAAGTGGTCTCTGTAGACTGATGAAAGCGGATAAAACCCAAATCTCCCGACTTCTGAAGACAGCCCGGGGCCAGCTGGACGGCATTCTTCGGATGATCGAGGAGGACCGGTACTGTATGGATATTTCCAACCAGCTCATGGCCACCCAATCTATTCTGTCCAAAGCCAACACAGAGATACTGAAGGCTCATCTGGACAACTGCGTCCGGCAGGCGGTGGAAAGCGGCGAGGCCGGTGCAAAGCTGGATGAGATCGCCGCGCTGATCGAAAAGCTGGCAAAGCGATAACAACAGAAAAACGCTCTGATCTTACGATCAGAGCGTTTTTCTGTCTTTCATTTAATCCAAATGCTCCAGCAGCTCCATGGGGCTGTCAATAATGGCCTTTGGTCCCAGCTGCTCCAGCAGTTCCCGGTCCCGGAAGCCCCAGCTGACGCTGACGCAGTCCAGTCCGGCGTTTCCGGCCGTGGCAAAGTCCACCTCCGAGTCGCCTACATAGACGCATTCATCCTTCTGTCGGCCCAGCTGCTCCATTACAGACCAGACCATATCCGGAGCGGGCTTACGGCTGATCCCAGCTTGCTCTCCCATGGAGAGCGCCATATAGTCACCAAAAAACTGGCGGCTCAGGGCAAGAACTGATTCGTGAGGTTTATTGGAGACCACGGCCATGGTAATCCCCCGCTGACGCAGGGCTTCCATAAGCTCCAGAATCCCCGCATAGGGACCGGTTCTGATCTGGTTATGCGCGGCGTACCAGAGCTTGAAGTCGGCCAGCAGCCGGTCCAGATCCGGATGATCCGGGCCAAGGATCTGCTCCCAGAGGACCCGGGCGCCGTTTCCTACATAGCGGCGCGTCTGCTCCAGCGTGATCGGCGCCATGCCCTCCCGGCAAAGGATATAATTCGCCGACGCTCTCAGATCCTCCAGCGTATCGAGAATGGTGCCGTCCATATCAAAAATGACAGTATTATAGCCCATATTCCTGCCTCCAGCGGTAGTTGTCTGGAGGTATTTTACCATATGGGTCCGGCCTATTCCAGCTTTTTTCGCAGCTGCTGGACCGCCTTTTTCTGCAGGCGGGAGATCTGCACCTGACTGACGCCCAGTACCCGGGCCGTCTGCTCCTGCGTCAGGTTCCGGTAAAAGCGCAGCAGAATCACCTGCCGCTCCCGGTCCGGGAGCTGATCAATGGCCTGTCGGAGCGAGAGGGACTCCACAATCTCCCCTTCAATCCCCTCGTCGCCCAAAACGGACTCCAGCGTCAGTCCCTCTCCCGTCTCGCTCTGCAGAGAGGTTACCGGCCCTGCCGCCAGTTCGGCGGCGGCGATGTCCTCCGCCGGGATTCCGGTTTCCTCCTCCAGCTCAGAGAGAACCGGCTCCCGACCCAGCCGAAGACTCAAGCTTTCCCGGGCCATCCGGATTCGAAGTGCCCGCTCCTTCAGGGTACGGCTGACCTTGACCGTGCCGTCGTCCCGGAGAAAGCGGCGGATCTCTCCGGCGATTTTGGGCACAGCGTAGGTAGAGAACTGGGTCCCATAGTCCGGGTCATAGCCCTCCACTGCCTTCAGAAATCCAATACAGCCCAGCTGAAAGAGATCCTCCATCTCGGCGCCCCGGCCGGTATAGCGGCGGACGATACTCCAGATCAGCTTATCATTTTCCATCAGCAGCCGCTCTCTGGCCTGCCTGTCTCCCTGCCGGGCAGCCTCAAGCAGCTGGCCCTGCCGAAGGGTCACAGCCGGCCTCCCGGCCGGGAAGAGAGTTTTTTCCGCATAGTGACGCAGGTCCCCCGTCCGGGCCGGGAACGGATTTTCACCGCGTCCATAAAGCTCTCCATAATGGTAAAGCCCATGCCGCTGCGCTCCTCTCCCCCAGTGGTAAACATGGGCTCCCGGGCCTTTTCCACGTCCGGTATTCCCCGGCCCCAGTCCTGAACCCGGATTTCCAGCGTCCGGTCCTCATACCGACGCAGACGCAGAGAGACCTTACCCAGTTCCTCCGGGTAGCCATGGACGATAGCGTTGGTCACCGCCTCGGAGACGGCCGTTTTCAGATCCCCCAGTTCCTCCAGCGTGGGGTCCATTTGGGCAGCAAAGCAGGCCGCCGCCGACCGGGCAAATCCCTCGTTGGCGCTGCGGCTTAAAAATTCCAGTTTGACACTGTTGACCGGTTTCATATGTAGCTCCTCCTCTCCTATTCTTCTCCCAGTTCCACCCGTCGGTGGATACCGGCAGCCTTAAGCACCCGCAGTGCCTGTCCGGGTACCGACTCCAGTCGGAGCCGGCCCCCCAGCTCCTCCATCAGTCGGCTGGCCCGGAGGACCAGCGCAATTCCAGAGGAGTCCATAAAGGTGACGCCGGAGAAGTCCAGCACCAACTCTCCCGGCAGCCGGGTACTCACCTCCCGTTCCAGTTCCCGGCTCAGAGCCTGAGCCCGATGATGGTCGATCTCTCCTGTCAGCTTCCAGCGTGTCTTACAGCTTCTGGAGCGGCAAGTCAGTTCCATGTCCATTCCTCCTCCGGTATCTCTTGCGTTAAATATGAATTCACCCTGTACCCGATTTGGTGGGTATAGGGTGATTATATTGCCCCTCTCCCGCATATTCCGTCGAAGGGATATAGATGGAAAAATTTTGATAAAAACTGCTTGACTCTCCCCTTACGTCATCGTTTATTATGATTTTGAGAGGAGAGATCACTATGTTGACAGTCAAGCAGGTAAGCCAGCTCACCGGACTTTCTGTCCGCACCCTGCACCACTATGACAAGATCGGTCTGCTTCGGCCCGCCCGGGTCTCCGGGGCCGGTTACCGACTCTACGACGACAGCTCACTGGCCCGGCTGCAGAGTATTTTGCTCTTTCGTGAGCTGCGCTTCTCTCTCAAGGAGATCTGTCAACTGCTGGATAGGCCGGACTTCGATCCGGTAAAGGCCATTGACGGGCAGCTGGTACTGCTTCAGGCCCAGCGCCAGAGGCTGGATGAGCTTATCCAACTGGCCCTAAAAATACAGACAACAGGAGAGATTACCATGAATTTCAAGCCTTTTGACGACCAGAAAATGGAGCAGTACCGCTCCGAGGCCAAGGCCCGCTGGGGTCAGAGTCAGGCCTGGCAGGAGTATGAGTCCCGTGAAAAGGCCGGCATGGACGTTTCGTCCGCCGGCAGCGGGCTGCTGGCTCTGCTGGCTGAGCTGGGCCAGCTCCGGGACAAGGGCCCCCAGTCGCCGGAAGCTCAAGCCGCAGTCGCCCGACTTCAGCAGTATATCACCGATCATTTCTACACCTGTACCGATCAGATTCTGCAGGGACTGGGCCAGATGTATCTCTGCGATGAGCGGATGAAAGCGGCCATTGATAAGGCCGGGGGCGAGGGCACAGCCGACTTTGCCAGTCAGGCAATCTGCGCCTTTACCCGCGGCAAGTAACGGCCCGATAGACAAAAACCGCTCCTCATCCGCAGATGAGGGGCGGTCCTCTTTTTACTTACAAGCGCTGTCTATGACAGCTTTGGCATATTTCAGTCCCTGCTGCTCCGGCTGCTCAGGGACAGTGAGTCGGAAGCAGAGCCCCCTTTCCTCGTCCAGCCAGAGGACATTTTGATCGGTGGCAGTGATCAGCTCTCCTGTTGGCTCGCCCATCGCGTCCGTCTCCTGAACGGTGAAGGAGCATCGGCTGAGATAGAGGGTATACCCCCGATACTCCGTTATCTCCGGCTCTGAGTAGATCAGATCCGGATAATTGGGGTGTTCCGGCCACGCGATCCACTCTCCCGTCTCCGGATCAAAGCCAAAATACGCGGCCCACAGTCTCCCCTCCATCCGTCCCGCTTCCAGTGCCAGCGTATCCCACGTAGCCATATCCACTTCTCCATCCTCCTCCGGCAGATAGACGGCGCTGAAGGTCATATACTCTGCCTCCATCCCTTCGCTGGGCACTGTCTCTGAGGCAGAGATTCTCTTCCCGCTGACACTTCGCAGGGTGTACGCGCCCAGCCGCTCAGGAAGCGGATACTCCAGCTCTTCCCTCCAGTCCCGGTCCTGTTCCCTGCTTCCGGAAAAGACCACATAGTCCAGACGTTCCAGATCAAGCGCGGCTCCGGCCAGAACCAAAAGCAACAGCGCTGCGCAAGCTGCCATCGGTCGGGAAAACCGACGCCATCCGTCTTTTTTCTCCCCTTCAATCCTTTTCAGCGTACGCGTTTTCATCCGCTCCAGGGCCTCCCGATCCGGCAACTCATGCTCCCCGCGCTCTAAACACACACTCTCTCCCATCAGGTCAGAGATCCGTTTCATCTGTCCACCCTCCTTTCAACAGCCACTCCCGCAGCTTGCTCCGCCCTCGAAACAGCCGTGTCTTCACCGCTGAGACTGAAAGCCCTACCGCCGGGGCGATCTCCCGGACAGACTGGCAGCAGTAGTAATGCCGCAGGAAGATCTCCCGATCTCTGCTCTCCATCTCTCGGAGGGCTTGCTCCACCCTATGCTGCCGCTCCTGCCGGCTCAGGTGGTCGTCCATCGTCTCTTCCTCCGGTGAGAGCAGATCATCCTCCAGCTCCAGAACGGGTCTCTTCTGCCGAAGCTTATTGACGGCCATATTGCGCGCAGTACGTCCCAGCCAGCTCTTCACCCTGTCCGGAGCGCGAAGCGCTTTTCTATGCTTCCAGAGGGCAAAAAACACATCGGAAACTACCTCTTCTATATCCTCCTCTGTCATGGAGGAGCGGAGGATGGAAGCAGCAACGGTATAGACGTAGGCGGAGTACCGATCCATCAGCGCTTCCAGCGCAGATAGATTTCCTTCCCGCAACGCCCGAACACAGTCTTTTTCGTCCATCTTCTCTCCCTCCTTTCTACCAGTAAAGACACAGCTTTCCGGTCTCCGGTTACAAAAACCGCCCCTCATCCGCAGATGAGGGGCGGTCTGTCTTGCTATAGGGTCAATTCTCAGCCCAGAGCCTTCAGAGACTCGGTGAGCTGGGCGATGAGGGCGGCAGTTTTTTCCATATTGGCACGCTCACGGGCCACAACAGCCTCGGGAGCCTTGGCCACAAAGCCGGCGTTGGACAGCTTCTTCTCAATACCGCTGAGATACTTCTGTGCCTTTTCCAGCTCCTTGGCGATACGGGCCCGCTCCTTGTCCAGATCCACCAGCTCGGCCAGCGGGATAAAGCACTTGGCGGCGGGAGTGACCACGCTGACCAGGCCGTCCAGAACGGCGGGAGCCTGTGTGGTAACGGTGACCTGAGAGGCGGCGGCCAGACGGGTGAAGAAGGGGATGCCCTTGGCGAAGTCGTCAGGGTTCTCGGCCACCAGAGTCAGCTCTGCCTTGCGGCCGGGAGCCACGTTCATCTCGCTCCGGCGGGTACGGACAGCCTTGATGACGTCCATGATCTGCTCCATGGCAGTCTCCTCGGCGGTGAAAGAGAACTTCTCGTCGTACTCAGGCCACTTCTGGAGCATCAGGTAGTCTCCCTCGTGGGGCAGAGCCTGCCAGATTTCCTCGGTAATGAAGGGCATGAAGGGGTGCAGCAGCTTGAGGATATCCGTCAGCACATAGCAGAGCACCTGCTGGGCACGGATCTTAGCCTCTTCGTCCTCGCCGTTCAGGCGGGCCTTGGTCAGTTCGATATACCAGTCACAGTAGCTGTCCCAGATGAAGTCGTAGACCTTCTGCGCAGCCACACCCAGTTCGTACTTCTCCATGTTCTCGGTAACTTCCCGAATAACGGTATTGAGCTTGGAGAGGATCCACTTGTCCTCCAGCTCCAGCATCTCGGGCAGCTTGCATTCCTCAATGGTCATATTCATCATCAGGAAGCGGGAAGCGTTCCAGATCTTATTGGCAAAGTTCCGCATAGCCTCGCAGCGCTCGGTATAGAAGCGCATATCGTTGCCGGGGCTGTTGCCAGTGACCAGATTGAAGCGCAGTGCGTCGCAGCCATACTTGTCGATAATCTCCAGAGGATCAATACCGTTGCCCAGACTCTTGGACATCTTCCGGCCCTGAGCGTCGCGGACCAGGCCGTGGATCAGGACGGTGTGGAAGGGAGGCTTCTTGGTATGCTCGCAGCCGGAGAAGATCATCCGGGCCACCCAGAAGAAGATAATATCATAGCCGGTGACCAGCACATCAGTGGGATAGAAATAGTCCAGATCGGGGGTCTTTTCCGGCCAGCCCAAAGTAGAGAAGGGCCAGAGCGCGGAGGAGAACCAGGTGTCCAGTACGTCGGGATCCCGCTCAATGTTCTTCGAACCGCACTTTTCGCAGCAGTCGGGGTCCTCCCGGGAGACGGTCATATGGCCGCACTCGGCGCAGTACCAGACAGGGATCTGATGGCCCCACCAGAGCTGGCGGGAAATGCACCAGTCATGGACGCCTTCCATCCAGTTCATATAGGTCTTGGAGAAGCGCTCGGGGACGAACTTGGTCTCGCCCTCGGCCACCACGCGCATGGCCTCCTCAGCCAGAGGCTTCATGCGAACGAACCACTGAGCGGAGATAATCGGCTCCACGTCGTTGTGGCAGCGGTAACAGGTACCCACATTGTGGGAGTAGTCCTCGATCTTCTCCATTAGGCCCAGGCTGTCCAGCTCGGCCACAATGGCTTTACGGGCCTCGTAGCGGTCCATACCTTCGTACTTGCCGCCGTTATTATTGACTCTGCCATTGTCGTCCAGCACACGAATGGACTCCAGATTGTGCCGCAGACCCACCTCGAAGTCATTGGGGTCATGGGCGGGCGTCATCTTGACGCATCCGGTGCCGAAGTCCATCTCCACGTAGTCGTCGGCCACGATGGGAATGGGTCGGTTCATGATGGGCAGGATGCAGTTCTTGCCGATCAGATGCTGATAGCGCTGATCATTGGGGTTGACGGCCACACCGGTATCGCCCAGCATGGTCTCGGGACGGGTGGTAGCCACCACCAGATATTCACCCGGCTGGTCCTCCAGAGGATAGCGCATATGCCACAGGTGGCCGGGCTTGTCCTGATATTCCACCTCAGCGTCGGACAGGGCGGTCACGCAGTTGGGACACCAGTTGATGATCCGGCTGCCCTTGTAGATCAGGTCCTTCTCATACAGGGAGACAAAGACTTCACGAACAGCCTTAGAGCAGCCCTCGTCCATGGTAAAGCGCTGACGCTCCCAGTCGCAGGAGGCGCCCAGCTTCTTCTGCTGCTGGACGATACGGTTGCCGTACTTGTTCTTCCAGTCCCAGACCCGCTCCAGGAACTTCTCACGGCCCAGATCATACCGGGTGAGACCTTCCTTATTGCGCAGTTCTTCCTCCACCTTGATCTGGGTGGCGATGCCGGCGTGGTCGGTGCCGGGGACCCAGAGCGCAGCGTAGCCCTGCATCCGCTTAAAGCGGATCAGGATATCCTGCAGGGCAGCATCCATGGCGTGACCCATGTGGAGCTGGCCGGTAACGTTGGGAGGGGGCATAACGATAGTAAAGGGCTTCTTCTCCGGATCCCGGTGACCCTTGAAGCAGCCGTTGGACTCCCACATATCATAGATGCGGGACTCGACAGATTGCGGTTCATAGACCTTGGGCAGTTCTCTTGCCATTGCGCTTCACGCTCCTTCTGATTTCTGACTCAGGGAAACAAAAACGCCCCGAGCCGCTGGGCTCAGGGCGAACAATAGTCCGTGGTACCACCTGAATTCAGGCCAATAGCCTGCACTCGATCCCGATAACGGCGGGTATCCGGCGATCTCTACTTCCGGCAGTTTCAAGACCGCAGCTCTGGGGCGACCTTCCGCGCTTGTCCCGCCTGATACCTTACACCGACCGGTATCTCTCTGCTTTGCGGTGAGGGCGCGTACTCCTCCCCTTCTCAGCTATTTGAAAGATGCATTTAGTATATCGGACCCTTTTTCCCTTGTCAAGGGTAAAGGCCGGGACTTTCCGCACTTTTTCCCTCGATCAGAGGTAGCCGTAAAGCCCCCGGACACTCACCTCGCCGCTCCTCACCGTCTCCCGGCGTCCATCCGGATAGCGGACCACCAGTCCAAAGTCCCGGTCAATCTCCTCGGCAAAGGCCAGCGCTTCCCGATTTCCGTCTACCAGCCGAACCTCCCGGCCCAGCGTCAGGCAGTCGGCCCGGTACTGTTCCAGACATCCGTCAAGTTTACCGGAAATAAAATTATGGTAAATCTTCTCCACTTCCCGCAGGATGGCAGCGGCCAGTTCCTCCCGGGAGAAGGTGCCGGGCAGCAGTTCTTCCAAAGAGCCGCCGATCTTCCGGAGGTCTTCCGGCCAGTCTTCCGGCCTCTGACTCACATTTAGTCCGAAGCCCAGCACCAGATGCTCCAGAGCGGCGCCGGGGCCGATGGTCATTTCGGTAAGTACGCCGCAAATCTTTTTCCCTTTCAGGACGATATCGTTGGTCCACTTAATTTGAGGACGGCAGCCGGTGACCGCTTCAACGCCGCCGCAGACAGCGATGGCGGCATAGGCAGTAAAGTTCACTGCCTCAGCAGGGGCCAGCTCCGGCCGCAGGAGAAGGGAGCAGTAGAGCCCCTTCCCCGCAGGAGACTGGAAGCCGCGGCCCATCCGGCCCCGGCCGCCAGTCTGGCTGTCCGCGATACAGACAGTGCCGGCGGGGAGATGCTTTGCCTCCCGCTTGAGATAGCTGTTTGTAGAGTCCACCTCATCCAGCAGAATGAGATTTTGGCCCAGCGAGCAGCCTTCCAGCAAGGCTTTTAAGGTCTCCTCTTTCATTTTTCCTCGTTTTGCGGACATAAAATCACATCACTCTTCCCGTTTGCCCATTTGATGGGCCTCGTAGTCGTTCAGGCTGCTCACCGCCTTACCTGCCATGGGGATCAGAGCCATCATATTGAAAACAGTCATCAGGCCAATACCCACGTCGCCCAGATCCCAGACAAAGGTATAGGCAGCCAGACCACCCACAAAAAGCATGACCAGAGCCAGCACCTTGTAAGCTGTCTGGGAAGCCCAGTTATCTCCGAAGAGGTACGCCACGTTAGGCCGGGCATAATAGAGTACGCCGATAAAGGTGGAGAAGCTGAAGAGCCAAAGGATAACGGCGATAAAGATACTGCCAAACCGGCCCAGATGATAGGTCATGGCCGTCTGGAGCAGATCCATTCCGGTAAGACCGGCCACCAGTTCCTCCGGGACCAGCAGCATAATGAAGGCGGTACAGGAGCAGATCACAATGGTATCAATAAAGACGCCAAAGGCCTGAAGGAGGCCTTCCTTCGCGGGGTGGTCTACATCGGCGGCGGCAGCGGCACAGGGAGCGGAGCCGGAACCGGCCTCGTTGGAGAAGAGGCCCCGCTTGACGCCGTTCATGAGCACGGCGCCGAAGCCGCCGGCCACAACCTGACGAATGCCAAACGCCTCGGCAAAGATCCGCTCCAGAACAGCAGGGATGAGATGGAAGTTCTGGAAGATAATCAGCACGGTAATGACAAAGTAACAGCCGGCCATTACGGGAACCAGAATATCCAGCACTTTAACAGTGGCATTCTTTCTCAGCACGATAACCGCGGCCACTGCCACCAGCAGAACAGTGGACCAAATAGGCGGAATATGGAAGGCGTTGTCCAGAGCCGAGGTCACCGAATTGCTGATGACCTGACTGATACCGCACCAACAGATCAGACCGGAGATGGCAAAGAGGAGGGCAATAACGCTCTTTTTGGCCGGATGCTTGCCTTTGGCTGCCCGTTTTTCATTGACATATCCGTGAATATACTGGGCAGGACCGCCCCGGTATCCGCCGTAGAGCGGATCCTTCTCCTTATACAGCTGGGCCAGCACACCTTCGGCAAAGGCGGTAGACGCGCCGATCAGGGCGGTAACCCACATCCAGAAGACGGCGCCGGCGCCGCCGGCGGAGATGGCTGCCACTACACCCACCAGATTGCCCATACCCACACGGGTAGCGGTGGAGATAATCAGGGCCTGTACACCGGAGATGGACCCGTCCTCTTTGCTTCCACCCTTCTCCAGCGTCACCCGGACCATCTCCGGAAAGAGCCGGATCGGCAGAAAACGGGTCCGGATGGTGAAAAACACACCCGCGGGAATCAGGATCAGCACCAGCAGGGACAGGCCAATACTGCCGCCTCCGGGCAGAGGGATGGTGATCAGATCGCCCCAAAGCAGATGGAATACTCCCCGGAAAAGGGCCATCGCTCCATCAGACAGGAACTGTACTACGCTCATTTTTCTCTGTTTCCTTTCCTCTACTCCCTCTGGGCCAAAAATCTTGCCGCAAGGAGAGCTGTTGTTCTTGTTTTTTAGACCAGAACAGTATACAATGAGCGTTGATATTTGTAAAATTGATAGTCATAATAGGGTCCATCGAAATTTTCGATCCAAACCCTGACGGAGGAAGTATGGAACTGAAAAATTTGCAGACCTTTATTCAGGCCGCTGAACTGGGCAGCTTTACCAAGGCCGGCCAGCAGCTGGGCTTCTCCCAGTCTACGGTCTCCTTCCAGATCCGCCAGCTGGAAAGCGAGCTCAACGCCCAGCTGTTTGAACGCATCGGCCATACAGTGACCCTGACTGCCCTCGGTCGGGAGACACTGAGCTATGCCCACCAGATTCTCCAGCTGGCCCGGGAGATGGGTGAGCATAGTCAGACTAAGACTGCCGTCTCCGGACATATCCGGCTGGGCACCGCCGACTCAATCTGCTTCCACTTTCTCCGGGAGCAATATCAGCAGTTTCGCCAGCTCTATCCCAATATCACACTGAAGGTCATTCCCGCCGGTACGGAGGAGATGTTCCGGATGCTGGATCATAACGAGGTAGACCTGATCTGCACGCTGGACAACCACATCTACGATACCCAATATATTATCGCACAGGAAGAAAAAATTTGCATCCATTTTGTGGTCTCTTCTGACTCTCCTCTGGCAAAAAAAGGGTCTCTCACTCTGGAGGAGCTAATCGGCCATCCCTTTATTCTTACCGAGAAGGGCATGAGCTACCGCCGGATGCTGGACGAAGCTTTGGCCTCCCGGTTCTTGGAGGTGTCTCCCATTCTGGAGATCGGAAACACCGACATGATCTGCCATCTGGTCGCCCATGGCATCGGCCTCTCCTTCCTCCCCGACTACGCCACGCAGTCCGCCTTTGAGCGGGGTGAACTGGTCCGACTCCCGGTACCCGAGCTGGAGCTTCACGTATGGAAGCAGCTGCTCTATCACCGGGGCAAATGGCTCTCTCCGGCGATCAACGCTCTGATCGACTACCTCACCTGAATACAGCAGACAGCCCCACCGGAAGTGTATTCCGGCGGGGCTGTTTTTCTCAAAGGGCAAGCCGCCGAAGCGGAAGCTTCGGCGGCTTTGGAAGAAATGTCGCAGATCCGTAAATTAATACTCGAACTGACGATAGTAACGACGGATGGACAGGGGATGACGCAGGAAGAGCTCCATGTAAGCGTCAACGCGGTTGTTGACAGCGTGCATCATCAGATGGGAGATGGAGCCACGGAATTCCTTGCTGATGCCTTCCATGGGCAGCTCAGCGGTGTCAATGATGGTGTAGTTAGCGCAAACCTTGGGCAGGAAGCGAGCCACGCGCTCTGCCAGAGGACGCTGCTCGTCTTCGCCCATGAACAGGGTGACGGGAGTGTCGGCCACCAGGATCTCCTGCATGCCGTGGAAGAACTCGGGGCAGGTGATGGACTTGGTGCGGATCCACATCTGCTCCTCCCAGTAGCACATAGCATAGGAGTAGGTAGCACCCCACTGGTTGCCGGCGCCGACAAAGTAATGGGGCAGATCGGGATGATCCTTCAGGAAAGCAACCTTGTTCTTGGCATACTCGTAAGCCCAAGCGTCAGCTTCCTTCTCGATGTTGACCAGGCCCAGAGCCAGATGAGCTTCCATTTCCTTGTTGTAGCGCTCATACTCGGGGAACTCGCCGTTCTTATACATCAGGTAGTTAGCCAGCATGTAGAACTTCAGCTGCTCGTTCTTGCCGTAGATGACCAGATGATCCCACTTGCCCTCCTGAGTCAGGGTGGAGCCGGGGGTGTCGATGAAGGCGATGACGCGGACGCCGTCGGCCTTGATCTTGTCGATCAGCTGGACCATTTCCTTGGTGTTGCCGGAAACGGTGGAGTAAACGACGACGCTCTTGGAGGTCAGACGCTTGTTGCCGGTGGTCAGATACTCAGCCGCATTCTCAACGTAGACGGGCAGAGAGGACTTGCCGCGCATATAGACCTCAACCTGCATAGCGGAAGCGTAGGTGCCGCCGATGCCGATGAAGTAAATGCTGTCAAAACCCTCTTCCCAGATCTGATCGACGATCTTCTCGATCTGGGGACGCAGTGCCAGAGCACCGTTGACGCTGTCGATGTCGCCCTGCTCGTCAAAGTTGCGCAGGCAGGGACCTTCGATTTCCTTCCAGGCCTTAGCTTCAAAGCTCATTGGAATACACTCCTTCTTTTTCATAGACATTTGTGGTTTTGTACGTACAGGTGGAATTTTAACCGTCCCCACGCAGAGACGGGAGCACCTTATTGAAGTGGACGCTGAAATTGCACTTATCCCCCCGTGCGTAACAGCGATTAAACTCGACCATACGGCCCTTGTCATCATAGGTGGAGCATTCAAAGAGCATTACCTGCATCTCCGCGTCGATACCCAGCATACGGGCATCGTTCTGTTCCAGCCGAACCAGATCCAGCGTCTGGCGGGCCCGCTCGACATTGATGCCATAGAAGTCATAGATCTCATAGAGGGAAAAGACCGACAGGTCAATGCCCTCCATTTTGGGGACTACATAGTAAGGGATATAGGTCTCCTCAATGGACACCGGCTCGGCATCGCCGCAGCACAGACGCTTGATATAGAAGATATCGTCGTCCGGCTGGATACCGAAGAGAAGGCTGTACTTCTCTCCCGCTCTGCGCAAAGCCTTGGTCACCACCTTGAACGACGGCTTGACGTTCTTGTCCCGCATGGTCTGCGAAAAGCCGTTGAGCTCTTCCAGATCACGTTGGATCTTCTGACCCAAAACGTAAACGCCCTTGCCGGGTACCCGGCGGAGGAGACCTTCGTTAACAAGAGAGCCAATGGCGTTGCGGACCGTCTGGCGATTGATACCGTACATCTCTGCCAGTTCATTCTCCGAGGGAATCGCCGTACAGGGAGGATATTCACCCTGTTCGATCTTGGCACGGACGATCTCCCGGACCTGAAGATAAATTGGGGATTGATAGCTTACGTTTCCCATGCCTTGTCTCTCCTGCTGCTGTTACAATAGAATTGGATTACCAGGCGCCGAAGTACTTCAGCGTCTCAGTTGCGTTGGCAGCGCCCTTATGCATGCACTCTTCCAGGCTCAGGCCTTCCACCTTGCCGAACAGGAAGCCGGCAATGTAGCTGTCACCGGCGCCCATGCTGTCCACCACGTTGTCACAGGGGACGATGCCGTACTTGTGGAAGGTCTCACCGTCATAGCACATGGAGCCCTCTTCGCCCATCATGCAGATGACCAGCTTGGGACCCTTGGCCTTGATCTCCTTCATCTTCTCACGGGTGGCCTCGGTATCGCCGTCGTCCACGGAGAAGAAGACATAGTCGGAGTAGGGGATGGCAACCAGAGAAGCCTCGTCGTCAGGACGGGTGGCGCAGTCGAAGGCGGTGGTCATGCCGCGAGCCTTCAGATCCTTGTACTGGCCTTCCACCTTGCCCCACAGGTCGCAGATGACCACGTCGTGCTTGCAGATGAAGTCCATATCTTCTTCAGAGAGCTTATAGGTCTCCAGAACACCCTCTTCGTAGTCGCCGAAAACGCGCTCGCCGTCGATCAGCTCGACGAAGGAGACAGCGGTCTTGCCTTCCTTGACTTCCAGATGGGAAATGTCAACGCCCTTGGCGGCCATTGCTTCGCGCATGATCTCGCCGTACTTGTCGTTGCCCACAGGACCGGTATAGGAGGCCTCACCGCCCAGACGAACGGTATATACAGCCATGTTCACAGGGCCGCCGCCGGGATAACCCTTGCCGCCCTCGATATTGGTGTAATAGTCCACGCAATTGCTGCCTACTGCTGCCAGTTTCATAATCAATGTTCTCCCTTCCGTTGTTTTGCCGCCCGGCGCAGGACGCTGGAAAAGCGCACCTTGTCCGCCCGGGCCACTGCCTTAAAATACTCTACGGGCTTCCCCTGAGGGGTCCCGCAAACGCCGATGATAAAAAACAGTGCCGCGCCTTCCTCTACCTGAAGGAGCTTTGCCTCCTCCTCGGTAGCGTAGGTAATGCCCACACTCTCCTGACCCTGAGTCAGGTAAACGCCGTTGTAATTGAGGACCCGGTACAGGGATTCGTCGCAAAAATCGTAGCTCTCAATGCCGGGACAGCACTCGTAGTTAATCGTGCTGGCCTCAATCATATAGGGCACACCATCCATAATCCGAAGCCGGCGAAGGTGAAATACCTTTTTCCCCTCAGGAATGGCCAGCTTCTCAGCCTCGTAGCTGGAGGCCTGCTTCACCTCGATATCCAGAACCCGGTTGCGCAGGCTGTGGCCGGCGCCCCGGACAGACTCGGTGGTACTCTTCGCGTCCTGAAGATTGCGCTCCAGCTTGGGCGGGGCCACATAGGTACCCGAACCCTTCCGGCTGTAGAGCTTGCCCTCTTCGATCAGGCGCTTGATGGCGCTGCGAAGGGTAGTGCGGTTAATGCCCCACATTTCGCACATTTCGCGCTCGCCCGGCAACTTCCCGTAAGGGGCAATATCCCGGCTCCGGATGTAGCATTCGATCTGCTCTACCGCCTCATCCCGGGGTCTGATCTGCTGCCGTCGTTCCATCTCTGCACTCCTTATATCCGGCTTACGACCGGCCAGCGCCGGCCGTAAGCAGTCAGTTTCTTTGCTGTGATCAGTCGGTGACCCAGGGTTCAAAGACCTGAACCACGCCGGAGGAGACCTGAGCGCCCTTCTCCATGCACTTCACAATGGGCAGGCCCATCAGCACACCATACAGGAAGCCGGAGATATAGCTGTCGCCGGCGCCGACGGTGTTGACCACCTTCTCTGCGGGGACAATACCAAACTGGGTGAACTCTTTGCCGTCCCAGGCCAGGCTGCCCTTCTCGCCGAACGTAGCCACGGCCACCTTCATGCCGCGGGCCACCTTGTCCTTCAGGAAGTTCTCAATGAACTCGTCCCGCTCATTGTGATAGGAATAGAAGCCATAGTCGACATAGGGCAGGGTGCTCTCCACCAGAGGATGATCCAGACGGTCAGCATAGTCAAAGCTGATCAGGGTGCCGCTCTTGGCCTTGATCTTGGGCAGAGCGTCCTCGGCCTTGCCCCAGAGGGCGGTATGGACCAGATCGTGGTCGGCAGCGAAGGCAATATCCTCGTCGTCAAAAACGATATTTTCCAGAACGCCTTCCACATAGTCGCCGTGGACACGGTCGTTGCCGTTCATGTCCATGTAAGTGATGGCAGTGGCGCCCTCACCCACCTTCAGGTGGCTGATATCCATGCCTTCTGCGGCCAGAGTTTCCAGCATCCACTTGCCATCCTCGTCGCTGCCGGTGGTGCTGATGATCGCGGTGGGAATGCCCAGCTTGCGCAGGTTGACGCCGGTGTCAACCGCGTTGCCAGTGGGATATCTGCGGTTAACGACCTCTCCGTTAATACGGACATAGACGTCGATGCAGTTATCGCCGATCATTGCTGCTTTCATTTGTGTGCACACTCCTTTTTTTGTATTAGGCCTAATATAAATCGATTTATATACAAGATACAAAGTTTTTCAAACCTCATTCTTAGTATAATAACTGAACTCAGCCCCCGTCAACCGTTCATTTTGATGAAAAATAAGTCCTTTTTTTGTTAATTATGAATAAATCCAGGCCTTTTTTCTACACCTCTGTATACCAATTTTTACACCCCCGGTTTTACCGCTCTTCATTTTGTGCGTTTTTTTATGATATGTAACGTTTTTTCAAACATTTTAGCTTTTTTAGATGTCACGCCCTTTCTTTAAGTTAACCACTTTTTCCATTTATTTACATTTTTGAGAGAGGTCATGAATCCGGTTTCCTTCCCCGCTTCGAAACTATACCAGTTTTAAGCATTTTATACAAAATGCACCTCAAAAAGTGACACATTACACAATTCTAGACAAAACGCCTTGTCCACTTTACCCCTTCATGGTATATTATAACTAATTTGCAGGGTCTCTGTGCCGGTGAGATTTTCTCCTCCGAGAGGCCCGGCACCGGGACCCGGCTTTCATCCCAGAATCCCGTCGCTAAACCAATTCACCTATCTACTCATTATACAAGTTTTTGAAAAGGAGTCCTGTCTTATGTCCCACTGTGAAATCCTGCTCAAGTCCAACTCCATCTTCACCTCCACCGGCGCCGCCCCCTTTGCCGGCTACGTGGCCATTTCCGACGGCAAGATTGCCGCTGTGGGTCAGGGCTGCGCTCCCGAGACGCTCATCGGCGAAGAGACCAAGATCTACGACCTGGGCGACCGCACCGTCTCTGCCGGCTACATTGATGCTCACAGCTTCTTTACCGGCTACTCTCTGGGCTATGTAGGTGTTGACCTCTCCTCCGCCAAGAGCTGCGAAGAGATCGTCGCCATGACCAAGGCCTACGCCGAGACCATCCCCGCCACCAAGCCCCTGCTGGGCCGCGGCTGGGACGAGACCACCATTCATCCTGAAGGCACCAAGGCTCTGGATGAGGCCTTTGGTGACCGCCCCGTGGTTCTCATCGCCGCCTGCGGCGAGACCTGCTGGATGAACCAGGCCGCCATCGACACCTATCAGTTCACTCCCGACCGCTGCTGGTCCGAGGCTTACTGGCGGATGCTGCGTGCTGTCATGCAGGATCATGAGTACATCGTGCCCCGCTTCAAGGAGTACATGAAGATGATGAACAGCTTCGGCGTCACCTCTTCCAAGGAAATGGGCTTCGACGACTACTATGGCTTCACCGAGATTCTGGAGCAGCTGGACAAGGCCGGCGAGATGACCCTGCGTGTCAGCTTCATGAGCCAGCCCGTCGGCTTCCCCATGAATCTGGAATACGGCAAGGCCATGCGCGACAAGTTCCACAGCGACTTTGTCCGTTTCTCCGGCTACAACCAGATGACCGACGGCTCTATCAGCCAGCTCTGCGGCGAGATGAAGAGACCCTACCTCTGCGCCGATACCCTCTGCGCTCAGGATATCGACTGGGCTCTGCTGGAGAGCGACACACTGGCCGTTGACGCTGAAGGCTTCCGCTTCTCCCTCCACGCTCAGGGTGACGGTGCCATTGGCAAGGTGCTGGACATCTACGAGAAGTGCAAGCGGGACGAGAACGGCAAGGTAGTCAACCGTCACTGCATCACCGACCTGGAGTGCAGCGATCCCGCCGATCTGGAGCGCATGGGCAAGCTGGGCGTCATCGCCGAGGTCTATCCCCAGATCCAGTCCATCGCTGACCGTGCCGGCAAGATCGCTATGATCGAAGAGAAGATCGGCATGGAGCGCGGCCAGTATTACTGGAACCGCCGCAAGATGATCGACAGCGGCGTTTCCGTTTGCTGCGCCACCGACCTGCCTCTGGTCTTCGACAACATCCCCGTCTCCGCTTACCACGCAGTGGGCGGCTACTTCCCCGAGGGCGGCGAACCCTTCAACCCCCAGAACATGATCACCCGCGAAGAGCTGCTGACTGCTTGGACCAAGGGCGGTTCCTACACCCTGTACTGCGAGGATACTCTGGGCACTCTGGAAGTGGGCAAGAAGGCTGACATCGCTGTTCTGTCTGGTGACTTCTTCAACGAGCCCATGGAGACCATCCGTGATCTGGCCGTCTGCCTGACCCTGGTCGATGGCAAGGTGGTCTTTGAGAAGCTGTAATCTCACCTTTCACATCTCTCAGGCCGGGGCTGTCTCCCCGGCCTGTACATAACCACCAAATCAAAGGAGGATTCCAAAATGGCACGTAAGATCACTATGCAGGATATGGCTGTCATGAGCGTCCAGTATGTTCAGTACACCTTCGACTACTATCTGGATTCTCTCCAGAAGTGCGGTCTGTCCAAAGTCGATATGTGGGGCGGCGCTCCTCACTATTCCCGTCTGGACTATAACACCTCCATGGAGGCTGCCAAGCGTATCCGCGAGATGCGCAAGAACATCGAGGATCGTGGCATGAAAGTCGTCATGTACACTCCCGAGACTCTGGGCTATCCCTACAGCTATTCCAACCCCGACTTCCGTCTGCGCGCACGCACTGTCGACTACATGAGAAACGCCATGGACGACGCTCTGGAATTCGGCACCAATATGGTCTTCCTGAACACCGGCTGCGCTCCCCGTAACCTGCCTCGTGAAGACGGTCTGAAGCGTACTATCGACAGCTATCGCATTATGGCTGACTACGCCGAGAAGATGGGCGTTCAGCTGGTGCTGGAGCAGCTGCAGCCCTACGAGAGCAACCTCTGCCTGACTCTGGGCGACGTCAAGCATATCATTGACGCCGTTGACTCCCCCAATCTGGGCTGCTGCGTTGACCTGGTCGCTATGGAAGTGGCCGGCGAGACGCTGGAGCAGTTCTGCGATACGCTGGGCGACAAGATCCAGTGGATCCACTACTCCGACAGCCACCATCTGATTCTGGGCGACGGCGACTACGGCAAGGAGAAGCTGGCCGGCTGGATCAAGCTGCTGGAAGACCGGGGCTATCAGAATTGCATCGATCTGGAGATCAACGACTCCATCTATTGGGAGGATCCCCACACTTCTATCGCCCGTACCGCCGAGTATCTGCGCACCTACGTTCCTGAGAAGTAATCTTTCTTCACCCTCTTCTCTTCCCCGGATCCCACTTCTCCGGGGAAGTGACCGGGAGTCCTTCGGGGCTCCCGGTTTTTCTGTTCCATCCCATGACAAACCCCCGGCGCTTTACGCGCCGGGGGTCACTCTTTTTTCCCGTTTTGTTGTAACTCAGCCCTGAATGGTCATGCTGAGCGCTCGCTTTCCGGTAAGCTGAGCAGTACGCTCATCGCCCTGACCAAAGCCGGCCCAGAGCGTCCAGGGTCCGGTGCCGGCAATTCGGCAGCCCTGATCATTGACCACGGTAAAAGCCCGCTCTTCCAGTTCCAACTCCGCCCGTGCCTGCTCTCCCGCCTTCAGCTTCAACCGGGCAAAGCCACAGAGGACAGGATTAGCAGGTGCAAAGGGAGATCCTTCGTCCTTAAGATAGAGCTGAAGCACATCCTCAGTGTCCCGCTCGCCCTCGTTGCAGACTGTTACCGTCACCCGTCTCCCCTCTGCCTTCAGATCGGTAACCCGGGTATCTCCATAGGTCAAACCGTAGCCAAAGGGATAGAGCGGCTGGCCGGTAAAATAGCGGTAGGTCCGGTTGACCATGCTATAGTCGATAAAAGCGGGCATGGCGTCCAGATCGTCATTGTAATAGAAGGTGACCGGCAGTTTTCCGGAGGGAGACTGCTCGCCAAAGAGGAGTTCGGCCACAGCCCGGCCTCCTCCGGCGCCGGGATACCAGGTCAGCAGAATGGCGTTCGCCTTCTCCTCTGCCGCCGACAGGTCGATAGAGCTTCCGGCCATGAGCAGAACCACAGTCGGCTTGCCCACTGCCAGCACCCTGTCCAGCAGCTCCCGCTGTACGTCGGGAAGGAACAGATCCTTCTTGTCACCAGATCCCACAGCGTTGCCCATATCCCGTTCTTCGCCTTCCAAACTCTCGTCCAGACCCAGCACCAGCACCACCACGTCGCTCCGCTTGGCAACCACCACAGCTTCCGCCATCCGGTCCTGATCCTGAGCCAGCGGCTCCACCTTTCTCTTTTCCAGATGGCAGCCCTCGGAGTAGAGCACTCTCCCCTTGCCGGCCATCAGATCCTGAATCCCCTCCAGGACGGTAACGTAGCGGGAAGCAGTACCATGATAGTTTCCGATAAGAGACGCTCTGCTGTTGGCGTTGGGGCCAATCACGCCCACGGTACCCACCCGTTCCGGATCCAGAGGCAGCAGGCCATCGTTTTTCAGCAGCACGCAGCTTTTGAGCGCCGCCTCGTGGGCCAGGGCCAGATGGTCGGGATGCTCCACCATCTCAAAGGGAATCTGATCATACTCAGAGCCCTCTCCCATAATGCCCAGCAGATAGCGGGTAGTGAACAGCCGTTCCGCCGCCACTGTCAGCTGCCGCTCGCTCACCAGTCCCTGCTCATAGGCAGCCATCACATGAACGTAGGTATTGCCGCAGTTCAGGTCGCAGCCCATATTCAATGCCAGTGCCGCCGACTCCGCCGGGGTATCGGTGACCATATGCCCGGTATGGAAGTCACGAATCGCCCAGCAGTCGGAAACCACATGGCCCTCAAAGCCATACCGGCCCCGAAGCAGATCCACAAGCAGACTTTTGCTTCCGCAGCAGGGCTCGCCGTTGACCTGATTGTAAGCGCCCATTACCGACTCTACCCTACCCCGAAGAATGCAGTCCTCAAAGGCGGCCAGATAGGTCTCTTCCATGTCCTTGGCCGTTGCCTGAGCATTGAAGTGATGGCGAATGTCCTCCGGGCCGCTGTGCACGGCCAGATGCTTGGCGCAGGCAGCGCTCTTCATAACCGGCCCATCTCCCTGAAGTCCACGGATATAGGCCATGCCCAGCCGTCCGGTGAGGTAGGGGTCTTCTCCGTAAGTCTCATGACCCCGGCCCCATCGGGGGTCCCGGAAGATATTGATATTGGGCGACCAGAAGGTCAGTCCCTTATAAATATCCCGGTCCCCTTCCTGAGAGAGGGCGTTATACCGCGCTCTGCCCTCAGTGGCGGCCACATCGCCCAGCTTCTCCAACAGGGCATCGTCAAACATGGCAGCAAGGCCGATGGCCTGAGGGAAGCTGGTGGCCGTGCCGGCACGGGCGACGCCGTGAAGGGCTTCGTTCCACCAGTTATAACCCGGGATCCCCAGACGCGGGATAGAAGGGGAATCATAGCGAAGCTGGCTTGCCTTTTCTTCTACAGTCATTTGGGCAACCAGTGCTTTTGCTTTCGCCGCAGCCTGTTTTCGATCCATAGTAAGCTCCTTTTGCGGAAATAGCCAACGGACGGCTACCGGGTAGGGAGAGTCCCGGCCCCAAAGCAGTCATCCGTTGTCAGAGGTTTATTCTTCCAGTGTCCAGTTGTCCTCTTCAGGCAGCTCCTGCTCCTGATCTCCAAAGCGGGCAAAAACGTGTTTGAGCACAAAGGAGGCCAGGAAGGTCGGCCCGGAAATGCCCATCATGAGATACAGGAAGCCCAGCACATACAGGAACATCTCCGGCCATAAGATCAGGCCCAGAATGGGCAGCACATAGATCACCGCCATCAGAATGGTCCAGCCGGGGCAGCAGACGGTCAGAAGGAAGGTATTCTTTATGTGGCCTTTCAGGCTGTTGGAAAAACGGGCCTGAAGAGCAAAGGTATAGCAGATCACCGTCAGCAGTACGCAAAGCACCACCACAGAAACCACAATAAATAACTTCCGCAGCAGCTCCACGCCCTGTCCGAGAGCAAAGATAAAGTCGGTTACTGCCACGATCAGCAGCGCAATAGCGCCCAGACCGATCACAAGGCCCCGTTTGAAGTTCTCCCGGAAGGCATTGAACCAGGTCCGCAGCAAGCCAAACGGCTCGTCCTTTGCCAGTTTCAGCGTCACCGTGAACAGGGCACAGGTAGCCGGTCCAATGGTGACAATAGGCAGCGAACAGAGGATCCAGAGCCAGTTGGCCGCCATCAGATCTCCCAGCACCCGCAGAAAGCGAAACACCGGCAGATCCCCGATCTCACGACGCTTCATTTCTTAGCCCTTCACGCCGCCCAGAGCCACACCGGCGATAATATACTTCGACAGCATGAAGTAGACGATCAGAATGGGAAGGACGGTCAGCAGCAGACCCAGATAGATGGCGCCGTATTCGGTCTTGTAAATATCGCCCCGCAGCAGACTGACCATGATAGGCATGGTGTACTTGGAATTATCAGTCAGCAGGATAGAGGGCAGGAACAGGTCATTCCAGCTGGCCACGAAGGAGAAGATACCCTGCGTTGCCATAGCCGGCTTCATAATGGGAAGGGCAATGGCATTGAACGTATGGAACTCTCCCGAGCCGTCGATACGGGCCGAGTCCAGCAGTTCCATGGGGAAGGATGCCAGCATGAACTGACGCATAAAGAAGACGGTAGTGGGAGCGGCAATGGCCGGCAGAATCAGGGCAAGGAAGTTATTGGTCATGCCCACTTTGTACATAAGCTGATAGAAGCCAATACTGATGACCTGTGTGGGAATCATCATAACACACATAATCACCGTAAAGAACGTGTCCCGCAGCTTCCAGGTATAGGCCACAAGAGCATAGGCCGTCAGGGAGGAGAAGTAGACGGTGCAGGCAGTGGCGCTGACGGAGATAATAATGGAGTTGAGGAAGCCCTTTACGGGATCGAAGGTCTTACCCAGCAGAACCTCCAAATTGCTCATGAAGTAGCCGGAGGGAACCAGCGAGATGGCCTGCTGCTGGATCTCGTAGGTACTTCTGGTCGAGTTGATGATCATGATCACAAAGGGCATCAGCGAGAGAATGGCCAAAAAGATGCAGACCGTGTAGACAAGCACCTTAAAGAGGATGCTACCCTGTCTTTTCTTCATTTAGTTCGCCCCCTTTGCAAGTGCTCTCTGAGCTTTGGCAAAAGCCTTCTGTTCCTTTTTCCGCTTAATTTCGTCCTTGTCACGCATGACCAGGAAGAGCAGGGCGGACAGTACGGCAATAATAAGGAACATGATCATACTGGCAGCCGAGGCACGGTTGTACATATAGCTGCCGCTGAAGGCCTGATTGTAGATAAACACGTTGGTGGTCAGCGTAGCGTTGTCCGGTCCGCCAAGGCTGAAGAGCTTGGGGATGTCGTACATATTCAGACCGCCGATCATGCTGGTAATCAGGACATAGAGGAGAATGGTACGCAGGTTGGGCAGAGTGATATGGAAGAAGATCTGGACATCACTGGCGCCATCCACTTCCGCCGCTTCAAAGATCTCAGGGTTGATACCCAGAACGCCGGAGATCAGGATGATCATGGTATTGCCGTACCACATCCAGAACTGGATGAAGGCCACGATCGCCCGGGTCGCCGTCTTATTGTTTATGAAATAGAATGCCTCGTCCAGAACACCGGCCGACATAAGGATATCATTCACAGGGCCCTTGGGATAGGCGAACAGGGCGTTAAAGAGAATGGCCACGCTGGCTGCGGTGATAATGTTGGGCATATAGAATACAACTTTAAAGAATCCCTGACCGCGAATCTTGTTGCGGCGGGAGGTAAACCATGCCGTCAGAATCAAAGCGAGGGTAATCTGAGGAATAAAGTTCATAATCCAGAGCTCAACTGTATTCTTAAGCGAGGTCTGGAAGGAGGGATTGTTGAGAATAGTGATGTAGTTCTTAAAGGGTTCATCCACCAGGAAATTCCAGTTGGTATTACCTAAGCCCTTGCAGTCTGTAAAACCGAGAACGGCAGTGTAGATCGTCGGATAGAGCTTAAAGAGGATGAATGCGACGATAAAGGGAATGCTGAACAGATATCCATACTTCGCGTAACTGAAGCTTTTGCGGCGATTCATCGTGGTTCACTCCTTACTATTTGTCATTTCCCCGGAATTGGGCAAGGGGAGGACAGCCCATGCTGCCCTCCCCCACCATTGCTATTTAGTTACCTGACCGGGGTTAATACCCTGAGGGGAATATCATCAATCAAAGTTAACCACGACGTCCAGGTTGTCAGCGACCTGCTGCTTGAAGGCCTGAATAGCCTCGTCACGGGTCTTTTCGCCAGCAGTATACTGACGGACCTGATCACGCCAATAGGTGTTGATGCTCTCGTCATACTGAGTCAGGCACTTGCCGTTGGCAAACTGGTTAGCGGGAACGAAGATATCGAACATGTTCTGGCCGCCCAGGAACTCAACGGAGCCGTCGGACATAGCCATAACAGTACCGGAAGCAACGCAGTCCTTGGTGCCGCCAGCGCCATAGATGGTGCCGTTGGCCCACAGATACTGCAGACCGGTCTCGGTGCAGTCGAGGGTGATCCACTCAATGATCTCGCCAACAGCTTCCTTCACGTCGGAATCCTTGTTGGCCAGCAGCCAGGTGCCGCCCCAGAAGAAGCCCACGGGAGGCTCGCAGATGGCCCAGTCACCATAGGTGCCTTCGCCCACGGCAGTGCCGCCGCAGTTGGGAGCCAGAGTGTAGTTAATCAGCCATGCGGGACCGAAGAAGCCCAGGATACCCTGCTCGCCTTCGCCCTTCATGTCAGCAAACCAAGCGTCCTGCCAGTCCTGAGTGTCGTTGTGGTAGCCCTTGTCCTTCAGTTCCTTGGACAGGTCCAGGAAGGCCTCGCGCTTAGCGTCGATGGTCAGCTCGCCATCAACGATCCAGCCGGACTCGGAGCTGTTCTCAACAGCGTGCCACAGGTCGCCGTCACCGGAGATGATGCCGTAGCCCTTTTCCTTCAGCTCGGCAGCAGCAGCGTAGAACTGTTCCCAGTCGCCGGAGCCAGCGCCGATCTTCTCAGCCACGACGGCGGGATCATCAGTACCCCAAACGTCCTTGGCGATGGAACGACGATAGATGAAAGCGCCGCCGGTGGCCTGATAGCCCAGACCAACGACCTTGCCGTCGGAGGGACGGGTGCCGATATCCACAGAGTACTGAGCAATGTCAGCAGCCTCGATGGCAGCGGCGGTGTCGATACCCAGATCGTCATAGGGAGCAGCGAAGGCAGAGGCATCGCCCTGAGAATACTTCAGGATGAAGGCAGCCTCAGCGCAGTAGATGTCAGGAGCATCCTCGCCGCCAGCGGCCAGAGCCTGGTCCAGAGCGGGCTGATAGGCACCGTCGGTAGTGGCAATAATGGTCTCCTTGACCTCATACTTCTCTGCAAACTCGGGGTTGAGTTCCAGATACTTCTGGACCATCTTGGGCACCTCGTCGGTGAAGGCCCAGAGATTGATCACGGTCTTGCCGGATTCTTCGGCGGGTTCCTCGGCAGGTTCCTCAGCAGGTTCCTCGGCAGGTTCCTCAGCGGGTTCCTCGGCAGCAGGCTCTTCAGCGGGCTCTTCAGCAGGAGCGTCAGTGCCACCGCATGCTACCAGAGACAGGCACATAACCAGTGCCAACAGCAGAGCGAGCAATTTCTTCATGTTTCTTCCTCCTTATTCATTTTTGTCCGTTTTGTACAGCTAGATTCTGCTTTACAAGCAGCTTCAGCTATACTCCTTAACCGAAATATAACTATATCGTTTAAGAAAGTCAATCAAAAATTGTGCATTTTCCCAAACATTGGATGCTTCTACAAAAACTTAAACGTTTTCTTGTTTAATTTTACTATAACTTCTTTCTATAAGTTTTTCACTTGTTTCATGCTCGTACAGACAATTGATTTCCTGGTCCGCAGAGCTTATAATGAAATAAGCTCAGGAAAGGAGGGTCTGAGAAATGATCTATCTTGACCACGCCGCCTCGGCTCCTCCACTGTCTCAGGCACTGGAGACGCAGCTCCGGGTATCCCGGGAGGCTTTCGGTAATCCCAGCGGCATCCACGCCACCTCCGCCCTCTCCCGGCGCCATCTGCGTTTGGCCAGAAAAACCATCTCAGAAGTTGCGAATATGCCCGCATCATCCATCATTTTTACATCCGGAGGCACTGAATCCAATAACTGGGCCATTCGTATGGCTGCCCTTTCACGCAAAAAAAAGGGCCGTCATATTATCCTCAGCCAGATCGAGCACGCCTCTGTTCTCCGCTCCGGAGCCGCTCTGGAAGCGCTGGGATTTACTGTCACGCGGCTGGCTCCCGGCCCGGATGGGCGGATTGCCCCCCGTGCGCTGGAGGCGGCCGTCCGGCCGGATACTGTTCTGATCTCCCTCCAAAGCGCCAACAATGAGACCGGCATCCTGCAGGATGTGAAATCGTTTACGGACATTGCCCGGGCCCATGGCATTCTCTACCACTGCGACGCTGTACAGAGCTTTGGACACGTATCTCAGCCCTTTGAAGGTGCCGATTTGGTCACTTTTTCCTCCCACAAGCTGGGCGGACCCGCCGGTGTGGGGGTTCTAGCCCTTCCCAGAGGGTTCTTTCCCCCTCCCCTGCTGGAAGGCGGCGGACAGGAGTTTGGTCTCCGGTCCGGCACAGAGAATGTGCCGGCCATCGCCGGATTTGCCGCAGCATGCGAAATCGTTTTCTCTCATCTGGAGCAGGAATCGGCCCGGCAGGCTGCCCTTCGGGATGGACTGCTTGCCCAGCTGCGGGCGCGCATCCCCCATCTGGAAGTAAATGGCTCCGGTCCCTGTCTGCCCCATATTCTGAACCTGCGGCTGCCCGGTCTGTCCGGAGAGCTGCTGGCTGCCCGGTTGGATCTGCGGGGCATCTGCATCTCCACCGGCGCCGCCTGCGCCGCCCGGGATCCCCGACCCTCCCATGTGCTGCTGGCTATGGGCCGGACAGAGCGGGAGGCACGGGAGTCGGTCCGGATCTCGCTGGGCCCTTCCAGCAGTTGGGAGCATATCGAGCAGACGGCTCAATCCATAATCGACATCTATCAAGCTTATGCGAAATGAACGACAGGAGGCAGTAAGATGCAGTTTTGTTTTCCCAACGGCCTGACCAAGGCCCTCACCCTCAGCTATGACGACGGCCGGAGCACCGACCGGGAGCTGGTTGACTTTTTCAACGCTCTGGGCCTCAAGGCCACCTTCCATCTTAATTCCGGCTGTCTGGGCCGGGAGGAGTATGTCTACACCGATGAAGCCCCCTTCCTCTACGCCGGCCATGAGATCGCCTGCCACACGGTCTCTCATCCCCATCTCACCCGACTGCCCGAGAGCGAGATGCTCTGGGAGATCTTTGGCGACAAGGGCCAGCTGGAGCGCCTGATCGGCCAGCCGGTCCGGGGCTTCTCCTATCCCTACGGCGAGGTCAGCGAGGGAGCCGCTCAGGCTGTCCGTCTGTCCGGTCTGGAGTATGCCCGGACTGTGAACGGTACCGGCCGGTTCTCCTGGCCGGAGGACTTCCTCCGGTGGGACCCCACCTGCCATCATAGCCAGCTCACCGATGAGCTGGTGGAGCGTTTTCTCTCGCTGCCCGACCACGAAATGTGCCCCATCCTTTTTGTCTGGGGCCACAGCGCCGACTTTGACCGGGACGGCAACCGGGAGGAGGTGCTGGCCCGCTACGCCCAGCTGGCCGGCCAGCCGGACATCTGGTACGCAACCAATATCCAGCTGAAGGACTATCTCCAGGCCATCCGTTCGCTGGCCGTAACGGCCGACGGCAGCCTTGCCTATAACCCTTCCGCCACCACCGTCTGGGTCATGAGCGGCGGCGAGCCCACAGCTCTGGAGCCCGGCTCCTTTACCCGAATCTGAGAAAAAAAAGAATGCGTGTGCCTGACACATCATAGGCACACGCGTTTTCATTTATGCTAAATCGGTCAGCAGTTTTTCCATCAGCTCATAGCTGTCGTCCAGATAGTCGCTGTCCGTTCCGTTGTCCTCCCGGCAGGCGATGTAAAGAGGCGACTGCTTATCGTCCAGAAGGCGGGCCATATTCTCCCAGTCCTCTGCCCCCTCCTCCGGCTGACTGCCATCCAGATAGCGCAGAGCGCCGGTAACACGCTGGAAGGTCTCCGGATCCTCCAGCAGAAAGAGTCCGCTCCTGCAGCCTACCAGATCGGCGTCCAGCGTAGCTACAGCCAGATACCCCTCGGTGCTCTCCGAGCCCAGCTGAGCATAGTAGGGAGTGATATCCACCTGAATCTGTCCATCACCGTTCCGGTCCTCTCCGTAAGCGGCCAGCCGACTCTCCAGTCGAAGCAGTTCGTCTTCCTCTCGGTAAACGGTGGTGACCATACCCACATGGTAGTCAGCCTCCACACGTCCGGCGTCGCTGAGGAAGAGATACAGCAGCACGCCGCCCACCAGCACAGCCAACAGCACAAAGATCTTGTTGTACCACCACCAGTTCTTCAGCCGCTCGGCCAGCGGCTTCTGGCGCATTCTGGCATTGATCCGATCCTGCTCAGTCTCGTATCCCTTGGGCATAAGCCTTCCTCCACACAGTCAGATCCGAACAGGCAGATCGGGATGATAGCTGGGAATGACCTGAAGCTTGAACAGGTTAAGCCGATGGAGCCGATCGATCTTCTCCTTCTTCTCTCCGGCCGGGGCAACGCCCTCCCGGATATACCGGTCCAGCTCGGCATAGGTGAAGCCCAGCTTATCCTCGTCGCTCTTTCCGCTCAGTCCGTCAGAGGGTACCTTCTCGATCAGATTTTCCGGCAATCCCAGTTCCCGGCCAATGGCCTTGACCTCCTGGACGGTGATCTGAGCGAGCGGACTGAAATCGCCGGCGGAGTCGCCGTAGCGGGTGGAATAGCCCACCCAGTCCTCGGACAGGTTGCAGGTATTGGCTACCCGGCCGTTCTGGCTCTGAGAGACAGCATAGAGCGTGGACATCCGGATCCGGGGAGGCAGATTGATCACTGTCTGCTCATTAGGCTCCAGACCGCAGTCCTTCAGGCTTTTGAGAACGCCGGCAACAGCATCATGGATATTGCACACATAATGGCGGATCCCCAGATGGTCCACCAGCTGATGGGAGCAGTCGATATCACTCTGCTCTCCGTCTGGCATAAGCACCCCAATCACCCGGTCCCGGCCCAAGGCTGCCACACACAGAGCGGCCACTACGCTGGAGTCCTTACCGCCGGAAATGCCAACTACCGCGTTGCAGCCCTTACCATTGATCTCAAACCAGTCCCGGATCCATTCTATCACCTGGCCGGTCACTTTCTTTGCATCAAACATGATCCTCGCTCCTTTCAGCTGTCCGGTCATCTTGCTGCCCTCTATTTTACCCGACCGGATCTCCCTTTTCAAGTACACATGGCTCCGGATGACAAAAAGCTCCCTGTATAAAAACAGGGAGCTTTCGCGCATAGGATTCAGCCCGGCAGACCAGACTTACTTCATGCTGTTTTCGTAGGCCTGAATCATCTTCTTGACCATCTGGCCGCCCACGCTGCCAGCCTCACGGGAGGTCAGGTGGCCGTTGTAGCCCTGCTTCAGGTCTACACCCACCTCACCGGCAGCTTCCATTTTGAAGCGGTTGAGGGCTTCACGGGCCTCAGGGACCAGAGACTGCTTGCTGCGGCCGGAAGAGGGGTTGCTGCTGTTGTTTCTGCTGTTCATAGAGCTCATGTTGCTGTTCATACGTTGCATCTCCTTTTCATTCTTGACTGGAGCGCCCTGTATCACTGGCGCCTGACCATAGAATGCCCGGAGAAGAGCGGACAATTCCCGACAATTTTTCCCGGAACGAGTCTCCTTGCTCTTGCGAAAAAAACGCCCCGGAGCATTGGCTCCGGGGCGGCAGTTTTGGCGCGGATTCTTTTTTCAGACTGTATCAGCAGCCGAACATGATATTGTTCATGACGCCTTCCAGATACTCCTGACGGCCGGAGCCGGGCAGAGCGGGAGCGCCCATCTCACAGGCATAGGCAGCCAGCTCTTCCAGCGTGGTCTCGCCGGAGCGGATCTTAGCGCCGATACCGGTCTTGTAAGAGGCATAGCGATCCTCAACAAACTTGTCGATCCGACCGTCCTCAATCATTTTGGCAGCCTTGATCAGACCCAGAGCGAAAGCGTCCATACCCAGAATATAGGCGTGGAACATATCCTCCATGGTGTAGGAGGGACGGCGGTTCTTGGAGTCGAAGTTGAGGC
>JAFQNL010000036.1 GCA_017395935.1 Oscillospiraceae bacterium
AAAAACTGCGTCAGCAGATCGAAACGATGGAAGAAGAAATGGAGGACATCCTGATGGAACGGATTCGTGACAAAGCCAATGCCCAGCGGTATGACCGCATGATTGCCAAGCGGGAAGAACAGATTGCCCAGGCCAATAAGAAAATCGCAGAGCTGGAAAACCTGGGTCAGACCATCCGATCCCGGCAGGCGAAGCTTAAAAAGGATATCAGCCTCATCGAGCAGATTCTGGAAGATGGGCAAATGACCGAAGCGCACCTGCGGTTGCTGATTGAAAAGATCTTCGTCTACGAAACCGAGGGTGGCCTGCGTCTGGAAATCAAGATCAAAGCACCCTTCCAGAATCACACCGACACCTATGAAAACGGAGTTCTGACCAACAGCGAGCTGGAGGAAATCATCCAGGGGGTGAGTGCATGAGAGTGTGGCTATACGGCAGACTTTCCAACGATGACGATGTGATGATGAATTCCTTGGAAAATCAGTTGGAGATCGTCCGGGAGTATGCCCGTAAGCAGGGATATGAGATTGTCAGGGAGTCCTACGATGACAATGTTAGCGGTATGCGGTTCGACCGTAAGGGGCTGAATCAGGTGACACAGGCAGTGGACGCCGGGAAGATCGATGCGGTCATCGTGAAAGACTTGTCCCGGCTGGGGCGACACCAGATGCAGACCGCCCTGTTCATTGACTACCTGCGCCAATGCGGTGTAGCGGTAATTTCCGTGACCGAGGGACTGAATACTATGGTGGATAAGGATGAACTGATTATTGGTGTCAAGCAGATCATGAATGAGTACTACGCCAAGGACATCGGCAATAAGATCCGCCACGGTTACCGGGAGAAGCAAAAAGAAGGGTTGGTTGTGAAACCGCCCTTCGGCTACTGGAAAGACCGCAACACCGGCCGCATCCGGCTCCACCCGGAAGCATCGGTGACGGTGCAGATCATCTATGGACTGTACTGCGAAGGTCTGGGGCAGAAAGAGATCACCCGCAGGCTCAATGCCATGGAGCGGAGGACACCCCAGCAGCTCCACGATGAACGGTGCGGCAAGGCAAACGGCAAAGTGTACCGCTGGACATACCAAAGTGTGAAGAACATACTGGTGGAGGAAAGCTACACCGGCCTGCTGGTAAACCACCGGACCGAAACCCACGGGAGAACCGTCACCCCAGTACCGGAGGACGAGCAGTACCGCCATGAGAACTTCTTCCCGGTGATTATCGACCGGGAGGAATGGGAGCATGTACAAGCACTACTGAAAGCCAATGCCAAACCCTACCGTGGCAATACCGCATCCCACCGCTATGCGGGACTGCTCACCTGCGGCGACTGCGACCGCACCTTCGTGCCGAGAATTCGGTGCTGGAACGGCAACCGCCGGGTAGAGTATCTCTGCAAAAGTTATATGCACCACGGCAAGGAGTTCTGCCCATCCCACCGCATCCGTGAATCTGAACTGGATGCCAGGGTACAGCAGTACGCAGAAGAACTGCGGAATCAGTGGACAGCAGAACAGGCAGATCTCCGGCGGCTCCAGAGAATGTGGGAAATAAAACGCCCGGCGATCAAAGCCCATATTGCGGATCTGTACAACGAAATCCAGCGGCTGGAGCAGGAGATCGATGACCTACTGCTAGAGAAAATCCGATGCGGCGGCTAAATTCCCGTTTGTAGCCAACAGCGAGAATGCGGACGATACGTAGATCGTCCGCACTTTTTCTGTCCGAAAATCAGCTTCATTTAGCTAATACTGTTGCTCTACAATTGGGATCTTGCGAGTACTTGAGGATAATATCCTTATTTTCTGGGTTGATAAAAAAGTCGGGTCATCAACTTTAGTGTTTAAGTACGATACCATTCCTTCATCAAGATCTCGAAAAATACTTGCGAGCAGTTTATTCTTGCCGCCACAGATTACTTGTACATGCAACTATATGTGTAATAAGCAAATAACGTCGAATTCTATTTGACATCATCTACATATACCTGTAAACTATTATTAACAGGAATGATTCCATCGCCCTGCATGTATTCCGATATCCCTGTACTTAGCACTCGTTTTCTTTTGTAGTTTTCAAACCGGCTGATGTATAAGCAAGGAGGATACCGTATGGCTGCTGAAGTATTCAAATCGTTAGCATCACACAAAATCATCGATCACCTGTACGATGATCGAAAGGACTTCATCATTCTTGGCTTGTGTGGAAGAGTCGGTTCTGGTGTGTCGACCATCTCCAGAATTCTTGAAATGAGCTTTGACGAGATGCAGTTACCACCGCCCGGATATGATGCAGAAGATCCTCTGGGCTCCAGAGAATATCGGATCATCCATACCTACGCACGCGAAAACTGGAATACGTTCTATAAAATTCGGACCAGTGCGCTAATAACACGGCACATTCTGGATAATAAAGTGAATTCTTTCTGTAAATACATCGAGCAGATATCTAAACGCAAGGATGCGATTATACAGGAACAAGCCGAAAAGTTCTTCAATGCAGAGATGGAGTGTGACTGGGAGCAGTACTATAGGTACCACCAGAGGACCAAAAAGGAAGATATCCGCTCTCCTTGGAAGTTACTTGAATGTGATTGTTATGCTGAGGAACTGGAGAAAGATGCAAAAACGGCCGAACATTGGAGTAACGACGAGCCGAAGGTGTGTGAACTTCAGTTTGACAGGGATCCTGCTGACCAGAAATCCGTTGAGCAGGCCGCCTCTGCCCAAGAGGATGCCAAAGAGAAAAAGGAAGAGACCATCAAATTTACCTATTACCCGAAAACCAGAAAGTGTTGTTTTCAGAACAAGGAGCTGGCAAAGCTGCTGAAAAAGTATGCAGAATGTCGGCGAAAAAAATCCGGATTCAAGAATCCCTTCTGGCTTATCGTATTGAAGCAATATCTGTATGACTTTCTTCCCAAAGAGGCAAGCAGCCTTTGGTGCGAGCTTCAGAAGGTATCACAAAGCCTGCCTACACTGGCGCTACAATGCCTAGGTAACAATCTGCGGATGAATAAGCATCCCTATTACGATGAAGACGCGGACAGCATTTCGCTTCGACGGAATGGTTACGAGTGCCTAGCTGAGGAGATCAACCTGGCTATTAAGGTGCTGCGCGCCTATCAACTGGTGCTGAAGGTGCAGATGCCTGAGTATGACGATGATATACAGCAATTCATCAAAAGTGATCGTGATCCGCAGAGTCCTCAGAAAGCAAAGAAACCTCGGGAAGTGCGAACTGCCATTGTAATCGATTCCATTAAAAACCCCTATGAATCCCTTTACCTGAAGGCTAGGTATAACAACTATTATTTAATCGGCGTTTACACCGAGGATGTCGAACGCCACAAGCGGCTCCGGGAACGGGAACACTTTGTGAGCGATGACATCAAAGCAATCGACATCATCGAGAATAACGCAAAATTGAAAAAGGAGATCCGGGCATATCAAGAGTATCTGAATGAGGAAGCAAAGGCGAAGAAGGAGAAGAAACCTGTTCCGGAATGCACCACCCCCGAGATTATCCGGAAGCTGTACGATCAATTTAAAAACCGTGGATTGCTGGATAATCTGCAGTATATCTCTCCATTCATTCTACAAAATGTTTCCAGCTGCCTGGAGTCTGCGGATATTCTTCTCAACAACATCAGGGATAACAATTCCTATACCTACCTGAAGAAGACGTTGCTTCGCTATGTAAGCCTAATCATGAATCCCGGTCTGGTACTGCCCACTCCTGTGGAGCGATGCATGCAGATCGCAAACACGGCAAAGCTGAATTCCGGATGCATCTCCCGCCAAGTCGGTGCTGTTATCACCGACAGTGAATATCATCTTCTCTCGATCGGGTGGAATCAGCAACCGGAAGGACAGATGCCCTGTGCCTACCGGGATCTATGCGAACTGCATCATCATTGGGATGATTCGGCATACAGTGAATATGAAAGCGATGATGAAGACAGTTTTAAGAAAACGATCGCCGATCAGGTCAGTTGTTTCTGGGATACGAAAGATTCTCCTCTGTCCGAAAAAGGAAAGCTGCCGGTCTACTGCTTCAAGGATTATCAGAACGGCATCACCGGCGAGCGCAATCAGGTACATACCCGTGCCCTCCATGGTGAGGAGACCGCATTCCTGAATCTGGGTGCAAATCGAGAACATGCCGTAAACGGCATCCTGTTCACGACCTCCAGTCCCTGCGAATTGTGCGCGAAGAAGGCCAAGTACATGGGGATCTCCAAGATCTATTATGTGGAGACATATGCCGGTGTTTCTCAGAAGCACGTTCTGAACATCGGCAAGCATCGGCCCGATCTGATTTTGTTCACAGGTGCGATCGGAACGGCCTATACCAAACTGTTTACACCGCTCTTGCCCCGTAAGGATGAGAACGAAATGTGGCTAGGTGCCCGGATGGACCATAAGCTGTACAAGGTGATTGAAAAGAGAAAAGGCTCTCATAAAGAAAGAGGTGACTCTCAATGAGTGAAGAACGTAAGTCTGAAGAATTGCATCGGGATTACGGCAATGCCCATCTGACGGCAAAAGACTTCATACAGTGCCGGGAGGATCTTTCCGGCATCATTGTGGCACCCTTCGATTCTTCCAAGGCGAAGGGGGTCGGCTATAATTTCTCACTATCTGAAATGATCTACTCGATCACAAAAAAACGACTGGTTCCGATCTGCCGTGAAGCACAGGAGACCTATTTCTATTTACAGCCTCACGATACGGTGCTGGCCTTATCCTATGAGTATCTGAAAGTGGACGACTATATTGCCGGTGATTTTCACTCTCGTGTCCGCATGACCGCACAGGGTGTGGGCAGTACATCAACCACATTGGATCCGGGATGGAAAGGTATGCTCCTGTTTTCGCTGAATAATCCGACACGAAAAAAGATCAAGATCCTCCTGTCCACCAGAGCAGACGGTGTGGTCAAGCAACACTCGATTCTGACATTGGTAGCCTGGCGGACGGTACAGCTAGAGCGAGGCAGCGGCGCTAATAAGGCAGGCGAATACATTTCTCTACATCTAGACAATCCTCCCATGCGAATTGACATTTGGTCGGAGCTTGCATCCAAACCGTTGCGCTTGTTCCGCGATCGCGAGTACCAGCAATTTATTGCGTTAGTTGATTCCATTGCCTCATTTGAAGCGAAGCCGTCTTCCTATGTCAGTTGGGCAGATTCGTTAAGAAGGATGCTGACAGATTTGCATATTGCCATCGATTCCAAAAAGAACGAAGAAGCCATCCGCACTGCCCTTATCAACATCCAGTCGGTTGAAAGCCTTCCGGATTCGATGAAGATCCGGCTGAACAATCTTACCTCTTGCATTACAGAGGACAACGTTCTCTCTAACGGCGAAGATTTGGTGACGCATTGTTCCAAACCTGCTTATCAGAAGAAAATCGAACTGTCCAAAAGGGAGATCCAGTACCTTGTACTGTGCGACCAGATCAGACAGATACACGAGAATATTTCTCAGAAAGTACCCACATCCTGGCATAAGAACCTTTGGGCCAATGTTTGGCACTATTGCAAAAAATACGCTGGAGTTATTCTGGCAACACTTTATTTCGTATTCCTGATGATCATCGGGAAGGTCATTAACAACTTGGATTACTGGCAGGAGTTGGTGCTGGCGTTTGTACCGATTATCGTTTCCGTGATTCTCTACATTACAATTGACAAAAAATGATTATTACACTGACTTGCATCTGCACATCTATATGATGAGACAAGGATAATCCCCCTTCCCTATTCCATAATAATATGGTTTGGGGCACGTTACAAAATGCGCTAAATAGAATAACACATCGGCTGGCCCCAAACGAGGTTGGCCGATGTGTTTTTTGCTAGGATTTAACTACTACAAAAAAACCGTATTTGACTAATTACATATTAGTTATCGAACGGATAGTACTCCGTCACACTTTTCACATACTCCCGGATAACGCTGTGAAGAATTAGATTCACATAGTCAACCGGAGTGTTATAAACCAGCCAATCCAGTTCACTTGCCGCGTACATATTTCGGACGACCTCATTTTCAGCTTTCGTACAGTTGATGGCGATCATGCTACCGTCTACATATTTAACCTCCACGCACCCGGTGTCCATATTGAACTCACAAGATAAAGCTTTCTCTTCCATAACAGTGTCCTCCTAAATTTGCTTCTTTTTTCTTGGGCCTCTTGGTTTGGATTCAGGTCTTTTTATAACACCGTTTCGGAAATACGTGTCCTCAAATTTGTCGAAGAATACAATAAATCCGAACCCATCTCCCACTGGGAAGATCTGATTCGGATTATATTGGTTTGGTGCGGGCAACAGGACTCGAACCTGCACGCTCTCGCGGGGGAACCTAAATCCCCTGAGTCTACCAATTCCACCATGCCCGCATATTCTTTTGTACCTCTGATTTTTACACGGAGAGGGATCCGAGGTGGGGCGTTTTGCCTGATCCACGATTTATAAAAACAGGTGAACCTGCTTTTATCTTTGCCAGCAGCATGGAGGAAAAACCTTCACTGAGGTGACAGCACCTAAATCCACCGAGTCTACCAATTCCACCATGCCCGCATATTCTTTTGTGCCTCTGATTTTTATAGGTCGAGGTTACCCGAGGTGGGGAATTTCGCCTGATCCACATTTATAAAAAACAGGTGAACCTGTTTTTCACTATTATTTCCCGAACCAGTAACTGCGCATGGCTTCCATAAATTCCTGAGTAATGGGATAGCCAGAGCTTTCACCGATAACGGAATCGATACCACAATAAGGACACATTGCCGTACCGTCTTTATCGCAAGGATTGTCATCGATCAGCCAGTCCTTGATCTGGGCAGGATCAAATATCCGGCAGCAGTAAAAGCAGCCGCAGACCGAATCCTGCTTGAGAGTTTCCATGTGATTGTTGCTGAACTTGTGAGCTTCTATATAATCTTTCATAAAACCTTCACTGAGGTGACAGCACCTAAATCCGGCACGTCTACCAATTCCGTCATACCCGCGCGGTTCGGGGGAAGGAGATCCCCTTCCCCCGGCATTTTAACATAAACATTCAGCCCCGTCAATGTCGCCGGCCTGTCACAGACGCAGGGCAGGATTGGCTTTTGCGGCCTCCTTCAGTGTCTTGAAGAAGCCTTTGGCCTTCTCGCCGACCGCCTCCTCCAACGCCTCGGTATGGCGGAGAATGATCTCCGTCTCCTCACTGAGGTCGGTCAGGCAGTCGTACAGCGCGTCCAGATTTCGCCCATACCAATGGGGAAAATTCAGCTCCCGGGCGAGTACGGTGTGGAGATGGGCCATGTCCCGGATCTTGGTACCGTCAATGGTGCATCGTCTCATGGCTTACTCCTCGCCGTAGAGCAGCTCGAAGGACTCGTAGTGATCCTCCGTATAGTAGATCAGGCCGTCGTTGGAAAAGACGATCCGCTTGGCGCCCCGTTTCTGAGCGCCCAATGTGTCAATGTCGCACTCGGTATAGTACCGGCCCTCTGCCTCCGGCAGCAGACCTTCCCGATTGCCGAACCGGTCGCCGCCAATGCACATATCCGGAGCGAAGGGCTCCAGAGAGCCGCCTTCCCAGCCCAGATCCCGGGCTTCGTTCTTGGTCATGAAGTTGTCGGGAAGCCGGCCATAGAGATAGATGAAGTAGGCCACGTCTTCCTTGCTGGTATAGATACCGTCCTCAGGGAGCGTTTCCTCCTCCAGAGCGGTATCGGTATAGTCCTCCGAGTCGGCCTCTTCGGCAGGCGCTTCCTCTTCCGACCAGTCTTCGTACTCTTCGTAGGACTCATATTCCTCGTAGGTCTCGTATTCCTCGCCCTCATAGGACTGGCTGTCAGAGACGATAATATCGGTGGGGCCGTCAGCGCCGCCTATTATACCGACAGAAGAGCTGTCGCTGCAGGCGGCCAGAGAGAGGGCCATCAGCAGGGACAGGAGCAGACTAAACAGACGTTTCATGGAAAGATCCTCCTTCTGATTGCTTTCTAATCAGTATACCAGCAATAAAAACAGAATACAATAAGCAGCCCCGGTGCTCCCGGTTGACTTTTTTCTCTCCGGGCACTATTCTGTTAAACAAGAAAAGTCATTTGGAGGATTTAATATGAATTGCGGAAGCAAATGTGACGGCTGTACCGGCTGCTGCGGAGGAGGCTGCGGAAGCGAGCTCTATCTGACGCCGGAAGAGGTGGCTCTGCTGGGGCGCTTTGCCCAGACACCCTTTCTACCTGTTGCCAGCCGGGGCGACCGGGAAGAGCCGGTCTGCCGGGAAGAGGGGAGAGAAGAAAAACCGGAAACCCTTCTTTGGCTCAAGCTGAAGGGTCTGATTACACTGGATTATGACCTGCCGCTGACCGGCTTTGACTATGAGACGCGGTATGCCGACTGTCGTCTCCGGGGATCCATGGCGCTGACCTGCCGGGGGCAGGAGGCGGTAGACTTTCTGGAGATTCAGGGCGTGGAAGAAGAATAAAAAACGAGAAGGACCAGCGGAGAGAAGGGAAAACTTCTTTCGGCTGGTCCTTGTTTTATCTGCCCCGCGCAGGGCAGAAGGGGAGAGAGTTAGCGGCTGCTCTTGCGGCTGGTGAAGTCAGCGTCAATGGACTTCTTCCAACCGGCCATAGGACGGTTGTGGCGGAGATTGGAAGCGGCCTCGGAGACGGCGGCGAAGTTGACGGCAGTTCCCTGGCTGTCAGCGTGATAGTTGGCGGCCCGGTCAGCGGAGATACCAAAGCGGGCGGCGGTGCCGATGGCGTCGATATTGGCGCCAAGGAAGAGGAACTCCCAGCCCTCTGCCTTCTTGCGTTCCACCAGCCCTCTCAGCTTCTCGTAGCTGTACTCCCGGCTGGCGTTCTCGTAGCCATCCGTGGTGATGACAAAGAGGACCTTGTCTGCCCGCAGCTCAGGAGCGGTATGCAGCTGAACGGCGGAGATCTTCTGGATGGCCATGCCCACGGCGTCCAGCAGAGCGGTGCAGCCCCGGACATAGTATTCACGCTGGGTGATGGGAGCCACGCCCTGAATGGGGATCCGGTCGTGGAGCAGCTCGGCGTAGGTGTCGAAGAGAACGGTGGTGACGGTTGCTTCGCCGGGCTCGTTCTTCTGGTTCTCCAGCATGGAGTTGTAGCCGCCGATGGTATCTGCCTCCAGCCCGCTCATGGAGCCGCTGCGGTCAAGGATGAAAACCAGCTCGGTTCGATTGATCTTGTTGTTCATAGTTCTTACCTCCATATTCATTGATCGCTGAGAGGGATCTCTCTGTTGTGACCTTAGTCTACCAGAGCAACGCCGGGTCATGGTCGCCTGGCAGGCGACATTTATTCTTTGTTCCGAAAAAAGAGAGACGGGCCGGTGACCGGCCCGCCTCTGGGGAATCGTTTACTGAATATGGATGTATACGCCGTCAACCTCCACGCCTTCTTCGGCCCGGATCAGGATATATTTGCCGCCGTTGATGACCCGGGTCTCTACCAGATTGCTCTTGAGGGGATCCAGCCGAATGGTCACGTCGGGGGTCTTAATCTCCATTTGTCGGGGATTGACCAGATTGGAGGGAGGCAGGTCGGCGCCCTTGCCGAAGGACTCGTCAAAGTGCTCCTCAAAGCGCTGGAGAGCAGGGGGCTCTACACCGCAGTCCTCCAGAACCTGACGGACGGTGCCGCGGGAGATGACCAGATTCTCCTCCTCCTTGTTCAGCCTGTGCTCGGTGATCATGTCCCGAAGCTGATCGCCGACTGCCTGCACCACCTGATAGCTGCAGTCCCCATCCAGAGAAGAGCCCAGAATATTCTGGAAGGTGGTCATCTGCTGGGCTGCCGGCATGGGGGGAGACTGGCGGAAGAGGGCCTCCACGAAGGCGTCCTGAGTTTCCTTCACGTTCCGGGTATAGAAGAGGGCGTTGTACAGGTTGGTACTCCGGTCGTCAAAGGCGGGAAAGAGGAAACCGGTCTCGGGAGGGGAGATAATCCGATTGACAGTCAGGTTGCGGAACTCATTCTCGTAAGCGGAATAGCTCAGAGCGGGCTTGGTCTCCTTGACCGGGCAGACGGCGCAGAGAACGTAGGAGAAGACTTCGCTGCCTGCCTCGTCCTGCCGATCGCCGTCCTTTGTCCGGTAGGGCACGTCATAGGCGTCGTGAGCCAGCAGAATCATGTAGCTGCTCTCCAGTTCCAGAGCGGCGATGGCCGTCTGGTAGAAGCGCTCCAGCAGTGCTTCATCCCGAAGCTTGCTCTCCCGAAGGGCCATGAGCAGCTTATGCTCCTCGCCCTCCACCACCTGCCGGGTCTCAAAGGTGATCTCCAGCAGATTCTTTCCCATGCCGCCGGAGAGTGTCTTTCGCAGCAGGGAGAGCATCTTCTCCTGCTCGTCCTCGCTGAGCAGGGCGAGGGACTGGTCAAAGCGGGAGATAATCTCCCGATTCTCGTTGACGTAGCAGCCGGCCACGTGGGTGATATTGCTCTTGTCCGCCTTATAGCGCCGGCGGAGCTCGGCGACTTCCTTTTCGATCATGTAACTACCTCGCTTGACGTTCGGAGACGGACACTGCGTCCGGTCTCTGCTTGTGGGAATCCATTATACTTCATAGAAAACGCAAATGCAAAGGGGGAAAAGGGAGCAAAGTCTGCAAAAAATGCTCTGACTGTCGGAAACCGGGCAAAAACAACTGTCCTCCGCTGGCTCACTTGACAGAAAGGGATGGGGAGGTTACCATAATTAAAAACAAGAAAAGGGCCCTTCTGCGCCCTTTTGGAACCTAAGGCAAAAAGAAGGACGAATATGAGCATTCTTTTGAAAAACGGACGGGTGATTGACCCTGCCAACCGGGTGGATGCCCGGCTGAATGTGCTGATCCGGGAGGGAAAGATCGCGCAGATCACCTCGGAAGAGCCGGAGGCGGATGAGGTACTGGACGTGTCCGGAAAGATCATTACGCCCGGCTTTGTGGATATTCATCTCCATGAGGACCCGGTGGAAAACGGTCGTATCGCCGACCAGGAGGAGACGGCCATTTTCTGCTCCATGCTGCGCATGGGCGTGACCACCGCTCTGGGCGGCCAGTGCGGCATCAACCAGTGCCATCCGGCCGATTATCTGGATCTGGTAGACCGGGATGGGGCTGCCGTCAACGTGGCCATGCTGGCCGGACATACCTGGTTCCGGGAGGCGTCGGGCCACTCGGACAAGTATACCCGCGTTACCGATCAGGAGCTGGAATGGATGACCGCGCAGCTGGAAAAGGCGCTGGACCGGGGCTGCATGGGTATCTCCTACGGGATCCGGTACTCCCCCGGTATCGACAAGCGGGAGCTGCTGGCTACTGCCGGTGTCTGCCGGAAGGGAGACAAGATGATTGCCGCCCATATCAGAAGCGACGCTGCCGAGGTCTATGAGGCGGCCCAGGAGTTTCTGGAGGTGGGCAAAGAGGCCGGCGTGTCGGTGGAGGTCTCTCATATCGGCTCTATGGCCGGTTTTGGCCAGATGGAGGAATTCCTCCGGATGGTGGATGAGTACAGAATGAACGGACTCCGGGTCAGCTGCGACTGCTATCCTTACTACGCTTTTTCCACCACCATTGGCTCCACCACCTATGACGAGGGCTGGCTGGACCGCTACCACTGCGGCTACGACGTGGTGGAGATGAGCGAGGGCAAGTACAGAGGCCAGCGCTGCACGAAGGAGATCTTCGAGGAGATGCGCCGGGATCATCCGGAGTATCTCACCGTCTGCTATGTAATGAAGGACAGCGACGTGGATATGGCTTTCCGGCATCCCAACGTTATGCTGGGTAGCGACGGTATTATGGACCACGGGCAGGGCCATCCCAGAGCGGCTGGATCCTTCCCCCGGCTGCTGGCTCAGTTTGTGAGAACGGGCAAGCTCTCCCTGTATGAGGCGGTGGCTATGATGACGGCCATGCCGGCAGAGAAGCTGGGCCTGAAGAACAAGGGTCGTCTGAACGTGGGCGCAGACGCCGATCTGGTGGTGCTGGATCTGGACCGGGTCCGGGACAGAGCCACCTTTATGGAGCCCACCCTTCCCCCTGAGGGGATCGAGCTGGTCTTTATCGGCGGCGAGCTGGCCGCCCGGGAGGGTAAGATCCTCCGGGGTAAGCTGGGTCGGGCTGTCCGCGGTTGAGATAGAGAGAAAGAAGTATATTTTAGATTCCTGAAGGAGGATCATTATGCAATACGGTATCCTGTCCATTATCCCCCCGCTGGTGACAATTGTTCTGGCTCTGGTGCTCAAGAACGTGTTTGTATCCCTGCTGGTGGGTATCTTCCTGGCCTGTCTGATTCTGGCCGGCGGCAACGTGTTTCTGGGCCTGAACAACACCTTCTATGGTCTGGTAGACACCTTTGCCAGCAGTGGCAACACCATTGTTATCATGTCCATGTTCCTCATCGGCGCGCTGATCTATCTTATTGAGCGCTCCGGCGGTATCGAGGGCTTTGTTGATATCATGGTTAAGAAGCGCGGCATTATCAAGTCCAAGCGGGCCGCCAATCTCTTCACCTGGCTGCTGGGCATTCTGGTCTTTACTTCCGGCTCTCTGAGCTGCATGGTGACTGGCTCTGTCTCCCGCCCCCTGAATGACAGCCTGAAGGTTTCGCACGAGAAGGCTGCCTTCCTGGTCCATACTACCTCCACTCCTTGGTGTGTTCTCTTCCCCCTGAGCGGCTGGCTGGCTTCCATGACCGGCTACCTGGTCTCCGGCGGCGTCGCTGAGGCCGACTCCATCAATACCCTGATTGCCTCTATCCCCCTGAACTTCTACTGCATCGTGGCGGTGCTCTTCGCTCTCTTCTGCTCTATCAGCCAGAAGGACTTTGGCCCCATGAAGAAGGCCGAGCAGCGGGTCAACGAGACCGGCATGCTGGACGACCCCAACTCCCTGTCTGACGATGCCAAGGAGCCCAACGTACCCGTCAGCGGCGCCAAGCCCCGGGCCTGCAATATGCTGGTCCCCATGGCTGTTATGATCGTCACCATTCTGGCCGTCCTCACGGTTACCGGCAACGGCAATCCCACTCAGGGCGCCGGCATGCAGGCTCTGCTCTGGGGCTGCATGATTTCCCTGCTGGTTATCTGCGTAATGTGCATGGTCCAGAAACTCTATACCCTCGATCAGCTGGTCAATGAGGTCATCAAGGGCATGAGCTCCATGCTCCCCATCGCCTGCGTCCTGCTCTGCGGCTTTACCATGGGCACTCTGGTCAAGAGCCTGGATACCGGCAACTATCTGTCCTCCATCTTCATGCAGTTCCTGACCCCCGCCCTGCTGCCTGTTCTGACCTTCATTATCGCTATGCTCCTCTCCTTTGCCACCGGCACCTCTATGGGCACCATGGCCATTATGGCTACCATCGCTCTGCCCATGGCCATCAATATGGGCGTCAGTGTTCCTCTGGTGGCCGGCGCCATGTTCGGCGGCTCTATCTTCGGTGACCACGCCTCCCCCATCTCCGATACTACCATCATGTCCTGCGCCACCACCGGCTGCAATATCATTGACCACGTCAAGACCCAGATGCCTTACGTCTGTGGATTTGCCGCCGTCTCTATGGTGCTGTATGTAGTTGCCGGCTTCGTTCTGTAAGCGGCAGACCGGAGCGAAAAACAGAAAGAACGCCCCGCGGCTTTCAGGCCGCGGGGCGTTTTATATCTTAAGGAGTGGGGAAACGGGTCAGTATTTCAGCTCGGGAATCGGGCTCTTGGGGGGCAGAGTGATCATATCTCCGACCCGGAGAGCGAATTGCTGAGAAGAGAAGCGGGAGAAACCGGTGCCCGAGGTGAAGGTCATTTCACCGAAATAGATCTTACCGTTGACATTGTAGAAGTCTACACGAACATGGGCAAAGCCCCGGCTGAGTTTAGAGGCCAGTGCCAGCATCTCGCCCAGATTGTCAGGGCGGGGAACCTCTCCCTGATAAGGAGGCCGGATACCGATCAGATCGTCCATCCGCTCCCAGTCGGGAGTGAACATGGCCCGCTCATGGACGGCGTGTCGGCCGATATCCACCCAGAGGAAGGCTACGGTACCGTCAAAGCACATAAACTTATAGTCATAGAGCTGACCCAACTCCTCGATATAAGTTTCGGCAATGATCTTGGGCGGGATATTGATATAGTGGAGCTCCAGCGAGCTGGAAAAGGCGAAGTTGGTACCCATCCACTGATCGAACTTACTTTTGGCGTCGGCCATGTCCAGCTGGGACTTATCGGTAACGATCATATTCCAGCCGGAGCCATGGTTGGCTTTGAGTACGAACTGGTCCGGAAGGGCGTCAAAGTTGATGTCGGAAAAACTGTCCCAGACACCCAGCAGAGGAATCAGATATTCCTGGCCGATGGTCTCGGCTACCCAGTCCCGGACCAGATACTTGTCGGCCAGCCGGGTCTTCAGAGGAGTGCTGTCATAGAGCTTGAGCCATTGGATCTTTTCGTTGAAGGTTCTGGGGTTTTCCAGATTCAGGATTTTGCCGGTACGGCGGCGATAGATAAGCGCCAGCTCCCGGGCGTATTCCTCCGGCTTGAGCCGGCTGAGGTAATCATGTTGCTGGAGCAGGCGCTCCTTGCCGAAACGCTGCATGACCTGACGGGTCTGGGTCTTGCGGCCCTTGCGCAGGGCGGTGATCTCTTCCGACTGAAGCTGGAGCTGAAGCTTGAGCTGCTGATTTTCTTCCGTCAGCAGGGAGAGGCAGCGAGAGATGCTGGCGAGATCCTTATGGTAGAGCTCCTGAGCTTTCAGATGCTCTTCTTCCAGCTGCTCCAGATGGGTCTCCAGCCGATGAGTCTCAGCAAGGATCGCGCTGGAGGACTTTTGAAAGGCTTTGCGGGAAGGGGGGAGGAAGCGGGAGAGAAAGCTTTTGAGCCTTTTCATGATGGATGCCATAACAGGCAGCTCCTTCCTGATAATAGAGTAAGCAGAAGAGGGAAATCCTCCCTGCCATTTTAGACTATTTTTTTCGTCCACGCAACTGAAAAAGTGCTGGCAAAGAAAGAAAGCGCCATAGGCCGGAAGACCTATGGCGCTTGTTTTGGCAGGGGAGAGACAGCTTACTTGCCGTCCAGCTTTTCCAGCATATCCCAGACGCCCAGCATATACATGATGCCCAGAGCGCGGTCATACAGACCGTAGCCGGGACGGACATTGCCGGGGCCCTCATCCCACAGATGACGGCCGTGGTCGGGACGGATATAGCCCTCATAACCGCAGTCATGATAGGCCTTCAGGATCTCCAGAATACCGGCCTCGCCGTCGCAGTCGCGGTGAGAG
>JAFQNL010000037.1 GCA_017395935.1 Oscillospiraceae bacterium
TACTTCTTGCCCTGCTCGATGCACTCCTTCTTGTAGGTGCCTGCAACGGGATGCTGAAAACGGGTGGGGTTGGTGGAGTTGCCGGTAATGGAAACATCAACACCTTCCAGATGCATGATAGCAACGCCTTCGCGGACGTCGTCAGCACCGTAGCAGCGAACGTTTGCGCGTTCGGTTTCGCTGTAGCGGATTTCCTTGACGATCTTCAGTTCGCCGGAGAAATAGTCGAACTGAGTCTGCACATAGGTGAAGCCGTTGATACGGGAGATGATCTGTGCGGCATCCTTGCCCAGACCGTTCAGGATAACGCGCAGGGGCTCCTTGCGGGCCTTGTTGGCGTTACGGGCGATACCGATAGCGCCCTCAGCGGCGGCGAAGGACTCGTGGCCAGCCAGGAAGGCAAAGCACTTGGTCTCGTCGCGCAGCAGCATGGCACCCAGGTTGCCGTGGCCCAGACCAACCTTACGGTCGTCGGCGACGGAGCCGGGGATGCAGAAAGCCTGCAGGCCGATACCGATGGCCTCAGCGGCCTCAGCAGCGGTCTTGATGCCCTTCTTCAGAGCGATAGCGGCGCCCAGGCAGTAAGCCCAAGCGGCGTTCTCAAAAGCGATGGGCTGAATGCCCTTGACGATCTCGTAGGGATCAAAACCTGCAGCCTTGCAGATCTCGCGGGTCTCTTCGATGGAAGAGATGCCGTACTCAGCCAGAACAGGAGTGATCTGGCCAATTCGTCTCTCATAAGATTCAAACAGTGCCATATTAGCTCACCTTATTCCTTTCTGGGATCAATATACTTGGCAGCGTCAGCGAAACGACCATAGGTGCCCTTAGCCTTGGCCAGAGCCTCGTTTGCGTCAACACCCTTCTTGATGGCCTCCATCATCTTGCCGAGATGGACGAACTCATAGCCGGTGATCTCGTTGTTCTCGTCCAGAGCCAGACGGGTGATATAACCCTCGGTCAGGGACAGATAACGGGGACCCTTAGCGGCAGTGGAGAAAATGGTGCCGACCTGGCCGCACAGACCCTTGCCCAGGTCTTCCAGAGAGGCGCCGATGGGCAGGCCGCCCTCGGAGAAAGCAGTCTGGGTACGGCCATAAACGATCTGCAGGAACAGCTCGCGCATAGCGGTATTGATGGCGTCGCACACCAGGTCGGTGTTCAGAGCCTCGAGCAGGGTCTTGCCAACCAGAATCTCACCGGCCATAGCGGCGGAGTGAGTCATGCCGGTGCAGCCCAGAGTCTCGACCAGAGCTTCTTCGATGATGCCTTCCTTCACGTTCAGAGTGAGCTTGCAGGCGCCCTGCTGAGGAGCACACCAGCCCACACCGTGGGTCAGACCGGAAACGTCCTTAATTTCCTTGACCTGTACCCACTTGCCTTCCTCGGGAATGGGAGCAGGGCCGTGATATGCGCCCTTAGCGACGGGGCACATTTCCTGTACTTCGCTGGAATAGATCATAAAAGTACATTCCTTTCTCTGCGTCTAGTAATTTAGGATATGCTCGAAAAATTACCTATGAGCATAATACTCCTTATGAGTATTGTCCCCTAAAACCTGCGATTAGTCAAGACTAACTGGCGGAATGGAAAGAAATATGTGAAAACAATCACAAATTTTTCCGTGCCGGAACAGACTCCGGCCGCTGCCGGAAAGCAGCGGCCGGAGAGGGAGATATTCACTTTTGATACAGGGTACGTACCGAGTTAAGGATGCAGAGAATGGCCACGCCCGTGTCAGCAAAGACGGCTGCCCACATATTGGCAAGGCCAACGAAGCCCATGACGATGACCGCCAGCTTGATCAGCAGGGCAAAAATAACGTTCTGTTTGGCGATAGAGACCGACTGTCTGCCGATGCGGATGGACCGACCTACAGCGGTGAGCTCCCCGGTCAAAAAGACCACGTCCGCCGCCTCAATGGCGGTATCGGCGCCGCTGCCCATGGCTGCGCCTACATCGGCGCCGGCCAGAACCGGGCTGTCGTTGATTCCGTCGCCCACGAAGAGAACGGCTCCCTCGCGGCTTCGGATCTCACGCAGCGCCTGCAGCTTCTCCTGAGGCAGCAGCTTAGCCCGAACCTGCTGCACGCCTACCGCCTGCGCTACCTGCCCGGCACTCTCTTCGCTGTCGCCGGTAAGGATGGCAGTAAAGAGCCCCTCCTGTCTGAGCTGGGTGATCGCCGCTTTGGCTTCTTTTTTCAGCGTGTCGGAAATGATGAGCTGTCCAAGATAACGGCCGTCCTTAGCTGCCAATACCTGGGTGCCCATGGCCTGAGGTAGGGAGGGCAGAGCGATTCCCGCCTCTTCCAGCAGCGCCCGGTTACCGCAGAGGATGCCTTCGGCCTCGACTCCCTTGCCCGGATGCTCAATCAAACCGGAGCAGGAGAGAGGGGTAATACCGCGCTCCGAAGCGGCGGCGCGGATTGACTGGGCAATAGGATGAGTGGAATGAGTTTCACAGCCGGCAGCGATGGAAAGCAGCTCCTCTTCAGTGACTCCATCGGCCGGAAGAAGCTGCTGAAGCTTAAAGTTGCCCTCGGTAATAGTCCCCGTCTTGTCCAGTACGACTGCCTTGACTTTGGAAATGGCTTCCAGAGAGGAGCCACCCTTAAAGAGGATCTTCTCCTGAGAGGCCCGGCCGATACCGGCGAAGAAGGCCAGCGGTACACTGAGCACCAGCGCGCAGGGACAGGAGATAACCAGGAAAGTACAGGCAGTGCGTACCCAGTAAAGGGGCTGACCGGTAATCAGAGAGGGGATCAGAGCTACCGCCACAGCCAAAGCAACAACGATAGGAGTGTAGACCCGGGAGAAGCGGGTAATAAACCGGTCCATCTGAGGCTTGGAAGCGGCGGCATTCTCAACGCTCTCCAAAATGCGGGTAACCATAGAGGTCTCCAGCGGCTGGTCCACCCGAAGGCGGAGCAGACCGGAGGTATTGACGCAGCCGGAGAGAATGCTGTCTCCGGCGCCCACAGAAACAGGTACCGGTTCGCCGGTAATAGGGGCGGTATCCAGAAGGCTTTCCCCTTCAAGAATTGTGCCGTCCAAAGGCACTCTGTCTCCGGGCCGGATCTCGATCACGTCACCGACCACTGCCTCCTGAGCGGGAATAGTGACCACCCTCTCTCCGGAGATCAGCTGGACCACCTCGGGCCGCAGATCCATGGCGGCCATAATATTGCCGCGGGATCGCTCTACAGCCACCGCCTCAAAATATTGCCCTACCCGGAAGAAGAGCATTACACCCACAGCTTCGGTGTATTCACCGATCAGAAAGGCGCAGATGGTAGCCACCGTCATGAGAAAGTTCTCATCAAAAACCTGTCCCCGCCGGATATTCCCAAACGCCTGCGCCAGTACCCGATGACCAAGAACCAGATACGCGGACACATGGACCAGCAGCGCAAGCAAAGAGATCGACAGTCCGGAAGAGGGGCCGGAGATGCGATGGATAAAAATACCGCCTGCCATCAGCAGACCACCCAGTACAATGGGGAAAAGAGTGTCGCCCTTGCGCCGAGGCTTTTCCTCTTTCTGGCCGGAAGAGAGGGGAGAGAGGGTTACCTGCGGCTCAATGGAGGTGCAGATCTCAGAAATCTGGGAGAGAAGAAGATCGGGCTCCTTTGCCCAGAGCCGAAGCTGCCGGGTAGCAAAGGTGATAGTGGCCCGCTCCACTCCGGGAAGGGCATTGATCTTCCGCTCCATCTTGGCAGCGCAGTTGGCGCAGCCGAGATTCTGAATCAGGTAAATCTTCCGCTGCACTCCATCGCTGGGGATGTAGCGCTCCGTATCTGCCTTCTGAGGGGCAGGCTGAGCAATAACCTGTACATCGGGCTCAATTGAAGCGCAAATCTCACGGATCTGCGGCAGCAAGCCGTCAGGATCCTCGGCCCGCAGCCGAAGCTGCCGTGTCACAAAGGTGATAACAGCCTCCTCCACCCCGGGAAGAGCGTTAATCTTCTGTTCCATTTTGGCAGCGCAGTTGGCACAGCCCAGATGATCCAGTAGAAAGATCCGGGTATCGGCAGCGCTGCAATGCTCGTGCTCATGACCGCAGCCACAGTGCTCCTGATGAGCGTGCTCATGGTCATGACCGCAGCCGCAATGCTCCTGATGAGCGTGCTCATGGTCATGACTGCAGCCGCAGTGCTCCTGATGAGCGTGCTCATGGTCATGACTGCAGCCACAGTGCTCCTGATGAGCGTGCTCATGGTCATGACTGCAGCCGCAATGCTCCTGATGAGCGTGCTCATGGTCATGACTGCAGCCGCAATGCTCCTGGTTCTTGGCTTCATGAAGGTCGCAATGGCCCATAGTGCTCAGCTCCTCAAAACAATTGAATAACTATTCATATGTTCAAACTAATCTTACCCCTCCTGATCGCCAATGTCAAGGGGAGAGAGCGAAAACGAGAGATCTTTTCAGAGTCAAATAATAGAAGGCGGCTTCCAGATCGACGGAATGCGCCGGGGAAGTGTGAAGGGGGTAAGCCCTCCTTCACGTCAAATGGACTCTCATTCGCATAGCGAATGGGCTCTTCTCTTTTTGTGTCTTTGACACAAAAAGAGAAGAGGGTACTCTTGCGAGTACCCTCCGATCTCTGGGAAGGAGATTTAGTTGTTGCAGGCAGATCAGGCAGCCTTCTTGGACTGCTTGACGATGGTCTGAACACCCTCGATAGCCAGAACGATAGCCAGGACGACCAGCAGGACGCCGAGAATAGCCTGGACATAGGGGCCCCAGTCGGCGCCGCCAGCGGTGATGAGGCCGATCTGGTTCTTGGTGTTGATGATCAGGCTGCAGATGGTGACGATCAGCATGAAGCCCATGGGGAACAGGAACATCTTGTTGTTCTTGCCGGCATTGCCCAGCCAGGTAGCGACGGCGAGCAGAGCCAGAGCGGCCAGCAGCTGGTTGGCAGAGCCAAACAGAGCCCAGATCTTGGCATAGCCGTTCATACCCAGAGCGATGCCCAGGACGACGGTGATGATGGTAGCAACGTACTTGTTGGACAGAACCTTAGCAAAGCCCTCGGGCTCCTTGCCGCCGTCGGTGAAGAACTCCTGGAACATGAAACGAGCCAGACGGGTGGCGGTGTCCAGAGAGGTCAGGCAGAAGGTGGAGTAGGTGAGGATCAGCAGGCTGTAAACGACAGTGTACAGACCGGAGCCGACTTCCAGACCGAAGATCTTGACGATCATACCAGCGATACCACCGGCGAAGATGTCGGTAGCACCGGCGGTGGTGCCGATCTGATAAGCATAGCCAACAGCGCACAGGGTCATGATGGCCAGCAGGCACTCCAGCAGCATGCCGCCGTAAGCGATGGGCTTAGCGTCGATTTCACGATCGAGCTGCTTGGAGGTGGTGCCGGAGGAAACCAGAGAGTGGAAACCGGAGATGGCGCCGCAAGCAACGGTGGTGAACAGGACGGGGAAGATGGGGGAGGTGCTCTCAGCGGTGGGCATCATGGTCAGGCCCACGCCCTCAGCGTTGGTCAGGTCGGGATGGCCGAAGATGATACCAACAGCGGCGATAGCCAGCATAGCATACAGCAGGAAGGAGGACAGATAGTCACGGGGCTGCAGCAGGATCCACACGGGAGCGACGGAAGCGACACAGATGTAAATGCCGCAGATCCACATCCAGGCGTTGGTGGACAGATAGATGGGATGGAAGTTCAGGCCGATGGCAATGCAGAGGACGATGCCGGCGACACCAGCGATGGAGGCAACAGCCAGAGAAGCACCGCGGCGATAGACAGCAAAGCCGAAGACGATAGCCATGACGATGAACAGCAGGGAGATCATAGCGACGGAAGCGGGGGAAGCGGAAGCAGCCATATCCAGAGCGCCGGCCTCATCATACTTGGCGCCGAAGGTGCCAGCAACGATGGAAGCGAAGGCGGCCACGACCAGAATCAGGGTCAGATAGGCAAAGGTCAGGAACAGGCGCTTGGCGCGCTTGGACATGTTGGCGGAGATGATCTCACCGATGGACTGGCCCTTATGACGGACGGAAGCAAACAGAGCACCGAAGTCATGGACACCACCGAAGAAGATGCCGCCGATCAGGATCCACAGGGTGATGGGCAGCCAGCCGAAGCCCAGGCCGGCAGCGGAGATGGGGCCGGTGATGGGGCCGGCGCCAGCGATAGAGGAGAAATGATGGCCCATCAGAACGGGGGCCTTAGCGGGGACGTAGTCCACGCCGTCTTCCATGGTGTGTGCGGGGGTCTCAGCAACTTCGCCGACGCCCCACTGCTTGACCAGCCAGCCACCGTAGAGGATGTAACCAGCGATCAGAACAACAGCACCGATGAGCAGAAGTACTAATGCGTTCATTAACCTACACTCCTTTTCTTAGTCGAGCATTTTTTTCAAAATGCTCAGGGGATTTGCCTTCCTGCGTCTCTTAGGGGGATGCAGGACGCTTTTCAAAAACTTCGCTGTCTCCCGTCCGTAACGGTTGGAGACCACCGACTCCTTCCCAAAGTCGATGGCGGCCGTATGGAACTCCATCCAGCCCTTCAGCGAAAATTGAAAACTTTTATAAATGCGGCACTTCTCGATCTCCTCCACAGCGGCCTGATCGGCGCTGTCGCAGAGGAAAACGGCCACCAGACGGGTGCACATATGAGCGTCCTTGCCTTCAAGGTCGATCTTGGCCATGCCGTCGTCATAAGTATATTGGATGCAGGCCCCAACCATATCTCGGGTCAGGTGGGGGATAGAGTAGAAATAAACATACTCATCGCTGTGGGAGGCGGACATCTCGGCGCTCTTAAACAGTGCGTACTGGGTCTCCCTCATATGGAAATCAGCTCTGGCGGCCAGAGGCAGTGTCTCATGAGTCGCCGACTCAACATCGTAGCTGCTGCGATAGCCAATCAAAAGTTTTTCCAGATAAGTGTCTCGGGTATGTTCCATCTTGCTTCTCCCTTGCGGAATTTCGATATGTTTTGCATAATAACACAACTAATATGCTCTTGTATTCTACCACTTCGTCCAAATATTTCAACCCTGTTCTGTTACCAGTTGGACAAATTATTCTACAAAAATTCGCTGTGAAATTTGTTAAATATGTCAGAAGTGTGAATATGAGAGCGAAAAATAGGAAAAGAGCCGAAAACTCCGAAGAATTTCCAACTCTTTTCAGATGAAAAAACAACGAAAAACGAAAGATGCCCTTCCGGACCCTTAAAATACCGTGTTCTGCTGGTCAAAAGGTAGAAAATGAGAAAATAGCGTCCGCATGTCGTCTGGAAGAGGACTTATAAACCGCATCCTCTCTTCGGTCACCGGATGGAGCAGGCTGAGTCTGCTGCTGTGCAGGGCGGGACGGGAGATGGCTCCGATCTCTTTTCCGTAGAGAAAGTCGCCGGCCAGAGGGTGCCCGATATGCGCCATATGCACCCGGATCTGATGGGTCCTGCCGGTTTCCAGCGTGAGCGAGACCAGACTGCGCTCCTGACCGGCAAAAACTGTCTGATAGGATGTGACCGCCCGCTGACTGTCGGCCCCATTGACCTGACGGCGGATGATGGAGTCCTCCGCCCGGCCAATGGGCAAATCAATCACGCCGGCAGCAGGGGAGAGCTTCCCCTCACAGACGGCCAGATAGGAGCGCTGAAAGCCGCCGCTGTGCAGACTCTCTCTCAGCCTGTCCTGAGCGTAGGGGTGCTTAGCTACCACCATGAGGCCGGATGTCCCCTTGTCCAGCCGGTGAACGGGATGAAAATCGGCATGGGGGTCAGTCTTTCCCCAGTGAGCGATCAGCGCGTTCCCCAGTGAGTCTCCCCAATGACCGGGGCCCGGATGGGAAGGCATCCCCGGATCCTTATCCACAATAACGATGTCCCGATCTTCGTAGACGATTTTCAGCGGAAGGTCCACCGGAGGAATGCCGCTTTGAACCGAGGGATCGGACAGACGCACCGACAGCGTCTGCCCCTTCCGAACTGCTGTCCGGGTATTCACCCGCTCTCCGTCCAAAAGAATCCCGTCCTCCAGCCATTTGATCCGCCGGATCAGAGTGCCTGAGAGCTTCTTTTTATAGCGCAGGATATGGTGAATGCTCAGTCCATCAAACCGCTCGTCAATTTCAAGAATCAGCCGCCGCGGACTCATAAGACTCTGTTCCATACCAGTCGGGAAATAGCATAGGAGGCCAGAAAGACCATCTCAAGTACAAACAGAACCAGACACATAGTCTGATCAATGGGAGCCAGAATGAGCATGGCCAGAATAATGGCATAGAACAGTACCATGCCTGCGGTAAGCAGAGCGGTACGATTGACCGTTGCCTCTCGCTCGTCATTCCACTCAATTTCCGCCTTCCGCCGGGCTTCTTCAGAATGCTGCAGCTTCTTGATGCGGCTGCAGCCGATGATTCCTGCAATCAGCAGCCCGGCAGAGATACCCAGATAGAAGCCCTGAGCATAGGGAGACAGATCACTGCCTGTCACAAGGGTAAAATAACAGATCAGTCCTACCAGACCTACAAAGGTACAGCCCAGAAAGAGTCCAGTCAAAAACCGTTGCTTTTCGTCAAATGAACGCCCCAGATGGGTCATCGCTGCCATCATGTCAAATCCTCCTCGTCAAACAGAAAAATATCCTCAATTTTCAAGCCAAAGAATACGGCGATCCGGTGAGCCAGAAGAAGCGAGGCGTTGTACCGGCCGTTTTCCAGGGAAATAACGGTCTGCCTGGTTACCATCAGTTCATCCGCCAGCTCCTGCTGAGTCAGCTTCCGGGCCTTGCGCAGTTGGGAAATACAGTTTGTCATGAATACCTCCTCGTGAGAAAGTAAAGCCTGCTTTACAGTTGAAGTATAGCGTGCTTTACATATGATGTCAAGTGTATTTTACATTCTTTCGAATTCTGCTTCCCGGAAGAGAAAAGCCCTCTCTTCCCAAAGCAGAACCGCTGGGGTATAATAGTACTACTAACTGACCGGAGAGGTGCCCCTATGAGAAAGAGTCTGGCCCAATACCAAAAGGAGCGTCAGCGCCTGCAATCGGAATACGCCCGCAGTCAGCAGGGCAGAAGCCTTGGAATCTATATCCATATCCCCTTCTGCCGGAGTAAGTGCGCCTACTGCGACTTCTACTCTCTGGCAGACAGCGAACAGAGGATGGAGGACTATTTGGATGCCCTTCTGGACCACCTGACTGAGACTGCCCCCCGGGCAGCCGGCTATCTGGTAGATACTGTATACATTGGAGGCGGCACCCCGTCTATCTTCGGCCCGGACCGGATCGCTGAGATCCTTCGAACGGTCAGACGCCACTACCGTCTGACTGCCGACTGTGAGATCACTATGGAGGCAAACCCGGACAGCGTAACCTACCGCCGTCTGAAGGCGATCCGCCGAGCCGGCGTCAATCGGCTGTCTCTGGGTGTCCAGTCGGCCAACGACCATGAGCTGAAGCTGATCGGACGGCCTCACGACTTCCGGCAGGCGGTAGAGGCAGTGGACAGCGCCAGAAAGGCCGGCTTTACCAACTTGAGTCTGGATCTTATCTATGGTATCCCTGACCAGACTATGGAAAGCTGGCAGCAGACAGTGGAGGCGCTGGTCGGCCTTGCTCCGGAACATCTGAGCTGTTACGGACTCCAGCTGGAGGAGGGCACCCCCCTCCATGAGCGCCGACATGAGCTGACCATGGCTGACGATGATACGCAGGCAGATATGTATCTCTGGTTGGTCCGCCGGCTGAAGGAGGCAGGATATAATCAGTATGAGATCTCCAACTTCTCCCGTCCCGGCCGGGAGAGCCGCCATAATCTCCGCTACTGGCAGATGAAGGAATATATCGGCTTTGGCCCCGGAGCTCACAGCGACTTTGGTGACCGGCGATACAGCTTTGTGCCCTGCCTGGAGCAGTACATCCGGGGTATGAAAGATGGGAGTCCTATTGTAGACGAGGACTGGGAGATGACCGAGGAGGAGCGGAGAAGCGAGTATATCATGCTCTCTCTCCGGACTGTTCACGGCTTTGACTGCGGCTGGTACAGCCGCCGGTATCATATGGATTCCCGGCCCCTGGAAGAGCTGCTGCGGCGTTATGCTGACCGGGGATTGATGGTTTTTGCGGATGGCCGCTGGCACTTCACCCCCGAAGGCTTTCTGATTTCCAATCCTCTTCTCGCCGAGCTGTTGGAAGCTCAGCGGCCCCATACCGTTCGCTCCCTTCTGGAAACAGGACAGCAACTGCAGGAAAAAGACAACTGACCGCGTAAAACGAATCCCCCCGAACCGATGAACATCGGCCCGGGGGGATATTGCTTGGGATTGCTTACAGACTTTTCTTGGGGGCCAGTCGGAGGATAACCTTCTCGTACTGGGAGGCCAGCTCCTCGTCGCCCATTCCCCGGGCGCACCGGAGGCAGGTATAACTGTTGTTCAGCTCCTCCAGAGGCGTGGCAGCTCCGGCCAGTTTATCCTGACAGAGCCGAAGCCCCTCTTCCCAGCGCCCCTCGCATAGGGTGAGCTTGAGCGTATAGTTCTCGATCGCCTGCGCATAGAATTGCCGCTGAGCTCTGTTGGTTGTCTTAAGGCGTTCGGCTTCCTCCCGAATGGCCAGAATCTCGGCCATCTGTTCGGAACTGCCATCAGGGAGAAGACTAGAGCGAAGGGAGTGGTAAGAGATGGTCATGGCCGGAGTCTTTCTCTGCTGTACCGCCCAGGCCCGATCCAGAATGGCCAGGGCCTCTTGTGGCCGGTCTTCCCAGAAGAGGGCCAGACAGGCGTAGTCTACCGCCATAAAACTGCCCAGCATTTGACGGGTTAGCTTGTGCTGCAGGGCAAATTCCGGCGCGATAAAGGAACTGGCAGCGCAGAAGAGCGCCTCAAACCGGCAGTTTGCCAGCATCTGCTGATACTCTGTCAGTACTTTTCCCAGCTTTCTTCTGTTACTCAGCATCATGGCCAGCAGCAGAATAAAAGCAATCAGTGTCCCGCCACTGGGAAATTTGCCCGAGGCAGAGGTGGAAGCGCCTACAAAGATGGCTGCCACGAGAAAGGCCAGAGGCCGGAGCAGAGAGAGGTAGTCCGCCTGAGCCTTCAGCTTCATATATAAGCCCAGACCAGCCTTCTGAGCGTGTGGAGAGAAGCGGCCCCGGACCTCTTCCAGCAGGCGGACCAGTTCTCCGTCCACCGGCTGATTGACGGTCTCCATCCGGATCAGCATCAGGCACAAGACCAGATACAGCCACACCGAAATAACAATCGCTCCGTCATCCAGCGCGAAGCCCAGAAAGAGAGCCGATACCCCGGCAATAATCACACATATCACCGTTACCAGCGTCCGGTAATGGCGGTAAGAGTTGTAGTTCATGAAAGTACCTCCCGCAAGTCCTTTTTTCTATTCTAAGTCCCTCAAACAGGAGTGTCAATTTATTTTGAAAAGCTATTGACATTGCTGAAGCTGTTTGATATTATTTTGATATCAGATAGATAACACTGTTGTCGACTGAATAAGGAGGAATTAGAATGAATACCACTGAGATTATTCTGAGTAAGCGTCAGAATGGTATGCCCATGTTTCTGCTGACCCTTTTGCTGTACGTAGCGGCCATTCTGCTGCTGATTGTAGCGGCAACGGAGGAGATTGTCGTACTGATGGTGCTTTCCATTGTCTGGCTTGTGCTGGGCTGGATCCTGTTTTTGGGCCTTAAGGTTCTCAAACCTCAGGAAGCGCTGGTCCTGACCCTTTTTGGTAAGTACGTTGGCACCCTGAAGGGGGAGGGGTTCTACTTTGTTCACCCCTTCTGCTCCGCTGTCAATCCTGCTGCCAAGACCAAGCTCAAGCAGAGCGGCGATGTGGACGGCAATAGCGGTAAGAACATCTTTATGGCAGCTGCCGGCGCCCAGACGGTGGACGTGGAGTCTGTCAGCAAAAAGATCTCGCTGAAGATCATGACCCTGAACAATAACCGCCAGAAGATTAACGACTGTCTGGGTAACCCCGTCGAGATCGGTATCGCTGTCATGTGGCGTGTGGTGGATACGGCCAAGGCTGTCTTTACTGTGGACAACTATAAGGAGTATCTCTCCCTCCAGTGCGACAGCGCCCTGCGGGATATCGTCCGGATCTATCCCTACGACGTAGCCCCCAACGTGGACACCACCGGCGACGGTATTGCCGATGAGGGCAGTCTCCGAGGCTCCAGCGAAGTGGTGGCCATGCGGATCCGGGATGAGATCCAGTCCAAGGTCAAAGAGGCCGGTCTGGAAATCATTGATGCCCGGATTACCTATCTGGCCTATGCCCCCGAGATCGCCGCTGTCATGCTCCAGCGTCAGCAGGCCTCTGCCATTATCGACGCCCGGAAGATGATCGTGGATGGCGCTGTAGGTATGGTGGAGATGGCCCTCGAGCGGCTGAACGAGAACGATGTAGTCAAGCTGGACGAGGAGCGGAAGGCAGCTATGGTCTCCAACTTGCTGGTGGTCCTCTGCGGAAATCGGGATGCCCAGCCCATTGTCAACTCCGGCAGCCTCTACTGATACTGATATGAAAAAGCGAAGCGGATTAGTGGGCGCTATTGTCGTGGCAGTCTGCCTGCTGCTGTGGTATGGCGGAATGCTGGCCCTGTTTGTCTGGATACCGGATATGGGTCTTCTGCCGAAAATTCTGCTCTGTGCATTGCCTCTGGCTGTCTGTGGGCTGATTATCCATGTGCTTGCCCAGCGGATGAAAGAACTCTCCAGCGGAGAGACCGACGACCTTGACCAATACTGAACAGGAGGATATGACTGATGCTGATCGTAACGACTGAACACATTTCCGGAAGAGAGATCGAGGTGCTTGGCATGGTAAAGGGTAGCACCATCCAGAGCAAGCATCTGGGCAAGGATATCAGCCAGAGCTTTAAGACTCTGGTGGGCGGTGAACTCAAGAGCTATAACGAGATGATGAACGAAGCTCGTGCTCTCGCCACCAAGCGTATGGTGCAGGAGGCTGAGCAGCTGGGGGCAGACGCGATCGTCTGTGTCCGCTACGCCTCTGCCGCCGTCATGCAGGGCGCGGCCGAAGTTATGGCCTACGGTACCGCTGTCAAGTATTGCAGTCATGGCTGAGCCTAAGAAACAGATCCCTCTGCGCCTGTCCAATAAGCTTTATCATGCCATTGCGGCCTGGGCGGAGGACGACTTTCGCTCGGTCAATGGTCAGATCGAATATCTGCTGACCGAATGTGTCCGACAGCGAAAGAAGAATGGGAAATATGTCTCTGATGAGATCGACGTCCCTCCGGAATTGGATATCGAATGACTTCTGCCGCCGGTTTTCAGTGCTGGAAAACCGGCGGTTTTCTTTGGAAAAAAACGTAAAATTTCGTCTGCGCGTTCATTTACAAGACAGGTGGAACATGCTATACTACAGCCGACCAAAATCAAACAGGAGATGATCCCCGTGAACAGGAAGAATGCCATCCTTGGCTACTGTGTCGTCATTTCTGCCGCTCTGCTTCTGGCACTGAACTACCATATCTTTATCGTCCTCAACCATTTTGCTCCTGCCGGACTGAACGGTATTGCAACGATGGTCCAGTATAAAACCGGCTTCAGTATCAGCTATATGTCCCTGCTGATCAATGTTCCTCTCTGTACTGCTGCTTACTTTGTCATGGATAAGGAGTTCGCCCTTAAGACGCTGGTCTTCTCTCTGGTCTACTCCTTTGCCTATCTCTTCCTGCAGAATACGGATACTGCCTATCTTCAGTACAATGCCGGCGGCCACGACACCATCTATCCTGTTATCCTCAGCGGCGTGATCAGCGGCTTCGTCTATGGACTCTGCTTCCGGAACAACGCCTGTACCGGCGGAACCGACGTAGTCTCCCGCTACATCAATAAGATCAAGCCGAACTCCAACTTCTTTGTCGTCACCTTCGGTATCAACGTAGCCGTTGCCGTAGTCTCTCTCTTTGTCTACTCGGAAGGCAGCCTGAACTATAAGCCTGTCGCCCTTTGTATCGCGTATTGCTGTATCTCTAACTTTGTGGGCAATCATATTATCAAGGGCACCAGAAACGCCTTCAAGTTTACCGTCATTACCACCCATCCCGACGAGATTGGAGAGGAACTTACCCGGGTAATTCGTCACGGTGTCACCCGGCTGGAGGGCACCGGCGTCTATTCCAAACTGGATAAGGCGGTGCTCTTCTGTGTCATCAATCGCCACCAGCTGGCTGATTTCCGGGAGATCATTGAAAAATACGATAATACCTTCTCCTTCTGCGAGTCGGTCAACGAGACCTACGGAAACTTTAAGAAGATCAAATGATCTGCAATATGATGCGGCTCCGCTCATTAGAGCGGGGCCGCTTTTGTTTTGCCTGCTGCCGGAGTTCTCTGCTTCGGCAGCGGTTAGCGAAGAGACTGATATTCGCTGTAACTGACCTGTCCCCGGATCCTGTCCGGACCATCAGACACTCCGGAGCGGGCAGCTCTACCGGTTCCGATGGGGAAATATGATAGTGCTCTTCCATGGCCTCTATGATTCTTATGAGCAAATGACCTTCCGTTTCTGCTCGGTAAATCTCGAGGCCCGTCCAGAAAAAGGTATGGGCTGCTCTCGGCTGTTATCTGTGTGCCTGCCCGGGAGACTGGAACATGAATTGATAATTTACACAAAAATGGAAGCATGGTATAATCTAACGCAACGGGGTGATATGTATGCACGAAGAGTGTTTGATCTGCAAAGCGAAACTTGAATATTTATCAAAAGATGAGATGATGGTGTGCGCGATTTGCCATAAAAAGCAGCTGAGCAAGACACGCTGTGTCGCCGGTCATTATGTGTGCAGTGAGTGTCATACGCAGGGAATGGACAGCATCTTTGGCCTGTGCCTTTCGGAAACCTCCTGTGATCCGATGGAGATTCTGGAAAAGATGATGTCGATGCCTTTTTGCCATATGCATGGCCCGGAACACCATGTGATGGTCGGCGCAGCATTGCTGACGGCATATAAAAATGCCGGCGGAGAGGTTGATCTTTCCAATGCCCTGCAAGAAATGTACCGTCGGGGCAAGGCAGTTCCCGGCGGGGCCTGTGGATTCTGGGGCGCTTGCGGTGCCGGCGTCAGCGCAGGACAGTTTATGGCAATCGTGACGGATTCCACGCCGCTGGCGGAAAACCCCTGGGGGCTAAGCAATCAGATGACTGCAAAGGCGCTGGACAGTATCGGTAAAAACGGTGGTCCCCGGTGCTGTAAGCGGGACTCCTATTTGTCTGTTCTTGCCGCGATTGATTTTGTCGCGGAGCACCTGAATGTCCATATGAAAAAGACAGCGCCCGTATGTACACGGAGCCGCCAGAATAATCAGTGTATCGGAAAACGGTGCCCATTCTTTGGCTGTGGGCGGTGAAGAATCCCGGAACCGGCAGGATGCCGGTTCCGGGACCTTTTATATCCATTTTGCCCGCCCTTAGATAACGAAACCCGCGGGCAAGCAATCACACCATACACCACACTGACACTGACACCATACACGATCACTGGTCCTGCAATCGTAAACAGCTTCGAGCCAGCTCCCAGCGCATAGCCCTCTGCTGCTGTCAAGTTAGGACGCAGTGTTTTTTGTCGAATTAGCGCAAAGTACATTGATTCAAGTCGAAGCGAGTAACTTACACCTTGCACAGCTCATCAAATTTACTGATCAGCCATTTCGTCATCTGCTTGTTGGCTTCATAAATTTCCTGATATTTCTCCTGCTCTGAAAACCAAGCTACACAGACAAACTGATTTGCCAAGATCACATAAGGAATTGCCTCTTTCTCTAATTCGGTTAGCTGAGCTATGCTGTCATAGCCGCAGATAATATCCCTATAGATAGCCAGCCATTTGTCATTATTCTGCCCGAAGGTTTCCGACAGAACAGCCGTAGCAGCATAGCAGGGATCGTAGATTCGTGCGTTCCGCTCCGCCAGCTCAAAGTCGATAAATCCCCATTGATCCACATCGCGGATAATGTTACCGGGATTGGGATCTCTATGGATGATTTGCCGTGGCAAATCGGGATAGAGTGCAGAAAAGGTGTTCAGATATTCCTCACAGAATATTTCAGACAGGTTTAGCACCGCTTTTGCTCTGGGTAACGCCCAGTTCTTTACTGTAGCCAGCAAATCAGCTTCGTTAACACAATCTTCGATTTTTCTCAGTGCAAGGTGAAGCTGACCGATGATTTCCCCTACGAAGCGGCCATTTCCTTCACCAAAGGAATGGGCGACCATCTGCTTTCCTGGCAAGCGGCGGGTCAGGTAGAAATAAACTTCACCGTCCCGAATATATTCTGCACCATCGCAAGTGAGAACCGGAACAGCAGACAGCAGACCGATGCTTTGTAGAGCATTGGAAACCTCGATGTGCTTTTTTAGCTTACCAAAGTTGCAAGTATATTTCAGAATGTACCGTTCGCCGACAAAGTAGGCATTGTCATTTCTGTTTCCGGTGCCCTCGTAGTAAATATCTGTAAGGGGTTCATCGCCCATGTTCCAGTTTTGAAGGATCTGGGCAGCTTTTTTATGGGTAATGGTCATATTCTCCTCCTTGGTAATATCGATCCGGTGAGGGCATTTTGCCCGACTGGATTCCAAAAAATCAGAGGGTGTGGCACCGAACTCCCGGCAAAATGCCTTGTAAAACCCGGCATAGGTATCAAAGCCAAATCTGAGTGCTGCATCGGTCTTGCTTGATCCTTGCTTCATGGCATAGACTCCGTGGAGCAGTCTGCGACGAAGAATGTACTGCATCACCGGGAGTCCTGTTGCCTGTTGAAACAGCCGGTAATAGTGAAACACGGAGAAACCTGCCTTCTCAGCCAGCTCAACCGCTGTTATTTCAGCTTGGAGATTCACTTCGATAAAGTCAATACTTTTCTGAATAATCGCCCGGTTGTCCATAGGTCTCCCTCCTTTTCTATTTGATTTGTAGCTACAGGCGGATTATAGCACACCAAAATGGAATATACATTTCCAGCTTTGCGAAAAAATAAGAAAAGAACGGCACAAAGGCCGTTCCTTAAAACATCGTGGTGATCCAATATACAAAGCCGTAAACAACGCTGGCACTTACGCCATATACAATCACAGGCCCCGCAATGGTAAACATCTTAGCGCCAACCCCTAATACGAAGCCCTCTGCTGCTGTCACATTAGGACCCATATATTCGTGTTCTATTAGGGAACATTATTATGTAACAGCTTACTGCCAGGATGTGATTTACACGCAACCTACACTTTGCACACTCCGCTGAAAATGCACGCAATACTTTCTGGACATCTATCTTTCACAATGGTATCATAGAACCAACGAAACGAAAGGTGGCGATCACATGAAACTTGGTAGCAATCTCCAGTATCTGCGTAAGCTTCACGGCAATATGACGCAGGAAAAACTGGCGGAGCGGATGCGTGTATCCCGACAGACCGTTTCCAAATGGGAAACCGGCGAGGCGGTTCCCGATGTGGACAAGCTGCTGGAATTGAGCAAGCTCTTTTCCTGCACGCTGGATGCATTGCTGAAGGAGGATATGACCCCGCAGGCAGATTGCTACTCCCCTGTATCCATCGTGACGGTTCCTGCCTTCACCTTGGGCCGGTATGTGATCATCAGTCCTCAGCCTGAAAACGATGTGCAAGCCTATCTGGACCGCTGGGCAAATTGCAGTGGCCTGTATGAATTCGAATCCCATCCCCGGCAAATCGGCTGGGATTTCCCCTTTGTGTCCATGGAGCA
>JAFQNL010000038.1 GCA_017395935.1 Oscillospiraceae bacterium
GACCGTCCTCAATCATTTTGGCAGCCTTGATCAGACCCAGAGCGAAAGCGTCCATGCCCAGAATATAGGCGTGGAACATATCCTCCATGGTGTAGGAGGGACGGCGGTTCTTGGAGTCGAAGTTGAGGCCGCCGGTGAGGCCGCCAGCCTTCAGGATCTCATACATGCACAGGGTGGTCTGATAGATATCAAAGGGGAACTCGTCGGTATCCCAGCCCAGCAGCATATCGCCCTGGTTGGCATCCACGGAGCCCAGCATGCCGTTGATGGCAGAGATCCGCAGGTCGTGCTGGAAGGTGTGGCCGGCCAGAGTGGCATGGTTGGCTTCGATGTTCATCTTAAAGTCCTTATCCAGACCATACTGACGCAGGAAGCCGATGGCGGTAGCGGCGTCGAAGTCATACTGATGCTTCATGGGCTCCTTGGGCTTGGGCTCGATATAGAAGTCACCGGTGAAGCCAATGGAGCGGCCATACTTGACGGCCATCTTCATGAGGGCGGCAATATTCTCCTGCTCAAACTTTACGTCCGTATTCAGCAGCGTCTCATAGCCTTCACGGCCACCCCAGAAGACATAGCCCCGACCGCCCAGCTTGACGGTAATATCCAGCGCCTTCTTGACCTGAGCGGCAGCGAAGCAGAAGACGTCAGCGGAGTTGGAGGAACCGGCGCCGTTCATGAAACGGGGGTTGCCGAACATATTGGCAGTACCCCAGAGGCACTTGATATTGGTGCCCTGCATTTTCTCAAGGATATAATCGGAGATCTCGTCCAGACGGCGGTTGGTCTCCTTGATATCGTCTGCCTCGGGGACCAGGTCCACATCGTGGAAGCAGAAATACTCGATACCCAGCTTCTGCATAAACTCAAAGCCGGCGTCTACCTTGGCCTTGGCGTGCTCCATGGTGCCCTTCTCGGCGCCAAAGGACTTATCGGCGGTCTCGCGTCCGAACATATCGGCGCCGCCGGCACAGAGGTTATGCCACCATGCCATAGCGAAGGGCAGATGTTCCTTCATGGTCTTGCCCATAATGACCTTGTCAGCGTCATAGTACTTGAAAGAGAGAGGATTGGTGCTGGCGGGACCCTCGTAGGCGATAACGGGGATCTCAGGGAAATACTTATTCATATTCAGTTCCTCCATTTCAGACATTTTTCCAGTCGTTTCCGACCACTGAGCCGGGTGGCCTTGTAACATGTGTCCAGTATAGCATATCAATTTTCTCCCCCGTTTGGTAAATACGATTTATTCGAGGGACAATTTTGCGATTCTTCTGTTTTCAGCGATTTGTCTATTTCCTGTCAGGTTTCTTTGTAGGATATGACTAAGACTCAGAAATCAGCCCCACCGCGTATCTATATCGTCAAATTTATACCAGCGGTAGAGTGACAAACTACTATTTCTATGCTATACTCATTATAAATTGAGGCGAAAGGAGTTTTTGAGATGTTTACCGTTTCTGCCAAGCAGGCGCTTTGCAAAGAGTTGGATCGGGTACCGTCTGAACAGCGGTATCCTGCTTTGTCATGCCCGCAAAGGACGATGGTGAAATAGTCTCAGACACTCAAAGACTTTTTCAGACAGGACAGGCGCAGCAGCGTCATCAGGTCCATTCGTCGGATGCGCGGCGGGTGGACCTTTTTTGCTTATTTTTCAGGAGGTATAACTGTGATTATTCAAGGAAAAGTGGCCTCTGCCATCGCCTATGCCAATATTATCGAGCAGGAGGCCATCGACCAGATTCGCCGTATGTGCGACTATGAGGTTACCGAGGGCTGCAAGATCCGCATCATGCCCGACGTCCACGCAGGCAAGGGCTGTACCATCGGCACCACCATGACCATTCGTGACAAGGTAGTACCCAACGTGGTCGGTGTGGACATCGGCTGCGGTATGTATACCGTCAAGCTGGCCGACCGGGAAATTGACTTTGCCCGGCTGGACGAGGCCGCTCACTATATCCCCTCCGGCAAGCATGTCTGGGAGGGACGCAGAGAGGCTTTCGATCTGACACAGCTGCGCTGCTTCCGGTCATTGAAGGATACTCCCAGACTCCAGCGCTCTCTGGGCACTCTGGGCGGCGGAAATCACTTTATCGAGGTGGATCGAGCCGCTGACGGCACCCTCTACCTGATCATTCATACCGGCAGCCGCAATCTGGGCAAGCAGGTAGCCGAGTTCTACCAGCATCTGGCGGTGGAACTGAATCAAGGCAAAGAGGACTACTTCAAGCAGCGCGACGCTATCATTTCCGAGTACAAGGCCGCCGGCCGCCGGAAGGAGATCCAGTCCGCCCTCCGTCAGCTCCACTGGAAGAGCAAGGCGCTGTCGGTGCCCGATGATCTCTGCTATCTCTATGGCCGGTATCTGGAGGACTACCTCCATGACGTGGAGATCTGCCAGCAGTTTGCCCGCAGAAATCGAGAGCTCATTGCCGATATCCTGCTCAGCCGCTCCGGGCTGACTGCCGTCGAGGCCTTCCACACCATCCACAACTACATCGACACCCGGGAGATGATCCTCCGCAAGGGGGCCATCGCCGCCCATGAGGGCGAGAAGGTACTCATCCCCATCAATATGCGTGACGGCTCAGTGCTCGCCATTGGCCGGGGCAATCCCGACTGGAACTATTCGGCTCCCCACGGCGCCGGCCGTCTCATGTCTCGCTCTGCCGCCCGTCAGGCTCTGGATATGGACGCCTATCAAGAGGCAATGAAGGAGATCTACACTACCTCCGTCAATCCCTCCACGCTGGACGAGGCTCCCATGGCCTACAAGTCTCTGGCAGATATTATCGGCGTTATCGAGAGCTCGGTAGATGTGGTAGACGTTATGAAGCCTATATACAATTTTAAGGCCTCCGACTGAGTTTCCCTCCGGCCGGCGGCCGGAAAGGAGATTCTCGTGGACTTTCCCGTAGTCAACATGAAGCAGACCGGCCAGAATATCACCCAGCTCCGCAAGCAGCGCGGGATCTCTGTCAGCCAGCTTCAGCACATGATGGGCTTTGCCACTCCTCAGGCCATCTACAAGTGGCAGCATGGCCAGTCCCTGCCTGCGGTGGACAATCTGGTAGCCCTCTCAGTTATCTTCGCTGTGCCCATCGACGCCATTCTGGTCACCGGGCCCGATCTGTAATATCCCCATCCGGAAGCGAGGTTTCATGCCTCGCTTCCTTTTTCCGCCCACTCCTTCACCGAAAAAAGAAGCAGCCGATACCCAGTCCCCGGGACCAAGTATCGGCTGTTTTTTGTCCATATTCTTTTGTACGGCTACGCTTATCACCCTTTACCTGGCCGGCTCTCCCCTTCGCTCAAAACACCAGTCCGGCCAGCAGAGCGGCGGCCGAAGCAGAGAGGGCTACCACGATCAGCGGCTGGTTCAGATAGGCCAGCACCACAGCCACCACGCAGCCAATGACCGAGGTAATCACGTTTTCGGTGGAATAGAAAATGGCCGGGAAGGTCATAGCGCTGAGGACGGCATAGGGGATATAGTAGAGGACACTCCGGAAGAACCGGGACCGGATCTTCTTTCGGAAGAGGGTAAAGGGGATCATGCGGATCAGATAGGTAGAGCCGGCCATGACCAGAATGTAGATCAGAACACTCACGGCTGCCCGCCTCCTTCCTCTTCCTCCTCATCCTCCACCGGGAAAAGGATTGCGCCCACCACAGCGGCAATAACGGCGCAGATAATGATAGCAAAGCCGCTGGAAACAGCGGTAAAGACATAGTAAAACAAAACGCTGCATCCCACAGCCACCGCGGCCACGGCCAGAACGCCCTTATGGGCCCGGGCAGGGGGAATGACGATGGCTACGAACATACCATAAAGCACAATTCCCATCGCATCGTTCAGCGCCTCAGGCAGGATCTGTCCTGCGGAAGCGCCCAGGAAGGTGCCCAGCGTCCAGCCCACGGCGGAGACCGCGATCAGGCCGTACATATAGCGGGGGGTGATCTTCCCCTTCTGGGCAGAGGCCACAGCAAAGATCTCGTCGGTAATACCAAAGGCCACAGCCATCCGGTGCGGGGTGGTAAAGCTGTCGTCCAGCTTCTGGGACAGGGAGATCGCCATCAGCGAATAGCGAATATTGATTACCAGCTGCGTAAGTACCATTTCAATCAAGGTGCCTCCGGCGGCAATAATCCCCACGCCGGCCACCTGACCGGCCGAAGTCAGGTTGGAGGCAGAGATTCCCACCGCCTGAAGGACGGTCAGGCCCAGACTGGCAGCCAGAATACCAAAGCCAAAGGACACAGAGAGATAGCCCAGCGCAATGGGGATGCCATCCTTCATTCCCTTGGTAAAATTCAGTTTCACAGGACAGGACTCCTTTTATTATGACGTCAAGTTGCTATTTTAGCACAGCGGAACGGGAAAATCTATCCTCTGAAAAAATTTTTTATCCCCCACGCCCCCTTCTTTCTCCCCCGGCAGCCTGCTGCCGTTTGCTTTTCTCACCGATTTGGAGTAAACTGAGAAGAGAAGTCCTTCCCTTTCGAAGAATTCCAAAAATAAAAACGCCGCCCCGAAGGGCGGCAAAGTCAAGCGATATAAAATTTTAGATCGGCGAGCCCTCAGGCTCTCGCAGCCCGTCTTAGAGACGATACTGGTTCTTCAGTTCGACTACCTTGTAGTAAGACTCAAGCCACTGGGCAAACATCTTCTTGATAGAAGTCATGTCGATACCTCCTGTTCTAACGGGGCAGAGATGGTCGCAGAGATCTCCGCCGATATCGTACCGAGGCGGAAAGGCTCACTGCAGGCGCGCGACAACCGGGAGTGGATCGTGTTCTCCGCCCTGGCCCTTCCGGGGTACTTGCTGTGTCCGGGTTTCTCATGTTTGACCCAGACAGCTCCGGGGGGTGTTCCCCGTTGGAGTGATTTTATTCTATACCGAATTTTGACTTCCAAAAAGGCTTGAAATTGACTTCTTTTAGGTCGATATTGACCTTCTAAAATATTATTGTTCTATTTTATCTCCAATTTGGGAGGTGTTTTTGTGCAATACTACTATCATGAACAGCTCACCGATCTGGATGAGACCGGCTTTGGCATGGTCTATATTGACCAGACACAGTCCTATATGCCGCCCCACTGGCATATGGCCGTAGAGCTGCTCTGCCTTGTCCGGGGCAAGGTCACCGTCCGCTTTGGCCAGAAGACCCATGTCATCGCTCCCGGGGAGCTCTTCCTCTTTAACAGCTATGAGATCCACGAGTCCTGGTGCAGCCGGGACGCGGCCTATCTCTGTGTCCATATTCTGCCGGCACGGATGTGTAAATATGTATCCAACTTCGATCAGCTCCGCTTCTCCCTCCACTTCGACCCCTCGGACAGTGAAAAGGCGCTGGCCTTCTCCCGACTGAAAGCCCATATGTCCGAGATGCTGCTGCTTCGGGAGGAGCAGCCCGAGGGCTATCTGCTCCAGTGCCAGGCTCTGCTCTATAGCACGGCGACCTTGCTGGTCCGCCACTTCTCCCAGCCGCTGGTATTGGAGGAGACCAGCCTCCAGCGCAGCGATATGACCCGGCTGGAGCCGCTGATCGAATACACCGAGCACCATCACCACGAGGATCTGACGCTGGATCAGGCTGCCGACTCCATGGGTCTGTCCAAAGAGTATTTCTGCCGGCTGTTTAAGAAGAATATGGGCGTCAGCTATCTCCAGTTCCTCAGTCAGATTCGTGCCTCGGCCGTCTGCCGAGATCTGCAGATCACCGAAGAGCCCATCGGTCTGCTGGCCGAACGCCATGGCTTTAAGAGCCCCAAGCTCTTCAATCAGGTCTTTCGAGAGCTCTACGGCTGCACTCCATCGGAAAAGAGAAAGCAGTTCAAGGGCGCCGACCTCTCCTCAGAGTGACCCTCTCCCCATATAAACCCGGGCCGACCGCCGAAGGACACCTTCGGCGGTCTTTTTTTCTTTGTTCAGAAATCTTATTTTCGTGGTAAACGGCTTGACCACAGTATATCATTGTACTATTATACTAGTACACCAACTCACCCAACCTTCTGAAAGGAGGTCCCACATGGCGTGGAAATTCGCGGCCGACGCGCCCATCTATTTGCAGACGGCCGAGATCATCCGTCTGCGTATTCTTACCGGCGACTATCCTCCGGGAACCTATATCCCTTCCGTTCGGGAACTGGCCCAAGAAGCTGCAGTCAATCCCAATACCATGCAGAAGGCGCTGGCAACGCTGGAGTCCACAGGTCTGCTCACCACTCATCGCAATACCGGCAGACAGGTAACCGAGAGCCAGGATCTGATCCGGATGCTCCGGATTGAGCAGGCCAGAGCTTACGTTCAGTCCTGCCGGCAGCAGCTGGTCACTCTGGGCTTCAGTTCGGAAGAGATCACCTCCCTCTTCAGCCATTGGAGCGGAGAATCTACCCTCAAAAAGGAGTGAACCCCATATGGATTCTTTCAAACATCCCGTTCTTCAGTGCCGGGGGCTCAATAAGAGCTACGGCAGACATCATGTAATCAAGGATCTGGATCTGGAACTGTCTCCCGGCCGGATTGTCGGCCTGGTAGGCCCCAACGGAGCGGGCAAGACCACTCTGATCAAACTCATCTGCTCCCTGCTCACCGCCCAGAGCGGTCAGATCCTTATCGGCGGCCATCCGGTTGGCGCCGGAAGCAAGGCGCTGGTCAGCTATCTGCCTGAGCGGACCTATCTGGCCGACTGGATGAAGGTGGCAGACGCGCTGGAGCTCTTTGCCGATTTCTACGCTGACTTCGACCGGGAGAAGGCTTTGGATATGCTCGCCCGGCTTTCCGTCGATCCCAAGGCCCGCTTTAAGACCCTCTCCAAGGGTACCCGGGAGAAGGTCCAGTTGGTACTGGTCATGAGCCGGAAGGCGCTGCTCTATGTGCTCGACGAACCCATTGGCGGCGTAGATCCGGCTGCCCGGGACTATATCCTCTCTACCATCCTTACCAACTACAACGAAGAGGGCACTATTTTAATCTCTACCCATCTGATCTCCGATGTGGAAACTGTTCTGGATGAGGCTATTTTCCTGAAGGATGGTCAGATTGTTCTCCACAAGAGTGTAGACGAGATCCGTCAGGAGGAGGGCAAGAGTGTGGACGAGCTCTTCCGGGAGGTGTTCAAATGCTGATCAAACTACTGAAATATGAGTTCCGGTCTACCAGCCGGACCTTTGGCCTGGTCTATCTGATCATGATGGTCCTCTGCACGCTGACCGGCCTGCTGGATCAGGCCAGCGAGCTGCTTTCCGCCTACTCCTCCATTTTTGTCACTCTGCTCATGGTGACCGCGCTCTTCTTCTTTGGCGCTGTCGTTATTACCACTGTACTTAATATTGGCCGTTTCCAAAAAGGCGTCTTTGGCGACGAGGGATATCTGCTCCACACCCTTCCCGTCCATGTCTGGGAGATCATCGCCTCCAAGCTGATCGCCGCCCTTGTCTGGACACTGGGCACGGTATTGGTCATGGGTCTGTCGCTCTTCGTTATGATTCTGGCCAGCTCGGCCATCAGTCTGAGCAATGTAGGCTTCTTCTTTCGGTCACTGATCCAGTTCGTCTCCGCAGCCGATCCCACCGTACTGACCCAGTTTCTCCTCTCTATAGGTCTGATGCTGGCCATGCTGATCACCCTGATCCTTCAGGTCTACGCCTCCATCTCCCTTGGCCATCTCTTCCCCAGCCACCGGACAGCATGGGCTGTCGTCATCTTCTTTCTGCTGAACATGATTCAGGACTTCTTCTTTAAACTTACTGTCTTTCGCTTGACGCCGACGATCTACGCCGATCCCTCCGGTCTGCTCAGCTTCAGCTATGCCTTTGGCGAGATCAACATGGCAGTCAACGAGCTGTCCCCACTGACGCCGTCGGTCTTCCTGTTCTATCTGGCAGCGGGCGCTCTGCTCTGGCTGTGCAGCCAGCTGGTGCTGAGCAAACGGCTGAATCTGGAGTAAGGCAGGCTGCTCTCTCCCCCTTTACAGACAAAAAACTGGCAGGCGCACAAGCCTGCCAGTTTTTATTCGTTTATTTCTCCCGCCAGAGACGGTGATAGGTCTTCATCTCCAGACGCAGCCGGGAGGCCAGCTCCTCGTTATAGGCGCCGGGAAGGGCGCGCCACTGCCAGTTTCCGCCCAACGTGGAGGGGGTATTCATTCTCGCTTCACTGCCCAAACCCAGAATATCCTGCATCTGCATAATAGCAAGATCGCTCTGCGTGGCCCATGCCTCCCGCATCATGCCCCAGTTCCAGCCCTCTTCCTCCGTCAGACGGAGATAGCGCTTGGCGTAGTCGGCGTCCGCCGGGTCCATCGTGTTTAGCCAGCCGATAATGGTGTCGTTGTCGTGAGTTCCGGTATAGACCACGCTGTTTCTGTGGCACTGGTAGGGCAGATAGTCGCTGCCGCTTTCGTCCCGGCTGTCAAAGCCAAACTCCAGTACCTTCATACCCGGATAGCCGGTATCTTCCAGCAGCTCGATCACCGACTGGGTCAGATAGCCCAGATCCTCAGCGATCAGGGGCCGGTCACCCAGCTTTTGACGGACCACCCGGAAGAATTCCTTTCCCGGGCCCTGAAGCCAGCGGCCGTTCCGGGCCGTCTTTTCCCCATAGGCAATGGCATAGTAGCTGTCAAAGCCCCGGAAATGGTCGATCCGAAGAACGTCATAGATCTTAAACTGATAGCTCAGCCGGTCCAGCCACCAGCGGTAGCCCTCCTTTTTCATCACATCCCAGCGGAAGATGGGATTGCCCCAGAGCTGGCCGTCGGCCGAAAAGCCGTCCGGCGGGCAGCCGGCCACCAGCGTAGGCTTACCCATCTCGTCCAGACAGAACTGACCGGGTTCTGCCCAGACATCTACGCTGTCAGCAGCGACATAGATGGGCAGATCGCCGATAATGAGCACATTCTTCTGTTTGGCATATTGATGCAGAGCGTACCACTGGCGGTAGAAGAGATATTGGACTGTCTTCCAGAAGTCAATCTCCTCCGCCAGTTCTTCTCTGGCCCGGGCCAGAGCCTGCTCCTGACGCAGACGCAGCGCCTCCGGCCACTGGAACCAGGAGGCACCGCCGTTGTCCTCCTTCAGGGCCATATAGAGAGCGTAATCCTCCAGCCACTTCTTCTCCCGCTGGCAGAAGGCAAGAAGGTCACTTCCCTGACGGCCGCGGACCCGGCGGGCGCTCTTTCGCAGCACAGTAAACCGGTTCCGGTAGATCAGACCGTAATCTACCCGGTCAGCCTGACTGCCCCAGTCCAGCTCACAGTATTCCTCCCGCCGCAGCAGGCCCTCCCGCTCCAATTCGTCCAGATCAATCAAATAGGGGTTGCCTGCGTAGGAGGAGAAGGACTGGTAAGGAGAGTCACCAAAGCCGGTCGGTCCAATGGGAAGGATCTGCCAGTAACGCTGACCCGCCCGGGACAAAAAGTCTACAAATTCTCTGGCTGCTTTGCCCATAGTGCCCACGCCCCAGGGGCTGGGCAGAGAGCTGATGGCCATCAGGATTCCGGCTGTTCTCATCGCTTCGTTCTTCCTTCCTGTTTTGCTTGTTTCTTCGGCAAAAGAAAACTGATATCGTTTCCAGTTCCTATTGTATCTTGAATCTCCTCTATTTTCAAGGCCTCTCCTCCTCTCTCCCAGAGATAGTCTGCCCGCTGCGGGCGAAAAAACACCCTCTGTCCAAGCGGAAAGAGGGTGTCGATATTTTTTCAGAGGACGTAGGAGATGTAGTCCTCCCGGAGCAGACTGGCCCGGAAACTCTCCCGGTCGATCTGACTGCCGGGGATGAGTTCCGCCTCCAGACCTACATTTCCGGCCACTCCACTGCGGGCGGGAAGGATCATGATCCGGTCCTCCCGAAGTTGGCCCCGGGTCCGGTCGATAAAGTCGTTGACCCGGTTGACATCGTTGAGCTCCACATAGATCCGGACGTTTCGGCTCCGGCGCTCCGAACGCTTCTGAGGGAGAGCAACCACCGTATTAACCAGCCAGATCAGCAGTGCGGCAGCCAGCGCGATCGGATAGGCGCCCAGACCCACAGCGATTCCCACCGAGGCAGTGGCCCAGAGACCGGCAGCCGTAGTCAGGCCGGTAACATGGTACCGGTCTCGGATCAGGATTGTGCCAACGCCCAGAAAGCCGATACCGGAAATAACCTGCGCTGACAGGCGCAGCGGGTCGGAGTCAGCGCCCAGCACCTCCACAGTATAGATACCGGCCAGCGTGGCAAGGCTGGCTCCCAGCGCCACCAGAATATGGGTCCGCATACCGGCGGCCTGACCGTCCCGGCCCCGCTCGATACCAATCATAGCACCAAGCAGGCCGGCCAGCAGCAGCCGGAAATAGACTGAGTTCAAAATTACGGAAACAGGAAAGGCAATTTTCATAGCTACACCTCCGTCAGGTTATCCCCCCCGAAGGCCCCGTTTCTGATCACTGGATCTGAGGAAATACCGCCTTCAGGGCAGGATAGATTTTCTTATACTGCTGATAGCGCTCTTCGTAGCGCTGAGCGATGGCGGGATCAGGCTCGACGGTGTCCACTACTTTGACCAGCTTATCACAAGCCTCCGCCACCGAGGCATATTCACCGCAGGCCACCGCGGCCAGCATGGCGCCGCCCATACCGGGACCCTGTTCGGACTCAAGAATATCCAGCTTGACATTGAGCACGTTGGCAAAGATCTTCTTCCACAGAGGGCTCTTGGCGCCGCCGCCACAGATCTTGCTCCGCTCAATCTGGATTCCCAGGCTCCGGGCCACCTCGAAGGAGTCCCGAATGGCAAAGGCAACGCCTTCCAGCATGGCCTGAGTCATGTCGGCCCGGCTGGTGTCCATGGTCATGCCGATAAAGGTACCCCGGGCATTGGTGTCGTTGATGGGGCTGCGCTCGCCCATGAGATAGGGCAGAAAATAGACATGATTGCTGCCCAGCTTGTCGTCGGTGATGGGGGCCTGATTGGCGGCATACTCGGTGGTACCGATAATATCCTCCATCCACCATTTATTGCAGCTGGCGGCAGAGAGCATGCAGCCCATGAGATGGTAATGTCCGTCGGCATGGGCAAAGGCGTGCAGGCCGTTGAAGGCATCGACGCCAAACTTTTCCGAGGAGATAAAGATGGTGCCGGAAGTGCCCAGAGAGATATTGCACTTGCCCTCACCCACAGTTCCGGTACCCACGGCGGCAGCGGCATTATCGCCGGCACCGGCGGCGACGACCACCGTCTCGGGCAGTCCCAGCGTCCGGGCCATGGCAGGGGTCAGCGTACCCACTGCCTCGTAGCTCTCAAAGATCTTTGCCATCTGCTCTTCCTTCAGGCCGCAGATCTCCAGCATCTCCCGGCTCCAGCATTTGTGCTCCACGTCGAAGAGAAGCATGCCCGAAGCGTCAGAGACGTCGGTACAGTGGACGCCGGACAGCTTATAGGCCAGATAGTCCTTGGGGAGCATAATCTTGGAGATACGGGCAAAGTTTTCCGGCTCGTTATTGCGCATCCAGAGCAGCTTGGGCGCGGTAAAGCCGGCAAAGGCGATATTGGCCGTCAGAGCCGACAGCTTTTCCTTGCCGATAACGCCGTTGAGATAGTCCACTTCCTTATGAGTCCGGCCGTCATTCCAGAGGATGGCGGGACGGATCACCTCGTCCTGCTCGTCCAGCACCACCAGACCGTGCATCTGGCCGCCAAAGCTGATACCGGCCACCTGGCTTCTGTCAATGTCTCTGACCAGTTCCTGAATACCGGCCACCGACTGGCGCAGCCAGTCCTCAGGCTGCTGCTCCGACCAGCCGGGATGCGGGAAGGACAGAGGATACTCTTTGGATACGATATTGACAATGGTGCCGTCTGCCTCCATAAGCAGCAGCTTCACAGCCGAAGTACCCAGATCAACGCCGACATAGTACATACAAAGCACTCCTTTGCAATTTGTTTGGTGCACTCAGTGTATCGCACTTTGACCAAGGGGGCAACGACAATCTTTAGAATTTTAAGTGGAGTTGACGAACAAGCGCCTCTGCTGAGGGAAATAAAACAGGGAGAAATCCACCAGTTGGGGCGCTGCCCCCGGCACTGGAGAGCCGTTTCCTCTTATTGCTCCAGCTTTCTTCTCCGCCGGAAGGTCCGAAAACACAGGGCTGCGAACAGAGCGAAGAAGCCTCCGGCGATCGCCCAATCGATCAGACCGGGGCCCAGCAGCAGTTCGATTCCCTCTTCCAGCGTTGTAAAGCCAAAGATGGCAAAGATGACAAAGGCCAGCTTGTCCAGAAAGCCCTCGGGCATCCGGTTTTTCAGCAGATGGCCAATGAGCATACCGACCAAATCGGCGGCAAAAAGACCGACGGAGCAGGCCAGCCAGACAATGACCGCCTTTTCCAGTCCTTCATTGGCGGCAAAGGTGATTGCCGTCAGCTGGGTCTTGTCTCCCAGTTCGGCCAGGAAGAAGGTGCCGAAGACAGAGAGGATCGGACTGCCGCCTCCCTTCCCGCAGCCCTCTTCTTCCTCTTCCTCCTCCTGCTGGAGGATGGACCAGGCAAAATAGAAAAAGGCGATGCCCGCAGCCAGCTTGATCAGCCACTGGGGAATGAACTGACTGATAAAGGCGCCGGCTCCTACCGCCAGAGCGTTCAGGGCCAGAACAGCCAGTCCGGAGCCAATAATGATATCCCGCAGCTTATAGCGGGAAGTCATGGCAATCATGAGCAACTGGGTCTTGTCCCCCATCTCGGCGATAAACATGGTCAGCAGAACTTGAAAAAAGAGCAGCATAGCAGGACATTCTCCTTTGGGACAAAATAAAAATTCGACTGTTCGACAGCCGAATACACCACACCCATGTACGGCAGCGGCTGCCATACATGAGTCTCGTTATTTCATGCAAGCCAGGTCTTTTCAGAGCCAGTATGTTGACTTGCAGCACCGGTCGGTGCCAACTACTCCCTCATGTACTAAATAGCATAGCACATTTTTCCCTTCTTGACAAGGGATAACCGGATCATCCTGACCAGAAAAAGGAAAAGAGACCGTCGAAGCGGTCTCTTTCTCTGCTCAAAGGTGAATCTTTCCGATTGCCTTCTTGACGTAGACGGGTTTGTCACCGGACATGATATGAGGCGCGTGGGCGTCCTCAGGACCTACCAGAGCGAAGTCACCGGCCCGGAGAATCAGACGGCTGCCCTCGTCGGTCCAGACGTAGTTGGTCACGTCCTTGACAGGGTTGTACTCGGTATTGGGCGTCAGCCGGTCGGTGGGGATGTAGTCCAGACGCTCTTCCCCTTCGATGACCATCTGCAGATCGAAGTAGTTCTTATGAGCCTCGTACTTGCCGGCAGGCGTAGTCTCATATTCCAGAATATTGACGAAGAGATCCTTGCCATCGATCTCATACTTGCCTGCGGGCAGCGCATGGAGATCGGTCTCCTTGAGCCAGCGGTAGAGGCGGTCAAATTTCTCGTTCAGGTAGTCGTACTTGCCGGTCAGTGCCAGATTGGTAGTCAGCATGGGGGTGACATCTCCTTTTCTCAATTGCGGACCGCCCCCTTGAAGCGGGGACTCCAAGGGGGCGGAAAAAATGATGGTATTACTCGTTCTCGAAGAGCTTGAGGGCGGCGGCAGTTTCCTTCCGCTTCTCTTCCAGAGCCTGTTCCAGCATCATATCCTTCACCTTCATCAGGCGAATGGTATTATTGCGCTCGTTCTCGTCCAGCTTCATGGTAATATACTTGATCTTATACTGGGTGTCGGGGATCATAACATATTCCAGAGCGTTAACACGGCGGCGGGTCTTCTCGATCTCTTCAGCCAGCAGCTGGGTGGTCTTCTCGATCTGAGCCAGCTTGAGCATATCCTGAAAGACGGAGGAGAGGGCGTCTACCGCGCCATCCAGCTCGCCACTGGTGGTGGCAAAGCCGTAGGGATAGATATCGCCGCTGTTCTCGCTGCGGGTAGAGAACTGGTAGACAGGGGTATTGACACTCATGATGTTCTTGAACTTCATGTTCAGATCCACGCTCTGCTTGGGATAGAGCAGGGACTGTTCCAGCATTTCAGAACTCATGAGGGCGGAAGCTACGGTGAAGGAGCCATGTGCCCGCATCATTCCCTCTTCCACTCGCCTGCGCAGGTCACGGTTCTCCCGGATCAGATCCAGAAACTGCTTCATCAGTTCGTCCCGCTTGTCCTTGAGCAGCTTATGGCCCCGGACGGCAGTACGCAGCTTCTTCTTGAGCCGGGTGAGCTCCATACGAGTGGCATTGACAGTAGTGGTGGGCATTTGTTCCTACCTCCTTACTGCTTGTCTTCTTTGGGCAGATACTTGTCGACGAATTCGGGCTTGATTCTCTTCAGCTCGGTCTTGGGCAGGATGCTCAGCAGCTCCCAGCCCAGATCCAGCGTGTCGGTAATAGAACGGTTGTCGTCCTGACCCTGCGTGACGTAGCGCTTTTCAAACTCGTCAGCAAATCTGGCAAACTTCAGGTCGGTAGGCGTCAGAGCAGCCTCGCCCAGAATGGACATCAGCTCCTTGTTTTCCTTACCGGTGGCGTAGGCGGCAAAGAGCTGGTTCATGGTGCCGGCATGGTCCTCACGGGTCTTGCCGACGCCGATGCCCTTATCCTTCAGACGGGACAGGGAGGGCAGCACGTCCACGGGAGGCAGCACGTTCTTCCGGTACAGTTCACGGGAGAGGATGATCTGGCCCTCGGTGATATAACCGGTCAGGTCGGGGATGGGATGCGTCTTGTCGTCCTCGGGCATGGTCAGGATGGGGATCATGGTGATAGAGCCATCCTTACCCAGCTGACGGCCGGCCCGCTCGTACATGGTGGCAAGGTCGGTATACAGGTAGCCGGGATAGCCACGGCGGCCGGGAACTTCCTTCTTGGCGGCAGAGACCTCACGCAGTGCCTCAGCGTAGTTGGTGATGTCGGTGAGAATGACCAGAACGTGCATATTCTTCTCAAAGGCCAAATACTCAGCGGCAGTCAGCGCCATACGGGGAGTGGAGATACGCTCGACGGCAGGGTCGTTGGCCAGATTGATAAAGAGAACGGTACGGTCGATAGCGCCGGTACGGCGGAACTCCTGAACAAAGTACTCGGACTCTTCAAAGGTGATGCCGATGGCGGCGAAGACGACGGCGAAGTTGGACTCGCCGTCGAGCACCTTGGCCTGACGGGCGATCTGGGCAGCCAGCTGGTTATGGGGCAGACCGGAGCCGGAGAAAATGGGCAGCTTCTGGCCGCGGACCAGCGTGTTCAGACCGTCGATGGTAGAGATACCGGTCTGAATAAACTCATTGGGATAGTTCCGGGCGGCGGGGTTCATGGCCAGGCCGTTAATATCCCGGTATTCCTCAGCCAGGATCTCGGGACCGCCGTCGATGGGATCGCCCATGCCGGAGAAAACCCGGCCCAGCATATCGCCGGAGACACCCAGCTGGAGAGGATGGCCCAGGAAGCGGACCTTAGACTGGGCCAGATTGATACCGGCAGAGGGCTCGAAGAGCTGGACAACAGCCTTGTCGCCGTTGACTTCCAGCACCTTGCCGCGGCGGATACCGCCGTCATTGGGCAGTTCGATCTCCACCAGCTCGTCGTAGGTGACGCCATCTACCCGGCGAACCACCATCAGAGGGCCGGTGATCTCAGCGATCGTCTTATATTCTTTGATCATCAGTCCTCATCTCCCTTCTCGGCGATGGCAGCGATCTGGGCTTCCATATCGCTGTGGATCTTGGCGTAGACGCTCTTATACTCATCGGCGGGGACGGTCTTGGCACGGCCAATGCCCACACGGGCGTCGATCTCAAAGAGATCGTAGAGCTTGGCGTGTTTCTTCAGAGCGGCCCGGCAGAGGGTCTCGTAGTCCTGAATCAGGCCCAGCATCTGGTTCTGACGGTCGTACTCGGAGTAGGAGTCGATGTCCACAAAGGCGTTCTGCTGCAGAAAGTCTTCACGGACCATACGGGCCACTTCCAGCGTCAGCTGGTCGTCGGCAGACAGGGAGTCCTTACCGACCAGCTGGACGATTTCGTTCAGGCTGGCCTCTTCCTGCAGGGTGGCCAGAGCCCAGGTACGGCGCTTGGCATACTCGGGCCCCAGGTTCTCATCATACCAGCCCTTCAGCGAGTCGATATACAGGCTGTGAGAGTTCAGCCAGTTGATAGCGGGGAAGTGACGGCGATAGGCCAGAGAGGAGTCCAGCGACCAGAAGACCTTGACGATACGCATGGTGCCCTGGCTGACCGGTTCGGACAGGTCGCCGCCGGGAGGGGAGACAGCGCCGATGGCGGTCAGAGAGCCCTGACGCTCGTCGCTGCCCATGCAGGAGATCATGCCGGCCCGCTCGTAGAACTGAGCCAGACGGGAGGCCAGGTAAGCGGGATAGCCTTCTTCGCCGGGCATCTCTTCCAGACGGCCGGACATCTCACGCAGCGCCTCGGCCCAGCGAGAGGTGGAGTCGGCGATAACGGCCACGTCATAGCCCATGTCACGGAAATACTCGCCAATGGTGATACCGGTATAGACCGAAGCCTCTCGGGCGGCAACGGGCATATCGGAGGTATTGGCGATCAGAACGGTACGCTTCATCAGCGTCTCGCCGGTACGGGGGTCGATCAGTTCAGGGAACTCCCGCAGAACGTCGGTCATCTCGTTGCCGCGCTCGCCGCAGCCGATATAGACCACGATATCCACGTCAGACCACTTGGCCATGGCGTGCTGAACCACCGTCTTGCCGGCGCCGAAGGGGCCGGGAACCGCGGCGGTGCCGCCCTTGGCCACCGGGAACATGGTGTCGATAACACGCTGACCGGTAGACAGGGGGATGTGAGGGGGATACTTCTTCTTATAGGGGCGGCCCACACGGACAGGCCACTTCTGCATCATGGTCAGATCCTTCTTCTCACCCTTCTCAGTCGTCAGAGTGGCCACCACGTCGGCGACGGTAAAGCTGCCGGAGGTGATGGAGGAAATGGTGCCCTTCATGCCAATGGGGACCATGATCTTGTGAACGGTGGAGGAGGTCTCCTGAACGGTACCGATCACGTCGCCGCCGACGACCTGATCGCCCACCTTTGCAGTAGCGACAAAGTCCCACTTCTTTTCACGGTCCAGAGCGGGAACTTCCACGCCGCGCTTGATATTGGCGCCGCAGACCTTCATGATGCCCTCCAGGGGGCGCTGGATACCGTCGTAAATATTTTCCAGCAGGCCGGGGCCCAGCTCTACGGACAGAGGGGTACCGGTGGTGACCACTTCTGCGCCGGGGCCAATGCCGGAAGTCTCTTCGTAGACCTGGATGGAGGCCGAGTCACCGGTCATATTCAGGATCTCGCCGATCAGACGCTGCTCGCCTACGCGGACAACGTCAGACATATTGGCATCCTGCATACCGGTAGCAACCACCAGCGGGCCGGACACCTTGACGATTTTGCCCATAGGTTTTTCTACCTTCTTTCTAGTCAGATCACCGGGGCGATGCCCCGGACTTGGTTAGAGAATGTCGGCGCCTACCGCCCGCTCCACGCTGTCGGTAATGTTCTGCATTCCGATACCCATGGAACCGGCCTTGCCGGGGATGAGGATGATGGCGGGCATCACCTCGTCCTTGTACTTTTTCACCTCATCCATCATCTGAGCAGCGTACTGCTCGGTGAGATAGATGATGGCCGTCTGACCGTCTTTGGCCAGACGATGAAGGATCTTGCGCCCGTCTTCCACCGTCTCGGCGGAGTGGACATCCAGACCCAGAGCCTTGAAGCCCAGAACGCTTTCGCGGTCACCCAGTACAGCGATCTTATACATAAGCCTCACGCAGCCTTTCCCGGATCTGCTCGGCCGACAGACCTGCCAGCCGTCCCGTCAGAATAATCCGCACAGCGGTAAACTCGTTGTCCCGGGCAGCCAGATAGGCGATCATGGGCTGCTCTCCGAAGGGGACCCGCTGTGCCAAAGTGAGATAGGCCACCAGAGCGTTATCGCAGGCCTTCTCAAAGGCGGTGAGGCTGCCGCCGGAGACCGCCTTATGGCCCAGCTCAGCTGCCGCCTGCAGGTCGGTACCCAGATAGAGCTCCTCCATGCCGGTTCCGTCCTCACCTACGTTCATAAAGCGCCAGAGTTCCACCAGGCCGCCCTCAAAGAGGACGTTTCTGAGGAAGGTGCTGTCCTTGCCCATACGCAGAACTCGGACCAGAGAGCGGAGGTTCGCCGCCTCCACCATCAGCCGGACATAGCCGGTCAGGAACTCAGAGCCGGTGCTCCGGGCGATGGCGTCCATCTCGCGGAAGTAGGCCTGATCCAGCAGGAAGTCGGCCTGCTGGGGATCCTTGCTGGCGCCCAGCAGCTCCCGGGCAGCGCGGATAGCCTGTGCCAGTGCCTGAGGCAGCCGGTCATAGTCGGCGCTCTCCACCGCCTCGGCCAGCTCAGCGCCGGGAATCCGGCCCGAATCCACCAGCAGACGGCGGGTATTTTCGCCCATGGCCTCGCCCTTGAGCATGACCTTGGCGTTGTGGTAATCGTACTTGATCTTAAAGACATCCACCATGCGGGTATCCCGGCTCAGGGAGGTAATCTCGGCAAAGATCGCGTCCCGGGCCTGAGTGAGCATCTGATTGACCGTATCCACGTTGACCGTCTGGATCTCGGGATAGCCGCACTCGGCGAGCACTTTAGCCGCTTCCTCGTTGGTGGAGGCCTCCAGCATCCGCTCCATCCGCTCCCGGCTCAGCAGGCTGTTTTCCAGCGAGCGAACGTAAGCAGACTGAAACAGATAATCGGTATCTTTGATTTTCTTAGACAATTTGGTCCCTCCTTATTCAGGAGCGCCTCAGGCGAAGAGGACCTTGGCCACCTCGGCAGAGGCAGTGCTCCGGGCCAGACGGACCAGAGTTTCAAAGGTGCAGTTGACCTCCACCTCGCCGTCTGCCAGCAGCAGGCCGCCCCGGAAGTCCCGGGACTCCTGAGACAGGGTGAGTCGGGCCGTCTTTCCGGCCTGTTCCAGCATACTGTTGGCCTTGGTAGCCACCTTGACGCCATAGCGGGCACGGTCGGTTCTGGACAGGATCAGCTGCTCGCAGCCGGTGGAGGAGGCCTTCACCGTCAGCTGAGCCAGCAGGTCGATATACTCCTTATCAGGCAGGCTGCACAGCTTTTCCAGCGCCAGCTCGAACGCCTTGTCCAGCATCTCCTGCTTGGCGGCAAGGGCCTTCTGACCCTTGGCCATCTGTGCAGAGCTGACCAGACGGCTGCGCTGCGCCTCGGCCTGAGCCTTGCCCCGGGCCAGAGCGGCCTCGGTTTCCTGCTTGGCCTGAGCCTCATAAGCCGCCTTGATCTCGGCAGCCTGAGTCTGAGCCTGAGTCAGAATGGTCTCGGCCTCCCGCTGGGCATCGGCAGCGATGCGCTGGGTAATTCTTTCAATTCCATTCATAGGGAGCACCTCTTAGAGGGCGTTCATCAGCATCAGGATGGAGCCCAGCAGGGACAGAATGGCGTAGAACTCGACGGTAACGCAGAGGATGATGCCCTTGGACCAGTCATCAGGCTTCTTTGCGACAATATTGATTGCGGAGGCAGCAACGCGGCCCTGGAAGATGGCGGACATCAGGCCGCCGATGGCCATGGGCAGGCAGCCGACAAAGACATTGAAGCCCTGAGTGATGCTGAAATCAGCAGGCACGCCGCCGCCGAACACGCCCATCTGCATGAGAGCGAAGAACCAGATAACCAGACCGTACAGGCCCTGAGTACCGGGAAGAACCTGGAGGATCAGGCACTTGGAGAAGTGCTCAGGAGTGGAAGCCAGAACGCCGGTAGCAGCCTCACCGACCATGCCAGTGCCCTTTGCCGAGCCAACGCAGCACAGGCCAACAGCCAGACCTGCACCCAGGAATGCCAGAGCGATGCCGCCAAACATATTCAGAAATTCAGCCATGATTACTTTTCCTCCTTGATAATGTCTACATATTTGGTGTTGATTGCAAGAGGTTTGAATGCCACGCCGCCATCTTCATAGAAGTGACCGAAGAACTCCAGACACTGGAGACGCAGGTCGTGGACGTAACAGCCCAGAACGTTCAGGCCAAAGTTAAGCAAATTGCCCACCAGAGAGATGGGGATAAAGAAGAGCAGGCTCCCCGGTACAGCGCCCAGAGTATTGAAGGCCGAAGCCACAATGGAGCCGGAGAGCATCAGCGCCATCAGACGGGAGTAGGACAACACGTCCGACAGGATGCCGGTCGCGCCGTTATAGATGGCTCCGAAGGTGCCGGTAATAGCGCCTACCACGCCGCCGGTCCGGAAGTTGCCGATGACCAGCATGACCAGACCCACAATGAGCAGGGGAACTGCCACTCCCACGCCCAGAATCAGGCAAACCACAGCGGCATAGATAACCCACCAGGCACCTTCATCCAGAATAGCAGCCAGAGGATCTCCTTCACGGCACTTCTTATAGAAGCCGACTATCATACCGACCAGATACTGGACCACACCCAGAATCAGACAGCCGACCAGAATGGCCATGGTGTCCTCCAGAGGAGTGAACAGGCTGGGCAGACCGGTAAAGGTGGTTTCAGGGTTAATCACCTTGGCCAGCTGGAGGGGGAAGTCTCCAAAGAAACCGCCGGTAAGGGCGCCCACTACAAAGGTGGAGAACCCGCACAACAGCAGCAGACCGGCCAGATTTTTCGTGCCGCCCTTGACCTTCATCTTGAACATCAGGAAGGCACCGCCGATCAGCATGAGCAGACCGTAGCCCATATCGGCCATCATAATGCCATAGAAAAGGACAAAGAAGGGGGCCATAAGGGGGTTGGGATCCAGGCTGCCGTACTTGGGCAGAGAGTACATTTCGGTGACCATGTTCAGCGGATCGGTGAACCAGTTGTTCTTCAGCTTGACAGGCACCTTGCCGTAGTCCTCCTTGGCGGGGACCTCCAGCTCCCAGGCGCAGGTATGACCTTCCAGCACCTTAAGCAGCTCGGCCTCATTCTCCTCGGGAACCCAGCCTTCCAGCAGGAAGGTCCGGTCAGTAAGCAGCAGCCGCTCCCGGTTCTCTTCCTTCCCGATCTCCTGATTTTTCCGGTCGATGACCAGCTTGATCTTGTCCCGGCTGTCGGAGAACAGGGCGATCTGGGCAACAGCCTTATCCCTGGCCTCAATCTCGGCGGCCAGTTCCTGTTCCAGCACCGTCAGATTGGCTTCGGCAGTGCCCTTGACATTGCGCAGACGGATCTGATTGAACGCCCGGGGTTTCAGGGCCACCAGCGCGTTCTGGAAGTCGGTCTTATGGCACATGAGCAGCACATACATCTGCTCAGGATCCTCGCTTACCCTGACCAGCTCACTGAGCGGAGCCTGCTGCTGCAGATCCAGACAGATCTCGTCCAGATTGGCACTCAGAGGCAGACTGCCCAGTACCAGCTCCACGCTGTCGGTAGACTCCTGTTCCAACGGCAGCTGAAGACTTTCCCAGGGGATAAGACCGGCAATCTGACTGCGCAGACGATTCTCGTTGGCCGAGGCCTGATTGATCTGAGCGACTGCCTGACTGATCTTCTCTGCCGCCCGCAGCGCCTCGTCGGCCGTCTTTCGGGAGAAGAGCTCCTCTTCGGTCACAGCCGGACGGACAGCAAAAAGATTGGCCTTAGCACCGGGGGCATACTTGTTCAGCGCCTCAAGAGCGCCGGTCAGCAATGCCAGTTCGGAGCGAACCTGACTCTGACTGCTGGCTGCCCGGTCCAGCAGACCGGACCACTGCTCAGAGTCGCCATCGGGAGTAGAAATCTCCACGCAGCCGGCATGAAGCAGCTCGTTCAGCAGGGCTTCCTGCTCCTCCGCGACCGAGATCAGCCGCAAGTGCTTCATTTTGACAATTGCCATCAGGCACCTACCACCTTTCTGACAATCAGTGACGCCGCTTCTTCCAGCCGTCCTTCCGCCTTGCTGCGCAGCTGCTGAGCCTGATCAGCTGCCTGTGCATCTACCTTGGCCATATCCTCAGAGGCTGCCAGCTCTGCCTGATGAAGCATCGCCTTAACCTCCTCCGCAGCCTTGGCCTGCGCATCCAGCAAGAGCTGGCGACCAGCCTTTTCTGCCTCGGCGAGCAGGGCCTTTGCCTTCTGAGCTGCCTCGGCCTTTGCGGCCCGGGCCTGCTCTTCCGTCATGGTAACCTGCTTGACTGCTTCCAGAGACATCGTCTCACCGCCTTTCAACAATAAATTTCTACAAATGTTCTTTGTCAGATGTGGTTACTATACCACACAGGCCCGAAAAATGCAACTTCCTATTTACATCTATTTCTGATTCGAAGAAACAAAAATGCAAGCCGTTATTCAACAACTTGCATCTATTCTTGAAATATTCTGTTTTAAAGAGTTTTGATGGATCAAAATGAAATGCACGGATTCAGAAATTTCTTTTATTACATTTTTCCACTTTTGCCTTAGTCTTTTTTAACCATCTTGCAAAAGACACGCTTCTGAACTTTTTGGTTCACTTTCCCAGTGCGTCAGCCAACAGATCCAAACTGCGGACAATATCCTCCCGCTGCTGGACGCTCAGTCCCTTCAGCGCCTCGTCAAAATCGTTGGTCGCGTGGGCCGTTGCCTCATCCCGGAAGACAATGAACTTTTCTGTCACGGTAACATAGATCTTTCTCCGGTCTTGTTCAGAGCGGATCCGTTTGGCCAGTCCCAGCCGCTCCAGCCGATCCACCACGCCGGAGATGGTACTGTTGGCGCTGCCCATGGCTGTTGCCAGATCACTGATGGGCATAGGGCCATCCCCATCGAGCACCATCAGCGCGATCCGCTGAGGATAGGTCAGGTCCAGCTCACCCAGATAGCTCTGAGTCCGGCCGGCGATCGCTTTGCCCACACGCAGATGAGCTCTCAGGATCTCTTTTGCATTGCCGCTCATTGTCATGCCTCCCATTCCTTGGATGGTCTATGTTTAGTCCAACTTGTCATCAGAATATTCTACATTTTGTGACCTGTCAATGACTTCGTTTTTAAATTCACAATTTGTTCATACTTGTCATTTGCTGTTTCCGGTCATATTTTCCACAAAATCAACGGAATTTCAGTCTCTTTTCATCAATCATTTGTTCGAAGGGGCTTCTGAGGCCATGTTGACATTCCCGGACAAGACTGCTAAAATTGAGAGCAGCCTTACCTATCAGAAATAAATTGTTCTTTAGGAGCACCTATGAAGCGTTTTATCAGTGATATAAAGCGGTATTGGAAATATATCGTTTATTCTGCCCGCTGCACTCTGATGCAGGACGTGGCAGACTCCTTTCTGGGCTGGCTGTGGCTGATTCTGAATCCAATCCTGTTCATGCTGGTCTACGCCTTTGTCCAGATCTGTATCTTTGAAAACACCTCTCAATATCTGGCCGCCTTTCTCTTTACCGGTCTGACCGTCTGGAACTTCTTCAACGCCAGTATCAGCGGCAGTGTTCGGACCATCAAACGCTATGAGGGCATTATTTCCAAGATCTATGTGCCTAAGTTCGTCTTTCTGCTGTCCAACCTGTTGGTAAACGGCTTTAAGATGCTGATCTCCTTCCTGTTGGTTCTGTTGACCCTGATTCTGTATCAGGTTCCCTTCTCCCCCACCATGTTCTGGTGTTTCCCCTATTTCCTGCTGCTCTTCCTGCTGACCTTCGGTCTTTCCTGTATTCTGCTGCATATTGGCGTCTTTGTGGACGACCTGGCCAACATCGTGCCCATCATTCTGAGAATGATGTTCTTCCTGTCGGGTATCTTCTATGATCTGGAGGGCAAGTTGGGCGGCACCATGGGCTATGTGATGGAACGGCTGAACCCCACCGCTCACATTATTCTTCAGATGCGCCGGACACTGCTCTACGGCAAGGAGCCCAGCATCCCCTGGTTTGTCGCCTGGCTGATCGTCTCGCTGATTCTGATCACCATCGGCATCCATCTGATCTACAAATACGAGCGCCGGTACGTCAAAACTGTATAAAGACAATCAGTACAGAAAATTGGTCTCCCTTCGGGGGACCAATTTTTTATTTTTCTCTTGACAAATAAATTATCCCTGCTATAATAACCTGTGTTGTGCGGGAGTAGCTCATCTGGTAGAGCGCCACCTTGCCAAGGTGGAGGTAGCGAGTTCGAGCCTCGTCTTCCGCTCCAGTTTGAGGACATCTGATTTATTTCAGATGTCCTTTCTTTTTTCCGCAGCGGACGAACTCGATACCTCCACCCTAAATCCGGCGCCCCGCCGGATTTTTGCAATCCAGAGGTCCCCGGTTCCCGGGCAGCGCGCAGCGCTGAACGGGACAGGGTAGCGAGTTCGAGCCTCGTCTTCCGCTCCAGTTTGAGGACATCTGATTTATTTCAGATGTCCTTTTTTCCCGCAACAGACGAACTCGATACCCCCACCCTAAATCCGGCGCCCCGGCAGACAAGTTCCCTCAAACAGATCTGCCTTCATTTTTTCATTTTCCCCCTTGACATCCTCATTTTTTCTGCTATAATAACCTGTGTTGTGCGGGAGTAGCTCATCTGGTAGAGCGCCACCTTGCCAAGGTGGAGGTAGCGAGTTCGAGCCTCGTCTTCCGCTCCAGTTTAAGGACATCTGATTTATTTCAGATGTCCTTTCTTTTTTCCGCAGCGGACGAACTCGATACCTCCACCCTAAATCCGGCGCCCCGCCGGATTTTTGCAATCCGGAGGTCCCCGGTTCCCGGGCAGCGCGCAGCGCTGAACGGGACAGGGTAGCGAGTTCGAGCCTCGTCTTCCGCTCCAGTTTAAGGACATCTGATTTAGTTCAGATGTCCTTTCTTTTTTCCGCAGCGGACGAACTCGCTGCCTTCCGCAGAGATTCCCCTTCTTTTCCACTTGCATTTTTTGCCGGAGATACTATAATATCTTCAGCCACATATGGCAGAGTAGGTCTGGACGTGTCAGTGCTGACGGAACGGGGAGTTGTCCGTCAGACGAATTGGGTCATCCCAGCAGTGTCCCGGCCGCATCCCGCTGCCCCACAGGTAGAATTGTGTTTCGGGATGCGTCATGCCTTGACGTATCCTTTTTTCTTTCTGCGGGGTTTTCGTCCTCCATACAAACAGAAAGGAGCAGATCCCTTTGCGCACCATGAAAAACCTCTTCCGCCAGTCTCTTAACCACTGTAAGAGCACCCGGGCTTTGGCCCTGTCCGCCCTCTTCGTGGGCATTATTATTACGATGGATATGCTCAATATCCGCCTTCAGTTTACCCCTCAGCTTCGGATCACCTTTGACTATCTCTTCAGCGCCTCCATCGGCATGCTCTTTGGCCCTGTTCTGGGTCTCATGTCTGGCTTCTGCGCGGATCTGCTGGGCTATCTGATGAATTCAGGGGGCGGCGCCTATTTCCCTGGCTTCACCATCACCGCCATGGTCGCCGGCCTGATCTATGGTCTGCTGCTCTACTATCCTCCCAAAGAGAGCAAGCGTTTCTTCCTTCGCTGCCTGATCACCAAGGGAATGATCAATCTGATCTGCAATGTGATTCTGAATACCTACTGGTTCTCCCTCACCGGCGGCGAGGCCATGTCCGCACTGCTGCCTCTGCGGCTGGCCAAAAACCTGGTCCTCTGGGTGCCGGAGGCCCTTCTCATGTTCCTTGTGCTCAATCTGGTTCGCCGGATCAGCCATCAGTTCCCCGCTCTGAGGAGGGAAGATCTGTGACCTATGAACAGGCCCTCGCCTATATCCACTCGGTAAACTGGCAGGGCAAAACCCCCGGTCTTCACCGAATTCGGGCTCTGCTGGAAGCGCTGGGCAATCCCCAGAAGCAGCTCCGCTTTGTCCATGTGGCCGGCACCAACGGCAAAGGCTCCACCTGTGCCTGTCTGGCCTCCATTCTCAGTCAGGCTGGATACCGGGTCGGCCTCTATACCTCCCCCTTTATCCACCGTTTCAACGAGCGTTTTCAGGTCAACGGTCAACCTATCTCGGACAGCGACCTGTGCAGCGTACTGGAGTATATCCGCCCTGCCGCGGAGGAGTTAGAGCAGGCCCCCACCGAGTTTGAGCTAATTACCGCTCTGGCCATGGTCTACTTTGTCAACGAGCAATGCGATCTGGTGGTACTGGAGGTGGGACTGGGAGGCGCTCTGGACCCCACTAATATCATCGACACGCCCGAGCTTGCCATAATCACCGCGCTTGGCCTTGATCATGTCCGGGAGCTGGGCGGCAGTCTGGCTCAGATCGCTCAGGCAAAGGCGGGCATTATCAAGTCGGGAGGCACTGTCCTCTTCTACGGTCACTGTCCTGAGGCAGAGCCAGTCATCGCCGGTCAGGCCGAGCGCTGCCACGCCAGACTTCTGCGACCCCGGTGGGATACATTAAATATAAAGGAGTATCGCCCTGAGGCCACCATCATGGACTACGCCGACTTTGCCGATCTGCAGCTGCCCCTGCTGGCCAGCTACCAGCCTTATAACGCGGCCATGGCCATTGAAGCCGCGCTGCTGCTGCGGGCCAAGGGCTATTTCCTGTCCGCCCGGGACATCCGGGAGGGTATAGCCCGCGTCTCCTGGCCGGGCCGGTTCGAGCTGCTGAGACAGAACCCCCCCTTTCTTCTGGACGGCTCCCACAACCCTCAGGGGATCCGGGCCACCGCGGAGAGTCTGGCAGCCCGCTATCCGGGCAGACGCTTTGTCGTCTTGCTTGGCCTGATGGCAGATAAAGATGTATCTGCCATGATTGGCGGCATTGCCCCCTATGCCCACAGCTTTGTCACCGTCACGCCTCCCTCTCCCCGGGCTATGGAGGCCGAAGCGCTGGCCTGCCGGGTCCGGGCAGAAACCGGCCTCGCCGCCCAAAGCGCCGATTCCATTCCCGAGGGCGTGGCGCTGGCACTGGCCGCCGGTGGCGACGGAGTCTGTGCCCTCGGCAGTCTCTATTTCTCCTCCGAGATCCGGGACGCCGCCATGCCCCTGCTCTGAGCACTGGCAGCCCCACATCGTGACAAGTTCATTTTTAGCATTCAAAGTGCCTGTCTGATACTTTCAGCAGGCACTTTTTCCCTAGTTTAATCCATTCATTTGTTCACAAACTATTTATACTTGTTGCTCTTGACATCCAAGAGGGTGGGTGCTATATTATCTTTAGCACTCATCCAAAAAGAGTGCTAAACCCAAAGAGTCAGAGGTGAGACGATGGCAATGTCCGAACGACGCAAGAAGATCCTGCGTGTGGTAGTTGAAAACTATATCGAAACGGCAGAGCCCATCGGCTCCAAGGCCATTGCCGAAAAGGCAGGCCTGACCTGTTCCTCGGCCACTATTCGAAACGAGCTTGCCGCTCTGGAGAAGCTGGGCCTGCTGGAACAGCCTCATACCTCTGCCGGACGGATCCCCTCTCCTCAGGGCTACCGGCTCTACGTCAACGAGCTTATGGAACAGCACAAGCTGTCCATTCAGGAGACGGAACGGATCAACACCGCCATGAACTCTAAAATGCGGGAGTTGGATCGTGTCATCGACCAGGCCGGCAAGCTGGTCAGTCAGATGACCAACTACCCCGCCTTCTCCCTCACCGCCGGAGGCAGCCAGATCACCATCAGCCGGTACGACCTGCTCATGGTCAACTCCAACTCTTTCATTGCCGTGGTCATGACCAGCAATGACCGGGTGAAGAACAAACTGATTCGCCTGCCCTCCGACATTACCGAGCCCCAGCTCCAGCTGCTCAATACCCTGCTCAATACCAGCTTCACCGGTAAGAGCCTTGCCGAGCTCAGTCCCGAGCTCATGCGGGTGGCAGAAAAGGCGGCCGGATCTTCCTATGGGCTTATCTCTCTGGTGGTTTCCTTTGCCATGGATGTGCTGGAGGACATGAACCAGAGCATCGTCCGGACCTCCGGCGTAGGTCACCTGCTGGAAGCCCCGGAATATCAGGACATCGGCAAGGCTCACAAGCTGATGACCTACCTCTCCGGCGAGCCGGAATTTTCCAATATGTCCCTGCCCATGCTTCAGGGGCAGCAGGACACCCGGATCCTCATCGGTCCGGAAAACGTGGCCGAAGAGCTTAAGGACACCAGCGTGGTACTGGCCAGCTACGATATCGGCGAAGGCATGAAGGGCGTTATCGGCGTCGTCGGCCCCACCCGAATGGACTACGCCAGAGTCACCGCCAAGCTCTCCTATCTGGCCGACAATCTGAGCAAGATGTTTTCCGCCCCTCAGCAGCCCGCCCTTCCCCAGCAGCAGCGTCCGGCACTCAATCCGGCTCCTGCTTCTGAGCAGTCCGGCGATGAGGACGTTTAGTCAAAGGAGATCGACATGAGTAACAAAGAAACCAACCCCGAGCTGAACCAGACCGAGCAGACCGGCAGCGAAGAGGTCCTGCAGGAGCAGTCCGCTCCCGAGACAGAAGCTGCCGCCGATCCCGCCGCCGAGGCCCGGGCCGCTCTGGCCGCCAAGGAAGATCAGCTGCTCCGGCTGGCCGCCGAATATGATAACTTCCGCCGCCGCTCGGCCAAAGAAAAGACCGAGGCCTATTCCAAGGCCAAAGCCGACGCCGCGCTGGCTTTCCTGCCCGTCTACGACAATCTGGAACGGGCACTCAAGCAGGGCACCGAGGACACCGCCTTTCTCAAGGGCGTGGAGATGACCATGACCCAGCTGCTCAATGTGCTGGCCTCTCTGGACATCAAGCCCATCGAAGCTCTGGGCCAGAGCTTCGACCCCAACTTCCACAACGCGGTCATGCACGTGGAGGACCCCTCTCTTGGAGAAAACGTAGTAGCTCAGGTCTTCCAGACCGGCTTTACCATGGGTGATAAAGTCATCCGCTTCTCCATGGTCCAGGTGGCCAACTGACCCTTCCCTTTCGTTAACACATAGTTTTATCTATTGGAGGAATTTTATTATGTCTAAGATTATCGGTATTGACCTGGGTACTACCAACTCCTGCGTCGCTGTCATGGAAGGCGGCGAACCTGTCGTTATCACCAACGCCGAAGGCAACCGCACCACCCCCTCCGTCCTGGCCGTCAGCAAGAACGGCGAGCGTATGGTAGGCCAGGTGGCCAAGCGCCAGGCTATCACCAATCCCGACCGCACCGTCATTTCCATCAAGCGTGAGATGGGCTCTGA
>JAFQNL010000039.1 GCA_017395935.1 Oscillospiraceae bacterium
GATCTGAACACCGTGGATACTGTGGTCAAGACCGGCAATGCCATGGCGGATGCTATCTTAAACAGTAAGATATCCCTGGCACAGTCCAAGTTCATCACTGTCCATTGCGATGCCCATATCCCGGTGAAGCTAAAAATGTCCGAGTTGGATCTGTGCTGTATCATCGGTAATCTCTTTGATAATGCCATTGATGCCAGCCAAAAACTGCCGGAGGACCAGCGTTTAATCCGTGTCTACATGGATATGAAGGGTACCCAGCTGTACATCTCCTTCACCAATTTCACCGCTTCCAGAAAGATGGAGAAGGTGGGAGGCCTGTTCCATACTACCAAAGGCGAAGGTCACGGATTTGGCCTTGTTCGGATTGATAACATCATCGAGCGGCTGGACGGATACCTGAGCCGCAACTCCGAGGACGGCGCCTTCACCACGGAGATTCTCATTCCGCAGATGTGATTTTGCAATTCATCACCGAGAATTAACGATTCGTCCCCGAAATCATCCGGGGACGATTTTTTATGATAGAGTACACTCACGAGGTGAGGCAAAATGAAAAACAAAAACAAGCCAAAATATAACATCGCCCAAAACGTCGGGTGGATGGTGAAGATCGCCTGGAAAACAAGAAAAAGTGTAATGCTCTTCTGTGTTCTGACAGCAACCCTGGAAATTCTGTATAATTTAACACAGCTTTACGTTGCGCCTGAAATATTACAGCGTGTAGAGAGCCACGCCTCCTTATCATCCCTGTTTGGTACGATTCTGACTTTTACGGCGTTGCTCTTCTTGATCCTGGGCGTTAAAGATTATATTAAGCAAAATACAATGTTTCCCAGAGTAGATGTACGAAGCGCAATTGTTGGAATGGTCACATTAAAGTGTAACATTACATCCTATCCCAACACACTAAAGGCTGACTACATCAAGCTTCGTGAAAAATCCTATAATGCCTGTGACGGTAACCGAGAGGCAACAGAGCTGATTTGGCAGACGATTACACTGCTCCTTCAAAATATCGGCGGTTTTCTGATCTATTTGACAATTCTGTCCTATTTGGATTGGACATTGATTGCGGTGGTCATTACTACCTGCGTTATTGGGTTCTTGGTATCCAGATACACAAATACCTGGATGTTCACCCACCGGGAAGCGGAAGATGTTTATTATGCTAAGAAACGCTATATCCGCGATAAAGCAGAGTCTGTGGAATTGGCGAAGGACATTCGTATCTTTGGCCTGCAGAACTGGCTGAATGATCTTTTGGATCATGTTCACGATGTATACCTCGACTTCAGACTAAAGGTGGAGCGCAAGCGTTTGTTGGCTGATATCACCGAAGCGGTATTGACCGTGGCGCGCAATGGTATTGCCTATGTATATTTGATCAATATGGCACTGAATGAAAGCCTCGGTGTACCGGAGTTCTTGCTGTATTTCACGGCTGTTACAACCTTTACCACCTGGGTTATGGGTATCTTACAGCAAGCGGTAAAGCTTCATCAGCAAAGCCTGGATCTTTCTCAGGTCCGTGAATTTATAGAATATCCAGAGCCGTTCAAGTTTGAAGAAGGTGCACCGGTTCCTTCCGCAGAAGTCTATGAACTCAAACTGGAAAATGTGTCTTTCCGCTACCCTGGCGCAGAGGAAGATACCATCCACGAACTGAACCTAACAGTACATCCCGGCGAAAAGCTTGCCATCGTTGGACTGAACGGCGCAGGCAAAACCACCCTTGTCAAGCTGCTGTGCGGTTTGTTTGACCCCACGGAGGGACGCGTGCTTCTCAATGGTCAGGACATCAGGGATTATAACCGCCGGGAGTATTACAGCCTTTTTAGCGCCGTGTTCCAGGAATTCTCTGTTTTGGATGTTACGGTTGCAGAAAATATCGCTCAAACAGACAAAAACATAGACTACGACAAGATGTGGGATTGTATCGACAAAGCAGGACTGACGCAGACGATACAGGAGCTTCCAGATGGGTTGGATACCCATGTGGGCAGAGAAGTGTATCTGGATGGTGTCTTGTTTTCCGGTGGACAGACTCAGCGGCTGATGCTGGCAAGAGCACTTTATAAAGACGGACCGATCCTTATGTTGGATGAACCTACAGCTGCCCTTGACCCTATTGCGGAAAATGACATTTATATGAAGTATAACGATATGACGGCGGGTAAGACCTCTATGTTTATCTCCCACCGGCTGGCATCCACCCGTTTCTGTGACCGGATCATCTTCGTGGCTGATGGCCATATTGCGGAAGAGGGTACCCACGAAAGCTTGCTTGCTGCAGGTGGAGAATACGCAAAGCTGTTCGAAGTACAGAGCCGCTACTACCAGGAAGGAAAGGAGTTTTGATCATGGGAAAGAAGATAAAGTTGGGTCATGCTCTTTCTTCCCATTTGCGCGCAGCAAAGCAGCTGCATAAGATTAGTCCAAAGTTTTTCTTGGTTACAACACTTTATTCTTTTACTGCTGCACTTACTCCGTATGTTACCGTGTTCTTTTCTGCGCAGATATTGAAAGAATTAGCGCTATTGCGCCGTGCAGATGTTTTGTGGCAGTGGGTTATAGCTGGTGTAATGTGCACAGGGCTGTTCGCTGTACTGAAGGCCATTTTCTATCAAAGATATGAAACCCTTTTTGACGATCTATATGGACGCAAAGAGATCCTCTTTGCACAGAAAATGTTCTCTATGGATTATGCCGATATGGATAAGCAAGAGAACCATGACCTTCGGGCACAGATCAGCCAGAATGAAAACTGGTCTGCCTGGGGCCTAATGCGGGTGCCGGAGGTATACGAATACGGACTGAAAAGTATTTTCGGATTACTTGCTGGCAGTGCACTGACAGTAAGCCTGTTTACATCACCTGTGCCGGAAACAGCCGGTTGGCTGACGATTTTGAATAACCCTGTTTTTGTTCTTGTGCTGGCAGCAATTATGGTGTTAGTCAGTATGCTGGCTGGTGCATGTAATGTAAAAGCGATTTCTTACTGGAGCAGCGCTGCAGAAGCCGCAACCTTTGGTAATCGCCTGTTTGGTTTCTTTGGTTTCATCGGAACTCATAAGGGACGCGGCACGGATATCAGAATGTATAACCAACAAAATTTGGTTTCGACCTATTGGTCTAAAAATTCTGACTTTGGTGCAGATGGCCCAATCGGCAAGATATCAAGAGGTCCTTTGGGAATTTACTCGGCACTGGGTACAGGAATTACCGTTCTGATCACAGGCTCCGTTTATGTATTCACTTGCTTGAAAGCCTGGGCAGGTGCATTTGATATTGGCAGCATTACCCAGTATGTGGGTGCAGCCACAGCTATGGCAGACAGTATCTTCGAGTTAACGGGGCTGCTTGGAATATTAAAAACAAACACGGAGTATTTGGATACCACATTCGAGTTTCTAGACATTCCCAACGCTATGTACCAGGGCAGCCTGACTACAGAAAAACGCTCTGACCGGCAGTATGAGGTAGAATTTAAGAATGTTTCTTTTAAGTATCCCGGGTCACAAAATTGGGCTCTGAAGAATGTCAGTATGAAGTTCAAGGTCGGTAAGCGGCTGGCGATTGTTGGCGAAAACGGCAGCGGTAAGACTACCTTTATAAAACTCTTGTGCCGCCTGTATGATCCCCAAGAAGGTCAGATTTTGCTCAACGGCATCGACATTCGCAAGTACAACTACCGGGACTACATGGATGTGTTCTCTATCGTGTTCCAGGACTTCCAGCTGATCTCCCAGCCTTTGGGTGCCAATGTAGCAGGCAGTTCCACTTATGATGAAGCAAAGGTCCGTAAGGCGCTGATGGATGCCGGCTTCGGTGAGCGTTTGGCAACCATGCCCGATGGCCTCAATACCCAGCTTTATAAGGACTTTACCGAGAACGGTGTCGAGGTCTCCGGCGGCGAGGCTCAGAAGATCGCTATCGCCCGCGCGCTCTACAAGGATGCTCCCTTTATCATTCTGGACGAACCCACCGCCGCCCTTGATCCCATTGCGGAGGCGGAGATTTACAGCAAGTTCAATGACATCTCCGGCGACAAGACGGCTATTTATATCAGCCACCGTCTGTCAAGTTGTAAGTTCTGCGACGAGATTGCCGTCTTCCATCAGGGCGGTCTCATCCAGCAAGGCACCCATGAGAGTCTGCTGGCGGACACGGCCGGCAAATACCATCAGCTTTGGCACGCTCAGGCTCAGTACTACGCCGAGTGTGACGGGTAAGAAAAAGCCCGCGGGTCACGAAACAATGACCTGCGGGCTTGCTGCGTATTCAGACTCAGAATTCTTTCCCCGCATAGATCTTCAGGCTGATCCGGTAGGACACCAGAAGGATCAGCAGAGACAGAAGAAGAGCGACAAAAGCGAGCAGCGGGAAGAGAGGCAGGGAGAGCGGAGTAAGATCTCCTTCCTCCAGCAGATTGCCGGCCCCGGAGCTGACGCCGATCATTACGCCAATAAAGACGGTCAGGATCAGGCGCATTTTGGTATTGCCGAAACGGTAGGCCAGAGGCAGCAGCACAGCCAGAACAAGGACGGCCGTTGTCGCTTCTGCCAGAGCAACCAGACAGTAATCCCAGCTGTGGATCAGACCGCTCAGCAGACTCAGCAGCAGGACAGGGACAAGGGCGATCAGCACGCTGAGATAGCGCTCCTGAACGATGGTCTTTCGGCTGCCGGGCAGGATAAGAAAGAGTGCGTCGGACCGGTAGCTCTCGGTGTACTGCATGAGGTAATAGGGCATCATCATGAGAAAGAGGGTGCTGAAGCCCAGAAAGATAGCGTTAGGAGTGGCCAGAGCAAAGGCGAAATAGAACAGGATAAAAAACAGAAAGAATTTCAGCTGCCTGATCACCGTATAGCCGTCGAGAAGTAAGAGCGAACGCATATTCAGTCCCTCCTTGCCAGAGCCACAATGAGCTCTTCCAGTGTAATACGTTCTACGGGTACGCCGGCGGGGATCAGATCCCGGCGGACCAGTGCCTCGGCCCCGTAGTGATAGAGCCGCTTGGACAGAATGGCTTCCTGAGGCAGCTGGTCCAGCGCTTCGGCCGACAGCTTGAGCAGACCATGACGCTCCAGCAGCCGGTCTTTCTCGTCTGCCAGCAGAAGCTTGCCCTCGTGAAGAAAGGCGATATAGTCGCAGATCTTTTCCAGATCGCTGACAATATGGGAGGAAATCAGGATGGCGTGTTCCTCGTCGCAGAAGTCGTAGAGGATATCCAGAATCTCCTGCCGAACCATGGGATCCAGCCCGCTGGTGGCCTCGTCCAGAATGAGCAGTCTGGCCCGGTGGGACAGGGCGGTTGCCAGCGCCAGCTTCATGACCATGCCCCGGGAGAACTCTTTGAGGGGCTGTCTGGCAGGCAGGTGAAGCCGGGCCAGGTAGGCGCTGTAGGTCTCCGGCTCCCAGTTCCGTAAGGCGGCGGCCATGAGCCGACCCAGCTCGTCGGCGGTGAGAAAGGTGGGGAAGGGTTGGGAATCCAGTACCACGCCGATCTCTTCCTTCAGGGCAGGGAAGTGCTCCGGTGTCTTCTGGCCCAGCAGGGTAATCTGACCGGCGGTGGGGCGGATCAGATCCAGAATAGCTTTGATGGTGGTGCTTTTGCCCGCTCCGTTTTCGCCCACCAGTCCCATAATCGTACCCATGGGAAGCGTCAGGTCGATGGGACCCAGCTGAAAGGTGGAATAAGTCTTGGTCAGACCCTTCAATTCAATGGCATTCATAGATCAATCCTCCAGATGCAGGATGGAGAACATCTCCATCAGATCTTTATTATCCAGTCCACAGCGCTGGGCCAATTGGGCGATGGCGTCCATATGGGTCTCAATCTGCCGGAGATGCTCCTCCCGGACCAGTTGCGCGTTTCTCTCGGCTACAAAGGAGCCTTTTCCGGGAACGGTATAGATCAGCCCCTCCCGCTCCAGCTCCTCGTAAGCCCGCTTGGTGGTAATAACGCTGATGCGGAGGTCCTTGGCCAGCAGCCGGATAGAGGGCAGGGGCTGGTGCTCGGCCAGCCCACCTCCCAGCACCAAATCCTTGATCTGGCGATAAATCTGCTCGTAGATCGGCTGGCCGCTGCTGTTGGAGATCATTAGATTCATAGTGAACCACTCCCTGTGATTGACTGTATATATACAGTATATACAGTTAGTGAAGAAAAGTCAATAGCAAAGCAGAAAAAATCCGCGGACGACGGTCCGCGGATTGTCTTCGATTCAGGAGGGATTGGTTCCGATCAGCCCGGCCCGCGCCTTCCATGTGAGCACACGCAGGACGCTCTTTTCCAGCCGCTCCCGGGAGATGACACCCTCTTCTGCAGCCTGAAGCAGACTGTCAAAGGCCAGAGCGTAGTCCTCGGGCATAAGCAGCAGATCGGCGCCGGCCTGAAAGGCCATCAGAGCGGCCTGACCGGAGTCATAATGGTCGGTGACGGCGCCCATGGCCAGAGAGTCGGTGACGATCAGGCCCTGATAGCCCAGCTCATGGCGGAGCTTTTCGGTAATAAGCTGATAGGAGAGGGAGGCGGGGAGCCCGTCGGTGGTGACGTTGGGGAGGGTGATATGAGAGACCATGATCAGCGGGGTATCCTCCAAACTGGCGAGGAAGGGGATCAGCTCGCAGTCCAGCAGTTCCTCCCAACTCTTTTCCAGCACGACGGCGCCGTGGTGGGTGTCGTCATGGGTGTCTCCGTGACCGGGGAAATGCTTCAGGCAGGGCAGAATACCGGCGGCCTCATAGCCCCGGACCATCTCCCGTACCAGCAGCGCCACCTGCTGGGGATCGTCGCCAAAGGCACGGTCACCAATGATCACATTGTCCGGATTGGTATTCACATCGGCCACCGGGGCGAAATTGATCTGAAAGCCGTAGTCCTTCAGATAGCTGCCAATGGCGGTTCCGGCCAGAAAGGCGTCCTCCGGCCGGGTGATGGTTTCCATGCTCTCGTACCGGGGAACGGAGAAATGAGGGTTATTTCCAATCCGGGCAACCCGGCCGCCCTCCTCGTCGATGGCCAGAAAGAGGGGGTAGGGAGCGGCCGCGGAAAGCTGGTCGAGAAGAAGAGTAAGCTGATCCGGGTCGATAATATTCTTGCCAAAGAGGATAACGCCGCCCGGAGGCCGCTGGGTCATCCGGCCTGTCAGAGCCGGGTCCCACTGCGTGAGGCCGAAAAAGGTGCCGTGATGGACCATGGCCGGAGTCAGGTCTTCGGACAGCGATTCCGGCCGGATCAGAAAGAGCTGACCGATCTGCTCCTCCAGCGTCATCTCGCGCATCAGACACCGGGCCTGCAGGCCGGGGGCGGAGAGAAGGGTCTCGTAGGGCGGGAAAAGAAAACCGGCTTCCCGGGACTCGGAGGCCGGGTCGGAAAGCATGGCTCCGGTGCTCAAAAGCAGTGCCAGCAGAAGAGAGATCAATCGTGACATCATACAGGTCTCCAGTTAAAGAGATTAAGGGGGATCCAGAGAGAGGAGGATCTTCCGTCAGTTCTGGCAGCAGCCCTGAGACCAGCGGAAGTCCTCTGACAGGATTTCGCGGGAGTAGGGGGCGGGAGGCGGCAGAACGCTGCCCCGCTTTGATTCGGAGAAGAAAAAGGGACAGAGATCAGCTTTAGTATAGCATACAATCCCCTGCCGGGCAACGACGCCGGGCCTTGCCCTTGACCATTGGCCGCCGCTTTACTATAATAGGTCAGGTACAAAGAAAAAGATGGGAGTTGGTCTCATGATCGCCTTGCTGTCCCGGTTCTTTCTCCGGGAAGGAATGTCGGAGGAGAGCAGACGGGGCGCTTACGGCGTTCTCTGCGGTGTAGCCGGCATTATTCTGAACATTCTGCTTTTCGCCGGCAAATTCTTTGCCGGTCTGCTGAGTAATTCGGTGGCCATTACCGCCGATGCCTTCAATAACCTGTCTGACGCAGGGTCTTCGGTGGTGACGCTGGCCGGATTTCGTCTGGCCGGGCAGAAGCCGGATGCCGAACATCCCTACGGCCATGGCCGGATGGAGTATATCGCGGGTCTGGTGGTCTCGGGGGTCATTCTGCTTATGGCCTTTGAGCTGCTGAAGGAGTCGGTGGGAAAGATTATTACGCCCGAGGAGACGATCTGCTCCCCGCTGGTGGTGGCGATTTTGATCGTCTCCATTCTGGGCAAGTGCTACATGGCCAGCTATAACTTCCGGATTGGCCGCCAGATCGACTCGGCCGCCCTGAAGGCTACCGGCACAGACAGTCTCAGCGACTGCGTCTCCACCGGCGTGGTGCTGATGGCTACGCTGGTAAGCCATTTTACCGGCCTGCATATTGACGGCTACTGCGGTGTGGCTGTGGCCGTGCTGATCTGTATCGCCGGCATTAAAGCGGCCAAGGAGACGCTGGATCCCCTGCTGGGTCAGCCCCCTGAGCAGGAGTATCTGGATCGGATTGAGCGCTTTGTTGCCGATTTTGACCAGCAGATTCTGGGAATTCACGACCTGATGGTTCACGACTACGGCCCCGGCCGTAAGGTCATCTCCCTCCACGCCGAGGTGCCTGCCGAGGGGGATATCCTGCTGCTGCACGACATGATCGACAACGCCGAGAAGGCGCTGGCCAAGGAACTGGGCTGCTCGGCCACCATCCATATGGACCCGGTGGTGACCGACGATCCCGAGGTGGACCGGCTCCGGGAAGTCACACAGCAGGTGCTGAAGCAACTGGACCCCGAGCTGTCTATGCATGATTTCCGGGTGGTCACTGGCCCCACCCATACCAACCTGATCTTTGATATTGTCCTTCCCTTTGGCTACTGGCTGGAGGAGAAGGAGGTCCGGAGCCGGATTCGGCAGGCGATTGCGCAGGAACTGGGCGAGCGTTATTTTGTCGTGATTCAGGTAGACCGGCTTATGGTCCAAAGGTGAACAACGCAGATCCCCCCTGAAAAAACGGGGGGATCTGCTTTCTTTTTTGTAAAAGGTTGTATTAAAAACGATTGTAATTTTTTTGGAAATCAGATATGATAGTGTAGGATTGTAATATGCAAATTCTGACCATTTTGGAGGTGAGTCCATGTCCCGGTTTGACGCTCATAACGGCTTTGTCCATTTCGTTTTTGCAAACGAGGACCTGTACTGCCTCAAAAGCCTGATGGCGCTGGATCTGGAGGGGTATCTCTACTACCTGCTCAAGCGGCAGGGCTATCGGGGGATCTATTTTGTAGGCCGGGAGGAGGAGCGGTTTGCTGTCTCCACCTATGACGCGGCCTCGGAGGAGCTCTATGCCCGCAGCGACATGGGCGCCTTTATGACCAAAATGATCGGCCTGTTGGGCGGCAAGGATGAGCAGCGGAGAGGCCGGACCACCGTTCCGGTGGCCAATGCCGAGATGCTCTCCCGAAAGTGGTTCCCCATCCTGCGCAAGGAGCAGGAGCAGGCCTTTGTCTTCCGGCTGGACGTCTTTTGCCAGATGTTCTCCAAGGACTACCACTGGTACTTAAAAGAACTCATCCGTCTTGGCCGGCAGCAGCCTCAGGGCAAGCGGAATATCCTTGTTCTGGTGGCGCCCATTGCCGCCAGTGAAACGGCCCGGCAGCTGCTGGACGAGTCGGGCGTGTTCCATATTACCGACCGGGACGGCAACAGCCTCTGCTGGGAGATTCAGTCGCTGCTCCGGGGAGACCGGAATATCCGCCTGTATGAGCAGCTCCAGCGGGAGCTGGATGAGCGCTGTCTCTTCCTCAACTCCTTCGATCGGCGGCAGCTTCGCTCGCTGGTCAGCTATCACTATCTGATCCGGCAGCAGGAGCAGACTGAGGCCGCCTTTATTGAGGACGTGGCCGACCTTGCCTACTGCTGGTACCATTCTCCTGCCTTCCGGGCGGCGGCAGGCCCCCTCTTCTCCCAGAACGAGCGGCAGGCCTTTAGCCAGCTGCTGGCCGACCTGAGCAAGGGGGGAGCGGAGCGGAGCTTCCGCAGCGCCATTTATGATCTCCGGGGGAAGGAGCAGGAGAAGTCGCTCTTCCAGCTGGTGGAAGAGCGCTACGGACTGGAGCCTGCCCGGATCTGTATGCCGGCCGACGATCTGATTGCCAGAAAGACACGGGTGATCAAGGTCAGACCGGGCATCCTGCCTCAGGAGCAGAATCGGCGCCTGCACCATATTATCTCTGAGTTTCAGATCCAGCGGAGCCGGATCATGCCTGAGGAGCTGACCGATCTGCTGCTGGACTGCGTGGGCGAACTGGAGAGCGCGATCTATCGCCGGGATATCTCCACTGTGGGCCATGTGCTGACGGCGCTGGAGGAGGCGCTGCAGGACGAGCTGACCTACGGAGAGCGGGAAAAGGTGATCTGGGAGAGCCGAAAGACGATGATCCGCCTCTCCGAGGCCAATTTCCATCTGGATCAGCGGAGAAAATCCTTCCTGGCCCAGAAACAGAACTACCTGTCCCAGATGGCCCAGCTGCGCCGGGAGATCGAGGAGAACGAGGCGGTCTGTGCCTATCTGGAGCCGGAGGATCCCCGCCGGAGCCAGCTGGCCGAGCTGAAGGCCAGCTTCACCCGACTTTATCAGGACTGCCGGAATCTGGATTTTACCATGACTCAGGATGTCAAGACCAGCAACGCCAACGACAACTCTATACGCAAGTTGGATCTCTCCATTGCCGCCCTCAAGCAGCCTGATGTCAAGGATCTGACTCAGGTGCTGAAGACGGCGCAGGAGATGCTGGTGGATGTGGAGACCGAGCGACTGAGCGAACAGCGTGAGATCGAGGATCTCAACGATAAGATTAACTATACCTTCCGGGAGCTGGCTGCCATGGACGAGCTGCCCAATGCTGCCGAGCGCTATGAGGCGGCAGTCCGGGAGCTGGATCAGTTGATGAGCAACTGAGACCGGAGGGAGACGACAGATCCGGAAAGGAGGAAGCGGAATGTATGCGGGCGCGACCATTTCCGATGGTATGCTCTGCCTGTATGCGGTGGCCTCTCAGGCTGTGCAGCAGGATGTAAGCAAGACGGGAAAACTTTATATCTCCGGCGCCGGCAGCAAGCAGGGCAAGACGAAAAACTGCTTCCTCCGGGTACAGATGGATCAGATCAGCCGGACTGAGGTGGAAAACGCCTTTCTGCGGCTGAGCGAACGGATCGGAGAAAAGACCGTAGACAAGCTGGTTCTGGCTGTGGGAAAGGAGACTCTCCAGCAGCGCACGGACCGGGAGCAGCTGCTCCGGCTGTGCCGCCAGCTGGTCCAGATTGAGGCGGTAGAACAGGTTAGTCTGACTGCCGCCGAGACCGTCCTCTTCTGTCGGGACTGGCAGCGGGAGAACGGCAGAGGCTATAGCGGCTATCTGCTCCTCTTCCGGCTGTCCGAGCACGGGGCGCAGGCCGAACTGCTGAAGATCAAAGAGCAGAAGAACCTGATCTTCCGGGAGGAGTCAGTAAAGATCGAGGTGCCTCTGGCGGGACTGGAGAGCAAATTCTACAGCCGCACGGCGGCCGAGGCGCTGTCCACCTCTCCTGAGCGGCTGACGGCAGGCCGACAGGCAGAGCTGGTCAACGCGGCTCGTCGGACCATCAATGCAAACAGAATGGCCATCAATCAGATCTTTGACGAATACGGCACCGGCTGCCCCGAAGATCTGGAGATAGAGCTGAAGGACCAGAACTGGCGGGAGAAGCACGCGCCTCTGACCTGCCGCCATATTCTGACAGCCTATGAGGCGGTTATCCAGCCCAAGCTGGCACAACTGCTGAAGAGCGTAGAGCGGGAGCTGCGGGAAAAAAACGTCCCGTGGAGCAGCCGGAGACAGAGCCAGTTCCGACTGGCCTTTGAGGGAGGACTGTCCAACTGCTGGCTGGTACAGAAGCAGGTGGCCGACTTCTTCCGGCTCAGTACCATGGATGCCCGGCTCTCCCGGATTAACCGGCAGGGCCTTTTGGAGATCCATTCAGGGGCCATGGGAGCCTCCATGCTGGCAGCCGGCCGGATGGAGATGGGAATGCTCTCCCCCTGTGACGTGACCATCCTCTCTCAGGACGAGGAGGGAAAGCAGGTCCGGGACACGGTAGTAAAAAGACATCAGCTGCTGGCATGGGGCCGGATCAACTATCCCCTCTGGCCGGGAGACGGTCAGCCGGTCACATATTTAATCAATCCCGGAGAAGCGATCCGGGTAGAGCTGGACTGGAAGGGCGGCCAGAAGAAACGGGAGTATGCCCTCCAGCTTACCCAGCTGGGCAGCTGGACAGCACGGCTGGGCCTGTCTCTGAACGAGCAGGGCAAATGGAGCCTCCACGGCGTCCGGTGCGATCCGGACACAGGCAGCTGTCAGGGCGAGGAAGAGATCGTCCCCCTCTGAAACCGGGGAAGGACGGCCACAGAGAGAAAAGGGTAGATACCGATGAAATTTTCCAGAATCAAAGACGATCTGGCTCAGCTGGAGCGGAAATCGGACGTGACGGCGGCCGACGTGCTCAACTGTGTCTATGATCTCTGTCAGGATATCCAGACGGATACAGGAAGCCCTGTAGAGCGGAAGGAGCCGGGCAGCGGCGATGATCTGAGCCGAATGCTGCCATGGGTGGGCCGACTGATCTGCCGGCTCTACCAGAAGGGGGAGAGCCAGATTATGAGCCCTGTCCTCCGGCAGCGCCTGAGCGAGATTGGCGCGGAACTAACCCAGCTGGAAGGAAAGATCCAGAACGCCGAGGGCGAGAGCAGCCGTCTGGCCGAGCAGGAGCGCCAGCTTCAGGACAAGAAGACCAAGCTCCGGAAGAATCAGGAGCTGATCGCCCAGATCAGAGCCCGGTGCGCCGAGCTGGAGACGGCCAATGAAGCTGCCCAGACAGAGGACGTGCTGCCCCTGTACAGCCGGTGGGAAGAACTGAAGCAGCGCCAGCAGGAGCTGCGGCAGGAGTGCGAGAGCTGCCAGAGCGAGATCGACGCGCTTACCGGAAAAGTGGGTGAACTGGAGGCGGAGAACAGAAGCCTCTCCGACGAGGCCGGAGCGCTGGCGCGGCGCAATGAGCAGGCCATGGAGCTTCGTCAGCAGCTGACAGAGCAAATGTTCCAGACCCAGCTGCAGCTGGAGCAGTGGGAGCAGGAACGGGGCACGCTGGATGAACGAAAGCAGGCCCTGGAGGAGTGTTGCCGGACAGCCGGCCAGGAACTGGACAGGCTGAAGGAACAAGTCCTCCGCCCGGTAGAAGCGTCGCTGGGTCTGCTGGAGCAGGAGCGACAGACCCTGCTGGAGCAGCAGAGTCAGCTGGAAGACCGCCGCAGCCACCTTCAGCAGCAGCTGGAGCGGCAGAGGCAGGAAAACGAGACCCTCCAGACCCGCTGCCGTGAGGCAGAGGATCAGGCGGAGGAGCAGGAAACCCTCCGCGCTGCGCTGGAAGAGAAGCTGGCGGGCGTCCGGACCCGGACGCAGAGGGGCAAGGACGAGCAAATGGAGCTGGATGACCGGCTGGCCGCCGCGCTCTCGGCTTGTCAACAGCTGGAACAGGAACTGCTCCCCCAGCACCGTCGGCAGCTGGAAGACCAGCAGGGCAGACAGATGGCTCTGGCCGGCCAGCGGGAAAAGCTGGAAGAGAGCATCCGGAGTCTGCAGGAGAACATCTCGGCGCTGGAACAGACCATCGGTCGGGACGAGGACAACTTCCGGCAGCTGGGTCGGCAGCGTCTGGAACTGGAAGAGAGACGCAGTCAGCTGACAGCGGACCGGAACAGACGCAGCGGCGAATGCGACGGCCTGCGGCAGAAAATCGAGCAGCTGAACGAAGAGATCGCCCGCCGGGACTTCGACCGGGTCAGAAGAGATCTGGAGGCAGTTCTTCGGGAGAAGGAAGGGCTGCTGGAGGAGTGCCGCCGGTTGGAGCGGGAGCTGATTGGCCAGCGGGAAGCGGCAAAGGAGCAGCGGGCGACTGCCCAGAACCTCATTGGGCAGAAGAAGACCGACCTTGCCGCCATGGAGCAGGCCCGGCAGGAAACCCAGACGGCTGTGAGCAAGCTGGATGCCGAACTGACCCGGCTGAGCAAGGACCGCAGCCAGCTACTGGCCCAGCTGGAACAGCTCCGGCAGGAGCGGGACGAACTGGTGCTCTGGTTTGGACAGACGGATGCCCGGCGCTGCCGGGAGGAGATCGACCGGCTCTTTGCCCGGGTAAGACAGATGAAACAGGCGCAGGAATCTCTGCGCGGAGAGTACCGCTTCTTTGCCCAGACGTACGGCATGACCGATCAGGAGTTGGAGGAGAAGCTGGCCTTCCAGACCAGCATCGACCAACTCTCCCAGCAGCTTGAGCGCTTCCGGGAGCAGTACCGGCAGCTGCTGCAGAGCTTTGGCGGCGAGGTGTAAGCGATGACGTGCAGAATTTGCGGCGCCCAGCGGCCGGAGGGAATGAGCCGATGCCCCAAATGCCGGTTTCCCGTGCTGCGCAGCTTTGGCAGTCAGGGACAGGCTGAGCGGCAGAAGCTGGAGCAGCTTTGGAAGAAGACCCATGGCTATGACCGGCTGAGCGGGACCGAGATTGGCGTTCTGGCCTATTTCTGGGACCGTGACAGCGACGGCAAGGTACGGGAGAGCAGCCGGTATCGGGTTTTGCTTCCCGCAGACAAGGAGCTGGATCAGCAGCTGCTGTGGCTCAACTGCTTCTTTGCCCGGACAAGCCGGGAGGAATATCTGCAGCTGCCCCTGCGTTTTGTCCGGGGCAGAGAGGTCCGGGAGCAAACGGTCCGAATCCGGTGCCCGGCAGACAAGGGGCCGGGCTTTTGGAACGTGGCTCTGGCAAAGACCGACGATGGACAGCTCAGGATTGCTCTGGGCGGTCCCAGAAACTATGAGCAGTCAATCTGTGATATCCCCTGATGGGGGGATATTCCTGAACATAGAAATTAAAAGTGAACCATCCCAACACTACTGAGAGGAGAATCAATATGGGCTCGTTAGATGTTTTCATGAATACCGCGGCTTCTGTTTTCGGCAAAAAAAAGAAGGAGCAGTCCCCCCAGGACAAGGCTGCCAAGGACAGACAGGAATGTAAGGATATTGCCTCTGTCCTCGGCAAAGTCCGTTATAAGGACTATTCCGACCGGATCGCTCCTGAGAAGATGGAGCACTACAAGGAACTGGGCGCCAGTCTGACCACTCTGATCGGCAACTCTTCCGTCATCCGGCTCCCCGCCGAAGATATCAACAGCCAGCTCAAGGCCATTGCCGAGTATCTTCAGGACGCCCTGTATAACGGCAGTGCCCGGACGGTGGAGCATACCCTGCGGGCGCTGGATTACGGCATCCGTGAGGCCCGGAAGGATCTGCCTGAGAAGGATATGGAAAAGATGGAGCGGATTCTCAAGGAGCGGGTAGAGTGTCTGGGCGCCTACCGGAGCGTAGTGGAGATCTCCAGTAAGGCTGACAAGCTGGATGAAGTTATCCGGGTTCAGATGAGCAAGCGGCGCAAGGACGCCGAGGAGCTCAAGAGCGCCTGCAAGGAGCTGCAGAGAAAGATCAAGGAGCGTCCCGATCTGGTTCAACAGCTGGAGGAATACGGCCTGAGCAGCAATCTGCTCCGGGGCGAGGCCAAGGATCTGGATACCGAGCGTGTCCGTGTGATCCAGCTGGGCGAGAACGTGGAGCAGCTTCAGGCTCTGATTGCCACCAACCGGGCAGCCCTGCAGCAGGATCTGTCTACTATGAATACGCTGATCATTCAGCTGAGCCAGAAGAATGTGCTGCTGGATGACGAGACCCTTAACGCTCTGCAGGAGCAGCAGGAGCGGCTCAAGAGCGAGCTGATCCGTCAGGACGAGCAGATCCGGGAGATGGAGAAGCTCAACCACGGCTTCACGCTGGCCATTCGGGAACTGGGCAGCTCCCCCGAGGCAGTCAACGACGTCATCCGTCACGAGAAGGAATACGGCGAACTTCTGGCCCGTATCGAGGCCGAGGAGGAAGGCCGCAAGCTTGGTCAGCAGCTCCTGCGTCAGGCAGAAAACGAGCAGAAGCAGACCCTGAGCAACTGACGGCAGTTTGGAAAGGATGGTAAACCGATATGGGAATCATGGATAAGATCTTTAAGCCCAAGAAGAGCCGCAGCGAGGTCATTCTGGATCTGGGCATTGAGCTGAGACGTCTGGAAGAGCGCTTTGAGGTGCTGATCGAGGGCGAACTGCGCACCATTAAGTATAATCGGAAGAAGGGAATCTCCAGCACCCGGTCTGTGGATAAGCTGAAGAACGCCTACTACAGTCTGCTCATTATCCGCCGGGCCAAGGAGAACCTGCGGGATATCCGTACCACGGGCGAGCTGACCAAGAGCATGAACGAGATGGGCGCCGCCCTTAAGGTGCTCAACGGCATCTCCGGTCAGTCTGTCCATGTTCGCAGATGGCTGATCAACTACAACGTTCAGGCTATGGACGCCAGCGCCGAGCGCCGGAGCGACGGCATCAAGCAGGTCTTCCCCGAGTCTATCAATGAGCTGGTGGGCGACGACGTGGTGGAGCGTCTGATCAGCGGCGAGAGCCTGGAATCCTGCCTCTCCGGCAGCGACGAACTGCTGGACGAGACCGGCGGCATGGGCCTGAAGTTTACTGATGAGCTGATCAGCCAGATCAACAGCCTCTCCGGCGGCGATGGCACCGGACTTGACGAGCAGATGGACGCCGTCAACGCAGCCATGCGTTCTCTCCGGGACGAATGATATGCTGGGCCGTAAAAAAACGCTGGACCAGAACGAGCTTAAGAGCCGCCTCTTCCAAACGCAGATTGAACTGCGGCGGCTCCACGAGCGATTTGAGCAGCTGATGGAGCAGGAGCTCCGGGAGGCCAGACGTCAGCGGAGCGCCGGCGAGGGACGGCCTGCCAACTATGAGCGGATCAAACTCATCTACCGTCTGCTTCAGGTGACGGAGAAAGCCTACCAGCAGACCAAAGCCATCCAGACCACCGACCAGCTCAACCGGCTGACCAACGAGCTGTCGGCTGTGCTGGGTCAGCTCAACGGCCTCTCGGCCGCCAGCCCGAGCCCCAAATCCGGCCAGATCCGGCGGCAGATGGAGCGGATGGACCGGCAGGCCCAGCGCCGGGAGGAGGCTCTGACCTCCATGGCCGGCGGTCTGAACGCCGGCGGCACCGACTTCGATCTGGAGCGGCTGCTGGAGGGAGAGGGACTGGAACGAGAGGAGCCCCGGGAGCGGAACGCGCTCAGCGGGGACGAGGAACTGGAGCGGATGAACAAGAAGCTGAGCGCCCTCATAGATCAACTCTAAGCAAGGAGGATCAGACATGGACGACGATTACATCGGCAAAATGCAAACAAAGGAAAACCTCTGCCTGGCCAATCTCCAGAAGGCAGAGGAGGAATATGAGCGAAACGGAAAGCATACCAAGGAGGAGTGCGTCTACCTCCAGCGGGCAGCCAACCTCCGCTATGAGATGGCCCGTATGAGCGTGGGCGAGGAGCGGCTGTATCAGCAGCGCAAGCTCCGGGAGATCAACGAGCGGATCTTTAAGATCATTAAGATTCTGGATCCCAAGCTGGCAGAGCAGATGGCTCAGAAGAAGGCTCCGGCCAAGGCGGAGCCCAAAAAGACTGCCGGAAGCCCGGTTTCCAACCCGGTTACCGCAGGCGAGAACTCCGACGATGTGGCCGGCTGGTTCAAGGAGGCTCCCCGGCACAGCTTTGAGGACGTGTCTGGCATGAGCGATCTGAAAGAGCATCTGAAGGAGTGCATTACCGACACCCATCTGCAGGAGCTTAAGGACTATCTGAAGCTGAAAAAGCTCCACTCCTTCTTCTTTATTGGCCCTCCCGGCTGCGGTAAGACTTATATTATTGAGGCCTTTGCCCATGAGCTTATGGACCAGAACTATAAGTACCTCTCTCTGGTGGGCTCAGATATCCTCAGCCGCTATGTGGGCGAGGCAGAGAAGATCGTTACCCGGCTCTTTGAGGAGGCGGAGAAGAACGCGCCCTGTATCGTCTTTATCGACGAGGTGGACGGCGTGTGCAAGAATCGCTCTCTGCCCAACCTGCCCGAGTATGCCGCCTCCATTACCACGGCATTCCTCACCGGTTATAACCGGATCAATGCCTCGGACAAGCCCATTATCTTCATCGGCGCCACCAATTACCCCAATCAGGTAGATGACGCCATGCTGGACCGTGTGGAGCTGATCCGGGTCCCCTTCCCCGACCGGGACGCCAGAGAGTCGGCCTTCCAGCGCCAGCTGGGCAAGCTGATCACTCTGTCGGAGGATCTGAGCTTCGGTTATATGGCTGAGATGACCGAAAGCTATAACTACCGTGACATCGACCGCCTCTGCACCCGGCTGAAAAACGACCTGCTCAAGGACGTGCTCCGGGAGTATGGCAACGAAAAGGATGCTCTTTGGGCCCTTAAGAGCGGCGAATATACCGTGTCCCGTGCCCTGTTTGACAAGGCCAAGGCCGCCTGTATTGCCACGCCCAAGGACGAAATCCAGAAGGAACTGGACGAGTGGGAAGAGCGCTTCAAGATGGGCGCTGCCAGCCAGGGCTAAACGATGGGGGACTACTATCATGACCTTCCCCGGCTCAATCGCCGGGAAGTCTGGCTGTCCAACGTTTTTCAGGACCCGCCTCCCCAGCAACTGGAGACGGGAGAGCAGGCTTCTTACTGGACCCGGATTATGGCGGGGGCTCTGCCAGACGAGGATCTGGACGAGATGCTGGAGATTCCCGCTGCCCGGTGCTACCTGTTCTGCGGCCCTCTGGGTACCGGACGAAAGACGGTGGCCGTGGCCACTGCCGGCAGTCTGGGCAGACTGGGGTACCGCTTTGCCTTGCTGACCGCCTCTGACTTTCAGGGGCTGGACGGGGAGACCCTCCGGGACTGCATGGAGGGCCTGTTCGAGCTGGTGCGGCCGGGAGAGCCGGTCTGCATGGTCCTTGACGGCGTGAACGAGTGGGAAAACCGGGAGCAGGTCTGCCGGCTGCTGGCCGGCGGCTTCGCCCGGAGCAAGGCGCTGAATCTGCCTCTGTTTGCCATTCTGGTGGCCCCGGATACCGAGTCGGTAGGGGACACCCTGTTGAGCCAGATGACCGTCTGCGGCTTTACCCCGCCGGGAGAAGAGGAACGGACGGCGTTCTACCGGGAGGGAATTAAGGATAACTGGCTCTCCCTGAAGCAGGGCATTACCGCCCTTGACCTTGCCAAGGAGACGGAAGGCCTCAACTATTACCAGCTCAAGCAGACCCTCTACTGGATGCGCCTGATTCTCAAGGGTGAGGCTGTAGCTGCCGCCGGCAGCACCAATCCCAGAGCGGTCCGGGAGCAGCTGCTGTCCAAGTCGGTTCGGATCGACACGGAGAAGTTCCGTGCCATCGTCCGTCGAATTCGTCAGGATAAGCCGACCCCTGCGCAGCAGATTCAGGTAGTGCCTCAGCCTCAGCTGACTGCGGCCGCGGCTTACCAGATGCCTCCGGTATCTATGGGCGGCGTCAGCCAGCAGACAACCGTCTATCGCCCGGCGAATATCCGGCCGGGCAGCGCGGTGGATTTTTCCGCCCTGAAGATGGCCGACACCATGAGCCAGTTCCAGTCGGCTTTGGATCAGTATGCCAAAAAGCTGGATGAAATTTGAAAGGAGCCTCCGAGATGAAGCCCTGCTCTGTCTGCGGCAAGACGACCGCCAACCATATTTGTCCTACCTGCGGCTTTGATGCCACCCGGGACTATTTTCGTTATCCCACGCTGAACCGGCCTTCGCCGGAGGACTGGGCCTATCTGAACGAGGCCCGGCGGAAGTGGCAGGAGAAGCAGAGTCAGGCCCGGAAGGCTGCCAGCTCCAGCAATCTGAAGTTCGGTAAGGACATGAATTTCTGGAATAAGGGCTGATTGTGAGAAGATAAGGCAAAGTGGAGGACGTAATGACAATTGAAATAATCGGCCTGTTGGTAGTGCTGTTTATCATCTACCGCTGTCTGACGGCCAGAAAACGGAAAAAGAAGAGGGAAGAGGAGGCAGCCAGAGCCGTTACCAAAGCCGCCGCTCAGAAGAAGGCTCGCGAGGAAGCTGAGCGGGCGATGAAAGCGCGGATCAAAGCGACGGAAGAAGCCAAAGCCTCGACAGGAAAAAAGACCAGTGAGCCAAAGAAGCCGGAGACGGTGAAGAAGACCGAGCCGAAGAAAAGCTCCACCAGCAAGCTGGTCATCAATATGAAAGAAGACGCCGGCCTGAAGCGGACTGCCGCCGCAGTCGCACCGCCGGTGGATACCGCTATTATCTACAGCTACGACCACTCCTACGCAGCCAGTCAGGGACTCTGGGTCTGCCCCCGGTGCGAGACCACCAATCAGAGCTCCAGCCGGTACTGCTGCGTCTGTAATGGTCAGCGAGGCTGAGAGGAGGAAGGGAAATGTACTGTAAAAGCTGCGGCTATCAGCTGGACAGCAGAGCTGCCAGCTGCGCCCATTGCGGCGCCCCGGTGAGTGGACTGGAGGCTTGCGGCGGCTTCTGGGGGCTGGTCGGTGAGCCAGAGCGGCCGGCTGTCGTTCCGGTCGTGGCTGTGACCCCCGATCCTGTTTCCAGCCCTGCCAGACCGGAAGAGACGGGCTCTGCCCCTGACAACGAAGCAGCGGGCAGACGGACGCGTCAGACAGAACGGACCACGGCCCAGTTTCCCACCCTTATTAAGCTGCTGCTGGCCCTGTGCGGGCTGCTGCTCATTCTGGTTCTGGTGCTGACTGCCGCACTGCTGGGAGGCAAGGCAGAACGGTCGGCGCAGGACGCTTCTTCCGCCCGACTGGAAGCAGAGCTGGAAGAGAGTGCCCGGAATGCAGAGGCGCTGAGACAGGAAAACGACGCGCTGGCGGGGGAGAACCGGCGGCTGGAACAGGAGCTGAACGAAGCTCTGCGGGAAAAGGCACAGGCAGAGGACGCCCTTGCTCTGACTCTGGAGGAAGAGGCAGAGCCGGAAGAGGATGGGGCGCTGGCAATGAATGAGCCGGAGGCCGATCAGACTGAATCCGGCCAGACGGCAGGAGTCCACCTTCCCTCTGACGCCGAAGGGGAGGAAGAAACCGCTGTCATCGCGCCTATGGGTCAATGACACGAGACAGATAAGGAGAAACTGACATGGGAAGCAATCATCATCGACTGACATACGCAGTGGACCTGGTCTTCTGCATTGACGCAACGCTGAGTATGGATCATATCCTTGATATGGTCAAAAAGAACGCGCTGAACTTCTACAGCGATCTGACCGCTCTGATGACCCAGAAAAATAAGACCGTCGAGAAGCTGCGTATCCGCCTTGTGGCTTTCCGCGACTATATGTACGACGGCAAAGAGGCTATGACCATGACCGACTTCTTCCAGCTGCCTGAACAGGCTGCCAATTTTGAAGCCTGCGTCCGGAGCATCCAGCCCAAGGGCGGCGGCGACGATCCGGAGGACGGTCTGGAGGCGCTGGCCTATGCCATGAAGTCCAACTGGAACCGGGATGCCGCCCGGAGCCGCCATGTTATCGTGGTTTGGAGCGACGACGGCACGCATAAGCTGGGCTACGGCAAAAAAAGCACGTTCTATCCCAAGGGGATGCCCGCCGACTTTGCCGCCCTCTCCGACTGGTGGGGCTCCCGGGCCAATCCCAGCGAGATCATGGATCAGGCCTCCAAGCGGCTGCTTCTGTTTACCCCGGATAAGCCGGGCTGGTCCGACGTGCGGGAGAACTGGGATCGGGTCATCCACTATGTCTCTGAGGCCGGCAAGGGTCTGGAACACTGTGACTATGAGATGATTCTGGAAGCGATTGCCAACTCTATCGCCTGAGCGGACCGCTGTTATGAAGAGAACGATGAAGCAGTGGGGCGACTGCCTCTATGTATTCAGCAAGGAACAGATCCCCGGCAAAGGTGAGGACAGCCAGTTTGCTGCGCTGGACGAGCACATGGCTGTGGTGGCTGCTTTTGACGGACTGGGCGGCTCCGGCGCCCGACGTTATGACCGCTACGGAAAGCATACGGGGGCCTATATGGCCTCCCGAATGGCCAGCGGCGCCCTGCGAGACTGGTACTATGCGCTGAGCCGGGCTGCAGCAGAGGGACGCTGCCGGATCCCGGAGTCGGTAGAGACCTATATCCGGACCGGCATGGACCTGTGCAGCAGCATGGCAGATCAGCGTCGGGGCGGCCTGATGGGCTCCATGATCCGGGATTTTCCCACTACCGCCGCCATGGCCTTTGCCATTGGCCGGGAATATGGAGCCGAGCTCTGGGTGGGCTGGGCCGGTGACTCCCGGGTCTACCTGCTGGATGCCATGGGACTTGCCCAGCTGACGGTGGATGACAACGAGGAGCAGGACGCTTTTGCCAATCTCTATGCCAGCTCTGCCATGACCAATGTGATCTCCTCCGACGGGAAATGGACGCTCAACTGGCGGAGATACCGGATCGACCATCCCTGTCTGGTCTTTGCCGCTACCGACGGCTGCTTTGACTACCGGCCTACGCCTATGGAGTTTGAGCATATGCTGCTGGAGAAGCTGATGCAGGCAAAGAGCCCCGCCGCGTTTGAAGAGGGGCTGGAGCAGGCAATGGGCTTCTGGGCAGGAGACGACTATACGATGGCTATGATCAGTATGGGCTTTGGCAGCTTCGGACGGACACAGGATATGCTGCGCCGGCGCTATGAGACGCTGACGGAGGACTATATCCGGCCTCTGGACGCGCTGGAAGCGTCGGAGGACAGCGGAACGATCCGTCAGGGCAGAGGACGGCTCTGGTCGGTCTATCGGGAAAACTATTACCGCTGTCTGGAAGGAGGGAAATAAGTGGCAAATGGCAAATTAAATCAGGGACAACTCTGCCAGTATGAGCTGCTTGAGTCCTTCCAAAATCAGAGCGCCGGCAGCTGCCGGTGGACAACGGGGAAAAAGGGCGGCCAGACCTACTTCATTAAGGAGTTTCTGGAACCGGTCTATCCGGTGAAGGAGCTGTCCAGCCCGGAGCGAACCCGCCGGCAGAAGGATTACTGCAAGCGGTTTGAAAAGAATAAGAAGCGGCTGTATATGACCATCTCTGCCGTCTCCGACGGCAATCTGGTCCGGGTGGAGGAGTTCTTCCGTTACGGATCCAAGTACTATATGGCCATGCCTATGGTCAACGGCTGTCAGGTAGATCTGCAGAAGTTGAGCTTCGACGAGCGGCTGCTGGTCTGCAAGACGCTGGCTCACAGTCTGCTCTGCCTCCATCGGGAGGGCATCGTCCATGCCGATATCAAGGCTTCCAACGTGATTATGCACCGGACCCGGAGCAACAGCGTGGTGGCCAAGCTGATTGACTTTGACTGCAGCTTCTTTGAGGATGATCCTCCCACCAGCGAGGAGGATCTGGGCGGCGATCAGGTCTATCTCTCTCCCGAAGCCAACTGCTTCATTATGGGAGAAGAGGCCAGACTGACCTGCAAAATGGATGTCTTTGCCATGGGACTGCTCATCCACGAGTATCTCACCGGCAACCTCCCCTGGTTCGATCACGATCAATACGAGACGGCCAGCGAGGCGGTTCTCAACGGCGAGGAGCTTCAGGTGGCGCCCAGCCTTCCTCATAAGTATCAGACTATGATCCGCCAGATGGTCAACTGCGATCCGGACAAACGGTGGACCATGGCTCAGGTCTTTTCTCTGCTGGCTGACAAGCAGCCTGAGCCGACCCGGGCTTTTGACCCAGCCAGAGCCTTCTACTCCGGCGGCGATCTGCTCTGAGCGGGCAATATAATGAAAAAAACCAGACTTGCAAGGGGAAACAGGCAAGTCTGGTTTTTTCTTTTCTGTCTGAGCAGCGGAGGGACGTATCTCAGGCGCGAATGGCCCAGCGGAGCTTGGTGGACCGGGCTCTGGGATTGCGGAAGCATTCCTCCTGACTGGGTCGGGTCACATCCCGGGAGATCTGGGAATAGATCCCCTCCCGGAGACCCTCCTTGAAGGCCTGTTTGACCAGCCGGTCCTCGCCGGAATGGAAGGTGAGGATGGCGGCCCGCCCGCCCGGCTTTAAGACCAGAGGCAGCTTGGAGAGAAAGGCGTAGAGCACTTCGTACTCGCTGTTAATGTCAATCCGAAGGGCCTGAAAACAGCGCTGACAGGACTTTTTCACCGCCTCCTTCCGCTCCTTCTGGGGCAGGAAGGACAGAGCCTCTTCTACAGCGGCATAGAGCTGGCGGGTGGTCTGGATATGGCGGCCCTTTTTCCGGCCGCGGAGGATGACCTGCGCGATCTGCTGAGCGTAGGGCTCGTCAGCGTTTTCCACCAGCATACCGATCAGTTCTTCCAGATCCAGCTCCCGCAGCCGCTGGGCGGCGGTGATACCGGTGGAGGGGTCCAGCCGGAGGTCCAGAGGGCCGTCCTGCTTAAAGGTGAAGCCCCGGTCGGGATTGTCGATCTGCATGGAGGAGACGCCCAGATCGGCCAGCACAAAGTCAAAGAGGACCCCGGGCGCCACCTGATCCAGCTGGGCAAAGTTCATGCGGCGGACGGTAAGCAGTTCCGGCCCGTAGCCCAGACCGGCCAGACGGCGGATGGTTTTCTCCGACTCAATAGGATCTACGTCGGTAGCGTAGAGATGCCCCTGACCATTCAGCTGTTCCAGCATCTTCTGGCTGTGGCCGCCGTAACCGAGGGTGGCGTCATAGCCCACCTGACCGGGCTGGATATCCAGCACCTCCAGAATCTCGCTGACCATAATGGGCAGGTGCATTCCGGCAGGAGTCTTGCCGCTCTGAATGATCTTTGCCACATCCTCCTGATACTTCTCCGGCTGATGTTCCTTATATTTTTCGCTGAACTTACGGGGGTGGGTGCCTTTGTAGCGAACGCGTCGCTTGTGGGGCTGCTGGTCCATAGGGGACTCCTTTCTGGATGAAAAAACGGATCTGGGTCAGGGGAGCTGTCTGCCGCACTGGCTGCAGTAGGCAAAGCTTTTTTCAGCCCGGGCGCCGCAGTAGGGACAGTACCGGCTTCCGGTGGCCGGGCCGTCCTGATGGGAGGAGGGGACTTCCGGGCGGACGGAGATATCCAGCGGATCGGGCTCTTCCGCGCTGTCTACGACATCATAGACGGAGTAGCGGTTCTTGCCGGAGGCGTTTCTGAAGTGGTAGATCGTATGGATAACGGTGACGATGAGAAAAAGAAGACCAAAGATGGGAAAGAAAATGGGGGCGCCGAGGGAAACGGCGGCAAAGGTCCAGATGAGCGCCCAAATGGAGGCGATAATACCCATATAACCACTCAGTCTGGAACGGCCCCTGCCGGGCTTGATGCTTTTCATAGAAAGACCACCTTTCTGCTAGCAGAATGAGTTGCGGTTATTATAGCATAAAAGCGGGGAGCTGTCTCTAGTAGGGAGGAAAATGGCCCGGGAAGCTGGTCATTGACAAGAAAGTGGGAAGAGCATATGATGATACTTGAAAAACGGAACCCACAGCCGGAGAAAAGACAGAGAGCAAAGAAAAACGGAGGAAGTCAATATGGAGCGCATGACAGCAACCCAGCAGGGACAGAATCAGAATCTGTTTGATCTGGAACAGGTCTTTTTTGTTCTGGACTCCCGAAAGCTTGAGGCGGTGGAAGACCGCCTGTATGGCTACTGTCTGCTGGAGGACGGTATTTATGAGGATCCGGACCTTCGGCAGGGACGGAAGATCCAGCCCGATGGCCGGGGCGTTTATGTTCTGCTCTGCCGGGAGGGAGACCGGATCACCATCCACCAGGACTTCAACGGCTCCTTCGGCCTCTATCTCTACGAGACTGAGGGCTGGTATGCCATCAGCAATTCCTTCCTGATGCTGACTGACTATGTGGGAAGACAGGGCCCGCTCACCCTGAACGAGACAACGGCAAAGCATTTGACGGTTTCCGGCCTGACCTCCATGGCCTATACCGAGACGCTGGCCAATGAGATCCGGATCATTCCCAAGAATGCCCGGCTCACCCTCCATGTCGGGACCGGAGCGCTGGAGACGGAGTATCTGGACTATGGCGAGAACTCTCTGGAGCTTAACTCTCCGGAGGGCATTCAGGCGCTGGACCGCTGGTACAGCCGATGGGTGTCTGTATTCCGGTCGTTGAAGCAGGCGGAGGCCAGTATTCAGGTAGCGCTCTCCGGCGGCTGTGACAGCCGGATGGTCATGGCGCTGGCGCTGGCTTCCGGAATCGACCTGTCTCAGGTCCATGTCCGCTCGATCAATGACGGTCTGCACACCCACAGCGAGGACTACGAGATTGCCAGCGAGATTGCCGCCAGCTTTGGCTTCCCCCTCAATGAAGGCAGAAACGACCAGTCCCGCGTCAACTATTCGCTGGAGGATACGCTCAATATCTCCTTCTACACCAAGCTGGGCTTCCATAAGCAGATGTACTTTAAACACTTCCGCTATCGGGAACGCCGCTTTGCCTTCCCCGGCGCCGGCGGCGGCTGTATCCGGGGCCATCTGAACCAGACCAGAGAGGAGTTTGTCTGTTCTCAGGACCAGAGCGCCCGCCATCAGTTCAGCCGGGGCGTCTGCGATCAGGTGGTTCCCGCTCTGGTGGCTATTCTGAACAGCGGCTTTGAGGGTATTGCTCAAAACCATCACCGGGTCAACTGGGACCCCACTTATGACGGCCTGAGCCACTACCGGGAGACCCGGGGCAGAAACCATTTCGGAAAGGCCGGCGTAGAGGACTACTGCTCCAATGTGATCAACTTCTCCCCCCTGATGGATCCGGAAATCTGCCGGCTCAGGATTTCAGATCAGGTCTGTCCGGATAAGAATCTGCTGATGGCCCTGATCTATGTCCGCTACTGCCCCAGACTGCTGGACTTCCGGATCGAAGGCGGCCGGAGCATTGACGAGGCGACAATCGCTTATGCCCGGCAGATCCATGCCCGCTTCCCCAGACAGGAGGAGCAAATGCCTCTCTTTGACCGGGTGCCGGATGGCAGTCTGGTTTGGAACGACCCGGAAGAGCAGGTGAATGAGCCGCTGACGAAAGAGGAGATCGAGAGCTGCCTGGCCGACGTCTTTGCCAGCCGCCGGGTAAAGGGCCTGTTTACCAGTCTGCTGGATGAGGAGATCTACTCTCACGCCGAGGACTTCAAAAATACGCAGAAATACTTCCCCCTCCGCCACTGCTATACCGTTCTGGCCATTTGCCATATGCTGGAGGAGGTCTATGGACGCCAGTGGCGTCCGGCGGAGCCCACGATGGCCCGGCTGAACCGCTGGAGAGACGAGGGCAGGGACATGGCCACCAGAAGGCATGACCAGATCGTGGAAACGCTGAAAGACTATATTACCGCCCGGATCGACGCGAAGATTTTTGACAAGGAGCCCACCGATATCCGGCTGCTCTCCGTCTCCGACGGAAGAGCCCGGATCCAGATCCCCCAGTGGTTCCAGAAAGGAGGCACCGGCTATGTGGTCGAGTCCTACAATCTGTCGCTGGACTTGGAGTTTGAATGCCTCAGCGATGGCGAGTTGAAGCTCAGCCTGAAGGGCCGTTTCGTTCCCGATGGGAAGGGCGGCCGTGTGCCCTACTGGATCCGGTATACCAGCCTGGTTTGCTGCGGGAAAGAGATGCTGAAAAAACCGGAGGACGTCTGGCATGACAAGCCCCATATCTGCAAGCGGAAAGTGAAACGGGGAGACCGGATCACGCTCCATATAGAGTGGACCATGTTCCACGATACCGGCCGGCAGGAAGCTTCGGCCGCACCGAAAACGGCGCCGGAGCCTCAGCAGATGGCCGAGGAAGAAAAACTCCCCCCTCAGGAGAAGAAAGAGAGCAGGGGCCTCTTCCGGAGCCTTGCTGAAAAGATGGGCCGGGGAGGAAAATAAGCCTGCCTGATACACACCGCTGCCTGACAGGGCGGCGGTGTGTTTTCTTTTGTGGAAGGGCATCTACATTCACAAAAGACTTTACATTGCGGAAACGTTATTGTACAATAATCATAATATGGGAAACGATTCCAGTTTCCCTTCAAAGACGACGATTTGAGAAAGAAAGAGGAGATCGCATGAAGAAAAAGGCTCTGGCTCGGCCCATTGCTCTGCTGCTGGCACTGGTGTTCGCGCTGACTACTCTGCCAATGCCGGCTGTGGCGGCAGAGGGAGATGACGAGGTAGTCATTAAGCTCCACTACAACCGGCCTGACGGCGTGTATACGGACTGGAGCACCTGGTTTTGGGCCATAGGCGGCGAAGGAGTGGACATTCCTTTGGAAGAGGTGGATGGCGAGTACGTCTCCACCTATGTGGTAGCTCCTGGTATCACCTCCGTGGGCTTTATCGTCAAGCTCCCCAACTGGGCGGCCAAGGACGTTGATATGGACCAGTTTGTCGACGTTTCGCCCTATGTCTCCGGCGTAGTGCATATCTATGTGGAGTCGGGAGTAGAGGGATATGAGACCGTTCTGGGCGAGAACGTGGTTTCCGGCCTGAAGGTGAAGGAGAGCGTCTATAAGGAGGGCGCCGGTATCCGTGTCGCTCTGACCGGTGCTGTGGCTGAGCCTGAGCAGGCCTTCCGGGTAGCCGGCCCTGAGGGGGAGGTGGCAATCGCCTCTGTCAGCGATGACGGCGGCAATGTCTATACGCTGATCCCGGAGGCAGACCTGGATCTCTATGCCTCCTATACCCTGATTTTTGGCGAAGAGGAGTATCAAGTGAAGATGCCCAACGTTTACTCGACTGAGGCCTTTGAGGCTGCATATACCTATGCCGGCGACGATCTGGGTGCCCTCTGGACGGCAGAAAAGACCAGTTTCCGTCTCTGGGCCCCCACCGCCTCCTCCGTTCAGGTCAACCTCTACCAGAGCGGTACCGCCGGCACCGATGACCTGCTGGAAGAGCTGGAAATGACTGCCGACGTCAACGGCACCTGGATCGCCGAGAAGGAAGGCGACCTGAACGGCGTCTATTACACCTACAGCGTAACGGTCAACGGCGTCACGGCTGAGGCTTGCGATCCCTATGCCCGAACCACCGGCGTCAATGGCCAGCGGGCTATGATCATTGACCTGGATGCCACTGATCCCGAGGGCTGGGAGCAGGACGTTGATCCCCATGCCGGACAGAATATTACCGACGCGGTTATTTACGAGCTCCATGTGCGTGACCTGAGCGTGGACGAGAGCTCCGGTATTGAGCATAAGGGCAAGTTCCTTGGCCTGATCGAGACCGGCACCACCAACCCCGAAGGTGTGCCCACCGGTCTGGACCATATTAAGAATCTGGGCATCACCCATATCCATCTGCTGCCCAGCTATGACTATGCCTCCGTGGACGAGAGCAGACTGGACCTTCCTCAGTTCAACTGGGGCTATGACCCGCTCAACTACAACGTGCCCGAGGGCTCCTATTCCACCGACCCCTATAACGGCGCGGTCCGTGTCTCTGAGATGAAGCAGATGGTCAAGGGCCTCCATGACAACGGCATCAGCGTCATTATGGACGTGGTCTATAACCATGTTTACAGCGCTGAAAGCTTCTGCTTCAACCGGATTGTCCCCCAGTATTTCAGCCGTGTCAGCGACAGCGGCGTATACTCCGCCGGCTCCGGCTGCGGAAACGACACCGCCTCCGAGCGCAGCATGGTCAAAAAGTATATCGTCGACTCCGTCAAGTATTGGGCTGACGAGTATCATATCGACGGTTTCCGCTTCGACCTGGTAGGCCTGATTGACACTGAGACCATTAACGCTGTAGTGGAAGAGGTCCATAAGACCCATCCCAACGTTATTTTCTATGGCGAAGGCTGGTCCATGAGCACCGAGATGACCAAGGAAGGCTACACCATGACCACTCAGGCCAACTCCACCCAGACTCCTGAGTTCGCCTTCTTCTCTGACACCATTCGCGATATGCTCCGGGGCAGTGTCTTCAATAACGATGAGATCGGCTACGTCTCCGGCGCCGGCGGCCATACCGGTACGGTGAAGGATTGCTTCATGGGCGCCGCCACCTGGTGCAAGAGCCCCACCCAGACGGTGAACTATGCCTCCTGCCATGACAATATGTCCCTCTTCGACCGGCTGACCCAGTCCAACCCTGACGCCAGCGTGGAGGACCGGATCCGGATGAACAATCTGGCTGCCGCCATCGTCATGTCCTCTCAGGGCGTCCCCTTCTTCCAGGCCGGCGAAGAGATGCTCCGCTCCAAGCCTCTGGGTGACGGAACCTTCGACCATAACAGCTATTCCAGCCCCGACTCGGTCAACAGCCTGAAGTGGAACGACCTGAACAACGAGAGCTATCAGAAGGTGTATGACTACTACACCGGCCTGATCGCCTTCCGTAAAGCCCATCCCGCCCTGCGCATGACCGACGCCGCTGAGGTGGCCGAGCATATCTCCATCCTCCGGGAGCTGGAGTTCAATGTCACCGCCTTCCAGATCAGCGCCGGCGCGAACGGCGAGGACAAGAGCATTGTCGCCATCTTCAACCCCAGATCCGAGGCTACTACCGTCAACCTCCCCGAGGGTGAGTGGACCATCTATGTCAGCGGTGACACCGCCGGCACCGAGGCACTGGGTACTGCCCAGGGCCAGGTGAGCGTGGATGCCATCAGCGCTATGATGCTGGTTCAGGAGACCGCTCCCGTGGCCGGCGAGGACGCCCCTGCTGCGGAAGAAGAGACTCCCGCCCAGCAGGAGCCGGCTCAGGCTCCCGCCCAGCAGAATGAACTGGGGGCCATTCTGGCCGCCGCCGGCATTGCCGCTGCCGCCCTGCTGCTGGTCTATGTGGTGAAGAAGTTCAAGAAGTAACATCGCCTGCTCTGTCCCACTGACGGGCAGAAGAGAGGTTCCCGTCCCAATGAGCAGGGTTGCTAAGGACAGCTGTCTGTAATAGGAACGCTGAGCGTTGCAAAGGGAAAGAGAGAAGAGAGAAGCGTTACAGCTTCTCTCTTTTTTCGCGGCGGCATTGATGGGCAGATGAAAGGCGGCGGTGAGTTTGCGCCCAATTCATTCCCCGCGTTTGGGCCCGGGCTTCATTTGACGAATGGCCGGGGCCTTTTCCTCTGGATGCAGACAGGCGCAAAAGGAAAACCCCGGACAGGCTGTCCGGGGTTTTGGTTCGTTTTGGCGGGGAAGAGATCAGTCTTTTTCGGCACTCATGGAAGCAACCGAGACGCCGCTGGCGAAGTAGTCACTGCCCAGTACGCTGCCGGGATCTTCCCTGCTGGTCATGGAGTTAATGGCAATGACCTTGCCCCGGGCGTCCAGAGCGAAGACATCCCACTCGGTGCCCACAGCGTTGGGATTGATGGTAAACCGGTTGAGCAGCTGACTGCCCTTGTAGACCTCAACGGTGGCCTGAGAGCCTGCCATAGCCTTGGAGTTGGACTGGGTTCGGCTGCTGAAGTCGTGGACGGCGTAGCGGATATTTCTAAGCTGGCTGAAGTTGGTAATGGTAATGGTCTCGGGACCGAAGAAATCGGTATCGTCCACGTCCAGATTGGCCTGAGTGAATGTGCTCTGGGTCATGTAGCAGAGATGGACGGTCTGGCCGGAGACTGTCTCCGCCACCAGATGGGAGTCCAGATCCGGAACCTGATCGTTCCAGGTCAGGACGATCCGGTACTCGGTCTCGTCCAGAGCGGGATTAAGGGCGATGGTACCCACGTTGATGGTGCCGTTGGCCCGGAGCGCGGTCATAGGTCCAAAGGAGAACCGGCTGGAAGTGTAGCCCTGCGCATTGATGACCAGCAGATAGCCGTCGGTATTGGTGGTCAGTTTGGGCAGGGTGAATTTGCCCTCGCTGTCGGTGTAGACGGTGTCGGCCATCAGCATGCCGTCAACGCCGTCGTTGAGCACGATAACTTCGGCCCCCTCAAGGGGCAGACCGGTAGTGGCGTCGGTGACATAGCCGTAGTAGGTGGGCAGCGTGGAGATGGCCTTCTCGACTGCGTTCAGGGCGTTGACAATCTTCATGCCGCCCTTGGCCGAGTGGCTGTCCGGATTGGTCTGAGCAGTGCCCGAGGCGGTATCCAGAAGGATATCCACTACCTGGGGGCCGGTAAGATCGGGATTGACCGACCAGACCAGACCGGCAATACCGGAGACGATGGGAGCAGCCATACTGGTGCCCGACAGCTCATCATAGCCGTTGATCACCGTGCTGTAGATCTCATGACCGGGCGCGGCGATCAGGTTGAACCCACCGGAGGAGGGGCCGCCGTTGGACTTGATGGACAGCATACCGTCCGGCTGAATATTGGAGACGATAAGTACGCGGCTGAGGGCGGAAGTCTCATCGGAATCAATGGAGGAAAAGTAGCCGTTAACGTTGTAAGGACGGCCCTCGTTGCCGGCGGCCTGAACAATAACAAAGTCATAGCCCTTATCGGTGAGCTTGTTGAGCATTTTCCGGGCAGTGTTGGCTGTATTGCTCCGTATCATGTCGCCGTTCCAGTCATAGGAGGTATCGAGACCCATGGAGACGTTGACCACGATGGCGCCGTTTTCGATCACCTTGGTAATACCGGTGGTAAGACCGAAGTTAATGCTTTCACCAAAGGCGTCCAGCCCGCAGTCGTAGCCCAGCAGGATGCCGTTTCCGTAGGTGGTACCGGCAATGCCCTTGCGGTTGTTCACGTGGGCGTCCATAATGCCGGACACGTGGGTGCCATGATCGGAGGCGGAATCATTGCCGTAGACATGCTTAAAGGTCAGATCCTCGTGGTCCTGATCAAAGCCTTCGTCTACTACGCCCAGATGAATCAGACGGAAAAAGTCCATGTTCTTCTCGTCGGAATAGTCCCAGGCGTCGTCCAGATCCACATACTCGACCCACCACGCGCCCTTGTCAAAGGCGTCAGAGGTAGTCTTGTTGGAGCCGGTGTTGTCCCAGGGGTCTTTGGTATCGGTGGCCTGCAGCGTGACCTGAGAGGGGAGGCCGATCTCGGGAAGAGCCAACTCCACCTGGTCATAGGCGTCGGACAGAGCCTGTCCGTAGGCGGTCAGATCGCTGAAGGTGATTTCATCCAGAGCGGTGGGGCCGGTATAGTCCATACCCTCCGGTACCAGCAGGGGGTCCGGGAGCCAGATTTGGACCAGGTCCAGCGTATTCAGATAGCCGGCCACATGGCCGCCCAGCTGCTGACTCAGGAAGGACACGCTTTGCTCAAAGGAGATGGTGTCGTCGAAGTAGACGGACAGCAGATTTGCCACATAGTAGACGCTGCTTTCGGAAGAAGGCTGCTCTCCCTCTGCCGGCTCCGACTGCTCAGTGGGCCGGAGGAGGGTGCGCTCGTGGGCAGGGTCAAAACTCTCACCGCTGTCGTAGGTCAGCTGGAGACTCTTGGTGGTAACCGAGCCGTCCGCCGTCTCCACCAGCAGAGTGAGTGTGTTCTTTCCGTCCCGGAGATGAAGCTGGATGGAGAAGCTGCTGTCTGTGAGCTGGAGCTCACCCTGCTGCAGATCGTCGGAGGACTCCAGCTGCCAGCACACCGAGAGGATATCCAGATTGGATGTCACGGAGCCCACAACGGTGGGATTCACCAGATCGCTCTCATGGCCGGGCGCGGACAAAGTGATTACCACATCCAGCGCGCTCCAGTCGGCGTAAAGGTCGAGATTTTCGGTAACGGGGCTGGAGAAGTCATAGGCCTGTTCCAGCGCCGGGTCGGAATACCAACCGGCAAAGACAAAGCCTTTTCGGACAGGAGCTTCCGGATCATACGCGCAGCCGCCGGAGTAAATATTCTGAGGGGTAACGTCGCTGCCGCCGTTGGAGTGGAAGGTGACAACGTAAATCTCCGGAGCAGCCGGCTCATCGGGCTGATCGGGCTGATCGGGATTGTCGGGGGTATCGGCAGCCTGACTCTCACAGAAGAAGCTAACCGCGCCCCGGAGGGTGACGATTTCATCGCCGGCACCGAACTCATACGTCAGATCAAAGGAATACTTCTTCCGCTCCGCCGCGCTGGCCGTCCGGCTCAGACCGGGCAGCAGGGAGGCGCTCATGGCAAGGGCCAGCAGCAGGGACATGAGTCGCTTGCCCTTGTAGGGCCGGGGCAGGAAGAAGAGAGGGGCGAGCACAAGAGCGGACAGGAAAAGCAGCGTCAGCCACAGAGCGCTCTGACTGTTGTCGCCGGTGTCTACAGCATCCGGATCCTTCCGGCCGTCGTCCTTCTGGCTGCTGTCGGAGGAAGTGCCCGATCCGCCGGAAGAGGAATCTCCGCCCTCATCCTCCGGGCTGCTGCCGCTGCCGGATCCCTCTCCGCCAGGGGCAGGCTCTTCCGGCTGGTCGCCGTCCTCGCCGCCATCTTCCTCCCCGTCGGAGATGGGGACCAGCGTGGCCGTCAGCTCGGCGCTCTCCATAGAGGCAAGCTCATCCAGAGTACGGCTGCTGCTGTCTCCTTCCAGCAGGGCATAGCCCTCGGGGATCTCAAAGGACAGGGTCAGATCGTAGACCGGGATGCTGTCATAGTTTTCCGCCATCATTGTGACCATAACCGACTCGTCGGCGGCATAAGACGCCTTATCGGTGGACAGATAGCCGGTGGGGCCTACCTGCGCCTCTCCGGCCCGGGCCGGGAGGGTCAGAGACAGACAGAAGATCAGCGAAAGAAGCAGAGCGGTAGCATTTCTTCTCATGACGATTCTCCTTGCTAAAGGTTACAAAATGTTACATAAATGGTACCATATCCGAAAGAACGAGTCAATGAGAAAATAGAGAAATTCTGGAAGAGGAAGGGGGAAGCTGGGCGGAAAGGCTGGAAGAGAAAAAGACGGTCATCCCCGGAGGGATGACCGTCAGAAGGGTGGTCAGAGCGGAGGGCGGGAAGGCTGGGATCAGATATTGAGCAGATCGCTGTAGACCTTCAGCGCGCCATCGGTATCATGAGCCAGAACGCGCTTGGCCAGCACCTTGCCCAGCTGAACGCCTTCCTGATCGAAGCTGTTCAGATTCCAGGCAAAGCCCTGGAACATAACCTTGTTCTCAAAGTGGGACAGCAGGGCGCCCAGAGTCTTGGGGGTCAGCTTGTCACCGATAATAATGCTGGAGGGACGGCCGCCGGCGAAGTACTTGTTCTGATCCTCGTCCTCCTTGCCGCAGGCGAAGGCGACGATCTGAGCGGCCACGTTGGCGCACAGCTTCTGCTGGCTGGTGCTGCCCTCGATGACAACATCGGTAGCCATCTGGCTGTTCTTAAAGCCCATGAACTGCAAGGGAATTATGTCAGAGCCCTGA
>JAFQNL010000040.1 GCA_017395935.1 Oscillospiraceae bacterium
AATTATTGAAGCTATCTTCTAGCATCAAAGAAATGACTTGAGTTCGTTTAAGTTCACGAATTCAAGTAAGAAAAAATCCTTATCTGGTGCTTCGTTTGTTTCACGTTGTTTAATTTACAAGATACAGACCGCTGCCTCCCTCGCGGTGGACAGCTTATTTAGTATATCAGCACTCTCCCCGCTTGTCAAGCTCTTTTTTCTCTTTTTTGGGAAAAAGTTTTGACGGCCGGAACCAGGTGCCGAGTTGCTGCTCCATCCGACCGATCCGGCAACCGGGCCGCTCGGTGAAAGCTTTGTTATTATATCAGCGGAATTTTACTTTGTCAACCGTTTTTTCTTATTTTTTCCGTACTTTTTGTTCTTTTTTCTGACCCACTAAATATATGAATCCTGCCAGTTTTTCTCTACCAAATATTGTGTCTATTTTCTCTTTCGGGCCAGTATCAGCACACTTGCCCCCATTGGCAGCAGCCAGCAGAGGCCGATATCCCACCAAAGGAGCCGCTGCTGCCAGATCCGTTCCAGCGCGAAGAGATCGGGGGCAATCCAATAGCCCAGTACCGCCGCCCCGGCAGCCCAGAGCAGAGACCGCCGTCTCCAGCTTTTCTCTGTCTCCTCCGCTTCCTTCTTTTCCAGCAGCTTGGTCCCTGTCCAGACCAGCATCAGCTGGAGGGACAGATCCGAAAAGACCCAGACGGCGGCCACCAGCGCCTCCAGCCGCTCGAAGACTGCCAGCAGCGTGATCTCCTTTGCCATACTGAAGAGGGGGTTCTGCAGCCGGGCGGCAGTCTGCCAGCCGAACATGCCAATTATCGTCATGGCCAGCAGCGCCAGAATCAGCAGAAAGGCGGCCAACCAGCGGCAGATTACCCCCTGTCTGCCCTTCTCTCCAGTAAGTCTTCCGGGGGTAAAGAGAAGCGGAATGCCCACTCCCATGACCCGAAGCAGCGGCAGGGCCGAATCGGCAATCCCCTGCCATCCCGACTGCCAGAAGGGATAGATATGGTACAGCCGGATTTCCCCTGACGCCAGCAGGATGAGCAGGCCCACCAGCACCAGCAGGGCCCAGAAGAAGATCTGACCCATCCGGCAGAGGGCGGCCAACCCCTTCCCGGCGCCCACCCATGCCAGCAGAATCAGGCTGATCAGAAAGAGCCAGAGATCGGTATCCGGATAGATCGAGGAGACAAAGCTCTCGGCACTCATGCGCAGGGCGGAGGCCGACACCACCAGCAGCCACAGTCCTGTCGCAGCCGCGGCCAGCTTTCCCAGCCCGGGTCCCAGCGCCGCCCGGTAGAGCTGGGCCAGACCCGCCTCCGGAGGCAGGCGGCGCAGCCCCTTTCCTACCAGCCCGCAGCCGGCTGCCAGCGGCAGCAGAACCAGCAGCGGCGCCAGCCAGCCTCCGGCACCTGCCAGCGGGGCTGTCTGCCGGGGAATAATCCGCATGGCGGGGGCCAGCAGAGCGGCAAAGAGCAGCGCCATCTGCTCCTTGGGCGAGAGGGGGGATCTATGATGCTTGTCCACGGTATTCATCTCCCATCGGTCGGTCGATATTATAGCTGCGCTGGATCTCTCCTCTTACCTCCAGCCGGATCTCCATCCGGGAAAAGTTCTGCTGCCACCATTGCTCCAGCTCGGAAGCCATCAGGGGATATCGGAGGATCAGACTTCTTTTTAAATGGAGAAAATCGGTCTCCTCCTGCCGGCTTCGGTTCAGCGCCGCCCGGCAGCGTTCCTCCAGCAGCCGGCAGCAGCCCGCCTCGATCTCCCGGAGGACATCGGGATCCCAGGGATCTGCCCAGCCCCGGATCTCGTTCAGGTCTCCCTTCATAGACAGGCTCAGCACCAGCCCTTCGGCCTCTCCCGCTTCATTCCTTAGCAGCCGAGGCTCCATTTTCGCCCACACCAGCTGCACCGAGGCCATCGTTCCTCCGTCCAGCTCCACTGTCAGGCTGTCCAGCTGGTTCTGATCGGTGAGCAGGGCGGCGCCCAGCGACTCTTCCCGGGTGAGAATTCCGCCCAGCCGATCGCCCCGGAAGAAGCAGAGGCCGTCCAGCGAAAGCTTGCCTTTGCTCTGGCTGTCCTCTTTGGCCGGGTCATAGTCCGGATTCTCCTCCAGACGGAGAACGGGGAGCAGGGCGGTCCCATTGTCGGCCAGCTGACTGAGAAAGGAGCGGACATGGTAGTTCCAGCCCCGGCCTCCATAGACCCGGTCAGACCGAAGGGCCTCCAGACGCAGCGAGAGCGAGGAGGCGGCAGAGGCCAGATCCTCCACCGCCGCGCCGCCCTCCTCCTCCCGCAGGAGATAGAGATCGGTGTCCAGACGCATGGAAAAGTCCCGCTCCAGAAAGTCCAGCAGACCCTGTATCCCCGCCTCCGCCTGCTCCTGACCAATCACACAGTCTTTCACATGGCCAAACTCCACCGCCCCATTGCTCTGGCGCTCCAGGTCCATCACCGCAGTAAGCAGGCTGTCCGCCTCCGCCTTCAGAATCAGAGGGGGACGGGTCTGGCCTCCGGTCCCCTCCCGCCGGGGATCGCCCGAGGCAGTGAGCCGGACTCCGCCCTCCTCCCCCTGATCCAGAGCAACGGAGCGCATGAGGCTGACCTGTGTAATATCCTGTATTTTTGGTGTCAGGTCGCTGAGGCTGTGGGTGAGCAGGAGATAGAGTCCAGCCAGACAGAGGACCCAGAGCAGACCCCGTTTTTTCTTTCCCCTCATCGGCGCTTTCTCCGATTGGCCGTATTGAGGAAGGCGGGCCGATACTTGACCCGGGGTACCGGTCGTCGGATGACCGGATGGTTTTCCTCCGGCGTGGGGCCGGGGCCGGTAAAGCTGGCCAAATAGGCAAGGCCGTAGTCCTCCAGCCCGGCCAGATGGACAATCAGTCCGGCGCTGCCCAGCGCCAGGCCGTAGATACCCAGTCCGGCCGAGAGCAGGGTCAGCAGAAAGCGCCAGATCCGCAGGGCGTTGGACAGATCCTGATTGGGCATGGTAAACCCGGACACACCGGCCGCCGCCACCACGATCACCACCACCGGCGAGACAATCTTGGCCTCTACCGCCGCCTGGCCCACCACCAGACCACCGATAATAGAGACAGTCTGGCCGATGGTATTGGGCAGACGGAGGCCGGCCTCCTGCAGTACCTCAAAGGCCAGCAGCAGACCCAGCACCTCCAGCGCCGTGGGAAAGGGGACGTCCTGTTTACTGGCAATAATGGAGAGGGCCAGCTTGGTGGGGATGAGCTCAAAGTGGAACTGGGCCATGGCCACATAGAGGCCGGGCAGCAGCAGAGTAAGGACCATACAGAGGTAGCGCAGACAGGTCAGGCTGGAGGCTGCCAGCCAGTGGTCGCTCCGGTCCTGCGGGGCCTGCAGAAACTGGCTCAGCTCCCCGGGCAGAATACATCCCTGCGGCACCCCGTCAATCAACAGGGCCACCCGGCCCTCCAGCAGCCCCTGACAGACCCGGTCGGGCCGCTGGGTAAAAAAGAGCCGGGGGAAGGGGGAGGACCGGGTGGGGATCAGATAGTCCTCCAGTTCGGCGGTAGTCAGCAGGGCATCCTCCTGAATCTCCTCCAGCCGGCCGGCGATCCGGGCAGGCCAGGCCGGGTCACAGAGGCCCCGGATCCAGAGCATTTCCACCGGCGTCCGGGTCTGACGGCCCACCAGATGGCGGCGGATGATCAGCTCCGGAGTCCGGAGCCGGCTGCGGATCAGCGAGGTATTCACCCGGACCGACTCGGTAAAGCTGTCCTTGGCTCCCTTGATTCCGCTCTCGTTTTCCGGCTTCTCCACCCCTCGTCGGTCCTCGGTAGGGACCATACATTCCAGTACCCCCTCCCGGGTAAAGATCAGGCAGGCCCCCTCAATCAGTCCATAGACGGCCTGATCGGTGCTGCCGCAGGGCCGGGGATTCTGGTTCCAGAGGATCTCCTCCTCCAGCTGGCGCTGCCAGTTTCCCTCGGGATCGAAGTGGGCGGTGAGAATGGGGTGGAAGATATAGTCGTTGAGCCGCTCGGCCTTCACTCTGCCGTCCAGCCAACAGACCCGGATGGCCCGCTCTCCCTCCCCGGCCGGGCAGAGCTTCCGGCGGCCAAAGTCGGCGCAGTCGGCATAGACGGCCGTCACCGCCTCCCAGCTCAGGGGCTGGGGATAGCGGGGCTGCCTGGGTGGATGATAGCGGCTGATCATAGCGCGTACCCCTTTCCGTTTCCATCGTTGTAGAGAAGAGTTTGCCCCGGAGGGCGGGTTTTATTCCCTCTTTCTTGCCCTGAGGCAGGATCTGTGCTACCATAAGGGGAAGAAACGCGCAAAGGAGCCCTGCCCCATGATCATCCGCACCGCCACCCCCAAGGACGCCCCCGGACTCCGGGAGATCTTTCTCCACTATATTGAAAAGCCGGTCACCTTCCTCTACGAGATGCCCTCAGAGGAGGACATCGCCTGGACGGTGGTGGACATTCTCCGGCGCTACCCCTATCTGGTGGCCGAGGAGGAGGGAAAGATTCTGGGCTACGCCTATGCCCATCCTCTGCGGGAATATGTGGCCTACGGCTGGGACGCGGAGCTGACCATCTATCTCCATCCCGACGCCACCGGCCGGGGCATCGGCAGCCGGCTCTACACCGCCCTCATGGAGCTGCTCCGGCTTCAGGGCATCAAAAACGCCTACGGCTGCGTCACTACCCCCAATCCGGCCAGCGAGTCGCTCCACCGGAAAATGGGCTTTGCCTATGTGGGCGGCTTCCATCAGACGGGCTATAAGTCGGGCAAATGGCAGGACGTGGTCTGGTTTGAAAAGAATCTGGCGCCCTGTGACGGACCCCCCGATCCCGTCCGCCCCTTCCCCCAGCTGGAGGAGGAAGAGGTAGCTCAGGCGCTGAAATAAGCGCCGCCTCCCCCGCCTGCCGGACTGGCGCGCACAATCGCTCCCTCCAAGGAGCCTTCACCCTCAACTGCCTACAGACGAAACGGGTGCTGACAGACAACTGTCGGCACCCGTTTTTTGCGTCGTCTCTTATCGCGCCGCTCTTACCACGATTAAGGGCGCGGGTGGAACCTCTCCCCGCGCCCTTCCGGCTTTCAGTAAACGCCCGGAGCGTCCTCCGGGATCGCCCAGGATTGCCCGGCTCTCTTTCCGGGCGACTGTCTTTTTGAGTTTGCTTTCGCTCCTGTCTTATCCCCTTGCCCCCGTCTGGCGCCGGTAAAGGGTAAACATATAGGCCGCCGCAAACAGCGATCCGCAGACGAGAGCGTTTTTCATGCCCAGCTTTCCGGCAAGCCAGCAGCGCAAGGAAGCTGGCAATGGAAAAGATAGGAAGCACAAGGGCGCAGGCTGCCGTTCCGTCCGGCCCCACTCCCTGTCCTATGGCAATGGTGTCCACAAGGCTGTAGGCCGCTACCGCAACGGCGCTGCTGACGGCAGAAATCAGAAAGTGATACAGCAGCTTCCGTACATCGTCTTTAATCAGATCCACTGCCGTTCTCTCCACATTCCCCTTCTTCGTCAAAGGCCTCTTTCAGGCTCGCGCCGAAGAACTCAATCACTTCAATAAAGCTGTCAGAGTACTGTTCAAGGGTCTTTTCCAGGGCCCGGTCCTCGGCCCGATACAGAAAGCCCAGAAACTGCCTGGCATAGCTCCGGCCGGCATCGGTGAGGCAGATATGCATCTCTCTGCGTCTGCCGGGAATGGGGACCATCGTCACCAGACCCTCCTTCTCCCAGCGCTTGACAATGGTATTCACAGATGTTTTGGCAACCAGCCATTCCCGGGAGATCTCCCGCTGGGAATGGGGCTTGCCGTCGTCCAGCGCGTACATGACGCACAGCTCCGCGTCGGATACCTTTTTCTTGGCCTCGTTGAGGTAATATACCTCGTCAATATTGCATAAGGCCCGAATCAGCCGTCTTGCCTTCTCTCTCATATCAGATACTCCTCCTCCAAAAGTCCGACAACGTACTTATACAGCATAGTACGGCAGCGAGCCTTTGTCAAGCCAATCCTCCGCCCGGAGAAAAAACAAAAAAGCAGCGGCCTGCTGATACCGCTGCTTTTTATGGAAGGAGAGGAGAAAATGAAAAAGATACTGCTTGCTGATCATAAGATAGCAAAGGGTTGTTACAAAAATTCAAAAAGAGTTGTTACAAAAATATGAAATTGAAAAAATATTTCTCCCGGCGGGAAAAGAATAACGGCGGTCTTGGGGGAGCCGCCGTACTCTAAAAGAAGGGAGGATGAAATGAAAAAGAAGCTTGCTGTCTCTGTAAGGATAAGATAGCAGAGGGTTGTTACAAAAATAAGAGATGAGATATTACAAATCTGTGAAATCCCCGTCTTTTTTCTCTTTTTGTCGGAGCTGGGCGAAAAAGTCTCCCAGCACCGCCCTGCACTCCTCCTCCAGCACGCCCGCCTTTACCGGCGGAAAGGGAGTAAAGCCCTCCAGACCCAGATGGAGTCGGGAGCCGCAGCAGCCCGACCGCTCCTCGCCGGCTCCAAAGACCACCCGGCCCAGCCGGGCGTTCCAGATTGCCCCGGCGCACATGGGACAGGGTTCCAGCGTTACATAGAGGGTGCAGTCTTCCAGACGCCAGCGGCCCAGCCGCCGGCTGGCGGAGCGGATGGCCTCCATCTCGGCGTGGGCAGTGGCATCCGCCCGGTCCTCCCGGCGGTTTCGGCCCTGAGCGATAATCTCGCCCTGCCGGACAATCACGCAGCCCACGGGCACATCTCCCGTCTGCGCCGCCTCCCGGGCCAGCTCCAGCGCCCGGGCCATGCAGTCCCGGTCGGTCATCAGCTCCGCTGGGTGATATAGGCCACCCAGCCCTCCCGGTCATGGCGCTCAAGAATGGTATAGCCGTTTTCCTTCAGGGTATTGGCCACGTCTTCGGCCCGGTGCTCGATAATACCGGAGGTGAGGAACTTGCCGCCCGGGGCCAGAAAGTCCTTGACGTAAGGGATCAGGGGAATGATCACGTCAGGGATAATATTGGCAAGAACCAGATCGTAGCATCCGGCCAGCTTCTCCCGCAAGCCGTCGTCACCGATCACATCGCCGGTCTCCACCCGGAACTGGCTGGAAATACCGTTATAGGAGGCGTTCTCGGCAGCCACCCGGCTGGCCTTGGGATCAATATCGCAGCCCACTGCCTCGCTGGCGCCCAGCAGGATGGCGGCAATGGAGAGAATACCGCTGCCGGTACCCAGATCCAGCACCCGATCTCCCTCTTTCGCAAAGCGCTCCACGCCCTCCAGACAGAGGCGGGTCGTGCCGTGGGAACCGGTACCGAAAATAAGGCCGGGATTGAGGATCATGGCGGTCCGTCCCTCCGGCACCTCCATCTCCCGCATCCACTCGGGGACCACATAGAGCTTCTCTCCCACCGGGAAGGGCTGATAGTACTTCTGCCAGTTATGGGCCCAGTCCTCCTCCCGGAGGCTGACAGTGGAGACGGCCAGACTGCCGCAGTCCTTACCCACCCGGTCCCGGAAGGCGGGCAGGCCGGCCTTTACCTCCTCCAGCCGGGCATGGCCGTCCTCGTCGTCGGTGACGTAGAACTTGACCCGGGAGAGGCCCTTGAACGAGTCCTTGAACTCCTCGTCGATCTCCGACCAGCAGGCCTGCTGCTCGTCTTCAAACTGCTCCAGATCGTTCTCGTCCTCAATGACCAGACCTACGATTCCCCGGGCGGTGAGATAGGCGGCCACGTCATCCAGACAGGGGGAGACGGTATCAATTCGGACTTCCAGCCAGGTTTCATACATAACAGATTACCTCGATTCTCAGGATAGCATTCACATGGAAATATAGTACAGGGAAAGGCCCAGATGGACCAGCAGGCAGACCCAGAAAGCCGGAGTGGTCAGCAGGATCCGCAGCTTCTCTCCGCCGCCAAAGCCGTCAGATCCGGACCGGAAGTCCTTCCAGGGCCGGCGAATCAGGCAGCGGATGGCATAGACGATGGCGTAGAGGATCAGTCCGCCGAAAAGGGTCATATAGGCCTCCGAGTCGCCGAAGAGATCCAGCATAACGCTGCAGACCAGATTGATGGCCATATGCAGCAGAGTGTTCCAGAGGGTACTGCCGGTGACAATCCGCACATAGCCCAGCACCATGCCCACGGCAAAGGCGTAGAAGAACTGATAGAGATTGGTATGGAAGAGGCCAAAGAAGAGGGAGGACAGCAGCAGCGCCGTCCAGTCGCCCAGAAAGAGCAGCCGGTCCAGCAGCAGCCGGCGGAAGATCAGTTCCTCAAATACCGGCGCCAGAACCACCGCCGTAAGCAGCTGGTAGCCCAGAGGGATCTGACTGATAAACTCGTTGGTATAGTCCACCGTCTCCGTCCCTGACAGAAGGAAGAGGGTAAAGTAGTTGGCCAGATACATAATACCCAGCGCGACCAGAAAGCCGGACCAGATCTCCTTGAGTCCGGGTCGGACCCTGACCCGATGGACAGCCCGGGGCAGAGACTTGAGCGTATAGCTCATGGCAAAGATGCCAGCGGGGTAGGCGATCAGCGGACTGCCCAGATAGTAGTATAGGTCGCTGAAATACAGCTCCTGAGCGCCCAGATAGTAGGGCAGCTCATAGATGGCCGCTCCGAGCTGAATCAGAGCGGTATAAACCAGCAGCGACAGGCTGACGACGGTAAAAACACTCCTGAGCTGGAGCCGGGAGTCAGAGAACACGGCGCTTCACTTCCTTTTTCTCCGGACGGGAGAGGGTCTGGAAATATTCTACCACAATGCCGAAAATAATGATACCATTTTGAAGGGGCATCGGCTATAATAATATAGTATCAGGAACCTTCTTTCCGGCGAGTGATACAGACACATAAATTGAATTGCGGCAGCCAGTCGCACATTCAGAGGAGGAACTGTCACTATGAGTAAACGTGCAGACGTAGTCATCATCGGCTGCGGCGAAGCTGGCGTCTTCGCAAGCTATGAACTGTCCCGGCGCTGCCCCGAGCTGAATATCGTGGTGCTGGAACAGGGCGCTGATATCTACGCCCGTACCTGCCCGATCGTTCAGGGCAAAGTCAACCGCTGCATCCAGTGCAAAACCTGCGGCACCATGTGCGGCTTCGGAGGGGCCGGCGCCTTTTCCGACGGCAAGTTTAACTTTACCACCGCCTTCGGCGGCTGGCTCACCGACTACATGGACGAGAAAGAGGTCATGGAACTGATCCACTATGTGGACTCAGTAAATGTCCGCTTCGGAGCTACCGAAAAAGTCTACTCCACCACCACTCCCGAGGCCCTGCAGCTGGAGCGGGAGGCGCTGAAATATGACCTGCACCTGCTGCAGGCCCAGTGCAAGCACCTGGGTACCGAGAATAACCTGCGTATTCTGGCCAATATCTACGAATACCTGAAGGAGCGGGTGGAATTCCACTTCCATACCGCCGTCCAGAAGATCGAGCAGCTGCCCGAGGGCGGCTACCGGCTGATCTGCGACAAGGGTGACTTCGACTGCACCTATCTGGTGGCCGCCCCCGGCCGCTCCGGCGCCGAGTGGTTTGCCCAGCAGTGCAAGGGTCTGGGAATCCCCCTGATCAACAATCAGGTGGATATCGGCGTCCGTGTAGAGGTGCCGGCCAAGGTCTTTAAGCATATCACCGACGTAGTCTACGAGTCCAAGCTGGTCTATCGGACCAAGCAGTACGGCGACAGCGTCCGCACCTTCTGCATGAACCCCTACGGCCACGTGGTGGCCGAGAACGTGGAGGGCATTATCACCGTCAACGGCCACTCCTATTCCGACCAGAGCCTGCGCAGCGAGAACACCAACTTCGCCCTGCTGGTCTCCAATCGGTTCACCGAGCCCTTTAAGGAGCCCTACCGCTACGGTAAGCATATCGCCTCTCTGAGCAATATGCTGGCCGGCGGCGTGCTGGTCCAGCGCTTCGGCGATCTGGTCAACGGTATTCGTACCAACGAGCACCGGCTGAGCAAGAGCTTCGTCCGGCCCACTCTGACCGCCGCCGTCCCCGGCGACCTGTCTCTGGCCCTGCCCAAGCGCCAGCTGGACGATATTATTGAGATGATCTACGCCCTGGACAAGGTGGCTCCCGGTACCGCCAACTACGATACCCTCCTCTACGGCGCCGAGGTCAAGTTCTACTCCAGCCGAATCCAGCTCTCCCGGGAGCTGGAGACCCCGCTGCCCGGCTTCTTCGCCATCGGCGACGGCGCCGGCACCACCCGCGGTCTGGCTCAGGCCGGCGCATCCGGCATCAAGGTCGCACAGGTTCTGGCCGACCGGATCCTCAGCCGGAATTGATCGACTGCAAAAAGTACAAAACACCCTCTGACAACACCCCTGCCTTCGGCAGGGGTGTTTCGCATTCGTTGTCATTTATGCCAACCAGCGCCCCAGTTTCCTCCTCTTTCCCCTTTGCACTGCAAAATGTTTTCTCATATTCCGGTTGGAAGAGTTTTCCGGAAAGTTTTGCACAGTTTCCACACGGTTTTCCACACAACTTTTCCTCAGGAGGACGGAAATTCCCGTCGGTTGTAGTTTACATAATCGTGTTGAAAGTAACATTTTGTAATGAAAAGGGAAAAATGTGCCCGATTTTCTTTGACTGCAAAAAGTTTTGGAAGGGAATCTGCAAAAGAATAACCACCGGCAGGAAAGCTCCATTTTTCCACAGTTTCCGACAAAAGCAGAAGCCGTCCCGGTCCCGGGACGGCTTCTGAAAGGGCGGGGGATTTATTTTTCCCGGAACTCCTTGGGAGAGCACCGGTAGGCGTTCCGGAAGGCCCGGAGGAAGGTGGAGTAGTCGGAGAAACCGCTTTTGGCGGCGGCGGTCATGACCGGGGTGCCGGAGCGGATCAGGGAGGCGGCCTGAATGAGCCGCTTCTGGAGGATATACTGATGGAGGGTGCAGCCGGTGACCTCCTTGAAGCGGTGCATCAGCCAGGAAGCGGAGAGGTAGAACCGGCCGGCCAGAGACTGGATGGTCAGGTTCTGGTGAAGGTTGGCGTTGATATAGGCCAGAATCTCCTCAATCTTGGGATCAGAGCGGAAGGTATGGCTGTCGGTCAGGGCCAGATTGGTCTGGTTGCCCCGGTTGAGGGCGATCAGAAACTGGAGGCAGAGGGTCTCGGCCAGCAGGCGGTGGCCAAACTCGGTGTCTCTGCCCGCCTGTTCCAGCTGGCTGAGCAGGCTCATGAGCCGGGCCGAGAGGATATCGCCGGTACGCAGGATATGAAAGCCGGTCTCCCGGGCCTGATCGAAGCAGACGGAGAGGCCCTTTTCCTCCAGAAAGGCAGGGTCCAGCCAGAGGATATAGCGCTCATAGGTGGCCCCGCCGATATCCGGCTGGTGGATATGATGATGGGGCACCAGCAGCAGGTCGCCGGGGGAGAGGAAATAGGCTCTGCCCTCTACGGTGTAGGTGACCTGACCGGAGAGAAAGACCACCACCTTGTCAAACTCATGATAATGGTAATCAAAGCGCTGGGCGCGGCTCTCCTTGAGATGAAAGAGCCGGAAGTCCTCCAGCAGATAGCCCCGACTTTCCGCGTCGGAAGAGATGAATCTGTTCATAAATTCCTCCTGTAGCAGGGGTAAGGGATGGGCCCGGCTTCGGCAGCGCCGGAGATCCGCCGCCATGACTCTGGGCCGGGGCTCGAATTTCTCCCGCTCCTTCGGCATCTTTTGCATAGATGGAAGCTTTCTATCCCGCCGAGTCGGTAAAATCTCCTGTTCCATTATAGCATACTTTCTCCCTCCGGCGCATCTTTTTTCTTTGGGTCCGGCCCTTGAATCTTTATTCAAAATCGTTGCATATGGCCGGAGTTTGGTGTATAATGCTCCTCGTTGAGAATTTGGGCCGATGGCCCTTGAGATCAGAAAGGCGACGCGTCATGAACTATGCTGAGCAATCCTTAAAGCTCCACTATCAGTGGAAGGGCAAGCTGTCCACTGTACCGAAGATGGAGGTCCGCGACAAGGAGGCCCTCTCTCTGGCCTATACTCCCGGCGTGGCCCAGCCCTGTCTGGAGATCCAGAAGGACGTAAACAAGAGCTACGAGCTCACCGGCCGCTGGAATACGGTAGCGGTGGTCACCGACGGCTCTGCCGTTCTGGGTCTGGGCGATATCGGCCCGGAGGCCGGAATGCCGGTCATGGAGGGCAAGTGCGTCCTCTTTAAGGCCTTTGGCGACGTGGACGCCGTCCCTCTGTGTATCAAGAGCAAGGACGTGGATCAGATCGTGGACACCGTCGCCCTTCTCTCCGGCTCCTTTGGCGGCGTCAATCTGGAGGATATCTCCGCCCCCCGCTGCTTTGAGATCGAGCGGAAGCTGAAGGAGCGCTGTGATATCCCCATCTTCCACGACGACCAGCACGGTACCGCCGTGGTCTGTCTGGCCGCTCTGACCAACGCCCTGAAGCTCGTGGGCAAGAAGATGGAGGACATTACTGTGGTTACCTGCGGCGCCGGCGCTGCCGGTATCGCCATTATCAAGCTCCTCCTGGCCCGGGGTCTGCAAAAGGTTATTATGTGCGACCGTCAGGGCGCCATCTATGAGGGCCGGCCCGGTCTGAATCAGGCCAAGGCCGAGATCGCCGCCATTACCAACCGGGAAAAGCGCTCGGGTTCTCTGGCCGAGATGCTGGCCGGTGCCGACGTATTTATTGGCGTCTCCGCTCCCGGCATGGTCACCGCTGAAATGGTGGCCTCCATGGCTCCCGGAGCCATCCTCTTCCCCATGGCCAACCCCACCCCCGAGATCATGCCCGACGTGGCGCTGGCGGCAGGCGCCGCTGTGGTGGGTACCGGCCGATCCGACTTCCCCAACCAGATCAATAACGTACTGGCCTTCCCGGGCATCTTCCGGGGCGCTTTTGACGTCCGGGCCAGCGATATCAACGACGAGATGAAGCTGGCCGCCGCTCAGGCGCTGGCCGAGCTGGTCCGGCCCAGCGAGCTGGCTCCCGACTACATCCTTCCCTATCCCTTTGATAAGCGGGTCCGGGGCGCTGTAGCTCAGGCCGTCAGCAAGGCCGCCCGGGAATCGGGCGTTGCCAGAATCTGAGTCCTTCTCCTGTCCCTGACACCCCCGCAGACCGCTCCGTCTGCGGGGGATCTTTTTCGCCCGCCGCCGGCCATAACTTTTCCCCCGAATATCCCCTCCGATCCATTGCATTCCGGGAAAAAGGGGGATATAATAGTAAACTGATGTAGTTTGCGGCCGAAGCCGGGAGGAGGTAGGAAGATGGAACTGAAGGGGCTGAAGGCAGCCTTTCCCCATACCCTTCCCGTCATGGCCGGATATCTGGCTCTGGGTACCGCCTATGGTATTCTCATGGACACGATCGGCATGAATGCCCTCTGGACGGCCTTCTCCTCACTGACCGTCTTTGCCGGCTCAGCCCAGATGCTGTCCATCTCCCTGCTGGAGACGGCAGCCCCGCTGATTCAGGCGGCGCTGCTGACGCTGGTGCTCAATTTCCGCCACCTCTTCTACGGGCTCAGCCTGATCGGCCAGTACCGGGAGACGGGCTGGCGCAAGCCCTATCTCATCTTCGGTCTCACCGACGAGACCTACGCCATTCTTACGGCCACGCCGGTCCCTCCCGGGGTGCTGCCCGGCGACTTCTATTTCTTCGTTACCCTGCTCAACCAGTCCTACTGGGTGGCAGGCTCTGTACTGGGCACGCTGATTGGCTCGCTGATCACCTTCTCCACCCAGGGCGTGGACTTTGCCATGACCGCCCTCTTCGTCGTCCTGCTCACCGAGCAGGTGAAGAAGAAGGAGAACCGGCTGCCCGCCGGGATCGGACTGGCCTTCTCGCTGGTCTTTCTCCTGCTGCTGGGTCCGGACAGGTTTCTGATCCCCTCTCTGGCCGCTATCACCCTCTGTCTGCTGGCTCTGGGCGGGAAAGGAAAGGAGCTGAGTCCCCCATGATCCATTCTCTGCTCCTGCTGCTGGTCATGGCCGCCGTCACCCTGCTCACCCGGGCCCTGCCCTTCCTGCTCTTTGACCGGCCGGGAGAGCTGCCCGACTGGATCAGCTGGCTGGGCCGTGTCCTGCCGCCGGCCATTATGGCTCTGCTGGTGGTCTACTGTCTGCGCAATATCGACCTGCTCTCGGCCAGCCATGGGCTGCCTGAGCTGCTGGGTGTGGCCGCCGCCGCCCTGCTCCATCTCTGGAAGGGCAATACCATGCTGAGTATCTTCGGCGCCACCGTCTTTTATATGCTGCTCATTCAGGGCGGGCTCTTTTGACCGGCCCCTCCTGCTGTTTTAACGTTCCTTTTGTTTACCGAATTTATCACGGAGGTTTTCCCATGTCTCAATACGCATCTGAAATCAACCGCCGCCGTACCTTTGCCATCATCTCCCACCCCGACGCCGGTAAGACCACGCTGACGGAAAAGTTCCTCCTCTACGGAGGCGCCATCAATCAGGCCGGCGTAGTCAAGGGCAAGCGCAATGCCCGGGCCGCCACCTCCGACTGGATGGAGATCGAGAAGCAGCGCGGTATCTCGGTCACCAGCTCGGTCATGCAGTTCCAGTACGACGGATACTGTATCAATATTCTGGATACCCCCGGCCATCAGGACTTCTCTGAGGACACCTATCGGACGCTGATGGCCGCTGACTCGGCCGTCATGGTCATTGACGGCGCCAAGGGCGTGGAGGCTCAGACCAGAAAGCTCTTTAAGGTCTGCGCCATGCGGGATATCCCCATCTTCACCTTTATTAATAAGATGGACCGGGAGGCCCGAGACCCCTTCGACCTGTGCGAAGAGATTGAGCACGAGCTGGGCATTGATACCTGCCCGGTCAACTGGCCCATCGGCTGCGGCAAGGACTTTAAGGGCGTCTACGACCGGTCCCACGGCCATATCCTCAACTTCACCAGCCATGGCAGCGCCCGGGCTGCCGACTGCCGGGTACTGGAGATGGACGATCCCGATCTGCCCTCAGTAATCGGCCAGAGCCGTCTGGATCAGCTCAACGACGAGCTGGAGCTGCTGGACGGCGCCGGCGAGGAGCTGGATCTGGACGCCGTCCGCCACGGCAAGCTCTCCCCCGTCTTCTTCGGCTCGGCTCTGACCAGCTTTGGTATCGAGGCCTTTCTGGAGCAGTTTCTCCGTATGACCACCGCGCCTCTGGCCCGGAAGGCCGGCGAACAGGTCATTGACTCCTTCGGCGACGACTTCTCCGGCTTCGTCTTTAAGATTCAGGCCAATATGAACAAAGCTCACCGGGACCGGATCGCCTTTGTCCGGGTCTGCTCCGGCCGGTTCGACGCCGAGAAGGAGGTCTACCACGTTCAGGGCGACCGGAAGCTCCGTCTTTCCCGGCCTCAGCAGCTCATGGCCGCCGAGCGGGAGATCATTGAAGAGGCCTATGCCGGCGATATTATCGGCGTCTTTGACCCGGGTATCTTCTCCATCGGCGACACCATCTGCGCCCCCAGCGCCAAGTGCCGCTTTGATCCCATCCCCACCTTCGCCCCCGAGCACTTCCGCCGGGTCCGGCCCAAGGACACCCTGAAGCGGAAGCAGTTCATTAAGGGCACCGAGCAGATCGCTCAGGAAGGCGCCATCCAGATCTTCAAGATCCCCTACACCGGTATGGAAGAGGTTATCGTCGGCGTGGTAGGTACCCTCCAGTTCGACGTATTTGAGTACCGGCTGAAGAACGAGTACAAGGTGGATCTGGTCATGGACAGCCTGCCCTATGAGTACGTCCGCTGGATCGACCAGTGCCCCTGCCCGCTGGATGAGCTGATCATCGGCGACGGTCAGGACGTGAAGATTGTAGAGGATTACCACGGCGGCAAGCTCATGCTCTTCTCCGCCCCCTGGTCCATCAACTGGGTACTGGACAAGAACAAGGGTCTGGTCCTCAGCGAGTTCGGCGGCGCCCGGCTTTGATCCTGTCATAACAGCATAAGAAAACGCAGAGTCTTTCGGCTCTGCGTTTTTTCCTTTCCGGTCCCTCTGTGTCGGGGAATGTCGATATTTGTCGATAACCGTCGCAGTATATTGATGCCCGGCGGGCCGGGCCTCAGTCTCCCTCAGTCTCCAGCAGCCGGCTGTCCTCCAGATCGGCCTTGAAGAGGTCCACCTTTCGGGGAGAGAGCTTGTCATACCATTTATAATAGCAGATCCCCCGGCTCACATTCATGCAGCTGGTGTACTGGGTGTAGTCCCATTCTCCCTCCGGGCTCCGGACGCTGCCCATGGGCAGGGAGCAGGCGGCCAGCAGATGGAACATATGGCTCACCCGCCCCTCCTCCTTCTCCGGCCATCGGCTGGCCGCGGAAAAGTAGGCGGCCCGGACCAGACGGGCAGGGGAGGACAGCTCCCCCGGCAGACCAAAGCTGCCCAGACCCCGGCTCAAGGCCGTCAGCTTCAGCTGCCGGGCCAGCCGGCCCGGCCGGGGCTCTTCCGGATCCAGAGGAAGGAAGGTTCGCAGATGGGTCATCTGCCAGTCATAGTCCGGGCTGTTGGTCAGCACCCCTGCCGGCGCTTCATGGAGCCGGAGGCCGGACTCCACCGGCTCCAGTACCAGCGACCGCTCCCGGTCGGAGAGGAGAAAATGCAGCGGGGTCAGGGGGACCCGGCTGCTGAAGGGCTCCTCTGTCAGCCGGGTCCTTCGCAGCAGGGCCACCGCGTCTCCCACCGAGGCGCACTGGCCCAGCAGCCATGGAATAAGCTCAAAGGGCGCGATCTCCTCCTCCCCCTCTCCGGTGCCGTATTGGGCCCAGCCGGGAAAGTTGAGCGCGGCCACAGCAAGGCCTCCTTCGTTCATCGCCTCGTAATACAAGGGGCAGCCCTCCTCCTGCCGTCCCATGCCCAGAATGGCATAGTGCCGATCCAGGCTCCGGCGGCGGCAAAAGGAGATGGGGCAGTTTCGGGGCAGGATCAGGATCCGACCCTCCAGCGGCGGGGCCAGATCCATGGTCCGGCCGAAATAGTGGTCGGAGGGGGTAAGACTGATGGCGGTACACATGAAGGGTACGTCTCCTTTTCTGGAATAGATCTGGCCAGCAGTATACCCCGCGTTCCCCTGCGAGAGCAAGGGAAGTCTGTCGTCCGGTCAGTCCGGGTGATATTTTTTCCGGGTGGCAAGACCGCCCCGGATATGGCGCTGGGCCTTGTTTTCCTCCAGAATGGGCAGTACCTGCAGGTAGAGTCCCCGGTCAATCCGGGGCAGATGGGTCTGCAAGTCCTTGTGGACGGTACTCTTGGAGATACCGAAGGCGGCAGCAGCCGAGCGGACGGTGGCCCGATGCTCTACCATGTACTCTCCCAGCCGGACGGCCCGCTGCTCAGGATCTCCCTTCATACCCATTCCTCCCTGTTTTTCTAATCGGTAGAGGATATGAGGCCGAGGGCCGGTCTATGACCGGCTGCCGGGCAGGGCCCGGGGGAGAGAGAAAAAAACCGCCGGTCCCCCTTCCGGAGGCCGGCAGCTTCTCTCTGTTTTCCGTTTTATGGGTTCTCTTACAGCTCGTCCAGCAGCTCCATGACCTCGTCGGCCATGTCTTCCAACTCCTCGTGGCACTGGGCCCAGTCCTCATAGGCCTCGCTGGTCATGCTCCGGGGCTCCTTTTCGTCCAGCTGGGCGATCCGCTGCTTCAGCAGCTTCAGATAGGCCAGCAGACCGTCCCGGTCCAGCTCCTTCAGGTCGGGTTCCTGAGGCAGAAAGGCGCCGAAGTCGATGATCTTTGCCATGGTGGGTCTCCTCCTCGGTAAGGTAGTCTGTGCTCAGTATAGCAGAAAAAGGGCCGGCAGGGAAGACGGGAAGGGCGGGCCGGCAAAAAGCCCCGGCCTGCTGCCGGGGCTTTCCGATTGGCTTGTTTACCAGGCGCCCTGATACTGGAGGGTGACGCTGGAATTTTCCGCGCCCATCTTCATGGAGGTGGGGATATCGTTGCCCAGCATAATGCCCCGGAGGAAGCCGGCAATAAAGCTGTCACCGGCGCCCATGGTGTCTACCACCTGGCAGGGGATAATGCCAAAGCGATGGAACTGCTGGCCGTCGTAGCAGACGCTACCGTTGATGCCCAGCGTGGTAATTACCATCTTGGGGCCCCGGGCATGCTGCTTCTTCATGAAGGCCATCAGCTCCTCGTCCACCTCGGCGTCTCCCCAGCTGAAGAAGGCATAGTCCACATAGGGCATGGCCTGCTCCACCACGGGGTGGTTGGGCTGGTCGGAGAAGTCAAAGGCGATGGGGGTGCCCATGGCGTGGAGCCGGGGCAGGTCGGGATGGATCTCGCCCCAGATACCGGAGATAATAATATCATGGCTGGCCAGGAAGTCGAAGTCCTCTTCCCGGAGCTTATAGTGGTCCATGACGCCGCCCTCATAGGCGCTGAAGATACGCTCGCCGTCCCGGACGATGACCTTGGTAATGGCGGTAGAGCCGTCCACCACCTGAACATGGCTCACGTCAATGCCCCGGTCACGGAGCATTTTCAGCATGATTTCACCATACTTATCGGTGCCGACTACGCCGGAATAGGAGACCTCTTCGCCCAGACGGCGGAGGTAAACAGATACGTTAAGAGGGTTGCCGCCGCCATAGACCTGGCCCAGCTCCTCATAAACGTCCATACAGTTGTCGCCAACAGTTGCAAAACGGATCATTGGAATATGCCTCCTCATTGATTTGCCAACGGCCCGAAGGCCGGGGTCAAACAGGTGGATAGAACAGACCGGTTCTCCCTCTCCGCCGGGGGGTGGGCTGCCGGGACTTCACCCGGCAGCCCCGCGAAGAAAGGAGTTGATCATTCATTCCCCCTGAACGATCACATTGATAGTACGATGGGCCGGACCGTCAAACTCACAGAAGTAGATCTCCTGAGCGCCGCCGCAGAGGATCTTGCCGTCCACAATGGGGAAATGGCAGTGGTTGCCGGTGAGATGGGCTTTCAGATGGCCGGTGGGATTGCCGGCGGTGGAGCCGTAGTCCCGGAGCATACGGGCATGGGCATAGGGATGATCCTCGGGGACCAGCCGCTCCAGAAACTCAGCGATATCGCTCTCCAGACACTCCAGCGCCTCGTTGACGGTGACGCCAGTGGTGGTGTGCTTGGTAATAACGGTGATCATACCGTTCTTGATGCCGCTCTCGGCGGCGATCCGGCGGACGTCCTCGGTAATCAGAATGAACTGATTATAGGTCTTGGTCCGCATGGAAATGGAATCTACATACATCATGGCCTTTTTCCCTCCTTAGTCCAGTCCGCCCAGGAACTCAATGGCATTCTGGCCCTTGATCAGCTCCAGAGTGCTCTCCCGGAAGCCCAGCTTGCCGATGACCTCGGCCATACGGATCTGCTCAAAGCGGGGATTGCTGCTGCCGAACATGACCTGATGGCGCAGAGACCGGTCGATCCAGGTACGGGGCACGTCCACCGTCAGCATCTGGGTCAGGAACTCACGGGCGCAGTCGAAGTAGAGGGCGCCGATATCGGTATAGACGTTGGGGAACTTGAGCATGAGCATTGCAGTCTCCCGGCACCAGGGCCAGCCGAACTGTCCCAGGCAAATACGCAGGTTGGGACGGGAGGCGGCCAGCTCCTCGAAGGTATCGGGACGGCAGTACTTGGTCAGAGTATTGGGCTCCCAGGACAGGCCGCTGTGGAAGATAATGGGCTTATTATACTTTTCGCAGATATCATACAGGGGCTGGGCCACGGCGTCGTTGGGATAGAAATGGAGCCGGCCGGGATGGAGATAGAGGCCCTTGAGCTTGAGCTGAGTGAAGGCGTGCTCCAGCTTCTCGGCGGCCTTGGGGTCAAAGGGGTCCACGCTGGCAAAGCCAATAAACTTATCCGGAGCCAGCTCCACCAGCTTGGCGATCTCCTCATTGGAGACCAGAGTAATCCCGTTCTGCTGGGTATTGTAGTCCTGTGGCAGAAGGGTCAGTTTGTCCAGACCGGCGCAGCGCATCTGGTTAAAGATATGCTCCAGAGCGGCGGTACCGTTTTTATGAATATCCAGCGTCTCGTGCCGGAGCTCTTCCATGGCCTCGTCCTCGTTGATGGGCTCATAGAAGGCGGGGAAAACATGAATATCAATGAACATGGGGGGATCATCCTTTCCGGTTCAGAATCGGTCTTAAATTGGTATGGTTTGAAAAATGGGATCAGACCAATTCCGGTGCCATAAAAGCAGTTCAGGCAGAGAGCCCCGAAGGGCCCTCTGCCGGGAGAATACTGTCGATCAATAGCCGACTTCAGCCATCATGGCGCGGACATTGTCGATGGCCCGCTTGGCATACATACGGGGCTCATTGATGTAGCCCAGCACCAGCTCGATGGTGGCGGTCTTGTCATAGCCGCAGCGCTTCATCTCGTAGAGCATCTCCTTCAGGGGCATTGCGCCCTCGCCGGGCATGATGTGGCTGTCAGTGCCCTGCTCGCCGTCGATGATGTGGAAGTGATCCATCTTGTCGCCGCACTTGGTGATGTAGGCTGCGATGCTCTCATGCTGCACGAAGGGAGGCACCACGTCGCACATACCCACGATCCAGGGGTTGTCCACTCTCTTGAACAGCTCCACCAGGTCGTTGGCGCGGGTGAAGAAGTTGGACTCATAGGGGGTCAGGGTCTCGACGGTGACCTTCACGCCCACCTTGGCGGCGTGATCGCCCAGCTCCTGCATGGTCTTGATCAGGCGGGGCCACAGCTCGTCGTAGGTAGCCAGATAGCCGCCGTTGGCGGGGCTGGTCAGCATGTACTCAGCGCCCATCTCCTTGGCCATATCCAGAGAGAGCTTCAGATACTCCACGGCGTCCTGACGCTGGGCCTCGGAGCCGATCATGTAGTTATAAGGATAGCCATTATGCTCGGGAGTGAAGCCGAGAACGGGCATCTCATACTTGTCGATCAGGCGCTTAACCTCGTTAATATCGCCGGCCTTCAGATCGGGGGCGTAAGCGTGAGGACGGCCGCCCCACAGTTCGACGTAATCATAGCCAAATTCCTTGGCGTCCTGGAATACATGTTCCAGAGGGTTACGCTGGTAACCAGAAGTAAACATACCAATTTTCATACAAGACACTCCTTTTTTCATTTCGCGTTTTTCGCTTGGGGGATTGGGTCCTTTCGGTCGGAGACCTTTGGGACAGGGACTATCGTTATTGCCAGTGGCAACAAGTGACGCTATGATTTCCCGCTCAGGGCTGGCCGTAGTAGCCCCGGGGAGCATCCTCGGCGGCAATCTGCTCTTCCGTCAGAACGGGGATGGGCCGGCCCACGGCCAGCGCCTTCAGGTAGACCTCGCAGCTCTCCTCCAGATAGACCACGGCAGCCAGCGCCTGATCCATATTCCGGCCGTAGGCGATAACGCCATGATGCTTGAGGATGACGGCCAGAGCCCGGCCGGCGTGTTCTACGGTGGCAATTCCCATACCCTCGTCGCTGCTGATGGTAAAGGGGGCCACCCGGACGGTATGTTTGATCTCGTCCACCATGGTGGTGGAGATGACCGGCAGCTCATCGGCCACCAGACTCAGGGCGATAGCGGCAGGCTGATGGGTATGCAGAACCACATTCATCTCCGGCATCTCCCGGAGGATATAGAGGATGGCCTTCCAGTCACTGGTGGGACGGCGGAAGCCCTCTACGGTATTGCCCTGCATATCAATCAGGACGATATCCTCGGGGACCATATTCTCATAGCCCATGGCCGAGGGGGTGACCAGCACATTGCCGCAAGGCATTCTCATACTCACATTGCCGCCGGAGAGCTTGACCAGACCCATTTTTTCCATGGTCCGGGCGGTATCAATGAGCATCTGACGTTCTTTCTCATACAGCACGGTCATCACGCTCCTGTTCATACTTTCTGCCCAGAGCCAGCAGACGGCGGTAAGCGGCGCTGGGATCCTCGGCCTTAAAGACGGCCCGGCCCTGAACGATGGCGTCGGCGCCGGCGTCGATAACCGATTTGAGGTTGGACTCGTTGACCCCTCCGTCCACCCAGATGGTCACATGGTCGGGCAGCATTGCCCGGGCCTGCTCCACCTTCTTCAAAATACCCGGCCGGAAGGGCAGCCCCTCGGCGTCGGCTTCCACCGAGACAAAGAGGACGCAGTCCAGCTGGTCAATATAGGGTTCCAGATAGGCCACCGGCGTCTTGATATTCAGGGCCAGACCGGCCTTTTTGCCATACTGATGGACGGTGGAGAGGAAAAGGCTGGGAAAGGGCAGCGTCTCCACATGGGCCACAATCTGCTCCACGCCGCACCGGCAGAGGGGCTCGACATAGTCCATGGGGTTAAGCACCTCCAGATGGGCATCCAGCGGGATCTCCGTGGCCTGAGCCAGAGGCTGGATAAAGTCCATGCCAAAGCTGATACCCCGGACGAAGTTTCCGTCGTCCACGTCCAGATGCAGATGTTCAAAGTCCTGACACTGGCGCAGTACGCCGCGCACATCCAGCAGATCGGCGGAATAGAGGGAGGGACTGATGGTAAACATGGTATTCTCCTTACAGATGCTCCGCCAGCAGATCCACCGCCTGCAGGGCGGCTTCATAGCGGGCCAGCTTCTTCTTGTAGATATCGGCATATTCCGGTCTGGGGGTATAGACCTTGCCCAGCTGGACCATCGACTGTGCCGCCTCTTCCAGATCCTTGAACAGGCCGCAGGCCACGCCGGCACCCATGGCGGCGCCCTTGGCGCCGGGCTCGGTACCATTCAGGGTCTCGATGGAAATCTGGAGGGCGTCGGCCATCATCTGGCTCCAGACGGGGCTGTTGGTGACGCCGCCGGAGAGCCGGGCGCAGGAGTAGGAGTCCATGGGCCGGTTGAGATTGTTCACATGATGGCAGCTGGAGAAGACTACGCCCTCATAGACTGCCCGTAGCAGAGCGGCCCGGTCGTCCATGGAGGAGATATTCAGGAAGGCGCCTCTGGCGTCGGGGTGGGTGGCGCTGCCAAAGAGGTAGGGGACGAAGATAACGCTGCTGTCCTCGGGGCTGATGGACTCTACCAGACGGTTGCACTCGTCATACAGCTCGCTTCTGGGCATATCCGGCCGGTCGGCGGCCACCAGATTGTTCAGGAACCAGTTGAAGTTGCTGGCCGAGGTGGGGGTGGAGTCCTCCATAATATAGTAGCCGGGGAGGTAGCTGAGGGTGGCGGTATTTTCCTTCTTGTCGATATCGTTGGGGGTGCTGTCGCTGAGGAACTCATTAATGCTCCAGGTGCCGGCGATCAGGCAGAGCATATCCGGGGAGAGGATACCGCTGGCCAGCGCGTTGGCGTCGATATCGAAGTAGCCGGCTGCCACAGGGGTGCCCGCGGCCAGACCGGTGAGGGCGGCGGCCTCTTCGGTGACCCGGCCGCTGACCTCGGTACACTCGAGAATGGGGGGCATCTTGTCATAACAGTTCTCGATCCCCAGAATCTCAAAGAGCTTGGGCTCGTACCGTCTGGTATCCAGATCTACCAGACAGCCGGCAGAGGCGTCGGTAATCTCGGTAGCGAAGACGCCGGTAAGGCGATGACGGATCAGGTCCTTGATGGAGATAATCCAGCGGGCCTGTTCCAGCACTTCCGGCTTATGATCCCGGAACCAGGGCAGCAGGGCGGCCGGCTGGGCAGACCAGGTGGTCTGGCGGGTGTAAGGGAAGAGGGCCCGGTCAATACCGCCGGCCCGGAACTTTCTGGGATATTCGCTGGCCCGGTCGTCGGTGGAGACAACTACAGGGTAGACACACTGGCCCTTCTCGTCGGTAAAGACGATACCGCAGCCGTAGCCGGTCAGACCGATACCGGCCACTTCCTGGCCGGTAATACCTGCCTTGGCCATGGCCTCACGGATTACGGAACGGTTGGCCTGCCAGACGGCTTCGCCGTCACGCTCAGTCCAGCCGGGATGAGGCAGATCCATGGGCACCTGTGCCCGGGCGATGGCAATTTCATTGCCTTTGAGGTCGAAAATAGCGCACTTGATATCGCTTCCGCCGTTATCAATACCCATTAAGTACTTGGCCATAAGATACTCCTTTTATATCAGCACGAGGCGTTATTTTGTTGCTTACTTATGACGGTTATACCTCCACGCCGGCCAGAGAGACGATCTCCACGGCGGCATGGTGGTTGTTGTCCAGTCGGGTCACGTAGTCGGCGATGTCCTTAACCTCCTGAGGGGAGTTGGCTACGGCCACGCCCAACCCGGCCATACGGATCATATCCATATCGTTATAATAGTTGCCGGCAGCAATCACATCTTCGGTGGGAATATCCAGCAGCCGGGAGAGGATCTCAATCCCGTCCCATTTCCGGATACCCGGGGCCATAATATCAATGCACTCGGGCTCAGAATGGACATAGCTGGCACCGGGAAGATTTTCTTCGATATAGCGGCTGATGGGGTCCCAGTCACAGGTGGCCATAAAGCCTTCCAGGCCCTTCTCCCATTCGGTCTCTTCCAGAGAGCGGAAGACGCCGGGCACGATACCCAGAGAGCGGGCGTAGTCCATGGTACCTTCAGTCATACGGGTGACAATCCAGGTCATTCCGTCACAGATATGGAGCTGAAGATCCTGCTCCAGCGCGTACTCGATGAGCTTCCGGCAGTCCTCCGGAGCGATGGTCTTATTATAGAGCACGGCGCCGTCGCTGTTTCGGACTACCTTGCCTCCGTTATTGAGAACCATATAGTCGGCGCAGGGAATATCGTGGCGCATATTATACATATCCACGTCCCGCCGTCCGGTCACATAGGCCACCACATGGCCGGCCTCCCGGGCCCTGGCCAGAGCCCGCTTGCTCTCCTCGGTAAGTACATAGTCGTCGTTGACAATCGTCCCGTCCAGATCCAGCGCCAGCAGCTTTCTCTTCATAGGGCCCCTCCTTTCTTTCAGACCAATAACTTTAACTGGTCTGGCTTTCTTTTCTTCCTGTGAAACAGGATAATAGGCTTCGAAGAGGGCCAAAGCCCTCTTCGAAGGTGATAATGCTGAAGTTAAAAAAGGAGAGATGTATTACAGGGTCTCACGATACTTGCGGACCACGTCCATGAAAGCCTTAACCCGCTCTACGTCTACCCGCTCCTCGAAGATACCGTCCTTCTTGAAGGTGGTACCAACAACAGCGGCGTCAGCGGTGGCCAGCTTGCGCTCGATGGTATTGATCCGGCAGCCGGTATTGCACAGAACCACCACGTCGGGGTTAGCCTGCTTGACGCTGGCAATCAGGGCGTCGTCCACGTCCTGGCCGGCGGCGTTGGCAGAGATGCAGAGGCCGTCGGGGTTGGCCTTGGCCATGGTGCTCTTGGCGATATCGGCCAGAGGACGGGTGTCCAGATTCCGGTCGGACTCGGGGTTGATGAAGTAGAGCATCTTCAGGTCGTCCAGATGGAGAGCGGCCTTCCGGCGCAGCAGGTCGGAGAAGTCATTGTTGTACAGACCGCCGTCACCCACATAGACGCCGCAGAAGGTGCCGCGGACGAACTGGGCCTTGACAGCGGCAGCCAGCTCCAGGCAGGCCTTGCCGTCGCTGATGGCGTCCACGCCGTAGGGAACGCGGATCTCGGAGCGGATGCAGCCAATAACATAGGCCATAGCGGCAGGAGTAACATAGTCCATCTTACGCTGATAGGGGAGGCTGAACTCGTTGGAAATAATGATACCATCAACGCCGCCGTCCTGAAGAGCCTTCAGATCAGCGCGGGCATGCTCAATTACAGTATCCATGTCGCTGTCATGTTTATACAGCGGATCACCGGGCAGAGCGTCCAGATGGAGCATTGCAATAATGGGCTTTTTAACGCCAAAGAGTTTTTCAGTCCAAAGCATGATGTGATTTCTCCTTTTAATTATAATAATACAGTGGTATGCACGTAGCGCAAGAATTCAGTGAAAGACTTTTTAGAAATAGATAACTTACCGAAAAAAGAACACAATTCACCACCAAGATTATACCACTTGCTGATTTAGCTTTGCAATCCCTTTTTCATTTTGACAAAAAGAGTCTTGGCATTTTGTCCAACTATCATAAATAGTGAAAAAAGGGGATACTTTGTACGAAAATGCTCTTTAGAGCTATATGAGTTTCTAAAAAAATAGACCAAAATCAGAAAAATAAGCAGTAATTTTAATCTGAACATCTGTTTTTTTGTCAATTACACCAAACACTTTATCATAAATTACTACTTGTCTTTACTGTGGAAAAGTGTTATTCTATATGAAAATCTGCTCGGGGCCGCCATTATATCTGATTACTATTTTGATGGGAAACCCCGAAAGTTTTTCAAAAAGAGCCATGAAACTGGTATGAAAAAGAGGAAAGGAGGTACACCCGTAATGACCAGCGCTATCCGTGCGTTTACTTGCAGCGCCACCTGTGTACCTCAGACCGAATACTCCCGGCTGAAAGGCGGTCTCTCCGGCAGCAAGGATCATACTCCCATTATCCAGAAGGTCAGCCGGTTTATGGCCGATTTGGGTCAGATCCATACCATCAAACATGTGCAGTTCTAAGGTCCTTTTTCCTGACAGGAGGGCCCCCCGGACTGCGCCTAAAACCCGTGCAGTTCGAGGCAACAGAAGGTAGGCTGTTGCCTCGTTTTCATGCAAATATGCATTGAGAAAATGAAAAACAATTAGGAGTGAGAAAAGATATGGAACCTGTCTATGTCGGATGGTTATCCATCTTACCCCCGGTCATCGCCATCGTGCTGGCTCTGATCACCAAAGAAGTGCTCTTCTCTCTGGTCTTCGGCTGCCTCTCCGGCGCTCTGATCTACAGCCTGTCCGCCGGTCTGAATCCCGTGGTCGGCACCGTTCAGGTCACCTTTGACACCATGATTGCAAAGGCTGACATGAATATTATGATCTTCTGCTTCCTGCTGGGCGCTCTGGTCTGCGTCATCAATAAGGCAGGCGGCGCCAAGGCCTACGGCCGCTGGGCTACCAAGGTCATCCATTCCAAGCGCTCTTCCCTGCTGACTACCAGCGGACTGGGCTGCCTGATCTTCGTGGACGACTACTTCAACTGCCTCACCGTCGGCACCGTTATGAAGCCGGTCACCGACCGCTTCAAGGTCAGCCGTGCCAAGCTGGCCTATGTGATCGACTCCACCGCCGCCCCCGTCTGCATTATCGCCCCCATCTCCAGCTGGGCCGCCGCCGTGGGCAGCTATCTGAAGAGCTCGGGCGCCTTCGAATCTGACTTCGCCGCCTTCTGCTCCACCATTCCCTTCAACCTCTACGCTCTGCTCAGCCTGCTGATGGTCTTCCTGATCGCCGTCTTTAAGTGGGACTTCGGCCCCATGGCCAAGTTCGAGCGCAGAGCCGAGCTGGAAAACCAGCTGGGCGCTCTGGAAGAGAAGAACAAGACCGGCGTGATCGACGAGGATCGGAACGGCACTGTAGCCGATATGCTGGTTCCCATTATCGTTCTGATCGTACTGGGTATTACCGGTATGCTCTATAATGGCGGCTTCTTTGGTGATGATCCTGCCTATCGTTATCAGTTCGTGGCCGCTCTGGGCAACTGCGTTGCTGCTCAGGCTCTGGTCTGGGGCAACTTCGCCGCTCTGATCGTCGCTATGCTCATGTATGTCCCCCGTGGCCTGATGAAGTTCAGCGAGTTTATGGGCTATGTGGCCGAGGGTATGGGTAATATGATCACCTCCGGCTGCATCCTGATGCTGGCCTGGACCATCGGCGGTATCTGCCGCGACCTGCTGTCCACCCAGATCTTTGTTACCGATCTGGTCCAGAACACCGGTATGCCCGGCTTCCTGCTGCCTGTGATCATCTTCCTGATCGCCGCCTTCCTCTCCTTCGCCACCGGCACCAGCTGGGGCACCTTCGGTATCCTGATCCCCATCGTTATTCCCGTGGCTCAGGCCATCTGCCCCGAGCTGCTGGTCTGCTCTCTGGCCGCCTCTCTGGCCGGCTCCGTCTTTGGCGATCATACCTCCCCCATCTCCGACACCACCATTCTCTCCTCCGCCGGCGCCGGCTGCAACCATCTGGACCATGTGTCCACTCAGATGGTCTATGCGGGCGTGGTGGCAAGCTGCTGCATTGTGGGTTACATCCTGGCCGGCCTGAGCTCCGCCAACCTCCTTCTGACCCTGGGCGTCCCTGCTGTTCTGCTGGTCGTCGTCACCTTCCTGATCCACAAGATCAGCGAGAAGAGACTGGCTGCCAAGCAGGCTTAAGTGCCCGCCCCTCTTTCCTGACCATAAAAAACTGCCGAGACAAGGGCCCGTCCCCTGCCTCGGCAGTCTTTTTTCTTCCTCAAAGCAGCGCCAGCGCGCAGACTGCCGCCCCCAGCAGACCACCGGCCAGAAACCAGAGCTGGCGTCCGTACCGCCTGAGCCAGCCCAATCGGGTTCCCAACGCCGAATGCCGCCGAAGGTAGCTGTCGGCAGCCTCGCTGGCCTGCCGGATCAGCTGCTGGGCAGTGATCGGGTTTTCCTGGGTAATATCCTCCTTCAGCAGAAAGATTGCCTGCTCAAAGAGCCGCTCGTCCGGAGAACGGACGACAATTACCCGTCTTGAGGTCCCTTTTACCATCCTTACCACACCTTTCCATGGTCTGGTCTCAGTATGGCCCTCCAGAGGCCTCTTTATCCCTCCCTATCCCGCTTTTTCCCGGGACAGTACGTTCTTCTTTCCCGCCGCTCTCACCCCCTCTCCCGTCCGCTCACCGGCTGTGAGAGGCCGTTTCCGGATCTGCAGGACAATCACCGTCCGGTCATCTCCTCCGCCCTTTCCCGCCTCCAGAATGGCGTGGGCCAGCTCCCGGGGACTCTGGCCGTGAAAGTCCCGGATCAGCTGCCAGATCCAGTCGTCTCCCACTCCGTCGGTAATCCCGTCGCTGAGCAGGATAATCAGATCCTCTCCGGCAATCTGGAAGGATCGGACGTCCGGCCGGCTCTCCCGGCCAAAGTCCAGCCCCGCCGGCAGACTGGAGCCGGAGATCTTCTTTACCCGGCCCTGCTGGCGGAGATAGGTCGGTCCGCCGCCCAGCTTATAGCTCCGGCAGCTGCCGGAAAAGAGATCCAGACCCAACAGGTCGATGGTAGTAAAGCCCAGCTCCTGCTCTCCCCGGAGGGCCAGCGCCCCGGAGATGGTGGAAAGGGCCAGCTCCGCGCTCACCCCGGAGCGGAGAAAGTCCTCCAGCAGCCGGAGGGCCAGCCTGCTCTGGGCCGCCGCGCCCGGCCCTGAGCCCATCCCGTCGCAGAGAACCACCCACAGCCAGCCGTCCCGGTCCCGGAACCAGTTGCCCCCGTCTCCCGAGACCGTCTGCCCATCCCGGGCCAACGCGGCCACGCCGGCGGTGGCCTGAAGGGTGTCCTCCTGTACCAGCGTCATATGCTGACCCTGCCGGTCCCGCTGGATGGGAGAGCGGGCAAAGTCCATGCCCATATTGGAGCAGAGATCGGGAAAGAGCCTGCCCTGCTCCATGAGAGAGAGATCCTCTCCCGAAAGTTGTATGACTAGTCGTCCCCGCCGGTCCCTGCCCATCCGGACCCCGGCCTCCAGCCCATGGCGCCGGAGGAAACGGAGAACGGGCAGGGTATGCTCCGGCTCCGGGGAGAGCTCGTCCTCCAGCTCCCGGGCCGCCTGATCCAGCAGCTGGGCCAGCTGGCTGTACTGCTGCCAGACGGCGGCTCTGCTGGCGCTGAGCCGGGCCTCCAGCTGCCGGCGATGGAGGAGGGAGGCGTATTCCACATTGGCTGCCGCCACCAGCTCGGTCCCCCGGCCGCAGCGGCTTTGAAAATACTTGGGCGCGTCGGTCAGCTTGCCATAGCCCCGCTCCCGGGTGGCTTCCAGCATCTGACGGAAGGCCTGATACGTCTCGTGGTAGTCCTGTTTCCAGCACAGGGGGTAACGGATACAGTCCTGGCAGACCTGCTCGGCCGCCCGGTCAAAGACCTGTTCCAGTCGTGTCTGAGAGGGCCGGTTCTGACTCAGCCCCTTTCGCATATCCTCGCTGAGAGTCTGGAAGGCTTTGGCCTGGCCGGCCAGCTTGCTGCCCAGCTGTCTCCGGGCATAGCTGCCGGAGAGCGATTCCTGTCCGGACAGCTGCTCCTCCTGACCGGGCCGGTCTCTGGCCCTGGGCGCGGCTTTTCTCCGTCTGAGCAGGATCAGACCGGCGCCCAGCGCCATAGTTAGCCCGGTAGAGAGCCATGGGCTGACAGATAGCCACCGGCCCGCCGCCGGCCCCAGAGCCGCCCAGAGGCCCAGCAGAGAGATCTCCCGGGCCGCCCGGGGCAGAGCCTTGTCCGCCTCCGGCCGGAGGGCCTGAAAAAGAAGGGTGGATGTAAAGACCAGTCCTGTCTCCAGCGGCAGTCCCTGCCAGCTGAGCGCCCCGCTTCGGGGGGAGGAGAGGGCCATCAGCCCGGTCAGCAAATTTACCGCCGCCCCTCCCGCCGGCATGAACCAGAACTTCTCACAGACCTTGCTCTCCCAGAAGGCAAAGCAGAGGGCGTAAATCAGCAGGGCCGCCGCCGTATACCGAAGGCCGGTAACCAGTCCCATGGAGGTCAGATAACCGCCACAGGCCCCTGTAAGGGCCCAGAGGCCCCGGGCGCCTCCTCCCGCCCCGGCAGTCAGCCCCAGTGCGAAGGGGGCGCAGAAGGGCCCCAGACGGCTGTGAGCAAGGCCGAAGGCCAGCAGCAGCGACAGGACCCATTCCCCTGCCGGCGGCAGGGCGGCCTTTGTCCCCGGATCCGCTCCCGCCCGGGGCAGGGCTGGCAAACGTTTGGACAGCGGGGTGACGGATGAAAGCAGTCTGGTCATGGTTATCTTCTCCTCTCAGAGGGCGGGATGCCTCGGTTCCGGCGGTACTCGGATTGGGTGGGCTCCTGCTTTGGATGAGCAGATCATACCACCTGCCGGGTGGGAGATCCGGTCGGGAAAAGGGAGGATATTCCGGAAATCGCAGCCCTTCTTTCGACGGCTTTTCCCGGGGAAAAAAGACGGAAAAGGGGAGGTAAAAATCCAATGTCACCATGGCTAAAGTTGCCCTCTTCCACACCCTTATTTTTATTTAAATGTATAGGTCTATTTGCCTTGCTGAAAAGGCCGGTTTGTGGTATAATATGATCGATCAATTATGGGCAATTTACAGCCCGCTTTTTTCTGTTTTCTCCGCCTTTGGAGAACAATAGTAAGCCTTTTCCCCGCTCCCTGTGAGCAGGTATTTTTTGGGGCTTTTCCGCCCTGTCAGGAGGTCACGCACTCTATGAATCCCGCCGCCGAAATCTGGCCCAGCGTTATGACATTGCTGGAAGCCGAACTTACCGCCACCGCCGTCACCTCCTGGTTTGGCGACGCCAAGGCCATTGATCTCAAGGAGGATCAGATCGTCATCAGCGTCCCCAATCAGGTCATTAAGAACATTATCCTCTCCCGCTATCTGCCTCAGCTGAAGAAGGTGCTCTACGACCTCTTTGCCGCCGAACTGGATGTACTGGTACTGACGACAGAGGAGGCCGAGAAATACAAGGCCAATAACGCCGGAGCGAAAAACGAGAATATCCTCATTGGCAGCGAGCAGTTTACCTTCCAGCGCTTTGTGGTAGGCTCCTGCAATGTCTTTGCCTATAACGCCGCCTGCAGCGTGGCCGATCATCCCGGCCAGAGCTATAACCCCCTCTTTATCTACGGCGACTCCGGTCTGGGCAAGACCCACCTGCTTTACGCCATCTATCATAAGATCCGTCAGGACCATCCGGAGTACAAGATCTGTTTCGTCAAAGGTGACCAGTTCTCCAACGAGCTTCAGGAGGCCATCCGGACCAAGACCACCGATCAGTTCCGCCAGAGATATCGGGATAAGGACCTGCTCATGGTGGACGATATCCAGTTCATCGCCGGCAAGGAGTCTACTCAGGAGGAGTTCTTCAATACCTTCAATAACCTCCATGAGGCCGGACGGCAGATCGTCCTCACCTCCGACCGCTCCCCCTCGGAGATGTCCCGGCTGGAGCAGCGGCTGAAGACCCGTTTTGAATGGGGCCTGATGGCCGATATTCAGCCCCCCGACTATGAGACCCGCTGTGCCATTATCAAGAATAAGGCCATTATGCTGGGTCTGGACCTGCCTGCCGATGTTCTGGAGTACATCGCCCGGAATATTACCGACAATGTCCGCTCTCTGGAGGGCACCGTCAAGCGTCTTTTGGCTCACCGGGATCTGATGGGCCAGTCCATCAACAGCGAGAGCGCCTCCCGGGCCATTCAGGCTCTCATCCGGGCCAAGGACGAATACACCCCCTCTCCCGAGATCATTATTGAGGAAACGGCCAAGTACTACAATATGGATCCGGCCGTTATCCGAGGCTCCACCCGGACCAAGGACGTGGTTCTGGTCCGCCAGATCTCTATCCATCTGATCCGGACGATTACCAACCTTTCCCTGCCCGATATCGGCAAGGTCTTTGGCCAGCATCATACCACCATCATGCACTCGCTGGACAAGATCGAAAAGCAGCTCAAAGAGGACCGGAGTCTGAGTGAGATCGTCCGGGATATTCGGAGCAATATCAACAGCAGAAGCTACTGATAGCTCCTCCCCTCTCTCTTCCACATAATCCACACCCTTTTTCCTCTCTGTGGAAAAGCCCCGGACTCTTTTTCTGACGGACCGGGGAAAGACTGTGGATATCTGCCCAACTTATGCACAGGGGCTGTGCAGGGCAAAATCCAGTGGTTTCAAGGCTTTTGCCCCTTTTTCCACAGTTTCCGCGTCCCCTACTGCTACTACTAATTTTATTAATATCTTCTTTCTTTATAAAGCGAACGGAGGTCAGTATGAAATTTTCCTGCGAGAAGGCACTGCTGATGAACGCAATCAGCCAGGCTTCCAAGACGGTAGCCGTTAAGAGCTCGATTCCCGCTCTGGAGGGCCTGCTGCTGGAGGCCCTTGCCAACGATCTGGTCCGGGTCACCGGCTATGATCTCAAAACCGGTATCCGGGCGCTGGTCCCGGCAGATATCCGGGAAACCGGCTCGCTGGTCCTGTCGGCCCGGCTCTTTGGCGAGATCATCCGGAAGATGCCCGACGATACCGTTTATATCACCACCGACGGCTTTACCGTCAATCTCCGCTGCGGACTCAGCGAGTTCAATATTCAGGCCATCGACGCCTCCGAGTATCCTGACCTGCCGGCGGTTGAGTATCTGAATACCTTTGAGATGAAGCAGGAAGACCTCCGGGATATGATTGAGCGTACCGGCTTTGCCATCTCTCAGAACGACGCCCGGCCGGTCCATACCGGCGCCCTGTTCGAGGTAGAGCCCACGGAAGAGGGAAAGCATAAGCTGACTATGGTGGCTGTGGACGGCTACCGGCTGGCTCTGCGCCGGGAGGAGGTCATCCGGGTCCACGGGGCGAAAACCTTTAAGTTTGTGGTTCCCGGCTCGGCTCTGAAAGAGGTTAAGACCATTGTGGGCGCGATTGACGACTATGTGGAGGTTATTCAGGGCGAGCGGCATATTATGTTCAAGACCGGAGACGTGATTCTGGTCACCCGCCGGCTGGAGGGCGAGTTCCTGAACTATAAGCAGGCCATTCCCTCCAACTCCTCGATCCGGGTCACCACCGATACCCGCCGGCTGATCCAGTCCATTGAGCGCTGCTCTCTGATTATCAACGAGACCCAGAAGAGCCCCCTGCGCTGCACCTTTACTGACGGCTGTATCCAGATTAAGACCTCTACCGTACTGGGCAACGCCTACGACGAGTGCCCGGTGATCGGTAACGGCAACCAGCTGGAGATCGGCTTCAATAACCGCTATATGCTCGATGCCCTGAAGGCAGTTCCCGCCGCTACGGTGGATCTGTCTCTGAATACCGCTGTCTCCCCCTGTATTATTACCCGGGCCGAGGGCGTGGACGCCCCTCTGGACAGCTTTACCTATATGGTTCTGCCCGTCCGGCTGAGAGCGGGCAATTAAGGAGAGTACTGCTATGATCCGGAAAACCAAGATCAATACTGAATTTATTAAGCTGGACTCGCTGCTCAAGTACGAAGGTATGGTAGAGACCGGCGGAGAGGCCAAGATCATCATTCAGGAAGGTGAGGTCAAGGTCAACGGCCAGGTCTGCACCATGCGGGGCAAGAAGATCCGTCCCGGCGACAAGGTGGAGCTGGACGGCGTGACGCTGGTCGTCGAATGATTGCCCATCGACTGAAGCTGGAGGGCTTTCGCAACTATCGGCAGCTGGACGTGAGCTTTCATCCGGGAGTCAATGTAATCGTGGGTGACAACGCCCAGGGCAAGACCAACCTGATAGAGGCCATCCGCTACTTCTCCTCCTGCCGGAGCCATCGGGCCCGGACAGACCGGGAGCTGATCGGCTTTGACCATGAGGCGGCCCGGATGGAGCTCTTTCTGGAGAGCCGGAACCGGGACTTTAAGCTGGAAGCCCAGCTTCGCCGGGGCCAGAGGCGGAGCGTCTGGTCCAACGGCGTCCGGCTCAAGAGCGCCGGTGAGCTGTCGGGTATTTTGAATACCGTCCTCTTCTGTCCGGAGGATCTCTCCCTCATCAAGGCCGGCGGCGCCGAGCGCCGGCGGTTTCTGGACGAGGCCATCAGTCAGCTCCGGCCCCGGTACGCCGAGGCCATTGCCGCCTATCGGCGCCTTCAGGAGCAGAAGACGAGGGTGCTCAAGGACTATCAGGATGACCCGGCCATGGTCTCTACGCTGGAGATCTACAGCCAGCAGATGTGCCGGCTGGGAGCCCAGATTATCCATTACAGGACCTACTATCTGGATAAGCTCAACGAATTCGCCCCCCGTATTCACCGGGACTTCTCCGGCGGCCGGGAGGAGCTGGGTCTGAGCTATCAGACGGTGAGCACGGTAACCGATCCCCATCTTCCCCTCCCCCAGCTCTATGAGGCACTTTTGGAGCATATGGAGTCTCACAGGCGGGCAGAATGGGAGAGCAGAAGCTGTCTGTCCGGCCCACATAAGGATGATATTGCCGTGGAGATCAACGGCGTGTCCGCCCGGACCTTTGGCTCTCAGGGCCAGACCAGAACCGCCGCCCTCTCGCTCAAGCTGGCGGAACGGGAGATCGTCCGGGACGACCGGGAGGAATACCCGGTTTTGCTGCTGGATGACGTGCTCTCCGAGCTGGATCCCCGGCGGCAGGAGTTCGTCCTCAACCGGATTGACCGGGGGCAGGTGTTCATCACCTGCTGCGAGGAGGAAAAGCAGGGCAGTCTCCGGGCAGGAAAGGTAATCCGGGTGGAGAACGGCCGGGCGATCTGATCGCTTATCTGTCAGGGCGGCGTATCCATCCCCCCTCTTACAAGGAGCGTTTTTTATGTATCTGCACCTCGGCCCGTCCACGGTGGTCCGTGACAGCGATATTATCGGTATCTTTGATCTGGATATTACCAGCCAGTCCTACCGGACCCGGCAGTATCTGAACCGGGCGGAAAAGGCCGGCCAGGTCATCGACGCGGCCGAGGAGCAGCTGCCTAAGAGCTTTGTCCTCTGTCAGCGGAAGGGAGAGGGGAGTCAGCGGGTCTATCTGGCCCAGCCCAATCCCGCCACGCTGGCCAAGCGAGCCCGGCAGGACAGAAGGATAACAGAAAAAGCCGTCTGAGCAGCGGAGGATATCCCTTATATTTCTCTCTTCCGTTCAGGGTCGGCCGGCCGGACCCCCCTTCGGCCCGCGGACCTTGCACGGAAGAAACCGGGAGGAGAGCTGCACCCCTCCCGCCCCTTATTTCAGGATAGGAGAACATGATTATGGCAGAAGAATTACTGGAAAAAGGCACAGCCGTCAGCGGCGACTATGGCGCCTCTGAAATTCAGGTCCTGGAGGGACTGGAAGCGGTCCGGAAGCGTCCGGGCATGTACATCGGCTCCACCTCCACCTCGGGTCTGCATCATCTGGTCTACGAGATTGTAGATAACTCCATTGACGAGGCTCTGGCCGGCTATTGCAGCCGGATCACCGTCACCATCGGCGAGGGAGATATTATCACCGTTACCGACAATGGCCGCGGTATCCCCGTGGATATTCAGGCCCAGACGGGTAAGCCCGCTCTGGAGGTCGTCTTTACCATCCTCCATGCCGGCGGCAAGTTTGGCGGCGGCGGTTACAAGGTCTCCGGCGGCCTCCACGGCGTGGGCGCCAGCGTGGTAAACGCTCTGTCCGAGTGGCTTACCGTTCAGGTCCATAAGGACGGCAAGATCCACGAGATGAAGTTTGAGCGGGGCCATGTGACCCAGCCCATCACCGTAGTGGGCCAGACCGACCGGACGGGCACCAGCGTCACCTTTAAGCCCGATCCGCTCATGTTTGACGACACGGTCTATGACTATGAGACCCTTCATACCCGGCTGCAGGAGCAGGCTTTCCTGAACGGCGGTCTGAATATCACCATTGAGGACCGGCGCTCCGGCAAGGAGCAGCGGGAGGAGATGTGCTACGAGGGCGGTATTCGCTCCTTCGTCGAGTACATCAACGAGAACAAGACCCCCATTCACAACCATGTGATCTATATGGCCGGAGAGCAGGATAGCTCTATGGCCGAGATCGCCATGCAGTATACCGACAGCTACAGCGAGGTTATCGTATCCTTCGCCAACAATATCCATACTCCGGAAGGCGGTATGCATGAGACCGGCTTTAAGACGGCGCTGACCACGGTACTCAATAACTACGGCCGGCAGAAGAAGATCCTCAAGGAGGATGAAAAGGTCTCCGGCGACGACTGCCGGGAGGGCCTGACGTGTGTCATCTCGGTCAAGCTGACCGAGGCCCAGTTCGAGGGCCAGACCAAGGCCAAGCTGGGCAACAGCGAGATCCGGACACTGGTAAACAATGTGGTGGCGGAGAAGCTGGCCATCTTCCTGGAGGAGAATCCCGGCGTCGGCAGAGCCATTCTGGACAAGGCCATGACGGCGGCCAGAGCCCGGGAGGCAGCCCGGAAGGCCAGAGAGTCTATCCGGAGAAAAACCGCCCTCGGAGGCGCCGCCATGCCTGATAAGCTCCGGGACTGCAACGAGAACAATCCGGAGCTGACTGAGCTGTATATCGTCGAGGGTGACTCCGCCGGCGGCTCTGCCACCCAGGGCAGAGACTCCCGCTTCCAGGCCATCCTCCCCCTCTGGGGCAAGATGCTCAACGTGGAAAAGGCCAGAGCGGACAAGGTCTACGGCAACGACAAGCTGCTTCCGGTGATTACCGCGCTGGGCGCCGGTATCGGCGACGAGTTTGACCCGACCAAGCTGCGTTATCATAAGGTTATTATTATGGCCGACGCCGACGTGGACGGAGCTCATATCCGGACGCTGCTGCTGACCTTCTTCTTCCGCTTTATGCGCCCGCTGATCGAGCAGGGCTATGTCTATGCCGCCGTGCCGCCCCTGTATAAGCTGACCCGGGGCAAGACCACCCGGGTGGCCTTCTCCGACGAGGAGCGGGACCGGGTCTCGGCAGAGATGCGAGGGGACAATCCCAACGCGAAAGTGGACATCAGCCGCTTCAAGGGTCTGGGCGAGATGAACCCGGAGGAGCTCTGGGAGACCACTATGGACCCGGCCCGGCGTACCCTCAAGCGGATCGAGCTGGACGACGCGGTAAAGGCAGACGCCGTCTTTACCGTCCTGATGGGCGAAAAGGTGGAGCCAAGAAAAGAATTTATCGAACGTAACGCCAAGTACGCCGTTAATTTGGATTACTGATATGGAAGAGAAACAGGTTATCACTCCGTCTCTTTCCGGCGGAGAGAGAAAGCGGCTGGACTGGCTGGACGTGGCCAAGGGCCTTGGTATCTTTCTGGTGGTCTACGGCCACGCCAAGGCGCCCAGAAGCATTCTGGTCTATCTGTTCCATATGCCGCTGTTCTTCCTGCTCTCCGGCTTTGTCCACAACAGCCGGGACAGTCTGAAGGACTTCGTTCTGAAAAAGATCCGGTCCATCTATCTGCCTTATGTGGGCTGGAACACGATCTTTCTTATCCTGCGTACCCTGCCTAAGTTTTTCCGGGGAGAGGCCACGGAGAACTATCTCCGGCGGCAGCTGGAGCTCTGGCTGAAGGTGCTGCTGACAGTGGAGAAGGAGGGAGCCTATCTGGGAGCAACCTGGTTTTTGGGCGCCCTGTTCTCCGTCCAGATCCTGTACAAGCTCTTTGAGGTCTCGGTGAAGGAGGGCAGGTACAAGTATACCCTGCTCTTTCTCCTCTTCGCCCTGCCGGCTCTGTCCTCCTTCTATCTCCCGCTGCCCGGCTTTTTGAACCGGACGGTTATTCTGTCCATGTTCTATCCCATGGGACATCTTATGAGACGGAATTGGGAGCAGCTGAAGGACTGCTTCCACCCGGTAACCGGTCTCTGGGCCGCCCTGATCTTCTGGTGGCTGGGTCAGAGCACGAGAGCGAATATGGGAAGCAATGAATACAGTAATATCGGACTCTTTCTAATCGCCGCCCTGCTGGGCAGCTACGCGGTGATCTGCCTGTCTATGGTCATTGGCCGGTGGCAGGAGGGGCCTGTTCTCGGGCTGAAGAAGGTCTGCTCCCTCTTTGGAAGAGGCAGTCTGGATATTGTAATCTGGCATTTCGTCCTCTTTCGTCTGGTCTCCGGCCTGCAGTTCTGGCTGGAGGGCAAATCGGTGCTCAACGCGCTGGGCGTCAAGGTCTATGAGGCCGGAAACGGCTGGTGGCTGGCCTATCTGGCAGTCGGTCTCTTCGGGTCGCTGGCACTGGCCAGGCTGCTGCGGGCCGGGCCCTGGGGCAGGGCGCTGAAGAAGATCCACCTGGTGTAAGGCAAGGATCCTGTCTGTGATCTCAGGAGGTCAATATGAATCGTATCCCTCTCTCCGGCGGCTGCGGCCGTCCGGATCTGTACAAAGTCAATTAAGGAGGCGGCGCGGTGATGGCTAAGAAACCCAGTTACGATCCGGAGGAAATCCGTTATCCGGATCAGATTATTGTCTCCTCCCCTCTGGTCCCCGAGATGGAGCAGAGCTATATTGAGTACGCCATGAGCGTTATCGTGGGCCGTGCTCTTCCCGACGTTCGGGACGGCCTTAAGCCGGTCCATCGCCGGATCCTCTACGCCATGTATGAGGACAATCTCACCCATGACCGTCCCTTTAAGAAGTCGGCCACCTGCGTGGGCGACGTGCTGGGCCGGTACCATCCCCATGGTGACGCCTCCGTTTATGACGCCATGGTCCGTCTGGCTCAGGACTTCTCCATGCGCTATCCTCTGGTGGATGGCCATGGTAACTTTGGCTCCATCGACGGCGATCCCCCCGCCGCCTACCGTTATACCGAGGCCCGTATGTCCCGGATCTCGGACGAGATGCTCCGGGATATCGAGAAGGAGACGGTGGATTGGGACCCCAACTTTGACGAGAGCCGGAAGGAGCCCAGGGTCCTTCCCTCCCGGTTTCCCAATCTGCTGGTCAACGGCTCCTCCGGTATTGCCGTAGGTATGGCCACCAATATCCCCCCTCATAACCTGACCGAGGTAATCAATGCGGCCATCTGCGTGCTGGACGATCCCGAGGCCACGCTGGGCGATCTCATGGAGCACGTTCAGGGCCCCGATTTCCCCACCCGGGGCATTATTATGGGCAGAGCCGGTATCCGGGCCGCCTACGCCACCGGCCGGGGCAAGATCACCGTCCGGGCCAGACATGAGTTCGAGGAGTTCGGCAAGGACCGGACCCGGATCATTATTACCGAGCTGCCCTATCAGGTCAATAAGCGGATGCTGATCAAGAATATGGCCGAGCAGGTAGAGGACAAGCGTCTGGAAGGAATCTCCGATCTCCGGGACGAGTCCGACCGGAACGGTATGCGGATTGTAATCGAGCTGAAGCGGGACGCCAACGCTCAGGTGGTGCTCAACCGGCTGTTTAACCAGACTCAGCTCCAGACCACCTTTGCCATCAATATGCTGGCTCTGGTGGACAACCAGTCCCAGCCCCGGATCCTCTCTCTCCGGCATATTCTGGACGAGTATATCTCCTTCCAGGAGGAGATTATCCTCCGCCGGACCAGATTCGACCTGCGAAAGGCAGAGGAGCGGTCCCATCTGCTTCAGGGTCTGCTGATCGCCCAGGAGAATATTGACGAGGTAATCCGGATTATCCGCTCCTCCTATGACAAGGCCAAGGAGAATCTGATGGAACGCTTTGGCCTGTCCGACGTTCAGGCTCAGGCCATTCTGGATATGCAGCTCAAGCGGCTGCAGGGTCTGGAGCGGGAGAAGCTGGAGAAGGAGTTTGAGGAGCTGCAGGAGAAGATCCGTTACTTCCAGCGGCTGCTGTCCGATCATGATCTGCTCCGTGAGACCCTGAAGGGCGAGCTGATCGCCATTCGGGACAGATTCGGAGACAAGCGGGTGACCGAGATTCAGGACGTGGAAGACGAGATTGATATCGAGGACCTGATCGAAGAGGAACAGTGCGTCTTTACGCTCTCCCACGCCGGCTACATCAAGCGTACTCCCGCCTCCGCCTACCGGGCTCAGCGCCGGGGCGGCAAGGGCGTGACCGCTCAGAACCTCCGGGAGGAGGACTATGTGGTCAGCCTCTTTACCTGCTCTACCCATGACTTTATCCTCTTCTTCACCAATTACGGCCGGGTCCACCGCCGGAAGGGATATCAGATTCCGGAGTCAGCCCGTGTAGCCCGGGGCACCAATCTGGTCAATATCCTGCCGCTGGAGCCGGGAGAAAAGGTGACAACGATGATCCACTGCCGGGAGTTCCGGGAGGATACCTTCTTCGTTCTGGCCACCAGAAACGGCACCGTTAAGCGGATCACCACCTCCTGTATCAATACCGCCCGTAAGGCCGGTATCCGGGCCATTACGCTGGACGAGGGAGATGAGCTGATTGCCGCCCGCTACTCCTGCGGCAGCGACAATGTAATGCTGGCCACCCATGAGGGCATGAGTATCTGCTTTGCCGAGGAGGATATCCGCTGCATGGGCCGGGACGCTGTGGGCGTCCGGGGCATTAAGCTCAGAGGAGAGGACTATGTGGTTGGCTGCGAGATTGCCAGCCACGGCGAGGCCCTCTTTACCGTTACCGAGCGGGGCTATGGCAAGCGGACGCTGGTGGAGGAATACTCCCTCCAGAACCGGGGCGGCTATGGCATGAAGAACTATAATATTACCTCCAAGACCGGCAGAGTAGTGGGTACCGCCATTGTGGATCCCACCGATGACGTGCTGATTATCTCCGATGACGGTACAATTATCCGTACCCCCGCCGCGGATATCAGTATGTATTCCCGGGTCACTCAGGGTGTCCGGGTCATGAGTCTGGCCGAAGGGGTGCAGGTAATCTCTCTGGCCAAGAGCCGGGACTATATCTCCGAGCTGAGCGAAGAGAGAGCGGAGACCGGAGAATAAACCGGCCGGTCAGCCGAAACAAACAAGCAACTTGATCCGCCCCCTTTCGGGGCGGATCTGGCTTAAGAGGGGGGAAAGAGCTTCCCCCTCTCTTTATCCGGCCAGGAAAGGCAGAGATACTATGAAAACCGTTACCCTGTATACAGACGGCGCCTGCTCCGGCAATCCCGGTCCCGGGGGCTGGGCGGCCATTCTGATCTACGGATCCTATCAAAAAGAACTCAGCGGCGGTGAGGCGCGGACCACCAATAACCGGATGGAGCTGACCGGCGTGATCCGGGGTCTGGAGACGCTGAATCAGCCCTGTGTGGTGGAGCTGTATTCCGACTCCAAATATGTGATCGACGCGCTGGAAAAGGGCTGGGCCCGGGGCTGGCAGGCCAGAGGCTGGATCAAGAGCGATAAAAAGCCGGCGCTGAACCCTGACCTGTGGCAGCGGCTGCTGGAGCTGTGCGATTACCACACAGTCAACCTCCACTGGGTCAAGGGCCATGCCAGCAACCCAATGAACAACCGCTGTGACGAGCTGGCGGTGGCTGAGTGGAAGAAGTTCCGGTAAAAGAGGCCCTTGACCCAGATCGGGCCCAGTGGCCCGTCACAAGAGTTTTTCCGGCGGAAAAACCTTGAACAGCTCCGAATTGAGTTCGGAGCTGTTGGTTCAATAGAGGGGCCCCCGAAAAGTCGGAGACTTTTTGGGGAGACAAGGGCCATGCCAGCAACCCAATGAACAACCGCTGTGACGAGCTGGCGGCGAAGCCGACTGAGAGGGACTTGGCTCTCCCAAAGGGAGAGCTAAGACTACTGCAATCGAATGTATGGATATAAAAAATGGAGCGCATCGGTATTGATACGCTCCATTAACTGTTTTACGGACACCTGCTCGAAGATACGTCCTTTTCTTATTACTTGTTGTAGGCCACTACAATGCGGCGATTGGGCTCAGTGCCGGTGGAATAGGTGGAGATATTGGGATGATACTCCTGAAGCTCTGCGTGGATTACATGGCGCTCATAGGCGTTCATGGGCTCCAGCATCATATTCCGGCGGTACTTGACAGCCTTGCCGGCGGTCTTCCGGGCCAGACGCTGGAGGGATTCCTCCCGCTTGGCACGGTAGTTCTCACAGTCTACATGGACCCGAACCCGCTTATTCTGGCCGTGGTTCATGGCGTAGTTGGTCAGCTGCTGAATGGCGTCCAGCGTCTCGCCCCGGCGGCCAATCAGAGCGCCCAGATCCTCGCCTTCCAGCTTAACGTCATAGGTACCCTCTTCATTGACGGTAATGACGGGAGTGGCCTCCACGTCCAGATGGGCCATCAGGCCGGTGAGAAAGGCGGCGATATCGCCGGTCCGGTCGACAGCGGCCTTCTTCTCCTCGGTCCCGTGGGCCTCGGCAGCCTTTGCCTCAGGGGCGGGAGCGGCCTTCTCTGCCTTGGGAGCGGACTCCTTCTTGGGGGCCTGCTTTTTGGCCTTGGGTGCCTTCTCGCGCTTGGGAGGCGTCTGCTTCTTCTCCTCGGCCTGAGGGGCTTTGGGAGCGGGGACAGCTTCCTTTACCGGCTGGACTGGCTGTTCCGGCTGAACTGCGGGCTCAGCCTTGACCTCGTCGGGAGCCTCGTAGCTGACCCGGACCTTGGCAGGGCAGGAGCCGATGCCCAGAAAACCGGTCTTGGCCCGGTTGATGATCTCAACGGAGACGTCATCCCGGTCCATGCCGAGCTGCTCAAGAGCGGCGGCAATGGCCAGATCTTCCGTCTTACCGGTGGTCTCAATAAACTTGATCATGGGTATCACTCCTTATTCCTGAGCCTGGGTGTCAGGGGTCTCGGTCTCCTCTTCGGTCTCCACCAGATCGGCGATCTCGGGAAGTTCCTCAGGGACCAGCTCCTTCTTGCCCCGCTTGCTCAGAGCGCGCTCGAGAGCCTCTTCGTCCAGAACGTCCTGAGGATCCCGATAGGGAGTGGTGGGATAACGGTCGGCCTCATAGGCACGGCCACGGGCATAGCGGCGGACACCGATAGCGCCGGCGGCGCTGTCCCGGTTCTTCTTCTGAGCCAGCTTGACGGCCCGCTTGCCGCCCTTCTTCATCAGCTCTTCTTCCATAGCGGCCCGGCGGGCAGCGATCTCGGCCTTCTTGGCCTTCTCCTGCTCACGGGCTTCGGCAATCTTGGCCTTGCGCTGAGCGGCCTCGGCGGCAAAGCGCTTATTCAGGAACTTGGAGAAGATCACGTCCTGAACGGCGGAGAAGACGGTGCTGGCAGCCATGTAGACGCACATACCGGCAGGCATGATGTAGCCAAACCAGAGGTACATGAGGGGCATAACAGCCATCATGCCCTTGTTGGGGTTGGCAGCGGGGGTCTCGTCAACCTTCTTCTTTTTCTTCTTGGCATCCTCTTCCTCGGTGACCTCGTTCTTGATCTGGTTGGTCTTGAGGGAGAACTGGGTGTAGAAGTAGTTGAGAACGGTAATGGCGATGGGGATCAGGAAGAGACCGATATGGGCCCAGTCAAAGGCGTCCCACTTCCAGAACTGCCAGCTGGGGATGGAGCCCAGATCCAGACCGAACAGGTCGAAGCTGATCAGCTGGAGCTTGTCAGCGGCCTCGCCCAGAGCGGAAGAGACGGCGTTATACAGGCCGCTGTCATGGTTCATGGCGCTCATGAGGGTGATCTCCTGATAGGAAATGCTGGTGCCCTCGGTGAGGACCAGACCGAAGTCGGCGGCGGCGTCCATAGCGGTGGAAATGCTCTCTTCACTCAGGCAGAGCATGAAGCGCATGGGACGGCGGATGACCGAGTAAAGGCCGATCAGAACAGGCATGGGGAGCAGAGACCAGAGGCAGCCGCCCATGGGGTTGACGCCCTGCTCTTCATAGAGCTTGGACAGCTCCATCTGGTAGCGCTGCTGATCTTTGCCATACTGCTTCTGGAGCCGGGCCTGCTCTTCCTGCAGAGCGTTCATCTGCATCATGCTCCGCTTACCCTTGTAGGACAGGGGGAAGAGGACCACCTTGGTCAGCAGGGTGAACAGAATCAGAGCCAGGGCATAGCTGCCGCAGAAGTTGTAGATCCAGAGCAGGATCTTACCGAAGAATTCTAAGATGAAATCAAACAAAGTGTGTTGCCTCCTCGTGTCAGGTCGATTTTCTGACGCATTAGCAGGTGGAAAGGTTCCTCCACCGACTATGGCACAGGGTCATATTCGATGGATTTCTGCCGATGGAAGGGGTGACACCTGGATAACCGTTTTGCTGCAAGGAGCGTTCCTTTGGCCGCGCCATATTTTTCCACCGCCTGCCGGGCATATTCCGAGCAGGAGGGGAGAAAGCGGCAGGAAGGAGGCCGCAGCGGGGAAATCTCCCGTTGATAGACGCGGATCGCTGATAAAATAAGCCGCTTCAAGGTCTTTTCTCCTCCGGAGGGAGCAGACCCAGCTTCCGGGCCATCTTCTGAAAGTCCCGGTCCAGCTTCCAATAGTCTACCTGAGGAGCCCGAGCCCGGGCCACAATGACCAGATCCATGCCCCGCTTGAGCTCCAGCTCATGGAGCCGGTAAATCTCCCGGAGCCGGCGGCGGATCTTATTGCGCGTCACAGCATGACCCAGCTTGGTGCTCACAGTCAGACCCAGTCTGTTCTGATCCAGACGATTGGGCCGCCAGTAGAGGACCATAGTGGAGCAGGCAGCGAACTTGCCCCGGCTGTAAAGCCGGCGGAAATCTCGATTCAGTTTCAGAGAAACGGAATATTTCACAGGAAAACGATCTCCTTTTGGATGGCGGGCGGTCCGTCCGTGTCATCCAATCGACAGTAGGGGGGGAAATGCGGCGTGGTAGGGAAAAGGGAGACAATTAGCTATGTTTTAGGGGTGGAAGATCATTCTTTGGCCCCGTGGCCCGGATCATCCACCCCTGAAAAATCATGGCGCTATTTGTTTCCTTTGCCCTTCATCAGTGGGTCAGACGGATACGACCCTTGGCACGACGGCGGGCCAGAACCTTGCGGCCGTTAGCGGTAGCCATTCTCTTGCGGAAACCGTGGACCTTGGAACGATGAAGCTTCTTGGGCTGGTAGGTACGTTTGGTAGCCATAAATAACACCTCCGACTTTCATATTGCTCAACAAGCCGGACAGCGCCGGCCGTAGCTGACTGGTTTAGACGTGAGCGGGAGATGAGGGTACATTCCAACTCACAATGCAACAGATATTATAAACCAATCTTTTTGCTTATGTCAACAGTATTTTACGCATTTTTAGAGAAAAAACTTGTGAGATTGGGTGGTTCAGCAGATAAAACACAATATCTTGTGTTGGAGGAAAGGGAAAATACTTGTCAAAGTCCCGGACTGCCTCCGGTCCGGGGACCGGCAGTTCCCTTCCTCCGCCGGAGATCCGGCCGGAGAGGAAGTAAAGACGGGCGCAGGAAGAGAAAAATCCCCTGCCCGCCTCCGTCCGGAAGTGAGCAGGGGGGATTTGATTCCAGTCTGAGACAGCGGCTATGCCGTCAGGGTGGCAGTACTTGTTACTGGGAATCTAACTTCAATACTGCCACCGCAGCGTTAAGAAAATATGCCGGTGGCATATTTTTAGCGTAGGCCCTGACGGCTATGCCGTCAGGGTGGCAGTACTTGTTACTGGGAATCCAACTTCAATACTGCCACCGCAGCGTTAAGAAAACGTGCCGGGGGCACGTTTTTAGCGTAGGCCCTGACGGCTATGCCGTCAGGGTGGCAGTACTTGTTACTGGGAATCTAACTTCAATACTGCCATGAACGCCTCGGTAGAGAGCTGAACGGTGCCCAGAGAGCGCATCTTCTTCTTTCCTCGCTTCTGCTTTTCCAGCAGCTTCTTCTTACGGGTGATATCGCCGCCGTAGCACTTGGCCAGAACGTCCTTCCGGACCGCCTTAACCGTCTCACGGGCGATAATCTTGCCGCCGATGGCCGCCTGAATGGGCACTTCGAACTGCTGTCGGGAGATATTCTCCTTCAGCTTCTCGCAGATCCGGCGGGCTCTGGCGTAGGCGTTGTCCTTATGGGCGATAAAGCTGAGCGCGTCCACCTTGTCGCCGTTGAGGAGCAGATCCACCTTGACCAGATTACTGGGCTTGTACTCGCCCAGCTCATAGTCCAGAGAGGCGTAGCCTTTGGTATTGGCCTTGAGGGTATCGAAGAAGTCGTAAATGGTCTCGTTGAGGGGCATGGAGTAGTGGAGCTCCACCAGCTTGGAGTCCAGATACTGCATATCCTTATACTCACCCCGGCGATTCTGGCAGATGGGCATAATATCGCCCACATAGTCGTTGGGGGTAATAATGGTCACGTTGACATAGGGCTCCTGGGCGTCCTTAATGGTGCCGGGATCGGGGTAGTTATGGGGGTTGTCCACCCGGATTACAGTGCCGTCGGTCTTGGTCACGTTATAGATAACGTTGGGCAGGGTGGTGACCAGATCCAGATCGAACTCCCGCTCCAGACGCTCCTGAATGACCTCCATATGGAGCAGGCCCAAAAAGCCGCAGCGGAAGCCAAAGCCCAGAGCGGCCGAGCTCTCCGGCTCAAAGACCAGAGAGGCGTCGTTGAGCTGGAGCTTTTCCAGTGCCTCCCGGAGATCGGGATACTTGGAGCCGTCCTCGGTATAGATACCGCAGTAAACCATGGGCTGGGCGGGCCGGTAGCCGGGAAGGGGCTCGGAGATGGGATTGGCGGCGGAGGTGACGGTATCGCCTACGCTGGTATCCCGGACGTTTTTAATGCTGGCGGTGAAGTAGCCTACCTCGCCGGCGGTCAGCTCGCCGCAGGGGTCCATGCCGATGGGGAGCAGATGGCCGCATTCCAGTACCTTATAGGTGGCGCCGGAGGCCATCATCTTGACCTCGTCGCCCACCTTCAGCTTGCCGTCCATGAGCCGGACCAGCACCACAACGCCCTTATAGGCGTCGTATTGGCTGTCAAAGATAAGGGCCTTCAGGGGCGCGTCGGGGTCGCCGGAGGGGGCGGGGATATTGGCCACAATATCGTCCAGCACGGCGGGGATATTGATACCCGCCTTGGCGGAGATCTCCGGAGCGTCCTCGGCGGGCAGGCCGATAATATTCTCCACTTCCTCCTTCACCCGCTTGGGGTCGGCGGCAGGCAGGTCGATCTTATTGATAACCGGCAGGATCTCCAGCTCATGCTCCAGAGCCAGATAGGTATTGGCCAGCGTCTGGGCCTCAACGCCCTGACTGGCGTCCACCACCAGAACCGCGCCCTCACAGGCGGCCAGAGAGCGGCTGACCTCATAGTTGAAGTCCACGTGGCCCGGGGTGTCGATCAGGTTGAGCAGGTACTCTTCCCCGTCAGGGGCGGTGTAGTTGAGGGTAATGGCCCGGGCCTTGATGGTAATACCCCGCTCCTGCTCCAGCTCCATATTGTCCAGCAGCTGGCTGGACATCTCACGTTCGGAGACAGCGCCGCAGAGCTCAATCAGCCGGTCTGACAGCGTGGATTTACCGTGGTCAATGTGGGCGATAATGGAGAAATTACGAATGTTGCTTTGTTTCATAACAGCACTCCTAAATAATAATAGGCAAGCGATCCGCTCTGTCGGTGGGGCGTACAGGCTGTATGGGCAGTAAACTCCTGCCGCGGGCGGAGTTTGGCTCCGCCGGGAAAGAAAAGGGGGACCGGTCTCAGAATCCCTTCTTCCGGACCAGAGCGTCCTCGCTCAGATGGCCGGCAATCCGCCGGCTGCACTCTTCGCTCAGCTCCAGAAAGACGGGATAGGAGGCCGGATAGTCCCGGGCCAGAGTCTCCTCCGACAGGTCGGGGAAGGGTCGGGACTGAAGACTGTGGTTGGTCAGTTCCAGATCGTACCGGCTCCGGCAGAGCTGGAGTTCAGCCTCGGCCAGACCAGCCTGAAAGGCCTCGTCGGGCAGAGAGGGCAGGGGCCGGTTCTCAGAGATACCGGCCGTCAGGCGGAGCCGGCGGATCAGCTGATAGAGTCCGGTGGACAGATAGCGGCTGGCAGCGTTGAGCAGACTGGGATTTTCCGTCCGGCTGAGCAGGTCGAAAAAGAGGACCAGAGAGCTGATAATGGGCTTGGAGGCGGAGGCGGCCTGACGGCGCTCCCGGGCCCGGTCGGAGAGAAGGGTGGTGGGCGCCTGAACAACGATACCGTCCCGGTCCATGGTCCGGCCCAGCAGATAGTCGGCGCTGACATGGTAAAAGTCACAGGCCCGGGTGACAAACTGGAGACCGGGCTCCCGGATTCCGTTTTCATAGTGGCTGAGCAGAGCCTGGCTGATCCCCAGTGCCTCGGCGGCAGCCCGCTGGCTGATTTTCTTCTCCCGGCGGAGCTGGGAGAGAGTACGGCCAAAATCCTGATTCATATTATATCATGCACTCCTCGTGTTTGAAAACAAGTGAACTAGAAAAAACGCGGCCCCTTTTCCAACCTGTCTCCCAGAGTCAGCCCCACAGGAAAAGCAGGGAAAAAAAGACCGGATAATCTGGCATCGGGGAAAGAATATCTCTCCCCCGCCGAAAAACGAACAGTAATATGATAACCAACTGTATTCAAAAAAGCAAGAAGAAGTTTGTTCTGATGCTCGTTAAAAAGTTATCAAGTTACATTTGAACAAAAGAGAGCTATAACCTATTGCAATTTTTAGAGAGAAGTGATAAATTTATAGGAGACTATGTCCGCGCAGACTCTGTGCGAATGCAAAATACTGTTAGGAGGTAACTGACATGGCATTTGGTTTCGGTTCCATGATCGCTCAGCTGAAGAAAAACCCCAAGACTATCGTATTTACCGAGGGTACTGACCCCCGTATTCTGGAGGCTTCCTCCCGTCTGCTGGCCAGCACCTTCCTCACCCCCATCCTCATCGGTAAGGCAGAGGATATCTTCAGCGCCGCCGAAGAGGCTGGCTATAATGTCCGCGGTGCCACCATTATTGACCCGGAAAACTATGACCGGTTCGACGAGATGGTAGAGATTTTCTGCCAGCTGCGCAAGAGCAAGGGCATGACCCCTGAGAAGGCCGCCCCCATCCTCCGTCAGGCCAACTACTTCGGTACCATGCTGGTCAAGATGGGCGTTGCCGACTCCCTGCTGGGCGGCGCTACTTATTCTACCGCCGATACCGTCCGTCCCGCTCTGCAGATCATCAAGACTAAGCCCGGCTATGAGAGCGTCTCCTCCTGCTTCATTCTGGTCCGTGCTTCCGCCTCCGGTGAGAACGAGGTTCTGGCCTTTGGTGACTGCGCCATCAATATCCATCCCACTGCCAAGCAGATCGCTGAGACCGGCGTCTACTGCGCCGAGTGCGGCAAGATCTTCGGTATTGATCCCAAGGTGGCCTTCCTGAGCTTCTCCACCCACGGCTCCGGCAAGGACCCTGACGTGGACAAGATGCGCGAGGCCACCCGTATGGCCAAGGCCATGGCTCCTGAACTGGCCATTGACGGCGAGCTCCAGTTTGACGCCGCCGTTTCTCCCCGTGTGGCAATGACCAAGTGCCCCGGCTCCAAGGTGGCCGGCCACGCCAACGTCTTCATCTTCCCCGACATCAACGCCGGCAATATCGGCTACAAGATTGCCCAGCGTATGGGTAACTTCGACGCCTATGGCCCCATCCTGCTGGGTCTGAACGCACCCATCAACGACCTGTCCCGGGGCTGCAACGGTATGGAGGTCTACTCCATGGCCATTATCACCGCCGCTCTGGCCAACCAGTAAGATCTGTCCTCTTGTTTCGGTGTCCTCCTGTCCGGAGGGCACCGTTTTTTTGCGCCCCGGCCCGGAACGAAAGAAGGGGAGACAGCCGGTCAGAGATCGACTGTCTCCCCCAGAGGGCAGGGACATGGATGGGAGCGGGCTCAGGCCTCGCCCTCCAGAAAATAGGTGGCCTCCATATCGGCAACCGACAGGGCAAAGGCCAGGGGATACATCTGGAAGGCCTTGCCCACGGCGTTCTTCTCCTCGCTGCCGGAGAAACCCATATGATAGCGGATGGCAAAGGCCTCCTCCCGGGTCAGACGGAGAAAGCCGTTGACCACGTAGACGCTCTTCTCCCCGTGGCCATAGGGCATGGGGTCTTCAAACTGGTAGGAGGGGACCTGAGTCCAGCGTCCGTCCTCCCCCTTGACGTTGCGCATGGTCTGCTTATAGCAGCCGATCTTGCACAGGTCATGGAGCAGGGCGACGATGGCGATCGACTCCTCCGAATACTCCAGGCCGTAGAGCTCGGCTACCCGCTCCCGGCAGAGATAGTCGGACAGACAGTGGTAGACGTTCAGACTGTGCTCGCAGAGACCGCCCTCGTAGGCCCCATGATACCGGGCGGAGGCAGGGGCGGTAAAAAAGTCGCTCTTATTGCACAGATAGTCCAGCAGAGCGTCAGCGCCCTTGCGCTGGATCTTCTCCTGAAAGATTTCGATAAATTCTTCCTTGCAGGACATGATACTTGTCCTCCTTTTTTGATTCTGCCCCGATTATAGCATACTTTCCGTCCCATTGACAGGACAGACCGGCTATTTTTCCCCCATATTTTCCATCTCTCCGGCTCTTTTCTTCTCTGGCGGGCCGTGGTATACTATATAGGCTGAGAACTTATGCCACGGAAGTGATGATATACATGAAAAAGACCCTGCGCGCCCTGATCCCCCTCTTTCTGGGTCTGATCTGCGGGCTCTTTCGCCGGACCATCTGGAGCGTTACCTATGACCCGGCTACCCAGCTGATCACCGAGCCAGAGCTCCCCGGTCTGTCCCACGGGCTGATGGTGGTGTCAGTGCTTATTGTGGTGCTGCTGGTGATCAAGAACTGGCCGGAGGGCCGGGAGATGGCGTCCCCCTACCCTGCCCGAACCCCCTTCCATAGAATCTGCCGGCTGGCGGCCGGCGGGATTGGGCTGGTGTCCGGCCTGATGATGGGGGCAGAGCAGCTCTCCCATCAGCCTCTGGCCCTGATCGCCCTGCTCATGTGCCTGTTTCAGACGGCGGCCGGCGGGTCAATGGTGCTGATGGGACTGGACCGGAAGGCGAAGGGGAAGAACTATTCCACGCTGCTGCTGGTGCCCTCCTTCTGCTGCTGCTACTGGATGGTGGCATTTTACCATGTCTTTGGCTCCCATCCCCATGCCGAAACCTATCTGTACCCCATTCTGGCCGGTATTCTGGTCATGTTCTGCTGGATCTTCTATGCCGGATTCCACTTCCGGCCGGGAGAGAGCCGGAAGTTTGCTCTGGCCTGGGCGCTGCTCATGCTGGTCATGCCCTCCGCCCTCACCGCTCCTCTCACCATCCCCTATCAGCTCAGTCTGCTGGCCCAGCTGGTCTGGTTCCTGCCGGTTATGATCTGAAGAGACGTGAAGCCTGTTCAGCCGCCCTCCTTTCCGGAGGGCGGCTTGTTTTTTGGAGGGAAGTCAGGTTGGGATGCCCGTCTTGAGGTCTGGTCAGAAGAGAAAAAGGGCACTCCCGAAGGAGTGCCCTTGAAAACGCTATACCTAACAGTACGGCAAAGACTTGGAGATTAGCCCAGCTCAGCGAACCGCAGCGTAAAGAAAACGTGCCGGGGGCACGTTTTTAGCGTAGGCCCCGGCGTCCTAACCGCCGGGGTGGCAGTCCGTTTCGGCGCTTGGGCTATCCTGACTTTTGAGGAGCTGAGCTGGGATTTGCGTGGCTATGAGAAAAGCGCCACCCCTTTTGGGGTGGCGCTGAATTCGCTAAACCTTAGAGGTACAGCACAGAGCGGTCAATTAGCCCAGCTCAGCGAAGTACTTGATGGTGCGGACCATCTGAGAGGTGTAGGAGTTCTCGTTGTCGTACCAGGAGACGACCTGGACCTGAGAGGTGCCGTTGTCCATAACGGTGACCATGGTCTGGGTAGCGTCAAACAGGGAGCCGAAACGCATGCCGATGACGTCGGAGGAGACGATCTCGTCGGTGTTGTAGCCGAAGGACTCGGTAGCGGCAGCCTTCATAGCGGCGTTGATGCCTTCCTTGGTGGCCTCACCCTCGACAACAGCGGTCAGGATGGTGGTGG